>DATKZY010000102.1:0-66589 GCA_035527715.1 Planctomycetota bacterium | reverse complement strand
GGTTCAAAGCGCAGAGAGATTCTTCGCTCCGCCCGCCGGGAGGCCGGCTCCGCTCAGAATGACACCTTCTTTCAGCTTATCTCCTGTGCCAATAAGGAGTTGCATCCTTCGGCGCAGGGGAAAGTAGCGTTGTAGTGTTAGGGCGTGTTGCCCAAATCGAGAACCCAGTTTGGAGTGCGGCCTTCAGGCCGTATCTTGCGCCTCCGGTGCGGCGAACTACGGGCTAAAGCCCGCACTCCGAACGGTTCGTGCTCGCGCGCCTGACTTGGGCAACACGCCCTTTGGCTTTGAATTGTGCAGCTCAGAGCGGCACTGCACGGGATGGGGCGGGGACAGTGTGATTGAAGACCGAAGATGTGACACCCTTCGTTCATTCCTCGGCCGAGGCCGCCAAGTCAAGATGGCCACCTCCCTATGCGCGTGCGTGAGCATCTTGAGCAGGCGGGAGACGGACGGCCCCCGGCCGCGACTTGTCGAGCCCCCCCCCAGGGGCTCAACCCCTGTGGCGCGCAGGTGAGCGCCTGGGCGGGTGGGGCGAAGGTGGCGGGTTGCTGCGAGCGATAAGGTCTTGCCGTTCAGACACTTGCGGCTCCAAGGACACTGGACTGGCCTCGCTCTCCCAGGTGCGCCCCCTCCCCCCCTCCGTAGTCGCGCCCCCCGTCGGCGGGAGATGAGGGGCATGTGAGGCCCCAAAGGATGTCAACCCCCGTGTGTCGCGGTTGGCATCCTTTGTTCGCATTCTCTGGGACTCGTCCACGAAGGCCGCGGATGATCGGTCGAAGCCGAGGGGCCTCACTTGAGGACTTGGAAGAGGTTGCTGTAGTCGTCGGTCCACATCACGCGGCGGTCGAGTTCGGCGACCTCACCAGGACCATGCTTGTGCGCGGGGTGAGGAGCGTGTAGAATCGTCCGCGAATGGGCTGACCAATGGGGCCGCCCAGGTGGAATTGACACCTCAGATGGAGCAGCGGCATGAATCGGATGCGCCTTCTTCGTGTGGTGCTTTGTTGCGCGGTCTCTGTGTTTGCCGGCGCGGCCCATTTTGCGGCGGCTCAGCCCGCAACGGGCGGTTCGTGGGGGATACCTGCGTTCAACAAGCTGAGCGAACTCCAGAAGCAGCTCATGTCCCAGGAGACAAGCAGCGGAAAGGTGCCCCCGAGTCTGTTGCACCAGTACAAACTCACCTGTGCCGAAGCGAAAGCAGCATTGGCCCAAAGGAGTTTCAGTGAAGACGAGCCCGGTGCTGCCGCGAGGTACCAGAACGCGCTGAACGCCCACGGCAAATACATGGAGAAGCTGTACGACCAAAATGGCGCGGAACTGGGTGCCTGGATGCAGGCCCAGAAGAGCGCCCCCGGCACGCAGACGGGCGGCGGCCAGACAAAGCCTGTCACCGCCTCCGGCGCGACGGGCACGCAGGCCCTCCCCGCTGAGCAAGTGGTGGTCGCCACGTGGGACACGCTCCTGACGGCGAGCAAGCCAGGCTGCGAGACGGTCACGCAGCCCCTCAAGGGCCAGCGTATGGCCTACCTCCCCGCGGGCACGACGGCCGACGCGCTGCCGAGCGCCGAGTTCACCGTGCACGTCTACGGCGTGGTGCACGACTCCAAGGGCAAGCCGGTCGGCGGCGTGGCTGTGTCCCTGCCCGGCGGGAAGGCCGCGGCGACGACGAAGGCCGATGGGTCGTACTACCTGCCTTTCAAAGTGGCCGGCCGCCAACCGCCCACGGGTAAGCCCGAGGCCAGGGAACAGGTCAACCTCACCATCAAGCAGCTCTTCGCCGTTGTCCCCGAGGAGTTGGCCTTCAGCCCCGGCAAGCCCCAAGTGAGCGTCTTCAGCATCGAGAACCGGGCCGACACCCAGGACATCACCATCCAGGGCCTCCAGGTGCTCGGCGCGCCGGCCGACGCGGTCGTCGTCAGGATCCGCGGCGGAGACCGGGTCGTCCACGGGGATCAGGGCACGCGCTGTGTCATCGGGCCAGGCGGCTTCTGCAACGTCGAGGTACGTTGGGACTGTCCCGTTGGGGCCACGAACGCCCGCATCAAGGTGATCCCCGAGGATTCGTCGCTCGGCTCGAAGGCGGTTCTGTTGCGGACCGGCCTCACGGCCAAGCAGATCATCGGCAACCACCAGGCCAAGGTGGTCGCCCTCTTGCAGGCCCAGAAGACGATCGCCGTGTTGCAGGCCCTGAAGACGATCGCCGCCAAGCCCACCACGCCGCCCCCGGCCACCCCGCCGCCGGTCACGCCGCCCCCGGTCACGCCGCCGCCGGCCACGCCGCCGCCGGCCACGCCGCCGCCACTGCCCGCGCTCGACAGCAATTGGCTCGACACGTGGCGCCAGGAGAACGACGCGAAGATCAAACAGATCGAGGACATCCTGCTGAAGACCGCGGCCGAGAACCTGCCCGAGGTGAAGGCGGCCCCGAAGCCGGGCGTCCCAGAGACCGTTGATACGACCAAGGCCCCCAACGTCTTTAATTTCTTCGGAGGCCAGAACCACGTCAACATCTTCGCGCCTGGCACGAAGGCGACGTTCAGCTCATCCCCGGAGAAACTGGGCACACAGGGGTCCCTGGAAGCCGCCAAGAATCAGCAGAAGGCGGGCCAGGAGAAGGCCACGTCCGTCGGCATCGGCATCGACCAGGGCTCCGCCTACTCGGGGGACCTCGGCAAGCAGGATCCCGTGCGCGGCTACTTCGAGCAACTGGAGGACAACAGCTTTGATGAGGGATTCGACGCAGGCCGTAAGGCCGGCACAACGGCCGTGAACAAGGCCAAGAAGTTCGCGGGCGCGGTGCTTGGCACGGTGGAGGGCGTGGCCACCGAGGCGGCCAACACCTATTGGAACTTCTTCACAAAGAGCTGTAGCATCATCTCGTGGAACACGAAGTACGAGGTGCGCCACGACGCGGCATCGGGCACGACGACCGTGACCGTGTTCGAGGATTCAGTCGAGATTCAGAGCTTCACCGGCGACCGCTCCCAGAAGACCCTCTACGCGGGCCAGCGGGTCAGCGTCGGCCCGCAGGGCTTCGGCACGCTGGAGGAGTTGCGCGCCGACCAGTTGGCTGCGGCGGCCGACCTCTACGCCCCGGCCTTCCTCGGCCTCAACCCCGTGACCTACGAGCAAAGCGGCGTCGAGCAGGCCGTTCTCGCTGCCGAAGGCGAGGGGCCGGCCAAGGCGGGGCCGACGGGCCTGACGTCCCCTCTGGTCAACATCGCCATCTGGGCCGTTGTCGGCCTGGGCGCGCTCCTGGTCCTCGGCAAGCTCGTCTTCGCCTCCCGGAGATCCTGACCCAGCCGTCCGGCCCACGGTGGCCGCTCTGCGCGACCCCAGTACCTTACGGAGAGTTCGGGGACGCCATACGTCATTGTCAGTTGGCCAGGCGGGATGGCTGTTCGCGGGACACCCTCAATACTGTTCTGTCCCCGGTGTGCCGTCCCCATGCCGTGCCTGGGACCGCAGACCCGCGGGCGATGAACGGAGGATGCCCCCATGCGCTGTTCGGTGATGGCGACGTTCCTGGCGGCCTTGCCCCTGGCGTTTCTGGCAGGGCTGGCGCGCGGGGAGGAACTCGTCAAGCCCGAAGCGGCTGAGGCCCCCGGGTTCCCTGCCGAGTTCGTTTTCGACACCGCGGCCTATCCCGACGAGTCCCTGGTCAATGTCAAGGTGGTCAATCATCGCTGGCCCGACTGCGACACGCTCCAGAGCATCGCCCGGGACATCTTCCGGGTCGAGGGTGTGAACGACACGGAGGCTGAGAGCGAAGCCAAGGCCATCGCGCTGTGGAAGTGGTTCCGTGTCCTGATGTGCAACTCGATCCCACACGCCTTCGAGGGGCCGCTTGACAAGGCCGAGCGCCAGCGCGAAGCGCACAAGTCCCTGACGGTCTATGGCCACCACGAGTGCGGCGGCCTCAGCTCGGTGATGTCGGCGCTCTGGCGCGCCGCCGGCTACATCGGCTACAAGGAGTCCAGCCACGGGCACAGCACCGTGGTTCTCCGGTATGCCGACGGGGACGGCACTTGGCGGATGCACGGCTTCGACCCGATGGGCGGCTTCCTGTGGTGGGACGCGGCCAACCGGCGCATCGGCGTCCGGACCTGCCCGGTGATGCAGGGCACGGTCTTCCGCGTCCTGGACCCGGTGTCGGACCACACCCTGCGGACCTCGCTCCTCTGGGGCCAGCGGCTTGTGCGCCAGTGGGACAGCGAGAACACCGTGCTGCGGAACACCCCGCCTACCTTCGAGAGCAAGTTCTTCGAGACCACGATCCACGAGGCGGTCGCGGGGCTGGAGGTCCAGGTGCTGGAGGCGGACCTGACGCCCGAGAGCTACGCCCGGCCGCTCTGGAAGGACTCGGCCAACGTCGCCTGCTCGGCGGCGGCCGAGGACAGGGCCGCGCTCCACCCCGCCGAGGCCGGCAAGCCGGCCGCCTTCATCTACCGGCTCCCGTCGCCTTACGTGGCCGTCGAGGCGGTCTGCGAGGCCCGGCTCCGCAAGGGCGCGGCCGACGATGTCTGCCGGCTCAGCTTCTCCACCGACCAAGGCAAGACCTGGAACCTCTGCTTCGACAAGCAGGCGGTCGGGAAGGAGGAGGCGAGGCTCGATATCGGCAACAAGCTCTACCTGGAGAAGAAGCCCGCGGTCACCTCGAACTACGCCTTCCTGGTCAAGGCGGAGTTTCAGGCTGGCCAGGATACGGCGCGGACGGGCCTGGACGGTTTGAGGATCACCGTCAAGCGCCAGCTCAACAAGCGTTGCCTGATGAATCTGCTGCCGGGCGAAAATGTCATCCGGGTCTCCGCGGACCGGCTGGCGCCCGGAACGGCCCTGGCCCTGGAGGTCAATTACGTCGTCAACGGCCAGGCCGCTACGGTCGCCAAGACCATTGACCGATTCCCCTTCTACTTCCGGATCAA
Source organism: Planctomycetota bacterium (assembly GCA_035527715.1). Taxonomy (GTDB): domain Bacteria; phylum Planctomycetota; class PUPC01; order DSUN01; family DSUN01; genus DSUN01. The sequence continues at coordinate 61,661 of DATKZY010000102.1, read as the reverse complement.
CGTCGAGGGGGTCTCCGACGATCACCTGAAGACCATGCGGAGCAAGGTCACGACCTTCAACGCCCCGTCCTGGCCGCTGCGGATGCGCTCCATCGGGATGCGCCTGATTGACGCGAAGACGGCGCAGGTTGACAAGTCCCTGCCGGCGGCGGAGGCGGGGCCGTTCTTCAAGGCAAAGTGCCCGCATCCCTTTGACCCGCTCAAGAATCCCGGCGGCACTGCGGCCACGCGGGGCGTCGGTGATGAGGCGGCCCTCGGCGGCTTCCTCCCGCAGCGGCCGAAGCCCGAGGCGCGCGACCTCTCCGTCCAGGAGAAGGCCAAGCTGGACGAGCTTGTTGGGAACATCAAGCGGTGGAGCAACGCGGAGGCCCTGGGCGCCTATCCCGAGGCGGTGGACGCGCTCGTCAAAGCCCTGCCCGCCGCCGACGGGGACCTGACCATCTACATCTGCAAGGCCCTGGCCCAGCTCGGCGACCGCAAGACCGTCCCTGCGCTTCTGGACAAGTGGGACCGGCGGCTTCAGGACTCGGCGCCCGGGAGCCGCTACATCCCCGACGCCCTGGCGGCCTGCGGCGATCAGTCGGCCGTGCCCGGCCTGCTCAAGCCCCTCAGGAAGCTCCGGCTGGACTACCGATTTCATGTCATTCACGCCCTGGGCGCGCTGGGGGGCAGCCAGGCCAAGGAGGCCCTGGAATACCTGGCCGGGAATGATCCCCATTACGCCAACCGCGCGCTGGCCGCGGATTTCCTCAAGAGGGGCATCCCAGCGGATCGGCACTGACGCCACGCGAGGATGTGAGGCGATCGGCATCATCGAGAACGCGGCTTGCTCGACAGCCTTGTCCCTGACCAAAGGAATGCAATTCTAGGATGCGGTGCCAGGCACGAATGGCGTCAAGATAAGGCAACTGGTCACCCGCGCGCTGAAGGCGAAGACCGCCTAAAGGCGGGACTCCCAACAGGTTATGGACTCGTTCGGAGTCCCGCCTTCAGGCGGCGGTGCCTGCTATGTGGGACGTTGTCAAGGGTCGCCTCAAGAAAAAGAGTCGGTCTTCCTTGGTGATCGCGTGCCGCCTGCTATTCGATGCGTCTGCGGGTCCCCCCGCAGAGCTCAAGTTGCCGAAACGCCGGGAGCGGACCAAACCGTTGCTCGGGACCATCCCAAGGGGGTGAACGGTCTCGCTCCCTTCACGATCAACGACCGATCAGCCAAGGAGTCCGGTCTTCTCTCCGGGTTCGTTCTTGTTCGTCTCCTTTTTCAGCAGCAACCGTCTGCTCTGGTTCTCCTGTCTTGGCCTCAGGGTTGTCGGGGCACGCCCGGGGAGGCGCTCGCCGCCGGGCGGTCCTCGGGAAGTCCCTCCCCTTTGGCCAGGTGCCAGAGGCGGATCGCCAGGCGGCGCATCATGGCCACGATCGCGATCTTCTTCCGCTTCTTGGGGTTCCGGGAGAGCAACCATTCATATGTCGCACGAGCCGCCGGGTCGAAGCGCACCCAGACGTGGGTCGCCTGGCATAGCACCCGCCGAATCCGCGGCGGGCCTTGGTGGGTGATGTGGCCCTTGCGGTCCGTCGTCTCGCCGCTCTCGGGCTGCGTGGGCACCAGCCCGCAGTAGGCCCCCACCTCGCGGCGGTTACGGAACCGCGCCGGGTTCCCGAGCTCCAGCCGGAAGGTCAGGGCGGTCAGCGTGCCCACGCCTTTGACCTCCTGCATCCGCTTCACGGCGGCCGCGTGGCGCGCCGTCTTCGCCAGCGCGCGCACGTGCTCGTCCAGGTGCTTCCGCTCCTGCTCCAGGGCATCTATCTGTGCCAGCAGGCTCCCCAGGCACACCGCCCCATACGTCCCCAGCACGCCGCCCGGCACCACCAGCCTCTCCAGCCACCGACGATGGCCCACACCCCAGCGGTCCCCCACGCCCTTCGGCTTCTCCACGCCGTACCGCTTCAGCAGCGTCCGGACCTCCGTCTTCAGCCCGGCCAGCTTGTCCGCCACCGCCTGGCGGCTTCGCGTCAGTTCCCGATCCTCCCGGCTCACGACACCCGTCCCCCTTCGCGGACCGGGGCGCCACTGGGACGGCCACTCTTCACTCGTCCCTCGCCACAGCGGCGGGGTCCACCCGCTCGACGTGCTCGACGATGTTTCCCATGATGCGGGAGCCGACGGAGGCGAAGCGGAGGGGGTTGTCGGTGACGTAGTAGCGGTAGACCGCTGAGGCAGCGCCGGTGCGTCGGAGGCCGAGGCGGTCGAGGGTCTCGCCCGTGGCGCGAGCGGTCTCCTCGGCGGAGTCCACGATGCCAACGGCACGCCCGAGGACCCCACGCAGGGCGTCCTTGAGCAGGGGATAGTGGGTGCAGCCGAGGACCACCGTGTCCACGCCGAACTCGATGAGGGGCCGCAGGTACTCCTTGGCGGCGAGGCGGACGATTGGGTCGTCGCAGTCCCTCCCCTCCTCCACCAGGGGCACGAAGAGGGGGCAGGCGCGGTCAATGAGGGCGATGCCGGGGTCGAGGGCTCGGATGCAGTCGAGGTAGGCGCGGCTGCGGATGGTGGCCTCGGTGCCGATGATGCCGACGCGGCGGTTGCGGGTGGCGGCGACCGCGGCGCGGGCGCCGGGCTCGACGACACCGAGGATCGGCACGTCGAAGGTCTCCCGCAGGTGCGGCAGCGCAGCGGCCGAGGCGGTGTTGCAGGCGACGACGAGGAGCTTCGGCGCCCGGCGCAGCAGGAAGCGGCAGTTCTGCTCGGAGAAGGCGATGATGGTGGGGGGCGACTTGATGCCGTAGGGCACGCGGGCCGTGTCGCCGAAGTACAACAGGTCCTCGGCCGGCAGGGCGCGGGCGATCTCGCGCAGGACCGTCAGTCCGCCGATGCCCGAGTCGAAGATGCCGATGGGGGACGCACTGTCAGGCACGGGAAACCCTTCCTGGGGTGGGCGGCCACGCAGGGCCGCCCCTACTTCGCCCCGGCGCGATAGGCGGCGATGCCGTCGGCGATGGCCGCGGCCACGCGCTGGCGGTAGGCGCGGGTGCGCAGGGCCTGCTCCTCGGCACGGTTGGTGAGAAAGCCGATCTCGACGAGGGTGGCCGGCACGCGCGAGTAGCGGAGCACCTTGAAGTCGGCTCCCCGCATGTTGCGCACGCTCAGCCCCCCGCGTTCGCACGCACGCTTGATGGCCTGGGCCAGCTCCACGCCCTCGCGGCGCGTGGCCGCCGACGCCGCCGACCACGAGCCATACCAGTAGAACACCTCGATCCCGTGGTACGACGCGTCGCGAATGGCATTCGCGTGGACCGAGACGAACAGGTCGGCGCCCTTGCGGGTGGCCACGACGGGGCGGTCCTCGAGCTCGACGAACACATCGCTCTCCCGGGTCAGCACGGTCTCGAACCCGCGCGACCGCAGCTCCGCGGCCAGCAGGAGCGCCGTGGGGAGCACCACGTCTTTCTCCTGAAGCCTCCGGCGGCTCACTGCCCCGGGGTCCTTGCCGCCGTGGCCTGGGTCTATGCACACCTTTCCAACGGCTCGGGGCTTGACTGGGGGAGGCGGCGGAGGCGGGGCCACGACGATGGGACGTTCCGTGAGTCGCTCGACCACTCTCCCACGGAGGTACGCCTCCGCTTCAGCGGCCAGCCAACGGGGCACGTAGATGCGCCCGTGGCGCGCCGCGGCCTCGTCGCTGAGCGTCAGAACGCGGGCTCCCAGCGTGGCAGCGGCGATTCCGGGGGCGGCCGCGACCCGGCGCTCGCCGAGTTGCACGGTGAACACGCCGGTCAGCTCGTCGGCGCTCACGCGCGCGCCGCAGCGCCGCGCCACCTCGTTGAGGCACGCGTATCGGGCGGTGGTGAGCACGGGGTCGGCGGAAAGCCGATCGGCGGGCGAGATGCAGCCCTGCACTCCGGCGAGCGCAAGGCCCAGAACGGCGGCCACGGACCATCGGCCGGGGGTTCGGCTCAAGGCACCCCCCATTCCTCTCGATGGATGCCACGGGGCGGCGACGGGGCGGGGAGACCAACCCCTGCAATCTTACCGGCCATGCCCTCGGCTGTCAAGAACGGAAAATGGCAAAGCGTCGGCGCGATACGCACTTGACTCTCCTCGTGCTCAGGCCGTATCATCCTGGGGTGCACCGCGGGTCGGGCGCGCTTGTGTCGGACCGGGGTGCGGCACACTTCAGGAGCTTGCGCATGACGTCCCGCTTCTCGTGGTTTCCCACCATCCTGGTCGTGGGGGCGCTGAGCTACGCCGGCGCCCTGCCCCGCAACTACCTCCACGTCAGCGACATCAAGCGGGGAATGACCGGCTACGGCCTGTCGGTCTTCCAGGGGACCAAGATCGAGCGCTTCGACGTGGAGGTGCTCGGGGTGCTGCGCAACGCCATGCCGAAGCAGGACATCGTGATCTGCCGCATGAGCGGTGCCGGCCTGGAGAAGACGGGCGTGATCGCGGGGATGAGCGGCAGCCCCGTCTACCTGAAGGTCGGCAACGAGCACAAGCTCGCGGGCGCCGTGGCCTACGGCTGGGGCTTCCCCAAGGAGCCTGTGTGCGGCCTCACGCCGATCGAGAACATGTACGCGGCCTCGCAGGCGCCCGTGCCGGAGAAGCTGCCCTCGGGCCCCGCCGGGGTGCCCGCTGCCGGACGGCTCGACGCCCCGCTCGTCCTCGGGGAGCGGACGATCGGCGACGTGCTGGTGGCGGCCGGCCCGCCCTCGTGGGACCGGCTGGCCACGGGAGCCGCGACCCTCTACCGCCTCCAGGCCCCGGTGTCCATCAGCGGCCTCACGGAGCCGGCGTTCGAGCTGGCGCGGCGGGAGCTTGGCCCGCTCGGCCTCCTGCCCGTCCAGGGCGGCGGCGCCGGCGGCGCCGACGACCCCGAGAAGGTGAAGCTGGAGCCCGGCTCCGCTCTCGCCGTCCGCATGGCCGAGGGCGACGTCGAGATGAGCGGCATCGGCACCTGCACGGACGTGGTCGGCGACACCGTCCTCGCCTTCGGCCACCCGATGCTGGGCGAGGGCCGCGTGAGCGTGCCGATGGCCACGGCGTGCGTGCACTACTGCTTTCCGAGCCAGATGCGCTCGTTCAAGCTCGCCGGCCCGCTGAAGACGGTCGGGCGCCTCACGGCGGACATGCAGGCCGCCGTCATCGGCAAGCTGGGCGACCCGCCCCGGATGATCCCCGTCGAGGTGCGCCTTCGCCGCGCCGACATGCAGGGCGAGGAGACCTATCGCTGCCGCGTCTTCGAGCACCCTCGCCTCACCTCGCGGATCGTCGGGATGTTCCTCTTCAACAGCCTGCTGGTGCGGGGCGACCTGCCGCGCGAGAACACCCTGCGCCTCAAGGCCACGATTGACCTCGGCAAGCGGCCGCCCATCGTCGTCGAAAACGTGTATGCCGGCCTCGCCAGCAGCGCCTCGCTCTACGCCGCGCTGAGCGAGGTCATTCAGCCCCTCGGGGCGCTCGGCAACAACGAATTCGGCCCCGTCCCCGTCGAGCGCGTCACCGCCGACCTCCAGGTGGCCACCGAGGCCGCCCTGGCACGGGTCGAAGCCGTCCGCCTCGAGCGCGACGAGTGCCGCCCCGGCGACACCGTGCGCGTCCTCGCCACCCTGCATCCCCACAAGAAGGAGCCGGTGCTTCAGGCCCTGGAGCTGAAGCTGCCCGACGATTTTCCCGCCGGCCGGGCCACCGTGATGGTGTGCGACGCGGCGATGACCGAGCGGCTCGACCGCTCGGAGGCCCCGCAGCGCTACGTGGCCCGCGACCTCGACCACCTGGTCGAGATCCTCCGGCAGCAGGTTTCGCAGCGACGCCTCTTCATCCGCATGCGACTGCCCGACCGCGGCGTGGCGCTGCGAAGCGTCGAGCTGCCCTCGCTCCCCTCTTCCATGTTCTCCGTGGTCGCCTCGCCCAGGACGACCGGGCTCACGCTCACGGGGAAGTCCATTCAGGCATCGGTCGAGACGCCGTTCGTCGTGTCCGGCAGCCATGCACTGCCCCTCACCGTTCGCCCCAAGGAGACCCCCTGAGATGGCAAGGCGACTGCTTCTGTGCGTCCTGGTCTGGTGCAGCGCGGCGGCCCGCGGCGTGCCCGTGGAGAAGTGGGTGGAGACGAGCCAGAGCGATTTCGGGAAGGGCCAGGCCAAGGGGGTGAGCATCCTCACCCTCGGGCAGTTGGCCCTCGCGCCCGACCTCAAGCCGCTGGTGCCCGACGCGGCGCCCCACATCTGGGCGCTGGCCGTGGACGCCAAGGGCGCCGTCTACGCCGCCACGGGCACGCAGGCGAAGCTCCTCCGCCTGACTGGCGCCAAGGTGGAGACCGTGTTCACGTCGCCCGTGAAGACCGACATCGAGGTTCTGGCGGTCGCCGTGGGCGCCGACGGGGCCGTGTACGCCTCGGCCGCACCGTCCGGCACCCTCTACCGCATCGCGCCCGACGGCAAGGCCGAGGCCCTCTACAAGGGCGAGGAGCCGTACATCTGGTCCCTCGCGGTCGCGCCCGACGGCACGGTCTACGCCGCCACCGGCCCGAACGGCAAGCTGCTGAAGATCACGCCCAAGGGCAAGGCCACGGCGATCCTCTCCGCCGGCTCGCGCCATCTGCTCAGCCTGCTGCTCGCGCCCGACGGCTCGGTGTACGCCGGCAGCGACAAGGACGGCCTGCTCTACCACGTGAGTCCCAAGGGCGAGGCCCGGCTGGCCTACGATGCCGAGGAAGCCGATATCCGGGCGATGACCCTCGACTCGAAGGGCCGCCTCTACTTCGCCACCGCCGGCACGGCGCACGCCGCCGCCGGCCCCACCACGCCCACGCCCGCCGGGCCGCCGACGACCAGCCGCACCTTCACCATCGGGGGCCACGGCGCCTCTCCCGACGCGGGGGACGGCTCCGACGGCTCGGGCACCCCTTCGCCCCGCCCCATGCCCACCTCCCCGTCGTCGGGGACCAGCCGGCCCAGCGGCGGCAACGCGATCTACCGCCTCATGCCCGATGGCGACGTGGTGAAGGTGGCCGGCATCACCGGCGCCGCCTTCTACTCGCTGCTGTGGCACAAGGACCGCCTCTATGCAGGGACGGGGAACGACGGCCGCCTCTACTGCATCGAGGGCAACCAGATCGCCCGCCTGGCCAACCTCGACGAATCGCAGATCACCGCCTTCGCCGTCGCCCAGGGCCGCGTGCTCCTTGCAACGGCGAACTCCGGCCGCGTCTACGAGCTCGCCGCCGACCACGCGGCCACCGGCACCCTGATCTCCCAGGTGCACGACTCGCAGACCCACTCGCGCTGGGGCGTGGTCAACTGGGACGCCCGCGTCCCACCGGGGGCCAGCGTCACCATCGCCACCCGCAGCGGCAACGCGGCGACCCCGGACGACACGTGGAGCCCCTGGTCCGCCGAGCTTTCCCGTGCCGAGGGCGACCACATTCCCAGTCCCTCCGCGCGCTTCATCCAGTACCGCGCCACCCTCAAGGCCAACCGGGCGGGCCAGAGCCCGGTGCTCGAGGAAGTCGTGGTGTCCTACGCGCAGAGCAACCGCCGGCCGGTGGTCGCGCAGGTTCAGATCCAGAAGCCTCCCAAGCCGCGTCGCCCCGTGCCCATGCCGACGATGGGGGGCGTCGGCATGCCTGTCTCGCTGCCTTCGCCCCTGCCCGGCAGCCCCGGCGGCAAGAAGCGGCCGGAGTCGCCTCGCGGCCCCTTCGCCGACACCGTGCGCATCTCGTGGCAGGCCAGCGACTCGAACAAGGACGAGCTTGTGTACGCCGTCTACTTCCGCGGCGAGGACGAGACGACGTGGAAGAAGCTCCAGGACCGGCTGCAGGCCACCTTCTGCGACTGGGACACCCATGCCGTGCCCGACGGCCCGTTCCGCATCCGCGTGGTCGCAAGCGACTCTCCCACGAATCCCACCGACCAGGCCCAGGAGGGCGAGCGGGTCACCGAGGTGTTCCTCGTGGACAACACGCCCCCCGTCGTCACCGACCTCGCGGCCCGAGTGGCCAAGGACCGCACCCTCACGGTCACCGCGAAGTGCAGCGATGCCGGCTCGGGCCTCGACGAGGGCGAGTACTCGATTGACGGCGGCGACTGGATGAGCATCGTCCCCGTGGACCGCATTTTCGACGGACAGGCAGAGGCCCTGGACTTCAAGGTGCCCGCCCTTGCCAAGGGCGAGCACACCCTCGTCGTGCGGGCCAAGGACCAGGCCGAGAACACGGGCGCTGCCAAGTGCGTCCTCACCATCGAGTAGCCTGGGGGCCGCATTGCCCAGGACCGTCACCATCTTCGGCGCCAGCGGAGCCCGCCCTGGCAGCCCCGAATACCAGGAGGCCCTCGACCTCGGGCGCCTCCTCGCGCAGGCGGGTTTCGTCGTCTGCAACGGCGGCTACGGCGGCACGATGCAGGCATCGGCCCGGGGCGCAAAGCAGGCCGGCGGCCACACCATCGGCATCACCAACGCCCTCTTCGACCCGCGCTCGGCGAACCGCTACATCGCCCACGAGCGAAAGGCCCCCGACTTCTACGAACGCCTCCGCCGCCTCATCTCCCTGGGCGACGCCTACGTGTGCCTGCGCGGCAGCGTGGGCACGCTCACCGAATTCTCGCTCACGTGGACGCTGCTCCAGACCCATGCCATCCCGCGCAAGCCATTCGTTTGCGTCGGCAATGCCTGGCGCGCCGTCCTCGACACCTACCGCGACCAGCTCCCCGTCCGGGCCAAGGATCTCGGCTTCATCACCCTGGTGGACACCGTGGACGCCGCCGTGGACCTCCTTCAATGCCACTTCCGCTGAGAGGAACCGAGCGACATGGGGCACGGAGCTGCTGTCCTGCTGATTACCGTGGCCTCCTTCCGCCTGGGCGTGGCGGAAGGCGAGAAGCCCCCTGAGCGCGCCAACCCCCTCGAAGCGCACGGCGTGCGCGACATCGTCTTCGCCGCCCGCATGTCAGGCACCGACCACTACTATGTCAACTTCGGCTACTACGTGAACAACCCCCAGCAGAAGGGCTACCGCGGTGGCGGCCGCCTGTGCCGGCTCGACCTTCGCACAGGCCAGGTCACCACCCTCCTCGACGACCCGCAGGGCGGCGTCCGCGACCCCCAGGTGCATTACGATGGCACGAGGATCCTCTTCTCCTACCGCCGCGGCGGCCAGCCCTACTACCATCTCCACGAGGTCAACGCCGACGGCTCCGGCCTGCGCCAGCTCACCGACGGGCCGTTCGACGACATCGAACCGGTGTATCTCCCAGACGGCGATATCGTCTTCTGCTCCTCCCGCTGCAACCGCTGGGTCGCCTGCTGGTACACCCAGGTGGCCATCCTCTATCGCTGCGACGCCGACGGCAGGCACATCCGCATGCTCTCCAGCAGCATCGTTCACGACAACACCCCCTGGGTGCTGCCCGACGGCCGCCTGCTCTACACCCGCTGGGAATACGTGGACCGCAGCCGCACCTCGTACCACCACCTCTGGACCGTCAACCCCGACGGCACGGGCCAGATGACCTACTACGGCAACATGCACGGCGGCACGGTGATGATTGACGGCAAGCCCATCCCCGGCACGACGAAGATCGTCTGCTCCTTCTCGCCCGGCCACGGCGCGCCCGAACACCGAGGCGCCATCACGATCATCAACCCGAACGCTGGGCCGGACGCGCAGCCCTACGCGCGCCGCATCAGCAAAGGCGCGGACCACCACGACCCCTACCCGCTCTCCGAGGACGCCTTCCTCGTGGCCAGGGGCAAGCAGCTCCTCCTGATGAATGGGAAGGGCGAGACCCAGGTCGTCCACGAGCTTCCCGCGGGCGAACGCCTCGAGCTGCACGAGCCGATGCCCCTGCGGCCCCGCCCCCGCGAGCGCGTCATCCCGCCCCGCGTGCGGCAGAACGCCGCGACGGGACACCTCGTGCTCGTCAACGTCACCCACGGCCGGAACATGGACGGCGTGGCGCCGGGCGAGGTCAGGAAGCTCCTCGTCCTCGAGCAACTCTCCAAGCCAGTGAATTTCAGCGGCGGGATGGAGCCGCTCACGCTCGGCGGCTCATTCACCCTCAAGCGCGTCCTCGGCACCGTGCCCGTCGAGCCCGACGGCTCGGCCAGCTTCGAGGTCCCTGCCCTCCGCAGCCTCTTCTTCGTCGCGCTCGACGCGAACGACCTGTCGGTCAAGCGGATGCAGAGCTTCGTCACGGTCCAGCCCGGCGAAACCACGAGCTGCGCCGGCTGCCACGAGAGCCGGGCCAACACCCCGCTCACGCCCCCCGAGGGGCTGATGGCCCTCCGCCGCCCGTCCAGCCGCATCGAGCCCGTCGCCGACGCGCCCGACGTGTTCGACTTCCCCCGCGACATCCAGCCCATCCTCGACAGGCATTGCGTGAAGTGCCACGACTACGAGCCCCACGGCGGCCAGGGGCCGCGGGCCGGCGGCGTCGCCCTCTGCGGCGACCGCGGGCCGATGTACTCCCACAGCTACTACACCCTGCTCTCTCGCAGCCTCGTCTCGCACGGTAGGGACGCCGGCGGGAACCGTCCGCCCCGCGCGATCGGCAGCTCCGCCAGCCGCCTCATGAAGCTCATTGACGGCTCGCACTACGAGGCCAGGCTCTCCGCCCACGAGCGCACGATGCTGCGCCTGTGGATCGAGACGGGCGTCTTCTACCCTGGCACCTATGCGGCGCTCGGCACGGGCATGGTCGGCGCCCGCGCCCCCGCGAGGGAACTGGCCGAGCGCTGCGCCGCCTGCCACGCCCGCCAGCAGGGCCGCGACGGCAAGCCCGCGGCGGCGCGTTTCAGCCACCCCGACGACCTGCTCTACAACCTCACGCGCCCCGACAAGTCGCTCCTCCTCCTCGCCCCGCTGGCCGCCAAAGCCGGCGGCTACGGGCTGTGCAGGCCGAAGCCGCCCCCCGCCGAGCCCTCACCCCGGCGGCCGGCCACCGTGGAAGACGAGCTCAAGGGCATCCTCGAGGAAAACACCAAGCAGGAGCCGCCGCCTCCCGCGGCGGTCCTTGCCGGCACCGACGACCCGGTCTACCTCAAGCTCCTCGAAGCCGTCTGCGCCGCGAAGGACTCCCTCGACAGGGTCAAGCGTTTCGACATGCCCGGCTTCCGTCCCAACGAGCATTACCTCCGCGAGATGAAGCGCTACGGCGTCCTGCCGCCGAACCTGCTGCCCGACGCGGCGGTGGACGTCTACGGCACCGATCGGGCCTATTGGCGCTCGCTCTGGCACCGGCCTTGACCGCCGCGGCGCGCGGTGGGGATCGGACGGCGCGCCGGCCCCGTCGCCCTTGACATCCGCCCCGCCGCACAGTAGAATCCGCGCTGGTAGGCAACCCTCACCGGGGTGAGCACATGGCGCGCTCGATCAAGTGCCCACACTGCGGCCAGGTGATGAAAGTCATCGGACAGGCCTCCGGCAAGCGGGTGGACTGCCCGGCCTGCAAGAAGGCGTTCCGCACGCCCAAGATCGCCGCCGAGCCCGATAAGCCGACCGAGCTCGCACACCCGCCCCCCGCCACCACGCCCACGCGCGTGTGGTACGTGCACGTCGAGGGGCGCAACGACGGCCCGCACAGCGCCGACGCCGTCGTCGAGCAGGTCAAGACGGGGCGGCTCGACGCCCACACCCTGGTGTGGAAGGAGGGCATGGGCGACTGGCAGCCGCTGCGCGAGGTCGCCGAGTTCCACGGGGCACTCGCCTCGCCGCCCCCCGCCCCGCGGCTCCGTGCCCGCGCTCGCCGCGCGCCCGAACGCGAGGCCGAGCACGAGCAGTACCCCCACTACTCGCGCGGAAAGGCGAAGCGCGACCTCACGCTCGGCCTCTGGGTCGCCGGCGGACTCGGCTTCGCCGCGCTGGTGGCCCTCTTCGTGGTCCTCAACCGCAAGGAGGAGAAGCCGGCCTGGAAGCCGCCGCCCATCGTGGCCCCGCCCACCCAGCCCCAGCCCTATCCCTCGACCGTCGCCACGGTCGAGCCGAAGGGCACGCCCACCCCGCCGCCCAAGAAGGCTCCCAGGCCCGAGGCGAGCAACCAGAAGCTGCTGGCGGCCCTGGCCGCGGACCTCGATGTGGGCTTCCGCGCCGCCATCGAGGGCCACAAGAAGGCCCACGCCAACCCCATCCTCGCCCTCATCCGCAAGTGCAAGACCCACGCCGACAAGCTCGCCGCCCGCGACTGGGGCGTGTACAAGGACCCGGTTGACTCGCTCGTGAAGCGCCTCAACGACGCCAGCACTGGGATGCACGAGACGCTCAAGGAGCGCTCCGTCGCCTGGGGCGTCGGCGACGGCGTGGACGACAAGATGAAGGCCGAGATCCTCGAGCTCAACAAGTTCGAGTGGATCACCAACTGGCAGAAGATCCTCGCCGACGAGGTCGAGAAGGTCAGGAAGAAGGGGCTGGATTTCTAGCCGCTGCGCAGCCCACCCTCACGCCAGGTAGTCCAGCAGTTGCTTCTCCGCCTCGAAGAGGCGGCCGCACATCTCGCGGATCTCCGCGAGCGAGCACACCGCCGCGGTGAGCGGGTCGAGCATGCAGGCGTGGACCGCCTTCTCGCGGTCGCCATCGAGCACGGCCTGCACGGCGAGGTCCTGCACGGCGATGCTCGAGGCGTTGAGGGCGGCGAGCTGCGTGGGCAGCTCGCCCACGGCGCACGGGTGGACGCCCTCGCGGTCGGCGAAGCACGGCACCTCGACGACGCACGCGGGCGGCAGGTTGGGGATGATGCCCTCATTCGTCACGTTGCCGTTGAAGCGGAAGGGCACGCCGGTCTCGATCCCGTTCATGATGCCCGACGCATATTCGTGCGAGGGCTTGACCTCGATGGGCTTCTCGCCGCGCACCTGGGCGAGGAACTCGGGGTCCTGCCAGTCCCACCGCGACGCCGCGGCCTCCTTCGCCGGCCGTCGCTCCTTGAGGCCGAATTTGTCCCACAGCTCGCGGCGCTTGCGGAACCACGGGACGTACTCGGACATGTGGGTCGAGGACTCGGTGACAAAGCACCCGAACTGCCGGAAGATCTCGAAGCGGACCGGGTCCTTCGCCCGAATCTCCGGGTCCTCGGAAGCCTGGCGGAGAAGCGGGTAGGCGTCGTTGCCCTTCCACTCGAACTGGAGGAACCAGCCCATGTGGTTGATGCCGGCGACCCAGAAGCGCAGCTCGTCATAGGGCTTGCCGACGTAGTTCGCGAGCTGTCGCGAGCTGCCCTGGACGCTGTGGCAGAGGCCGACGGTGCTGATCTTCGATGCCTCGTTCATCGCCCAGCACAGCATGGCCATAGGGTTCGTGTAGTTGATGAGCAGTGCCTTGGGGCACAGCTCCTCCATGTCGCGGCAGATGCGCAACATCTCGGGCGCCGTGCGAAGGGTGCGGAAGACGCCACCGACGCCGAGCGTGTCGGCCACCGACTGCTCGACGCCGTACTCGGCGGGGATCATCACCTCGTCGTAGTAGGGCGAGCCGGCGTAGGCGCGGCCCCCGACGGCAATGGCCACGACCACGTAGTCGGCGTCGCGGAGCACCTTGCGGCGGTCGGTGTTCCACCGCACCTTCACGTCGGCTCCGAGCTGGCCGACGAGGGCCTTCACCCACTCGGCCACGTTCCGCGCGCTCTCCGCATTGAGGTCCACGAGCGCGATGCTGCCGCTCCGCAGCGCCTCGTGTGCCAGGATGTCCAGGCTCAGCCTCCGCCCGAAGCCGCTGCCCGCCCCGATGATGACGACATTCGCCACGGTCAGGTCTCCTTTCACCACACGTGGATCTTGTGCCCGTCGCCGGGGAACCAGACGCAGTCCACCAGGAACGACATGCCGAGGCCGGCGACGTAGCCGACCATGATGCCGACGAAGAAGTAGCGCCAGCGCCGGTAGGCCTGGATGCCGCCCAGCTTGATGATCAGCGTCTTGATGATCCAGGTGAGGAAGATCGAGAAGGCGGCGTAGCCGGTCGTCTCGCCCGCCCCAATGGCCATGCCCACCGGATGCACCGGCCACCAGGCGTAGCGGTACTGGAGGACTGCCACTGCCCCCGTGGTCACGGCCCCGATGCCCATGAAGAGCATGCGGTTCCAGTCCGTCGGCATTGGGTTGAGCTCTTTCTTCGCCAGGTAGCCGAAGATCCACTCGTGGCCCCTCGACCACTCGAAGGCGTCGAAGTTGTGCGCGCCGCGCGTGTAGCACAGGGTGAGCGTGTAGACGACGCCGACGGCCATCGAGACGCCGGCGGCGAGGGCCATCATCAGCAGGAAGCCGCGGTGCGCCTTCGGCTCGACCGCCGCCATGCGGAGGTTGTGCGCCGCCGTGTAGGGGATCAGCCGCTCGTTGTTGCAGTTCACGCAATACCCCAGCCCCACCATCAGGCGGTCGGCCGAGCTCATCTTGTCGTAGCCGAGCGTGTAGAAGGTCGCCGCTTGCGGGGTGATCGGGCTCCAGAGGTAGATCAGCCCCGTCTGCGCCACCAGGCGGGTGACGCCCACGTAGATGAGGAAGCCGACGGGCACGAAGAACGCCGCGACGCGGAACGACATGCCGGCCTTCACGTACCACGCGAAGACCACGGCGCCGCCAAGCAGCAGGCCCACGACAGCGGTGCGGTAGCGGATGACCTCGCGGCTGTCGTCCACGCCCCCCTTCAGGCCCAGGGCGCGGCGGGCCACGCCTGCCAGGTGCCCGCGCGCCATCCAGAAGCCGAACAGCACCAGGACCAGGAACCCGCCCCAGTTCTGCCAGCCGCAGGCGGCGCTGAAGGGGCAGCCCCAGTTGTCCGGCGGCCCGATGTCCAGCCCCACCGTGTTGAAGAACCCTGCCTCGAGGATGAATACGAGCCGGAAGAACCACACGCTGAACAGGATGTTCGTCGGCGTGAAGTAGGCGAAGCCCATGACGAAGAAATTCGCCTTGCACAGGATGGCCGGGAACTTCGGGCTGAACTGCACGGAGGCCCATGTCTGGAATGGGATGGTCGGGAAGCCCCACTCGAAGTAGGCGATCATGTTCCAGCAGATCACGAAGAACGGGATGCCGAAGCCGAACCAGAACAGCGGCCTGTGGGCGACGGCCGGCCAGGCGGAGCCGCTGCGCTCCTCCATCAGCAGCATCGGCAGCTCGGCGAGCGGAAAGGCCAGCCGCTCGTTGTCCACCCATTGCCGCCGCAGGATCACCATCGTGCAGAACGAACACAGGAGGAGCGCCGCGATGAGGACGCTCCACCAGAACAGCGGCGTCACCCAGACCTGCCAGGGGATCGGCTCGCCCCGCGGCAGGCCGTTGAACAGCCACTCGACGGCCCGGCCCGTGTCGCTGGGCGCCAGCCAGCGCGGCATCGTGCGGCTCATCCACTCCGCCCAGAAGTTCTCGGGCGAGGCGTAGTAGAACGGTGCCGAGATGTAGCTCAGCAGGAAACCAATGATGCCCAGCGAGGGGAACACCGCCGCCACCATCCCCATCGAGAAGATGATCACCAGCTCCCACGGCTGGAAGGCCATGTCGCGCCGGACCGCCCGCAGCAGCACGTTGACGGGGAACACCAGCAGCAGGAACGGCAGGAGCACGGCCACCGAGATGTAGCCGAAGCGCATCCAGAGGCCCTGCGACACATAGTAGCCGAACGGCTCCCACACGTTGATCACGGCGGCCAGGGCCGCGCCGACCAGGATGGCCCGAAATCTTCGCATGGCCGCATTCTACCCCAATGCGCCGCACAGTCAACGCCCAATCCGCGATCTGGAATCTGGAATGCCTGGCGACCCGCTCTGCGGGGTCACCAGGCCCCCGCCGCCCTGCCGAGCTGGTAGACCCCACAGACGACCAGCACCGCCGCAATCGCGCGCCGGAACCCCCCCTGGCTCAAGGCGCGGAACAGCCGCTCGCCCAGCAGCGTGCCCGCCACCACGGCCGGCCAGAACGCGACCCCCTTCCACACCAGCGGCATCGTGAGGAGTTCCCTGCCGGTGATCGGCGCCTGCGCCACGTAGGCCAGCAGCCGCCAGAGCACGGTGCCCACGAACGAGAGCATGATCGCCGCCTTCGTGGCCTCCTTGCCCAGTTGGCAGCGGTAGAAGTAGAGGACGACCGGCGGCCCGCCGGTGCTCAGCGCGGCCCCGAGCGCGCCGCTGGCCGCGCCCGCGACGAACGCCCACAGCCGGCTCTCCCCGCCCGGCGCGGCCCGCCGGCGGACGAACGGCTCCGCCGCGACGCCGATGAGCACCAGGCCCAGGATGCCGCGCAGCACCCACTCGCGGCCGAAGGCCAGCAGGTACACGCCCACCGGCAGCCCCAGCGGCACGCCCAGGAGCAGCCAGGCCACGCGCGCCAGCCTGGCCTCGCGCCGCACCCGCCACAGCGCGATCGCGATGTTCGGCACGACGAGCAGCGTCACGAGCACCACGGCATCCCGAATGGCCACGCCGAGGATCGGCAGCAGCCCCACGAGCACGACCCCGAAGCCGAAGCCCGAAAGGCTCTGCACCGTGGCGCCCGCAATGCAGCAGGCGGCGAAGATTGCTGCGTCCCAGGGCTCCATCAGGCCCCCTCGACCGTTCGGGCCGGCCTCCACGCCACAGAGCGGGAGAATACCAGACTTGCGCGCGGGCGTCAACCCTGCTACCATATGTCGAGGCCGACGCTCTTCGGCCCACCCCCGGCAGAACGACTCGAGACGTCCCCAGGCATCATGAGGGCCAGTCCATGGTGAGTGGCCGCTATCCGCGCGACCTGGAGCAAGTGGTCAAGTTCCACGGGCACTACTGTGGGGGGATCCTGATCGGCTACCGGGCAGCCAAGGTGGGCCTCAAGCGCCTGCCGGCGCGCCGGGCCGAGGACGAGCAGCTCATCGCCATCGTGGAGAACGACTCGTGCGCCGTGGACGCCGTGCAGGTGCTCACGGGCTGCACGTTCGGCAAGGGCAACCTCTTCTTCCGCGACCACGGGAAACACGTCTACACGTTCGCCCTGCGCCCGTCGGGGCGCGCCGTGCGCGTCAGCCGCAAGCCCGGGCGCCGCGTGTCGCAGGAGCAGATACTCGTTGCCCCGGCCGAGGACCTCTTCTGGATTGAGGAGATGACGATCAAGCTCCCCTCCCCCAGCAGGATCCGCGAGTCGGTGATCTGCCAGCGCTGCGGGGAGCCGGTGATGCAGACGCGCACCCGTCGTCGCAGCGGCAAGACCCTCTGCATCCCCTGCGCCCGTCGCGGCGAGAAGGCAGAGAAGCGTCCCCCGCTCAGGAAGCATCCTCCGCGGCGCGACGCCGCCCGCGCTTGAGCTCGGAGCGCCGCCGCTTCGCGGCCAGCCGCCGCTCGGCCGACCCACGGGTCGGCCGCGTGCGCCGCCTGGGTTTCGGCTCGTGCAGCGCCCCGCGCACGAGCGCCGCGAAACGCTCCACGGCCTCGGCTCGGTTCTGCTTCTGGCTGCGCGACGACTGGCAGGCCAGCCGCAGCACCCCCTCCCTGCTCACGTAGGCCCCCAGCCGCGACACCATCCGCTGCTTCTGCCCCGCGGACAGGCTGGGCGAGCCGGCGACGTCGAATGTCAGCTCGACCTGCGTCGCCGCCTTGTTCACGTGCTGCCCGCCCGGGCCGCTGCTGCGAGTGAACCGGAACCGAAGCTCGCCCAGGGGGATTTCCACCCCGTCTGAGATCCGGACTGCCCGATGCTCGTCCATCGCGCTGGCTCCCGCCTCCGCCGCCATTATAGCACAAGCCCCCCTTGCCAAGACGGGGCGGTTTGACTACCATAGGGGCGAACCCTCAACTCCAGGAGGATTGGCGATGAAGACTCTGCTGCTGTACGGGCTGTTGCTCACGTTGGCGTCGTGCGCACTCACGGCCGGCGAGCGCGGCGCGGAACTCCGCCACTGCGTCCTCCGCATCGGCGGCACGCCCGTGGACCCCGCCACCCACGCCATCGTCGTGCCCGAGCAGCCGACGCCGCAGGAGGACCACGCCGCCACCGACCTCAACGCCCATGTCGAGAAGCTCACGGGCGCAAGCCTCCCCATCATCCGCGACGGAGCGTTGGCAGACGAGATTCCCATCGTCGTGGGCAAGTGCCCCAAGACGCTGGAGAAGCTGCGAGTCGCCGTGGACTTCCAGGGCCTCGGCCTCGAGGGCATCGTCGTTCGCACTAAGGGCCCCGCTCTGGTCCTCGCGGGCAACGAGCGCGGGGTGCTCTACGCCGTCTACTCGTTCCTGGAGGACTACTGTGGCTGCCGCTGGTTCACGCCCGAGTGCACCGTGATCCCGAAGACTGGCATCTTCGAGATCGGGAAACTGGACATTCGCCACATCCCGCCACTCGAGTATCGCTCAACCGACTACCCCTGCTCGCGTGACGCCGATTGGGCCGCCCGCAACAAGATCAACGGCACCCAGACCCGCCTCGACGAGAAGCACGGCGGCAAGATCGAGTACTCCCACTTCGTCCACACCTTCAACTCGATTCTCAACCCCGCCCAGCACTTCGCCGCGCACCCCGAGTATTTCTCGGAGATCAAGGGCAAGCGCCAGGGCGGCCGCACCCAGCTCTGCCTCACGAACCCCGAGGTCATCGAGATCGCGAAGAAGACCGTCCGCCAATGGATCAAGGATGCCCCCAACGCCACCATCTTCTCCGTCTCGCAGAACGACTGGCAGAGCTTCTGCGAGTGCCCGAAGTGCAAGGCGCTCGACGACAAGGAAGGCACCCACGCCGGCACGATGATCCACTTCGTCAACGCCATCGCCCGCGACATCGCGAAGGACCACCCCGACAAGCTCATCTCCACCCTCGCCTACCAGTACACCCGCACACCGCCGAAGCACGTGAAGCCCGAGCCCAACGTCACCGTGCGGCTGTGCACCATCGAATGCGATTTCGCCCATCCCCTCGACAAGTCCACGCATCCCCAGAACCAGAAGTTCGTCAGGGACATCCAGGGCTGGCACGAGAAGTGCAACCGCCTGTACATCTGGGACTACATCATTGACTACGGGCACAGCATCATGCCGTGGCCGAACCTCTACGCGCTGGCGCCCAATATCCGCTTCTTCATCGCCAGCGGCGTCAAGGGCCTCTACGAGGAGGCCTGCTACTACACCAAGGGGTCCGAGCTGGCCGAGCTGCGCACCTGGATCATCGCCAAGACCATGTGGAACCCGGCCTGCGACACCGACAAGGCGATTGACGAGTTCCTCGCCGGCTACTACGGCGCCGCCGCGCCGCAGCTTCGGGCCTACATCAATCTCATGCACAAGCCCGTCCTCGACGATCCGAACATGCACATCTTCATCTGGACGGCGCCCAACGCCCCGCACCTCAACGACAAGGCGATTGCGGAGGCTTCCCGCCTCTTCGACGAAGCCGAGAAGGCCGTCGCCGCCGACCCCGTGCTCCTCCATCGCGTGCAGGTCGCCCGCCTGCCCATCCTGTACGTCCAGATCGTCAACTCCACGCAGGGCTACAAGGAGGAAGGCGACGCGCTGGTGGACACGGCGACGGCCGACGAGGGCGAGCTGCTCCGGCGCTTCGAGGCCATCTCGAAGAAGGAAGGGCTCACGATGATCCGCGAGAACCGCACCAGCGGCGCCCTCGACACCTGGCTCAAGAGCGTGAGCTTCGCGGGCAAGAAGCTGCCCATCGTCCGCCTCGCCAACGAATCGCTCGAACTGGCCATTCTGCCCAACCTCGGCGGCCGCATTTGGAAGATGGTTCACAAGCCCACGGGCCGCGACATCATCAAACGCTACAGGGACCGCGAAGGCAACGAGGTGCCCGACACCGGCGGCTACGAGGAGTACTCTGAGGGCGCCTACCGCTCGCCCGGCTGGAACGAGCCCTATCGCGTCGTGAAGCGCGACAAGGCATCGGTAACGCTCGAAACGAAGCTCAGGAGCGGCCTGGTCATCACCCGCACCATCGCTCTCGACCCCAAGGCCGCAACGGTCACCGTCGAATCCACGCTGAGCAATGTGGGCAAGGAGCCGCGCGCGGCCTGCCTGCGCGCCCACCCATCCTATGCGGTTCCCGAGGTCGGCAAGGCCGTCGTCCTCGTCAAACGCCCCGATGGCTCCTGGCAGAACAAGCCGCTCGCGGGCGAGGCCGCGGAGAAGGACGAGTGGCTCAGCGGCAACGACCTGCCCGACGGCGCGTGGATGGTCGTGGACACCGCGGCCGACCTGGGCATTCGCTCCGCCTTCGACAAGGCCGAGGTCGCCCAATGCCTCCTCAACCGCAGCGCGAAGGATGGCCGCGTGAACCTCGAGCTTTACACCAAGGACACGAAGCTCGACCCCGGCCAGACCCTGCGCCTCAAGCACACGATCGAAGTCGTCCCCAAGGCTTCGTCCGAGCCACAGAAGTGACGGCAACAGAGCTGCGGGGCCGTGTGGAGACATAGCAGTGTGTCGCGCCTGCCGTCTGTTCTCACTGGCATTGCTCGTGGCATGCCACACGGGCACGGAGGGTGCTGAGATGCCGAAGAAAGGGAAGCCGTGGCCCGAGGGCGCCCCGTGGCCGGCGTGGGCCGCCGCGGGAGGGGAAGGCTCGCGCGTCGAGGCGCTGACCGAGGCGGAGGCCAAGGCCTGGCTGAACTGGCTGGTCCCCCTGCCGAAGCGAGTCAGGCTCCAGGCGAAGCTCACGCTGCCCTGCGATGCCGTGGAAGTCCGACTGCCTGACGCCGCGAGCGATGTCGAGCAGGCGGCAGCCGATGAACTCCGCTCGCTTCTGGGGCATAAAGGCTCTCCCAGGAATCGCCGCGGCGCATTCCCCATCCTCATCGGTGTGTGCCACGACGGGCCAGGCCTTGACAGAAGCCTGATCCCAGGGGCCAGTCAGCTCGCCGTTCTCCCCAATCACGAGCAGGCCTACGTGATCGCCCCCCTCCCCGACTACGGTCTTGCTGTCGCCGGGCTCACCGAGCGCGGTGTCTACCACGGTGCGAAGACCCTTCAGCAGCTTCTGGCGCCTCACGTGAAGGAGGGCAAGGTGACCATCCCGATGGTCGCCATCCTCGACTGGCCCGACCTGGCCGAGCGGGGCGAATGGGGCGGGAGCTGCGTGCGCGACATCGAGGCCATCGCCGAGCACAAGATGAACCTGGTGGAGGTTCACGCCAAGCTCGCGCTCGACGAGCAGGGGCGCGGCGTGGCGACGATTGACGCCGCCCGCCAGGGGGCCGCACGCCTCCACGCCGTCAAGTGGGTGCCCATCATCACCCACCTCGACCAGCTCCACCGCAGCGGCATCTACGACCGCTATCCCGAGCTGAAGGGCAAGGGGAAGAAGGCCAAGGGCACGTATGGCGAGAAGTTCCACGCGCCCTGCTTCTCCCAGCCCAAGATGCCGGAGCTCCTCGCCGATTGGTTCACGTCGCTCGCCGCGACGAAGGGGGTGAGCGACATCTGCGTGTGGCTCTCCGAGGACCACGTGCAGTGCGAATGCGAGGGCTGCAAGGCCAAGGGGCAATACGCCCTCGAGGCGGATGCGTGTGTGCGCGCATGGCGTCTCGCGCGCAAGACCAACCCAGAAATACGCCTCCGCATCCTCCTCACCCAGGGCAGCTACTCGACGAACGACAAGGTGCTCGCCGCGGTGGCCGACACGCCTGAGGTCGGCATCACCTACTACGACGGCGGCCGCACCTACGATTCGTCCCGCCAGCCGATGATCTACCCGCTGCTGGCGGACTTCGCGCGCAAGGGCCGCTGCCTCGGCTGCTATCCCCAGCTCACCGCCTCCTGGCGCATCGTGTGCCCCTGGAGCGGCCCGCAGTTCATCAAGGCCCGGATGACCGAGTTCGTGGACAAGGGGCTCCAGTGCCTCTGCGGCTACGCAACGCCCGACAACCGCTTCTACGACTTCAACATCGCGGCCGCCGCCGAATGGTCGTGGAACGCCCACGGGCGAGCCGAGCGGGAGTTCGCCCTCGCGTGGGCCACCCGCAAGCGGCTGGCCGACCCCGAGAAGGCCGCGGACTGGGCCGTGATGCTCGGGCCGGTGGGCTGGGACGTCTACGGCTCGGGCATTCCCTATCGGCATCTCTTCGGCCCCGCGGCGGCCCTGGTGCGGGACAGGAAGGCCCCAGAGCTCGGCAGGGGGTTGTTCCGCTACTTCCCCACCGTTGAGCACATCGCAGGGGACCTTGCGGCCTGCGACAAGGCCCTGGAGCTGGCCAGGCAACTCAACGACCCCGCCCTCGTGACGGAAACGCAGGCCATTGGCGGCTACGTGAGCATGGTGAAGGCCATCCACGCCATCGCCAGCACCGTGGCTGGCAAGGAGAAGCTGGCGGCGGCCGAGGCCCAGGCTCTTCAGACGGCATTCGATGAGCTTGACCGGGCCGCCATGCAGGTGGCCGATGCCCTCAAGGCGTGGAAGGCCGCCGTCGCGCCCGACAACACGGCCCCGCGCGTCGCCGACACCGTGAACGCGACGAATGACACGGTGACCGCCATCGGCCAGGCCCTGGCGCCCCTCGGCATCCGCGACGGCGGCAAGGCGCGCAGGGCGCAGAAGGCCAGGTAGCCTCGCCGCCGGCAGGCATGACCGATTTGGCGCTTTCCTGTTGCATATCCGCCTCGGCCCTGGTATGATATGGCGCGTTGAACGGACCGGCTGACGAACACGCGCAAGAGACGTATGGCCCGCGAACCGGACAACGCTCCCCTTGTGACGCGCTCGCCATCGGCGTTCCGGCTCCTATCTGGCAACCTGGCCGCGTGCGAGGCGCCCGAGTGTTCGGGAGCCGCGCGGCCGAGCCCGCGATTGGCGATGCGCCCGATGCCCCGGACCAGCTCAAGGCGGCCTACTGCGGTGGACGGTGTGGTCCAACTTGTGGAGATGGTGCATGAACATTTATGTCGGTAACCTGTCCTTCGAGACGGGGGACGCCGAGCTGCGCGCCGCCTTTGAGGCGCACGGCGAGGTGGCCTCGGCGTCGGTGATCACGGACAGGGAGACCGGGCGGTCGCGTGGCTTCGGCTTCGTCGAGATGTCCTCGGCCGACCAGGCGCGAGCGGCCATTCAGGCCCTCAACGGCACGGAGCTCGGCGGTCGCACGCTCAACGTCAACGAGGCGCGCCCCCGCGGTGAGAGCCGCGGCGGCTCCGGCGGCGGCCGGGGCGGCCACAGCGGCGGCGGTGGCGGCCGGGGCGGCTACGGCGGTGGTGGTGGCGGCGGTCGCGGCGACCGGCGCCCCTCCTGGTGAACCCGGCGTTCACCCGTCGAGATGCAACGCCCTGGGGCCTGCGGCCGCACGAGCCGCAGGCCCCAGCTTTCTACCAGGCGCCATGGCTCCCGCGCCTCAGGAGCTGCCGTGAAGGTCCTGCTCCTTTATCCTGAGTTCCCCGACACGTTCTGGAGCTTCAAGCACGCGCTCAAGTTCGTCCGCAAGCGCGCCTCCCTGCCGCCCCTGGGGCTGCTGACCGTGGCGGCCATGCTGCCCCGACAGTGGGAGAAGCGCCTGGTGGACCTCAACGTGCGCCGGCTGCGCGACTGCGACATCGCGTGGGCCGACTGCGTGTTCGTGGGCGCCATGGCCGTGCAGCGCGAGGCGGCACGGCGCGTCATCGCCCGGTGCCAGCGGGCGGGCCGGCGGGTCGTGGCCGGCGGGGCTCTGTTCACCGTAGAGGCCGACCAGTTCCCCGAGGTGGACCACCTGATCCTGGGCGAGGCCGAGGACGTCCTCCCGCGGTTCCTCGCGGACCTCGAGCGCGGCGAGGCCCAACGCGTCTACACCGCGGCCGAGTTCCCCGACCTCCACGACTCGCCCATCCCGCTCTGGGAGCTCGCCGAGCTGCGGCGCTACGCGACAATGAGTGTCCAGTACTCGCGCGGCTGCCCTTTCAACTGCGATTTCTGCAACGTCACCTCCCTCTTCGGCCACCGCCCGCGCACGAAGAGCGCGCCCCAGGTCATCGCCGAGCTCGACGCCCTCCACGCCGCCGGCTGGCGCGGCGGGGTGTTCTTTGTGGACGACAATCTGATCGGGAACAAGCAGCGGCTCAAGACCCAACTGCTCCCGGCCCTCATCGCCTGGCGCCAGAAGCACCCTGACACCTCGTTTCTCACCGAGGCATCCATCAACCTCGCCGACGACGACGAGCTGATGGCCCTCATGGTCCAGGCAGGGTTCACCACTGTCTTTGTCGGCATCGAGACCCCCGACGAGGCCGGCCTCGCCGAGTGCTCGAAGAGTCAGAACACGGGCCGCGACCTCGTGGCCGACGTGAAGCGCCTCCAGCGCGCCGGCCTCCAGGTCCAGGGCGGGTTCATCGTCGGCTTCGACTCCGACACCCCGTCCATCTTCGAGCGCCAGATCGCCTTCATCCAGCAGAGCGGCATCGTCACGGCCATGGTCGGCCTGCTCGAGGCCCCGCCCGGCACCCGGCTCTTCGAGCGCCTCAAGGGCGAAGGCCGCCTCAGCGGCCCGACCAGCGGCGACAACGTGGACGGCACGACGAACATCGTGCCGCGCATGAGCCTCGATGCCCTCCGCGACGGCTACCGCCGCATCCTCCGCCACATCTACGCGCCGAAGCACTTCTACGCGCGCCTCAAGACCTTCCTGCGCGAGTACCGCCCGCCCAAGACCCCCGGCAGACTGCGGGTCGCCGACCTCAGGGCGTTCGGCCGCTCCGTCATCCGCCTCGGCATCCTGGGCCGCGAGCGCTTCCACTACTGGAAGCTCCTCGCCTGGACCCTGTGCCGCCGCAGGGACCTGCTCCCCATGGCGATCACCCTCGCCATCTACGGC
The DNA here is from genome assembly GCA_035527715.1 of Planctomycetota bacterium. GTDB lineage: Bacteria > Planctomycetota > PUPC01 > DSUN01 > DSUN01 > DSUN01. The sequence continues at coordinate 36,942 of DATKZY010000102.1, read as the reverse complement.
CACCACTTCCGCAAGGTGTGCGAGCTCCACGTCCTCTGACCCGCCCTTGCCCGGCAAGGTGAAGACCCGTTAATCACCCAGAGGCCCCAGGACGCGTCGCGCGATGCCGTCCCCGCCGGAGCGGCAGGCGCCAGAACCCTTTCGCAGGCATACCGTTGTGGCGCGGCGGCCCCTCTCCAACCTCGCCCAATGACCCCCAGGTCGCATGAGGCCCCCGGAACGCAAGAGAAGGCCATTTCCGTGCGTTTTTTCCGGCGACGTAATGGCTTGAAACGCATGCACTTGTGGCTCCAGGCCAACTCACCTTGATTCCGGCCCCGATCCCGCTACAATGAACTGCGGCTCACAAAACCCCCTGTTCCGCCTTCAGGAGCACGGAATGCAGATGACCGCACGAGAGCGCGTCCGCCTCGCCCTCGAGCACCGCGAGGCCGACCGCGTGGCCATCCACGACAGCCCCTGGGGCACCACGGTCGCCCGCTGGCACACGGAGGGCCTGCCCGAGGGCGTCTCGCCCCACGAGTTCTTCCACTACGAGTTCGCCGGCTTCGGCCCCGACATCTCGCTCCGCCTCCCCACCGAAAAGGTCGAAGAGACCGACACCTATGTCGTCCAGCGCGGCGCCAACGGCGCCGTCCACCGCAACTGGAAGGGCAAGACCTCGACCCCCGAGCTGGTGGACTTCACGATCAAGACCCGCCGCGACTGGGACGCGCACAAGGGCAAGCTCGTCTACGACGAGCGCCGCCTCAACTGGGAGAACGCGAAGAAGGCCCACGACAACGCGCGCGCGAAGGGCCTGTTCCTCACCTTCGGCGGCGGCATCGGCTACGACCACAACTCCGCCAGCCTCCTCGGCCCCGTGCGCCTGCTGACCGCCATCGTCGAGGAGCCCGACTGGGTGGCCGAGATCTTCATGATGCAGGCCGACCTCGCCGTGCAGATCGTCGAGGAGCAGTTCGCACGCGGCATCGCCTTCGACGCGGCGTTCTACTACGACGACCTGGGCTACAAGAACGGCCTGTTCTTCTCGCCGCGGGCGTATCGCGAGGTGCTCCAGCCCGCCCACCGCCGCTACCTCGAGCCCTTCAAGCGCCGCGGCCTCCCCTGCATCCTCCACTCGTGCGGCAACGTCACCGAGCTGGTCCCCGACCTCCTCGATTCCGGCTGGACCTGTCTCCAGCCCCTCGAGGTCAAGGCGGGCATGGACCTCCTCGCGCTGAAGAGGAAGTATGGCGACGTGCTGGCCTTCATGGGCGGGATCGACGTCCGCAAGATGGCCGCGGCCGACAAGGAGCCCAAGGCCCTCGAAGAGGAAATCCGCACGAAAGTCGGCGCGGCCAAGAAGGGCGGCGGCTACATCTACCACTCCGACCACTCCGTGCCCGACAACGTCAGCTTCGCCACCTACCAGCGCGTGATCCAACTCGTCCACAAGCACGGCACCTATGGGCGCGGGCGGTAGGACGAGACCGGCCTCCCGCGGGCTCCAAACCTGCGAAGGGTTCCCAGACACGGAGAGGCCCGCTAGCTGCGCAGGTGCTGCCCGCGTTGACATGGTGTCGCTGGAATGTATGATGAGGAGGGTGTCGGCAGCCGGCAGGGCGCTGGCCCGCAGGCTGCGCGCGGCCCAATGGAGGCGATTCGATGGCCGAGCCCCCTGTGGACGAGATCGTGGCGAAGATCGTGGATGCCTTTCATCCGCGGCGGATCGTGATGTTCGGCAGCCGCGCGCGCGGCCACGCCGGGCCGGAGAGCGACCTGGATCTCCTGGTTGAGATGGAGACCGACAAGCCGCCCCGCGACCGCATCCGAGCCGTAGACGCGCTCTTCGCGCGCCGCCGATGGGCAATGGACATCCTGGTCTACACCCCGGAGGAGGTCCGCCGGTTCAGGGACATGCTGGGCACGGTCCTCTACACGATCGAGCGGGAAGGCAGGGTGCTCTATGAGCGCCAATGAACCGTACTGGCAGGCCTAGGCACGCAAGGCGGAGGAGGACCTGCTGGACATCCAGAACAACCTGGCGGCCCAGGAGATCCCGTGGTCTCCCGTGTGCTTCCACGCCCAGCAGGCCGCCGAGAAGATGCTGAAGGCCCTGCTGGTCTTTCAAGGGACGCAGCCCAGGAAGACGCACGACCTTCTCGAACTCCTGGAAGAGTGCCTGGCGCGCGAGCCCCGAGTGGATGAGCTTCGTGCGAACTGCCTGGTTCTGAACCCCTACTCGATCGAGGTCCGCTATCCGCAGCCCTTCCCCGAGCCGGACGAGCAAGAGGGTCGGATGGCCGTGGCAGCCGCCGAACGCATCGTCTCACTCATTCGCCTTTGCCTGCCGCCACCTCCCGCCCGGCCGAGCGTCGAAGACGGCGAGTAGTTGCCTGAGATGAGCAAGGCGTCCATCGAACTGCGCACGTGCGGGTTCACGTCGCTCCCGGCCCAGGAGGGCGAACCAATGGACGATGACGGCTTCTGCATGGACGCAGGAGACTGGGGTGCGATCGTGCGCGAGCTGGACGAGAAGCTCGAGTGGCTGGACATCCCGGCGTGCGCCGGCGAAGACGAGTCCTTCGCGGCATCCTGGCTTGCGTTCACCTATCAGTTGGCCAACGTGTTCACACAGGCAGAGGTCATCCAGGCCGCAGCGCGCCGAGCCGGTTCGATGCCTGATGACAGAGACCTCTGGTGCCTGGCCGAAGCGCTCCGCGAATTCCTGATTCACGCAGGGGACATTGTGCAACTCACCCCGAGGCTGCTCACCATCGTGGCGAGTCACACCGAAGGGCGCGCCCTCTTGCGCAAAGCCCCCGACGGGAAGACCGGACAGGCCGACCGAACCGAAGCGCTGGCGGCTTATCTGAAGAACATGAAGCGTCGACCGCCCAACGAGGGCGGCGCGAGCAGAGTCCGTGCAGCGCCAGAGGGCTCTGTGCCCGCATGCGAGCGTGCGGCAAGCACGGTCGTCGCCCGGATGCACGAGTTGCTGGCGAAGCCCACTCCCCAGGCGCTCGCCTGCGTCGTGACCGCCGTGGCAGCGCTGGTCTCCTCAGCAACGTCGCTGTTGTGGGAACTCAGGGACTGGGACTTTAAGCTCGGCGGTGCGGTGTCTCCCCCGACGCACGCATGTTGACTGCCGAGTTGGCCCAATGTATGATGCCGCCGTAAGGTCGGGGGGGGGATGACCGACTGGGAGTGTCCGGCGCCTTGCCACGTGACGTCGGAGAAGCAGGAGGGCACGGGCATGATGGAGCACAGGCAGTGCGACGTGTGCGGCGGCTATATCTCGCGTCGAGCCGCCATCTGCCCGGCGTGCGGCAATCCGATGCCGGGCCGTCTCATCCTTCGGGCGCTCCTCGGCGTCTTTCTCATCGCGGGGGCGGCAACCGCCTTGATTGCGCTGGCGCTCTGGCTGTGGGCGCCCACCGTCAAGTTCCTCGGGGACACCGCGGCCCACGACGCCAGGATGGGGAAGGCTCTCCTCAAGGAACAGCGGCACGACCCCCGCGCCAAGGGCGGGCACATCACCGGTGAGCACGCCGCGCCCGACTCCAAGGGGCCGTAGAACACCGGGCGTGCATGCCTGCACGCCAAGCCCAGGGGCGGGGGTATCCGTCCTGCGGGCTCGCAGCTCCCTGCTCCTGCGGTGTCCACTGTCTACTGTCTACTGCCCACTGTCTACTGTCCACTGGCCCTGCCCTCGCCACTCCTCCGTCCCCCGCCGCGAATGGAAGATCGGAAATCGGCAACGCCTCACCTCTCCTCCCTCGGCCGGCCGCCCTGCTCGGACGGCGTCTTGCAGTGGTCGCATTCGTCGTCGCTCAGGGAGAGCACCTGGCCGGCGATGGAGCCGTAGCGGTAGACGGTGATGCCCTTGCAGCGGAGCTTCCAGGCCAGCTCGTAGATGTGGCGGACGTCGGCCGGCGTGGCCGTCTGGGGGAGGTTGCAGGTCTTCGACACGCCGTTGTCGGTGTGCCGTTGGAAGGCGGCCTGGAGCTTCACGTGCCACTCGGGGGCGATGTCGAAGGCGGTCGGGAAGAGCCGTTGCACGTCCTTTGGAACGGCTTTCAGACCGCGGCATGACCCGCGTCGGGCGATCTCGCGAATCAGGTCGTCGCTGTAGATCCCGAGCGCCTCGGCGGCCTCGCGGAACAGCGCGTTCTCCTCGATCAGCGTGGCGCCGTCGAGCACGTGCCGCACGTACGACAGGGCGAACAGCGGCTCGATGCCGCTCGAGCACCCCGCGATGATGCTGATCGTGCCCGTAGGCGCGACCGTGGTGCAGGTGGCGTTGCGCAGGGTCTGGAACCCGCGCTCGGGCCATACGCTGCGGTCGAAGTTGGGGAACGCGCCGCGCTCTTCGCCAAGCCGCTGCGACGCCTTCCGGGCCTCGACGGTCGCGAAGGCCATCACGCGCTCGGCCAGGGCCACTGCTTCCTCCGAGTCGTACGGGATGGCAAGCTGGACGAGGGCCTCCGCAAAGCCCATGACGCCCAGGCCGATCTTGCGGTTCGCCCGCGTCACCTCGGCGATGGCCTCCAGCGGGTAGCGCGAGGCGTCAATCACGTTGTCCAGGAAGTGCACCGCGGCGTGAACCAGGCGGCGGAGCCGCTCCCAGTCCACCTCGCCGTCGCGGACCATTCTGGCGAGGTTGATGGAGCCGAGGTTGCAGGCCTCGTAGGGCAGCAGGGGCTGCTCGCCGCAGGGGTTCGTGGCCTCGATGGCGCCGAGGGCGGGCGTGGGGTGGTGGCGGTTGATCTCGTCGAGGAAGATGAGGCCGGGGTCGCCGCAGCGCCAGGCCGAGGTGGCGATGAGGTCGAGCATCTCGCGCGCGTTGCGCCGCCCGACCGCCTTGCCCGAGCGCGGGTTCACGAGGTCGTAGTCCTTGCCCCTCGCGGCGGCGGCCATGAAGGCGTCGGTCACGGCGACCGAGAGGTTGAAGTTGCGCAGCGTCCCGCTGTCGAGCTTGGCGGTGACGAATTCCACGATGTCGGGGTGGTCCACGCGGAGGATGCCCATGTTGGCGCCGCGGCGCCGCCCGCCCTGCTTGATCGTGTTCGTCGTGGCGTCGTAGACCTGCATGAACGACACCGGCCCCGAGGCCACGCCGCCGGTGGACCGCACGATGTCGCCCTTGGGGCGCAGGCGCGAGAACGAGAAGCCCGTGCCGCCGCCCGACTGGTGGATGATGGCCATGTCGCGGACGGCGTCGAAGATCTCGCGGAGCGAGTCGCCCACGGGCAGCACGAAGCACGCGGCGAGCTGGCCCAGCCCCGTCCCCGCGTTCATCAGGGTCGGCGAGTTGGGCAGGAACTCCAGGCGCACCATCATCTCGAGGAACTCGTGCTCGGTGCGCTCCACGTCGGGGTTCGGGTGATTGGCGTCGGGCGCCGCCACGGCACGGGCCACACGGACCAGCATCTCGTGCGGGGTCTCGACCGCCTCGCCGTGCTCGTCGCGAAGGAGGTAGCGGCGCTCCAGGACTTCGGTTGCGTTGAGGGGCAGCTTCAGGTCGTCGGCCACACCGAGGAGGCGTTTGACGCGCCGCAGGTCGGCGCGGCGCTGGCGATAGAGGATGTAGGCCTTCGCCAGGTCGGCCCGCCCCTCCCGCACGAGGACGCGCTCGACGGCGTCCTGGATCTGCTCGACCGTGGGCTGCTGGCGGAGGCGTGCGATCACACGCTGCGTGCAGCGCTCGGCGAAAGCGGGATCGGCCTTGCCGACGGCGCGTTGGGCTTTCAGGATGGCCGCGGTGATCTTCCGCGCGTCGAACGCCTCGAGGCGCCCGTTGCGCTTGGCGACCTCGGCTGGAGGCTTCTTCTTCGCCATGCGCACCCTCTTCTCCCCCACCGCATATTCTACGCGACAGCGACCCTGACCGCAACTGGTGGGGCGAGACGACGGACGCTTGACACTCCGCACGAGGCGCCTACAATAGCGCAGGAGGGATCGAAAGGACCCAATGGCGAAGGCAGCGGGCGACTTCATCAAGTTCCTCGGCACCGCGGGCGCGCGGTTCGTGATGATCACGCAGCGGCGCAGCTCGGCCGGGGTGCTCTACTCGCTGGGCGGCTTCCGACTCCTCGTGGACCCCGGCCCAGGCTGCCTCGTGCGATGCCACGCGAGCCGCCCGAAGATCAACCCCGCGACGCTCGACGCGATCTTCCTCACCCACGGCCACCTCGACCACGCGGGCGACGTGAACGTGATGATCGAGGCGATGACCGACGGCGGCCACAAGCAGCGCGGCACCCTCTTCGCCCCCGCCGAGGCGCTCGACGGCGACCCCATCGTCCTCCGCTACGTGCGCGGCTACCTGGGCAGGGTCGAGGTGCTCGGGGCCGGCGGGTCCTGGGAGCTGGCCCCAGGCACCACGCTGTGCACGCCCGTCCGCCACCTCCACAGCGGCGAGACGTATGGCCTGCGGATCGACACGGCCGGCCTTCGCATCTGCCACGTCGCCGACACCTTCTACTTCCCCGAACTCGTGGCCCACTACGCGCCCTGCGACGTGCTGATTGTCCACATGGTCCTCTACCAGGTGGACGAGGAGCGTAAGAAGCGCATCCTGCACCTCGACGTGGCCGACGCCACACGCCTCATCGGCGAGGTGCGCCCCCGCGTGGCTGTCATCACGCACTTCGGGATGAACGTGCTCCAGGCCAAGCCGTGGGAGCTGGCCGAGAAGATGAGCGAAGAAACGGGCGTGCGCGTGGTGGCCGCACGGGACGGGATGACGCTCGATCTGGAGGCATTGGAGACCCAGGGAGCCGCGCGGGACGCGTGACCCGTGACGCGTGATCAGGAGGAGCCCAATCCTCTTCCTCTCTGGTCACGCGTCACGCGTCACGGGTCCCTTCAGCAACGGAGAGAGCCGCACATGGCGAAGAAGAGCGTTGCCTATACGGACTACCTTGCGGAGACAATGACCGCCCTCGCCGACCCCGGCTGCTTGCTCGCCTCGCAGGGCAAGGACGGCACGCCGAATGCCATGACCATCGGCTGGGGCACCATCGGCATCATCTGGGGGCGGCCCGTCTTCGTCGTTCTCGTCCGCCCCTCGCGCCACACCTGGACGCTGCTCGAGGAGAACGGCGACTTCACGGTAAACGTCGCGCCGCCCGAGCTGCGCAAGGCCGTGAACTTCTGCGGCAGCAGGTCGGGCCGCGACCACGACAAGTTCGCCGACACCGGCATCGCCGCCCTCCCCAGCCAGCAGGTCGCCGCGCCCCTCATTGCCCAATGCGTCGTCCACTACGAGTGCCGCACCCTCTACAAGACCCAGGTCGTCCCCGATGCTCTCGCGCCCGACGTCGTGAAGGACTGCTACCGCTCCGGCGACTTCCACACCGTCTACTACGGCCAGATCTACGGCGTCCTCGCCGACGAAGACGCGCGCGAGCGGCTGAAGGCATGACCCGACCGGAGGCACGCACATGGTCCGTCGCATCGTCATCGTGATGGATTGCGGCTCCACCACCACCCGCGTCGTCGCGGCAGATGACCGCGGCAGGCTGCTCGCCCAGGCCGGCGCACGCAGCGGCCCCGGCCCCCAGGCCGGCGGCGACAAGGGCTGGGTGGTCTGGGACCTCGAGGCCCTCTGGAAGCGCCTTGGCCGCCTCTCGAAACAGGTCTGTGCGAAGATCAAGCCGAGCGACATCGCTGCCGTCACCATCACCACCTGGGGCGCCGACGGCGCGCCCGTGGACGCCCTGGGGCGCCTCACCTACCCACCCATCTGCTGGCAGTGCCCCCGCACGACGCCCACCGCCGAAGCCATCACGAAAGAGGTCTCGGCCTGGGACCTCTTCCGCACGACAGGCTACCAGGTCATCTCGTTCAACACGCTCCTCCGCCTCATCTGGCTGCGCGAGAACGCCCCGAAGGCCCTCGACGACGCAACCGCCTGGATGATGATGGCCGGCCTGCTCAGCCACAAGCTCTGCGGCGAGATGACGATTGACTACACGGGCGCCTCGACGATGATGGCGCTGGACCTCGCCCGCCGCACCTGGTCGCCGAAGCTGCTCAAGCTGGCAGGCGTGGACGCCAGCTTCTTCCCCCGCTTCGTCGAGTCGGGTGAGACCATCGGCGCGGTGACGGCCAAGGCGAGTCGCGCGACGGGCATCCCTGCCGGCACGCCCGTGACCGCCGCGGGCCACGACACCCAGTTCGCCCCCATCGGCTCGGGCGCGCTCAGCGGCGAGGCCATCCTCAGCAGCGGCACGTGGGAAATCCTCATGGCCCGCGTGCCGCAGTTCAAGGCCAACCGGGCGGGCTTCGACGGCGGCCTCATCATCGAGGCCGATGCCCTCCCCGGCCTCTTCGACCCGCAACTGCTGATGATGGGCTCGGGCGTCCTGGAGTGGCTGGCGAAGCATTTTTACCCCGACGTGAACGACACGCCGAAGCTTTATCCCACGATGATCGGCGACGCAGCGGCGCTCGCCCCCGGCGCGGGCGGCGTGACGCTCATCCCCAGCTTCGTCGCCGGCACCGGCCCGACGAAGCGCTACGGCACGCTCGGCACGATCCTCGGCCTCACCATTTCCACCCAACGGGGCCAGGTCTACCGTGCCGCGCTCGAGGGGCTTTCGTGCCAGCTTCAGTTGGCCATCGAAATGCTGAAGGCCGCGACGGGCTTCTCGCCCAAGGGCATCCGCGTCGTCGGCGGCGGCTCGAAGAACGACCTCTGGAACCAGATTCGCGCCGACGTCACCGGCCTGCCCGTCACCACCATCGAGCAGAAGGAGGCAACCGTCCTGGGCGCGGCCATCTGCGCCCTCGTCGGCACGGGCGTCTATTCCTCAGTCGAGGCAGCCCAGAAGGCCATGCGTTTCCGGGAGACGACCTTCAGGCCCTCGAGATCGGCCCACGCCTACGAGACGGTCTACGAGGACTACAAGGCCCTGCTTCCCAACCTGCGGCGGCATTACCGGCAAGGGAATCCGTAATCCACGATCCCCAACCAGTGAAGCCAGGGACCGCCCTGCCCCCCTCCCTTCACTCGCGCTTGATAGGGCGTTCGGCGCGGCGTATACTTGAGTAGGGAGAGGGCGGGGAGAGGGAGAGGAGCAGCTTGCTATGGGGCTCAAGGAGCGCACGGCGGAGCGCCGCAAGAGGATTGTGGCGCACGTGGCCCACAGCCACGAGGAGGCCGAAGAGTGGGACCTCGCGTTCTGGCAGAGCCAGAGCCCGCAGGATCGCCTGTCGGCCCTCGTCGCGATCCACCGAGACATCGAGAAAGTGGGGAAACTGGAGCGGCAACAGCCGTGAGGGGACGCTCGGCGATGGACGCGATCCGGGATTTCGAGGATATGCTGGCGTTCCTCGAGCGCTACGAAGCGCGATACCTGATCATCGGCGGCCTGGCGTTCATTTACCACGCGAAGCCGCGGTATACGAAGGATATGGACCTCTGGGTCGAGCCGTCCGACGAGAACGTGCGGCGGGCCAACAAGGCCCTCGCGGAGTTCGGCAGCCCTCACCTGTTCGACTTGGGCGTTCGGGACCAGGTTCTCCAGATCGGCGTGGCGCCGAACCGCATTGACCTTCTGCTCGATGTGAAGGGCCTGCGGTTCGATACCGCGTGGAAGAAGCGGGTCCGCGACTCCTACGGCGGCGTGACGGCCAACTGGATTGGCCTCGACAGCCTGATCCGCGTGAAGCAGCAGATTGACCACCCGCGCCATCAGGAAGACGCCCGCGTTCTCCGAGAGGTTAGGCGGCTGCGGCGGCGCGGAAGAGGATGAACGTGCCGCGCCCCGCGTGCCCAGAGGAAGGTTCTGAGGGCTTCCTCTTCTCCTAGGCACGCGTCACGCGTCACGCATCTTCACCTCATCTCCCTCCACGCCTCAATCAACGCCATCGTGTTCCGCCAGGTTTCTTCCGACGTGTCGCGCACGTTGTCCACCGGGCTGAGGATGAAGCCGTCGGGGCCGAGGGTGTCGAGGGCGAGCTTCACGGCGTCGCGGACGCCCTCGGGCGTGCCGCGCTCGACGGTGAGGAAGCCGTTCACGCCGCCCCAGAGGGCCAGGCGGCCCTTTGTGCGGCGCTTCATCTCGGCCATGTCGGTGCCCTTCCCCTGAATCGGGTCCACGCCGATCAACACGTCCACCCCCGCCTCGATGATCAGGTCGAGGAGCGGCATTGCGCCGCTGGTGAGGATGTAACCGAACTTCGCCCCCGCCTGGTGGGCCATCCTCACTTCGGCCGCGAGGCAAGGGAACAGGAAGCGGCGATAGAGCGTCGGCGACCAGAAGTCCGTGCCCTCATACCAGGCTCGGCGCACGAGCAGGTCGGGCTGAGCATCGAGCATCAGCTCCATTCGCCAGCGATTCCAGTCGCTCACCACGTCCAGGATGGCGTCGAGCAGCTCGGGCTGGTCCATCGCCATCATCACGGAGTCCTGAAGCCCGCAGAGCCAGGCCAGCGCGTCGCCGCCCACGCCCCAGCCAGCGGCGCTGAGGAGCGCGTGCTCCTGGGCGAAGCGAATGCCCTTGGCCCAGAGCTGCCGCGTGCGGCCCAACTCGTGGAGCCGCGGCGGAGCGAGCAGATGGCGAAGCGCGGGCAGGTCGTCGAGCCGCGTCACCAGCGGCTTCGTCGCCCGCGCTTCGATATAGTCGTCGAGGAATGGCACGTGGTCGCCGAAGGGCCAGTCGTCGGTCTGCTGCACCGTGCAGGAGAGCGTGCCGTGGGGCGTCGCGTACTCCTTGTGGAGCAGCGGATAGCGTTCGGCGACCAAGACCTCCCGCCACTCGCGCACCTTCACCTCGGGGCCGAGGACGACGGGTGGGCCTGGTGCGTCGCCGCAGTCCTTCACCTCATCGGCATTCAGGTGCCAGAGGTCCACCACGGGGTCGAGTCCCAGCTCCACCTGCCGCTCAAAGAACTCGATTGGCCCGGCGCATCGCTGCTCGCACGCCGAGAAGATCATGAACGACAGCGGCACATGCTCCGCCGCCTTCCCCTCAATCGCACACAGCATTCTTTCGCGGGACGACATTGCTTCGGGCATTCAGCGACCTCCAATACGGGGCGGCGTTTTGCCACCACTGAATATACCCGCCTCTCGCGTAGTGTCAACACCGGCGCGCGAGTCCGTGCGTGGACCTCCGTGAAAATGGTCGTGGTCGCCCTCATTGTTGGGGGCCGAGTGTGTTCCGGGGGCCTCAACAATGGGGCCTCCGGCAATGTCTGCTTGACAGCGTTCTGTCGCGCGGCTATCCTATGCCTTGTGGTGTCGTAGCGTGTCCACAGGAAAGGAGATGGCGATGGCCGAGTACTTCCCCGGGATTCCCAAGATCAAGTTCGAGGGACCGAAGTCCAAGAACGCCCTGGCCTTCAAGCACTACAACCCGAAGGAAAAGGTGCTGGGGAAGACGATGGCCGAGCACCTGCGCTTCAGCGTGTGCTTCTGGCACACGTTCAAGGGCACGGGGGCCGACCCGTTCGGGCCGGGGACGATCCAGCGGTCGTTCCAGGGCGGAGAGCCGATGGTCGAGGCCGAGAATACGCTGCGGGCGGCCTTCGAGTTCTTCACGAAGCTGAGCGTGGGCTATTGGTGCTTCCACGACCTGGATATCGCGCCCGAGGCCGACACGCTGGCCGAGACGAACAAGCGGTTCGAGAAAATGGTCAACCTCGCGGCGAAGCTTCAGCGCGAGACCGGCGTGAAACTGCTCTGGGGCACGTCGAACATGTTCTCGAACCGCCGGTTCATGGCGGGCGCGGCGACGAATCCCTCGCCCGACGTCTTCGCCTTCGCCGCCAGCCAAGTGAAGCGGGCGATGGACGCGACGAAGAAGCTCGCCGGCGCCGGCTACGTGTTCTGGGGCGGACGCGAGGGTTACGAGACGCTGCTCAACACCGACATGGGACGGGAGCTGGACCACCTCGCGCGCTTCCTGCACATGGCCGTGGACTACAAGAAGAAGATCGGCTTCAAGGGGCAGTTCTACATCGAGCCGAAGCCGAAGGAGCCGACGAAGCACCAGTATGATTCCGACGCGGGCGCCTGCTTCGCCTTCCTCCAGAAGTACGGCCTGGTGGACCACCTGAAGCTCAACATCGAGGCCAACCACGCCACGCTGGCCGGCCACACGTTCCAGCACGAGCTGGCCTTCGCGGTGGCCAACGGCATCTTCGGGTCGGTGGACGCCAATCGCGGCGACCTGATGCTCGGCTGGGACACCGACCAGTTCCCGACCGATCTCTACGACACGACGCTGGCAATGTACATCATCCTGAAGGGCGGGGGGTTCACGACGGGCGGGCTGAACTTCGACGCCAAGGTGCGCCGCCAGTCCATTGACGCCGAGGACCTGTTCTACGCTCACATCGGCGGGATGGATGCGTTCGCCCGCGGGCTGAAGGCCGCGGCGAAGATGCTCAGGGAAAAGAAGTTCGAGAAGTTCCTGGCCAAGCGCTACAAGGGCTGGGGCACCGCGCTCGGCAAGAGCATCGAGGCGGGCAAGGTGGGCTTCAAGGAGCTGGAGGCCTACACCCTCAAGCACGGCGAGCCGAAGATCCAGAGCGGGCGGCAGGAGCTTTTGGAGAACATCCTGAACGACTACATCTGAGCCTGGCGCCAGCTTGCGAATGCGCCCCGACCCGCTCGCGTTCATCCCGAGCGGGTCGGCCCATGTATGCTCAGGGGGCTGTTGCCGTCAGGAATTCAGTCGGGCGTTAGCGGGGGCTCGACGACGCCGGCAGCGGTGCCGAGCGCCTGGTCGGCCTCGCGCCAGCGCTGGGCGACCTTCTTCTCGCGCTCGACGACCTCGCGCTCTTTCGCGAGCGCGTCGCGCTCGTTCTCAATGCCGCGGCGAGCGAGGTTCACGGCCTCGCGGTCCTTGTCGAGGGCGGCACGCTCGGCCTTGAGCTGCTTGCGCTCCTCCTCGTGCGCCCGCTGGACAAGCGCCACAAGCTCGCTGAGGAGCGGGGCTATCCTCTCGTAGTCGGCCTGCGGCAGCCGGCCCTTCAGCGACCCAATGACGTCCTTGATCGCCTGGCTGGTCGGGAAGTCCATCGTCCGAAGCTCCCGTGTGCGGGGTTGGGGCTACTTGCTGGCCTCGACGAAGCCCATGCGCAGCCGGTAGAGCACGTCCTCGAGGTAGCGCTTCTCGGCGTCCGCGAGGTTCCCTCGCGTCTTGTCCGCAAGCATCTGGAGGAGGTCAATCGAGAACTTCGCGCTCTTCAGGTCAACCTCCTTCTTCTTGCTCAGAGGGTTCTCGATCTGGCCGAGGCTGACGAGCACCTGGGTGGCGATGCTCGAGACCAGGATGGCGAACTTCGCCTCCGGGGTCTCCGCAGCCGTATCGGCGGAGCCGTCCTTCTCCTGCTCCGGGGGCGCCTGGTCCTTGGCGGCAGCTTCCTCGCCCTTCTCGTCGTCGGGCATGCTCGCTCTCCGGGTTCCCTGCCCTCGCCGGTGCATGCTAGCGCATGGGGCATTGGCTGTCAAGCAGGCCCCCAGCCTGCTTTGACAGGCCGGGGATGGGCCGCTACAATTCCTGGCCAAGGCGAGTGCCACTGAGTCGCCGGTTCCGCCTAAGGAGTGCTCGATGCCGAAGCAGCCCTGGAAGTCCGATAAGTACTTCGTCAGCCCCTGGAACTACGCCGACGAGGTCGCTCGCGAGCTGCATTTCCCCAAGAAGGTGCAGTTTCACGACATCACGCTGCGCGACGGCGAGCAGCAGGCCGGCCTGTGCTTCCGCAAGAGCGAGAAGGTGCGCATCGCGGCCGCCCTCGCCGAGGCGGGCGTGGACCGCATCGAGGCGGGCATGCCGGTGGTCTCGAAGCAGGACGCCCAGGCGATCAAGGCCATCGTCAAGGCAAAGCTCGGCCCGAAGATCTTCTCGTTCGCGCGCTGCATGGTGCCCGACGTGAAGCGCGCGCTCGACACCGGGGTGGACGGCATTATCGTGGAGATCCCGTGCAGCGAGCACATGCTCAAGCGGGCCTACCGCTGGCCGCTGGAGAAGGCCATCGGGCTGGCCATCGCGGCCACCCGCTTCGCCCACGAGAACGGGCTCTACACCGTCTTCTTCCCCATTGATGCCAGCCGGGCGGAGATGGACTGGTTTCTCCAGACCATCGCCCGCGTGGCGACCGAGGGGCACATGGACGCGCTCGCCCTCGTGGACACCTTCGGCGGCGTGAGCCCCAGCGCGATGGGCTACCTCGTCCGCACGGTGAAGGAGCGGATCAACGTGCCGGTCGAGACGCACTTCCACGACGACTTCGGCTGCGGCACGGCCAACACGCTCCTGGGGCTCGCGGCGGGCTGCGAGGTGGCCCACGTGACGGTGAACGGCATCGGCGAGCGGTGCGGCAACGCCTCGCTCCAGGAGGTCGCCCTCGCACTCAAGACCATGTACGACGTCAAGACCAACATCCGTTTCGAGAAGCTCTACGCCCTCTCGAAACTCGTCCAGAAGATCTGCGGCTACACGCTCCCGACCAACACGCCCATCGTGGGCGACCGCGTGTTCGAGATCGAATCGGGCATCATCGTGAGCTGGCTGCGGAACTGCGGACTCGAGCACGCCCTCGAGCTGTTCCCCTATCACTGGACGCTCATGGGCCAGCCCGGGCCAAGAGTCCTCATCGGCAAGAAGAGCGGGCTCGACACCATCCGCTACTACCTGGAGCTGATCGGCCGGGCCGACGAGGCGGACAACGATCAGCTCCTGGCCATCCTCGAGAAGGTGAAGGACGAGGCCCTCCGCACCAAGGGCCTCCTGGAACTCAAGCAGTTCGGCGCCATCGTGCGGAAGGTCATCGGCCCGAAGAAGCGCTAGACCCCCGGCTCCAGAAAGGCAGCGAAGCCCGTGGAAGAAGTGCCCTCGGAAGCCAGCCAGACCCCACAACCCCCGCGGGAAGAGCGGAAGGAGTTGATCAAGCTCGACTTCCGCCGGCGGCCGCAACGCGAGGGCAGCGGGGGGCCGCGGCGCGCCCTCGTGTGGGGCGGCCTCGTGGCCTCCCTCGTGCTGATGTTCGCGGGGACCCTGGTCACGATGGTGGCCAGGCAGCGCTGGGGGCTCTTCCTCTTCCTGGCCGCCGCGCTCCTGTACCTGTTCTGCCGGTGCATGACCATCGGCGTCCTGAACACGGCGCCCAAAGCGTTCTCCGTGGTGCTGCTCGTAGCCGGCGCATTCATCCTCTCGCGGTGGCCTGCCGTGTCGGCGATGGGGATCCTGGGCATCGCCTGCCTGGGCGGCGCCCTGGCCCTCGTGCTGGTGGGCGGCTTCGGCGGCGCGCCAAGGGCCGGCTCGCGCCCCCAGAGGCGTGATGGCCCTTCCTGACCCCCCCTCGCAGCGCCCTACCTCCTCGCCTCAGCCAGGATCAGCTCGAGCTCGCCGCGGTGATTGGCGGGGTCGAAGTAGCAGTCGAGCACGCGCTCGTGCGGCAGGCGGTTGATGCGGTCGTTCATGATGCGCAGCACGCGGCAGTTGATCTCGACGGCCTTCTCGACGGGCATGCGCTCGGGGTTGATGTCGAAGCAGAAGTAGCCCCGATAGCCGATCATCTTGAGGGCGTAGAGCAACGCCTCGGTCTGCTCCCAGCCGACGACGCCGACGTTGAGGTCCTGGTCGTAGTTGCCCAGCGGCTGGCTGTTCCAGTGGGTGTTGCCGAGGCGGCCCTGGCGGGCGCAGCGGGCGAAGGCGTAAGGCACGTCCTCGAAGCCCATGCACACGTGGCCGATCTCGGGCTGCATGACGAGCATGCGATGCCCCTCGGCGAGCAGCCGCTTGTTCTCGGGGTGCGTCAGCCGCGCCTCGATGTCGTGGCACGCTAGAAGCCCATCCGCCGTGGTGCGGAGGATGTTGTTGGGCGCCGGCTCGTAGGGCTTCGGCTCGATGGCCACCCGCACGCCGGGCACCTCGTCCATCGCCGAGGCCACGGCCTCCTCGAAGGTGTCCCACATCGCGTAGAACGGCGTGCCGAGCGAATAGGTGTAGCCGTCAATGCCCGGCCAGATGCCCACGTGGTCGGCTTCGGCGGCCTTGACGAATCTCAGGGCGCGGACGAGCGTGTCGCGGGCTTTCTCACGGCTGGCCCGGATGGGGTTCGAGAGGGAGCCGAACTCGAACGCCTTGTCGTAGAAGATGAACGGGCCGATGTTGGTGAGGCGGATGCCCGTTTCCTTCTCGAGCTTCTTGTAGAGGTGCAGGTTCTCCTCGTTGGCCTCGGTCGGGTAGTGTGCCTCGATGCCGGCCACGCCCCACTTCGCCCAGTCGGCGGCCATCTCGATGCGGCGCTCGAGCGGGATGTCGGGCGCGTAGCGCTCGTGGAACCGGCCGCCGCCGGGCGCGAAGTACCAGATGCCGACCGCGAACTTGAGGTCCAGCTCGAACGTCTGGAGCTGCTTGAGCAGCTCCTCGCGCGAGCGCCGCTTCGTCTGGTAGCGCAGGTCCTGCACGGTGCCACTCCTTTCATCTCTTGGCTTCGGGTTCCGGCTCGCGCGTCTTCGCGAACGCCCAGGGGGCCAGCTTGAGGGCGGTCCGGGCGAACTCCTCGGTCGCGCGCGGCGAGCCCGCGCCGTGGTCGAGCTCGCGGCTGGCCGTGATCGTCGCATCTTCCACGCGAAGGCTGGGGTCCTGGCCGATGACGGGGCTCTGGTCGGCGGTCGGGAGGGCCGGCTGGCTGCGGGTCGGGCGGTCCTCGCAGTACCACCAGTTGTTCTCGAAGCGGAAGGTCGTCGGGGCCGTGTTCGGGCCGATGTTGGCCATCTCGCGGACCTCGCGCGAGCGCCACACGATGATGTTGCGGCGGAAGACGCCGTTGCGCGAGGGGACGAACTGCTCGCCTCGGCTCTCCTGGAGGATGCGGAGGATGAAGGCCGTGGGACGGTAGATGGTGTTGAACGCGGCGACGCACTCGTCGCTGCCGACGAAGGCGACCGGCGCCATCGAGCCGATGAAGGTGTTGCCGATGGCCGCGATCCGCTTCGCCTCGTAGCCCGGGGACCGAGGCCGGAAGTACGGCAGCCCCGTGGAGCCGCCCATATTGACCGCGCGCTGCCCCGCGTTGACGAAACGGCAGCGATAGACCACCACGTCGCAACTGCCGCCCTTCGCCTGCACGCCGCTCGACCCGCTGGTGTGGCGGAACGTGGAGTCCATGATGACCCCGCGGTGGCAGCCGACCATATCCGCGGCCGAGCCGCCCGAGCCCCAGCGCTCGACCGTGCACCGCCGGACCAGGAAGTCGTCCACGCCCGACAGCTTGATGCCGTCGCAGTTGCCGCGCGGCCCCACGTCGCGCACCGTCAGGTCTTCGAGGACCAGGTGATGCGACGGCGTGGTGATCGTGCCGCCGTCGTCTATGTTCAGCCCGTTCGACCTTGCCCCCGCGAGGACGAGCCCGCGCAGGACGACGTGACTGACGGACCGCAGGTGGATGCACCCCCCTGCCCCGCGGAAGACGGGCGGCTGGGCAGGGTCGGCGGCGGCGACGACGATGGGCTGCTCCGCCGTGCCGTGGAGATTCGCTGCGCTGAAATACCCGGGATACTCGCCCGGCGCGACGAAGATGCTGGTGCCCGCCCTGGCGCCGCGCAGCGCCTCGCGGAGGGCGTCGGGGCCGGACACCCTCACGGCCTCGCCGGCGACCGCTGTAGCCGCGGCCACGCCGAGGAGCAGAGCACACGCTGGCCATGCCTTCATCGCATCCCTTTACAACACGCGCCGCTGCGCGGATTCTACGCCATTCCCGGCGCGCATTCAAGGCACGAGGACACATTGACAGGCCGGCACGGCATCTGTACAGTAGGAATCGGATCGAATAGGACCTATGGGTCCTATTGGAGTGGACACTCGGCCCAGCTTCCAGGGGTTCCCGTGGCTTCGACACCGCAAGACAACCCGCGCAGGCCCCAGGCCATCGAGGCGGTGAGCGACCTGGTGATCATCGCGGGCCACATGCGCCCGAAGACGGTGATCATCCCCGGGGGCGACCGCGAGGACGACCTGCGCCTCGTCGAGTCGGCCCGCGACCACGCCGTCGTCGAACGCTGCATCCTGGTGGGCGACGAGACAGCCGTCCGCCGCGCCGCCGGCCGGATCGGCATCCCCGTCGCCGACGACGATATCCTCGCCACGAGCAGCCAGGAGGAGACGGCGGCCCGCACGGTCGAGCGCGTGCTCCAGGGCGGCGTGGACATCATTCTCAAGGGCAACATCTCCACGCCGATCCTCAACCGGGCGATGATGCGCATCGTGGTCCGCAACACGATCAGCCTCGTCACGATGTTCGACGCGGCGCCCATTGCGCGCGGGCGCCCCATGCTGCTCACCGACCCCGGCGTGACCACGGTGTGCAGCTTCGGGCGCATGGTCGGCCTCGTCGAGAACGCGGTGGACGTCGCGCGTTCCATCATGGGCATCGAGCGGCCACGCGTCGCCCTTCTCTCCGCCAACGAGAAGGTGATCGACTCGCTGCCCTCGACGAAGATGGCCGAGGCCCTCGCGCATCACCACTGGGACCACGCGACCGTCTACGGCCCGCTGTCGTTCGACCTCGCCGTGGACCCCGGCTCCGTGGACACCAAGGGCCTGGCCGACCACGGCGCGGCCCTCGAGGTGGCGGGACAGGCCGACATCCTGGTCTGCCCCTGCCTCGACTCGGCGAACATCCTCTACAAAGTCATCATGCAGATGGTCAACTACGGCCTCGGCACGTTCGCCGGCATCACGGTCGGCGTCCTGGTGCCCTACGTCATCCTCTCGCGGGCCGACAACGTGGAGACGAAGCTCCAGTCGCTCGCCCTGTGCAGCATCGCTGCCGAGCGGATGGACATGCGGCAGCGCAGGGCGCCGCGGCGCCGCGCGGTGTCGGCCACGCCCACGAAGCCCTACCGCGTCTTCGCCCTCAACCCGGGCGCCGCGTCCACCAAGGTCGCCCTCTTCGAGGGCGACAAGTGCCTCCGCGAGGCCGAGGTCGCGCACGACCCCGCGCGGCCAGCGGACATCGCCTCCGAGGTCCGCCGCCGCGACGAAGTCGTGCGCGACTTCCTCCGCACGCACGCGATCCGCGACCTCGACGCCATCGTGGCCCGCGGCGGCCTCCTGCCGCGCCCCAAGGGCAGGCTGCCGGGCGGCACCTACGTCGTCGCCGAGGTCCGCGACGGCGCGGTGGTGGTGGACGACGCGATCGTCCTGGCCATCTCCGAACACGCCGAGGGCTATCACGCCTCGAACCTGGGCATCCCGATGGCCGCCGAGCTGGCACGCGAGTTCGGGGTGCCCGCCTTCGTGGTGGACCCCGTGATCGTGGACGAGTTTTGCCCCGAGGCCGAGCTGTCGGGCTACGCGCCCATCGCGCGGCGAAGCGTGGCACACGTCCTGAGCGTCCGCTCTGCCGCGGTCCGCATGGCGGAGAAGACGGGGGCGCACGTCGAGCACGCGAGCTACGTGGTGGCGCACCTCGGCAGCGGCATCACCGTGGCCGCCGTGCGAGGCGGGAAGATTGTGGACAACAATATCGCCCTGCTCGGCGAGGGCCCGTTCACGCCCCAGCGCGCGGGCACGCTGCCGCTGAAGGACCTCATCGAGCTCTGCTACAGCGGCCGCTTCACCAGGGAGGAGCTCTTCGAGGAGCTCACCCAGCGCGGCGGCCTCCAGTCGTACCTCGGCGAGCACCGCATGGAGGGAATTGAGAAGCGGATCGCGGCGGGCGACGAGAAGGCACGCCTCGTCGTCGAGGCGATGGTGTACCAGATCGCCAAGACGATTGGCGCCATGGCCGTGGCCGTGGGGCCCGACTGCGAGGCCGTGATCCTCACCGGCGGCCTGGCCCGCTCCGAGCTGGTCGTCCGCTCGCTCAAGCGACGCCTCACACACCTCCTGCCCGTCCTGGTCCTCAAGGAGACCCTGGAGATGGAGGAGATGGCCCTCGGCGCCTGCCGCGTGCTGGCGGGACACGAACAGGCCAAGCGGTACATTGCCCCGTAGTGATCGCAGACGAATGCACAATGCAAAGTGCAAAATGAAAAATGAAAAGTGGAAGATCGGGTCGAGTCGGCTCCGCCAGCAAATCCTCACTTCGCATTCTTCACTTTGCATTTTTCACTTTGCACTTTTCACTTTGCATTGTCTCGTTCTCGATTGAGTCCCAGGCCCGTCTCAGGCGGCCCGTGGTGAAGGGAGACGACTGGCATGGCGGATAGCACTGACAAGAAGCACTGGGTGTTCCGCGTGGGACTGGCCGACCGCGCGGGGGCGCTGACGAGCATCGCCTCCACGTTCTCCAACCGCGGCATCTCGATTGACACCGTGGTCGGGCACGGCGCCGCCTACGGGGCGACCCACGACGGCACCGTCGTCGTCACCTTCTGGTGCACCGAGGCGGAGAAGGACGAAATCGTCCGCGTCGTCGAGCGCCTTTCCAAGGTGACGACTCTCGAGGAGCATGCCTACGACTCGCAGTCGCTGCGCAAGAGCGCGCTGCTCCACACGAAGCGGCGATTGACGCCGCGCGACGTGGCCGGGCGCGAGACGTTTCTCACCTGCGAGCTGACCAAAGAGGACAAGGAGGCGGGCCTCTACACCTACTTCGTCGCCGGCCCGCCCAACGAGTTCGACCCCATCGTCACCCGCTTCGCCGAGGAGGGCATCCTGAAGGATGTCGTCTACTCTGTCGTGGGCCTGTAGCCCGGACGCGCCCCAGCAGGCCTCTCTTGCCCGCCGCGAGTGCAGCCGGGCCTCCCTGCGCGGTGGGGCAGACGAGGATTCCACACTTGTACAACTGTGGAATTCTCTCCAACGGCGTCGTCCAGTGGTGCGATCCGCCATTTCTCCGATGTTGCTCATTGCCCTGTGCTCGTGCGCGACCGCGCCGCGCGAGATGCGGCTCTCCGGGCGCGTGGCCTGCCGCTCCACGCTGAAGACGCTCACCGACCCGGACCCCGCCATCCACGCGCTCCTTCAGCGCTACAACTGCCCCACCGAGCAGTTCCCCTGGCGCCTCCGCCCCCTCGATGCGAACGAGGACTTCACAACGTACCACCTTACCTATCCCTCCCCCAGGCAATACGACCTGCCCGAGGCGAACACGGTGCACGCCGAGTACTACCTCCCGCGCCAGCTCAGGGGCAGGGCCCCCGCCGTGGTGGTGCTGGACATCCTGGACGGGAGCTTCAGGGTCTCGCGGCTGGTGTGCCGCAGCTTCGCCGCGGCAGGGATTCCCAGCCTGATGCTCGTGATGCCCTACTATGGCGACCGGCGGCCGCCCGGGACCACACTGTCCCAAACCTTCGTCGGCCGGCCCGAGCGGATGCTCCAGGCCATCGAGGGCACCGTGCTCGACGCGCGGCGCGCCGCCTGCTGGCTCCAGGCGCGGCGCGAGGTGGACCCGACCCGTGTCGGCATCGTGGGCACGAGCCTCGGCGGCATCATCGGAGCGCTCGCCGTCGGCGTGGACCCGCGCTTCACCCGCAACGTCCTCATCCTCGCCGGCGGCGACCCCGTGGGCATCCTGTGGCACGCGCCCGAGACGCGCCGCGTCCGCGACCGCATGGTCGAGCTGGGCCTCACCCTCGACAGCCTTCGGAAGGACTCGCGCGGCATTGACCCCGTCGCCTTCGCCCACCGCGCTTGCCGCGAGCAGATTCTCATGATCAACGCCGCGACGGACGAGACGGTTCCCCGCGAGAGCACGGTCGCGCTCTGGGAGGCGTTTGGCAAGCCCGCGATCCAGTGGTATCCTGCGGGCCACTACAGCCTCGCCCTCTTCATCCCCGCCATCCTCCCCACCGCCGCCCAATTCGTCCTCTCCACACCCCCCGTGCGCGATTGACCTCTGCACCACCCGAGCCCACGGCCCTGGCCTGAGAATGGTCCCCAATCCTGGCGCTGCCCATTCGCAGCCCCTGCGGGGCGTACTATGATAGCCCAGGGCAACGCCCTCATCTTTGCCCACATCTCGAGGTCTCGTAGCCCGCGAACGCGGGCGAGCCAGTCGTAGCCCAGGGCGACCGAAGGGAGCCCTGGGACCACGGCGTTCCCCCCATTGAAGCCCCCGAAGGGGGTGCCTCTCGGCGCTTGAATCGCCCCCTTCGGGGGCTCCCCGCCTGAGATGCCCCTTCCCAGGGCTCCCTTCGGTCGCCCTGGGCTACGGCTCAAACGCCCCACTTCGGGGGCTAAGCACGGCCCGCGAGAACATGCGGGCAAAGATGAGGGCAACGCCCTGGGACCTGGCGACCACCCATGCGCAGCCCTGAAGGGGCGTACTATGGCCGGCCTCGTAGTACGCCCTTTCAGGGCTGAACGTACCCCGAACACCGTTCCCCAGGGCGTTGCCCTGGGCTATCATA
The DNA here is from genome assembly GCA_035527715.1 of Planctomycetota bacterium. GTDB lineage: Bacteria > Planctomycetota > PUPC01 > DSUN01 > DSUN01 > DSUN01. The sequence continues at coordinate 14,636 of DATKZY010000102.1, read as the reverse complement.
GTACGCTCCTTCGGAGCTCGACAGGCCAATGCCAGGCGCCAGGATCCGGGGCCACACCATGGATGGCGTGCGAAGGGGCGTAGTAGCGGCGATGGCGCTGGGCGGCCAGGAGTTCGTCGTCCGCTTCTCCGTCTACGACCTCACGCCGAACTCGGCGAGCGACCAGTACTTCCTGGAAGCCCTGGCGGGGAGGGAGCGCGCAGGCATCGTGCTGGCAAGTAGTTGCGGGCTGCGCGGAAAATCACCCAACAGAAATGGGGGGCAATGCCGTTGTACAGGTGGAGGGAGAGAGTGTGCGCCGGCAGCGGCGGACGCTCTGTTCCTCGTACGCGTCGCGCGCTCCAGTGGCGGCCTCCGACACGGCTACCCAACCCCAGACGAGGCGCCACGCCCCAAGCCCCTCGACCGTGGCACGGCTGGCTTGCCCAGCCGTGTCATCGGCCGTGGAGCAACACGGTTGGGCAAGCCAGCCGTGCCACATCCTGGGGAACCGCGCCGCGCGGAAAGGCCGAGCGAAAGGCTCGCATCCAGTGTCACAGCATGAGCGACGACCCGAGCGAGGCCCGCGTAGCTCATTGACAATTCGGGACTTACACCACTCCCATCGCCCGCGAGGGCAAAGGGAGGGGGGAGAGTCCGGCCAGAGCACGGGGCCGCGCCAGATAGGAGCTATGACTTATGGGATCTATCGAGCCAGCCCCACGCTCAAGCCGGGCTCTCCCCCCCCGCGGGCGCACGAAGCTCAGCCGGGGGTGGTCTGGTCGCGGGCGAGGAGCATTTCCTTGACTTTCATGAGGCGGGAGATGTCGCTGCGGGTGTATTCCTCGAGGCGGGCCTCGATGAGGCGGCGAGTGGCGCGAAGGTCGGGGATGACGGAGTATTCGAGGGCGTTGGTGCGGCGGCGGGTGCGCCCGAGTTCGTCGGCCAGGCGGCGGACGGCGTCCTCGGCAGCGGCAAGCTCGACGATGCGGGGCATCAGCTCGCGGAGGCTCACGAGGGCGGCGTCGAGATAGGGCGAGGTCTCGTCGAGGTTGTAGGGCTGTGTCTCTTCGGAGAGGGTGAACTCGAGGCGCGTGACGGGGACGCCCATGATGCGGTCCTGACGGGTCTGGAGGACGCCGCCTGGGTAGGACTGCGCGGCGGCGGTCTCGGCCGCGGCGGGCGAGGCGATGGCGCCGGCCTTGGTGAAGAGCTCGATGGCCTCGGGGAACTGGTCGTCGAGCTCCAGGCGGAGCTTCTTCAGCTCGGCCAGGCGCTCGGTGACCTCTTTGATGATCCCTTCGAGCTTGTCCTTGAGCAGCTTGTGTCCGCGCACCGCGATGCCGAGGCGCTTGCGGATGCGGAGCAGCTCCATGCGGGTTGGGGGGACTTTGCGTTTCATGAACGATGGGACCTATGGGACGAATGGGACATATGGGACGCTGAAGGCAGCGGCTCAGGGCTCCTGGGGCTTGTAGTATTTGTCGAGGATTTCGGGCTTGCAGCGCTTGAGTTCGTTGCGGGGGAGCATGCCCATGAGGTGCCAGCCGATGTCGAGGGTCTGCTGGATCGTGCGGTTCTCGTAGACGCCCTGGGCGACGAATTCGCGCTCGAAGCGGTCGGCGAATTTCACGAACAACAGGTCGGTGGGGCTGAGGGCGGATTCGCCGAGGACGACGGCCAGCTCGCGGGCGTTCTTGCCGCGGGCGTAGGCGGCGTAGAGCTGGTTGAGGACGTCGGCGTGGTCTTCGCGGGTCTTGCCCTTGCCGATCCCCTTGTCCTTGAGGCGCGAGAGCGAGGGCAAGACGTCAATGGGCGGGTAGGCGCCCTGGTTGTGGAGGGTGCGGCTGAGGAAGATCTGCCCCTCGGTGATGTACCCTGTGAGGTCGGGGATCGGGTGGGTCTTATCGTCGTCGGGCATGCTGAGGATGGGGATCTGGGTGATCGAGCCCGTGCGGCCGCGCATGCGGCCCGCCCGCTCGTAGAGCGTCGAGAGGTCGGTGTAGAGGTAGCCTGGGTAGCCGCGGCGGCCTGGGACCTCTTTGCGGGCGGCGGAGACCTCGCGGAGGGCGTCGCAGTAGTTCGTCATGTCGGTGAGGATGACGAGGACGTGGAGGCCGAGGTCGAACGCGAGGTACTCGGCGGCGGTGAGGGCGACGCGGGGGGTGGCGATGCGCTCGATGATCGGGTCGTCGGCGAGGTTGATGAACACGCAGGCGCGGGCCAGGGCGCCGGTGCGGCGGAAGTCCTCGAGGAAGTAATTGGCCTCCTCGAACGTGATGCCCATGGCGGCGAAGACGACGGCGAAGCCCTCGCCCGACTTGAGGGTGCGGGCTTGGCGGGCGATCTGGGCGCCGACGACGGCGTGGGGAAGGCCCGAGCCGGAGAAGATGGGGAGCTTCTGGCCGCGGACGAGGGTGTTGAGGCCGTCAATGGCGGAGATGCCGGTCTGAATGAACTCGTTGGGGTAGTCGCGAGCGCAAGGGTTGATGGGGCTGCCGTTGATGTCGCGTCGGGCGACTGGGATGACGGGCGGGCCGCCGTCAATGGGGCGGCCCGAGCCGTCGAAGGCGCGGCCGATGATGTCGGGTGCGACGCGCAGCTCGAGGCCCCGGGCGAGGAAGCGCACCTTCACGTTGTCGGGCGCGATGTCGCGGCTGCCCTCGAAGATCTGGAGGATCGCGCGGTCCTCGTCGGCCTCGAGCACCTGGCCGCGGCGGACCTCGCCGCTGGGCATCCGCACCTCGGCGAGCTGGCCGTAGCTGACGCCCTCGACGCCCTCGACCAGCATCAGGGGGCCGACGAGGTCACGGGCTTGCTTGTACAGCGTAATCATGAGTGTCCTCAGGCTCCTTGCGTCTCGGTCGCCTTCAGCTCGCCGATCTGTTTCTCAATGTCCGCGCGCAACGCGTCGAGCTGGTCAATGTCCTCCTCCTCGACGCGTTTCATGCCGGCGATGGATTCGACGACGTCGAGCTTCATAATCGCGTCAATCTCGGCCCCGCCCTCCGCCGCCTCGCGGGCGAGGTCGTAGAAATCCACGATGTTGCGAAGCATCAGGAACTGTTTCCGCTGCGAGGTGTAGGTGTCTATGGGGTCGAAGGCGCTCTGGTGGAGGAAGTCCTCGCGCATCATCTTGGCGCACTGGAGAATGAGGCGGTCGGCGGGGGAAAGGGAGTCCATGCCGACGAGGCGGACGAGTTCCTCGAGTTCCGCCTCGCGGTTGAGGAGCCACATCGCCTTGCGGCGCACGTCGGGCCAGCGGGTGTCCACGTGCTCCTTGGCGTAGGCGCTGGCCACGTCGTCGTAGAGCGAGTAGCTGTTGAGCCAGTTGATGGAGGGGAAGTGACGCTGGGCGGCGAGGGTATCGTCGAGGCCCCAAAAGACCTTGACCACGCGCAGGGTGGCCTGGACAACAGGCTCGGAGAGGTCGCCGCCGGGCGGGCTGACGGCGCCGATGAGGCTGAGGGTGCCGGTGCGGCCGTCGGAGCCGAGGCACACGACGCTGCCGGCCCGCTCGTAGAAGGCCGCGATGCGGCTGGCGAGGTAGGCGGGGAAGCCCTCCTCGCCGGGCATCTCCTCGAGGCGGCCGGAGATCTCGCGCATCGCCTCGGCCCAGCGGCTCGTCGAGTCGGCCATCACGGCCACGCTGAAGCCCATGTCGCGGAAGTACTCGGCGAGGGTGATGCCGCAGAACACGCTCGCCTCGCGGGCTGCGACGGGCATGTTCGATGTGTTGGCGATGAGCACCGTGCGCTCCATGAGCGGGCGGCCCGAATCGGGGTCCCGAAGCTCGGGGAACTCCAGCAACACGTCGGTCATCTCGTTCCCGCGCTCGCCGCAGCCGACGTAGACGACGATCTCGGCGTCCGCCCACTTCGCAAGCTGGTGCTGGACGACGGTCTTGCCGCTGCCGAAGGGGCCGGGCACGCAGGCCGTGCCGCCCTTGGCCACGGGGAACAGGCTGTCAATGACCCGCTGCCCGGTGATCAGCGGCTCGGTGGGCGGCACGCGGCGGGCGACGGGGCGGGCCTGACGGACGGGCCACTTCTGCATCATCGGCAGCTCGCGGCGGCCGTCCGCCGTCTCGAGCACATAGACCGTCTCGGTGACGGTCGCATCGCACTCCTTGATGGATGCGACTCGGCCCGCGAGGCCGGGCGGCACCATGATCTTGTGCTTCACGAGCGGCGTCTCGTCCACAGTGCCCACGATATCGCCGGCGACGACCTGGGCGCCTTCCTTGACGGTAGGGACGAAGTGCCACTTCTTCGAGCGGCCGAGGCCGGGCAGCTCGGCTCCCCGGACGATGAAGTCGCCGAACTGGCCGCGGATGGCCTCCAGCGGGCGCTGGATGCCATCGTAGATGCCCATGATGAGGCCGGGGCCCAGCTCGACGCTCAGCGGCGCGCCCGTGGGGTAGACGGGGTCGCCCGGGCCGATGCCCTCGGTGCTCTCGTAGACCTGGATGGAGTATTCGCCGGCGCGGATCTCGATGATCTCGCCGAAGAGGCGCTCCTTGCCGACGCGGACGACCTCGTACATTCCCGACTGGTCGAGGCCGCGCGCCACGACAAGGGGGCCGGCCACTTTCTTGATCACACCTTCTCTCATTGCCTACTGGCCTCTCTCAGGGGGATGAATGGATGAATGGAGGGTTGGATGGGTGAAAAGACCCTCTTCTCGGGCATTCATCCACCCATCCATACATCCACTCATCCTCCCGCGGTTGTCCCGTCAGTACTCTCCCAGTATGTTCGCCCCCGCCGCCACCTCGATGAGCTGGCGGATGGCATCGAGGGCAGGGTGCCCCTCGCTGCGCTCGGCGCCGAGCAAGAGCACGACGACGCCTCGCTTGCGGAGCGATTCAATGGTCTCGCCGCAGTCGGCGAAGTGCTGGTCGAGGACGACCAGTCGCGGGGCGCCGCCCGCAACGAGGCGGGCCGCTGCCTCGGCGAACTCCGCCGGCGTGTGGCACCGAAGGGCTTCGGCGCCGACCGCAGGGAAGACGCCGACGAAATGCCTTCGCCCGATGGCGGCGATCTTAGCCATAGGTCTCCCGCACGTCGCGGGCGATGGCCTCGCGGGAGAGGCCCGCGGCCACGCCGGCGACGATTGCCTTCAGGTTGATGGCCTCCACGCGGAGGCCCCAGAGAAACGCGAAGACGGGCTCCGGCCCGAAGGCCTCGGCCCGCTCCGCGCGAGTCGTCTCGGTCATCCAGTCGTCAATCAGCCGCTCGACGGCGACCGCCGGCAGCGGCTCGTCGTCGGAGAGCGCCAGGACGGCGTCCAGGCCGAGCGTCGCGAAGGGCGCGCGCCAGTCCCGCCGCTCCTCGGCGGCGAGCGTGAGGACGGCCTGCTTCGCCTCGCCCAACTCGTCGAGCGCCTCGGCGCTGACCACGCGAGCCCATTGATTCAGGCGACATCGCAGGAGCGCCAGCGCGAGGCGGAGCTTGAGCCACGTGCTCACCCAGGCCGCGACGTCGGGGCTTCCGACCTCGCTGGCCGCCTGCCGCAGGCTGCGCGCCTCGAACAACTGCGTCACGCCGTCCACGAGCTGCGGCGTGCGCTCCTCGCGGGCCGCGGCGTCGCGGATCGCTGCCGCGGCCGCCGCGAACGCCTCGAGCGGCTCGCCCGCCTCCTGCCCCGCCCAGCACTGGTCCCAGGCGGCGTCGGGGGTCGCCGAGCCGGGGGCTGTGCCCCGCTCGAGGCCCAACGCCTTCTCGCGCAGGTAGCCGCGGAACGCCTGCCACTCGGTGAGCAGGAGAAACAGGTCGGCCACGCAACGCGACGGACTCGCCTCGGCCATCCGCCGCACGGCGGCCGCGTAGGACGCCTGCATCGCCTCGGCCAGGGCGAACGGCTCGGCGGTCTCGGGCAGGTCGGCAAACAACAGGGTCTGCCGCACCCGCGCCGCAAGCTCCGGAAGCCCGTCGGCGTTCAGCAGCTCGAGCGTCGCGCGGTGCGAGAGCAGCCGCGTGTCGAGCGCGCTCACGAGGCCGCTCACATATGTCCAGGCCATCCGGTTGGGGCGCGCGACTGCGACGCGGAGCACCGGCTACCCTCCTGGGGCTTGCGCGGCCTCGGTGACGGCCGGCACGTCGCCGAAGAGCCGCTCGGCGAGCGACACGGCCAACTCCTCGCGGAGGTCCTTCAGTACGCTATCGAGCGTGACGTCGAGGTCCACGCCCTCCCCCACGAGGTACACGCCGCCGCGCATGAGCCCGGGCTCGGGGCCGACCTTGATGTTCGTGCCGCCCGCCTCGCGGACGACGCCCTCGACGCTCCCGCGGTCGCGGTCGGTGCAGTAGAGGGTGCCCGCAACACCGCAGGCGCAGACGCGGCGCACCTGGCTGGCCAGCCAGCGGGCGTAGTCGAAGCCCTGGGCGGCCAGCGCGCGGTCGCGCACGCCGTCGAAGATCGCCTCGAGGATCTCGTTCTTGCCCCGGAGCACCTTCATCGTGTGGTCGGCGCGGCGGGTGTTGATCTCGCGCTCGACGGCAGCGTCGGCGTCGGCCCTGGCGGCGGCGAGCTTGCGCTGCTGGTCGTCGCGGAGGGCGGCGGAGCGGCGCTCGAGCTCGGCCTTGGCCTCGGCCTCGGCCTTCTCAACGATCTCGCGGGCCTCCTGCTCGGCGGAGGCCATCACCTTCTTCTCGACGTCTGCAAGCGGCACTCGGCGGCCTCCTAAGCGACCTTCATGGCCGTGACCCACATGATGAAGAGGATCGAGGCGAGGAGCGCGACGACGGCATAGGTTTCGACGAGCGCCGGGATGAGGATGGCGCGGCCGCTCTCCTCGGGCCGCCGCGCGGTCAACGAGATGGCCGCGGCCGATGCCTCGCCCTGGTACACGCCGCTGCGGTACTGCACGATGCCGGCGCAGATTCCCACGGCCATCAGGGCCAGGCCCATCAGCGGCGTGACCTTCAGCGTGCCACCGAGGATACCGGTCTGGGCGGCCATGAAGATCGCGATGATGAACCCGTAGAAGCCCTGAGTGCCGGGCAGCGCCATAAGCACCAGGAGCTTGCCGAACAGTTCGGGCTTCTCCGAGAGCACCCCGGCCGCCTGCCCGCCCGCGATGCGGATGCCGCGGGCCGAGCCGACGCCGCCGAACATCACCGCGCACATCGCGCCGATGACGGTCCAGCCCGCACCCGTCTTCAAGAAGTACTGCGTCACAAAGTCTTCCATGCGGTTCCTTCCTCCAAGAGGGTTGCCAAGCGGCTAGCCGGTGATCCGAATCCGGCCGCCGGGAGCGCCCAGGGGGACAAACCGCTGAGCGCCCGGCTCGTAGAAGCGGCCAAAAAACTCCACGAAAATGAGACGCGCGGCATGGATGAACGCCCCCAGGCCGCTGATCAGCAGGTTGAAGAAGTGGCCCCCCACCATCACGGCGAGAAACAGCAGGCTGCCGAGCAGCACCACGTCCACCTTCACCAGCTCCGCGATGATGTTCACGGCCATGCCTACGATGGTCGTCGTGAGGCCCAGGGCCAGCAGGCGGCTGTAGGACAGCGTGTCGCCGATGAACGACACGCAGCCGTAGGTGCCGACGATCCCGTACAGGCTCACGATGCCGACCACGATCTTGCCGACGAGCGACTGCTCGTTGCGCCCCTGCGTCAGCACCAGGCCCACGGCCCCCGCCAGGGCCAGCCAGCCGCCGACCCGCGACAGGACGGCCAGTTCGGGCGAAACCTGCCCGACCATGAGCAGCAGCAGCCCGGGCAGCAGGAGGAACCAGAAGCCGGCGTCGAAGAGTGCGCCCCACTTGTCGCCCTGGAGCCAGAGGCCGCGGAACTTCATCCCAATGGCCCAGAACTGGTTCGCAATGCCCAGGAAGAGAGCGATCCCCAGGGCCGCGACCGGCTTCTTCAGCGGATCCAACGGCCAGTTGGCGAAGATGCTCTCGCTGCCGAAGAGCCGGGATGGCAGGTCGGCCGCCGCCGTCGCGGTGGCCAGCCCGACGAGGAACGCGCTTACCGCACCGTACGAGAGGAGCGTGAAGAAGTTGCGCAAGCCCGGGTAGGCGCGGTAGCGCCGACGGAGCGCCAGCCCCATCGCCAGCAGCACCAGCCCGTAGACCGCGTCGCCGAGGCAAATCCCGAAGAACAGCACGAAGCTCAGCATCAGAAACGCCGAGGGGTCGAACGCGCGGTAGCTCGGCAGGCCGAACATCTCGACCAGGAACTGCGCGGGGCGGAAGAACGCCTTGTTCGTGAGCGACACGGGCACGCTCTCCCCCGCCGACGGCTCCTCGAGGACCAGCGACACGCCGGGCAGCTCCCGGGCCACGGCCTGCCGGAACCGGTCCTGGTCGCGCACGCGGACGTAGCCCACCAGCACAGCGGCCCGACCCGTGGCAGCCATCTTGCCCAGCGCCCGCGCGGTCTCCAGCTTGCCCTCCCAGTGGCCGAGGACCAGTTCCACCTGGTGGCGGCGCTGGGCGAGCTCCGTAAGCTCGGCCCTCGCGGCGGCCGCGTCCCGCTCGGCGTCGCAAAGCTCCTGCTCGATGGCGGCGACGTAGGCGTTCAGCGTGCTCGACTGGCTCGGGGCAGGAACGGGCTCGAAGCCGCGCTCGCGCAGGCGCGACGCCGCCTCGTCGGCCTGCTCGCGGAGAGCCACGCTGGCAACGAGGGCCTTGGCGCCGACGACCCCGAGCTGCTCCACGGCGACGCCGTCGGGGGCGAAGCCGGGCTCTCCGAGGCGCCGCGCCTGCTTCTCCGGCGCCAGCCACAGGGCGGCCCGCGACCAGCGCAGGGCGCCCTCGGCCGGAACGGGCACGGCAAGCGTGCGAAAGCTCCCGAACGCGGCGAGCCGCTCCCGGGTCTTCCCGGCAACGCCTTGGGCGGCGGCGCGGCGGGCGGCAAGCTCCTTCGCCTTCTGGTGGAGCCCTTCGACCTCAATCGCCGCAAGGGCGGCCTCAAGCTCCTCGCGGCTCGCCTCGATCGGCGTGGGAATGAGGTTCGACAGGAAGTCCTTGGCCGTCTTCGAAAACGCGCTCAGTATGTCCGAAATCTCTGTCAGCCGGCGAATCTGGGCCTCGATGGCCCGCGTGTCGGCGGACAGGGAGGAGATGGCCGACCGGTGGTCGCCGTCCTCCCTGGGCACTTCGGCCACGTGCAGGAGCCCGATACGGGCCAGGCATCGGGGCACCGAGTCCGCTTCGGCCGCCGGGCCGACGAGCCAGACCTTCTTGACCGGGTCAATCGCCATCGGCCCGCTGCTCCACAGCCTTCAGAAGCTCGTCCACCATGGGGGGCACCCGCTCGGCGCGGACGCGTTCGAGCGCGGCGACCGCGGCCTCGCGCCCGCGGTCGAGAGAGGCCAGCGCCGCGGCCTTCTTCTTCTCCGCGTCGGCCTGGTAGCGAGCGGCGGCGGCGTTGGCCTGCTCGTCGAGCTGGCGGGCCAGGGCGGCGAGGTCGGCCTTTACCTTCTCGCGGGCCTGGCCGGCGCGGAGCTTCGCGTCGTCCACCATCTGCGCCGCTTTGGCCTCGATGGCCACGATGCCGTCGAGTACGGTCTGCTTCATTCCTGGTATCCCATCGGGCTTCTCGGGGTCCGGCCCACGCTCTTCGGGGTATGCGCACACCTGACGAAAAATGCGGGCGCCCATCGCTGGGCGCCCTCATGCATGGACAGTATACGCAAATCGCGACACGGTGCAAGGCTCTTCCTAGTCGGCCGCCTCCAGGAACTCCTGGAGGATCGTGCTGGCCGGCGCCTGCTCGGCCTTCTTGTCGTAGGGAGCCGGCTGCGCCTTCTCGACGAACTCGCTCGCCCCGTGGCGGAAGAACACCTCCCAGCCGGGGATGGCCTCGGCCGTCGGGCTGTTCAGCTCGCGCTTCGCGTAGTCGAGCAGGTAGCGGAGCTGCCGGTCGGCGAGCTGCTGGTGGTACTCGATGGAGTCGATGAGCGGGTAGCCGTTGGCGAACAGCCCGCTCTGGTGCTCGCGGATGGCCTGGGCGAGGAGGGGGTTCGCGCCCTTCGTGGCGACGGCCTCGAGGATGGCGTCGTCGAGGCACATGTCCTTGCGGGTGGCGATCAGGCGACTGAGGGCCTTGTGGGCGCGGAGGATCCGCGCCTCGGTCTTCTGGAGCCTCGCCACCAGGTCCTTCTTGGCCTGGTCGGCATAGCTCTTGCCGGCGGCGGCGCGCTTCGCCTCGCGAACGTAGGCGAGGGCCTGGCCGACCTGCTCCTGGATGTACTGGTGGAGGTAGTTGCGCCCCAGGTCCACCAGGTCGGCCTCGTAGAAGGGGCTGCCGGTCGCCGCCGCCTTGCAGGCGATGGCCAGTGTCACCGCCGCTCGCGCCGGACTACTGCCCGGCGCCGGGATCGTGCTCCGGCGGACGTAGGCACGGTAATTCACGTCGGCGTCCACGCGCGGGGCGCCGCGCAGGGCCTGCTTGTAGGCCTCCGCCATGGGGAAGATGGCGCCCACGCCGTAGCGCCGCTCCAGGTACTGGTACATCCTGCGGTTCGTGGACGCGCCCTCGCCGCGCCAGACGAACGACCCGCTCCAGGCAAACTCGCTGCACAACTCGTCCATCAGCGGGTTGACGCGGCGCAGGTCGTTCCAGTTCCAGAAGCCCACCGCTCTGGGCGTGGGGACGAAGTGGCGGAAGTTATGGAAGCAGTTGGCCAGCATGCCCAGACGGTTCTCGAAGAGGTCGTTGCCGGCGCCCCCGCCCCAGTGGACCGCGTATTCGAAGGCACGGCCCGCGAAGTACTCGGTGGCCGTGTAGAGAAGCTCCGAGGGCGGGCTCCACCAGCCGTCCCCGGGGCCGGCCACCCCCGTCAGGTCAATCATCCGCCGCACGGTGCCCAGGTCGGCGTCCCAGTAGAGGAGACGGATGTCCTCGGGGAGCCGCCGCAGGAAGCTGGTCTTCGCCTCGGCGCTGTCGCCCCACAGAGGGTTGTCCCACGTTGACACGAACGGCTTCGCCGCCGGGTCGGCCGCGCGCAGGGCTTCGAGGGCGGCGGGCAGTGTATTCTCCGTCGGGCGCACGCCGGCGACGAGGCGGGGCAGCGGCCCCGCGAAGACGGCGTAGCGATGGTCGGTGCCGTATGTTTCGATGATGGCCTTCCAGAGCCTGGCCTGCAGCTCGCGGCACTTGGGCTCGGCCGCCGACAGGGCGCAGTTCCCGCCCGCGGGGCCCAGGTACGGGGGCGGCGAGGGGGCCTTCCACTTCAGGGCGGGCATGGCCTTGCGAAGGGCCTCCTCGAACTCCCCGAAGGCGAACAGGTAGGTGACCTCCAGCCCCAGGGTCTTCCGAGCGTAGGCGAGGGCCTCGCTGAGGACCGCCGTGGTGTGCTCGGGGTGAAGACCCCACCCCATGCGGGCCGTGGCGCCGGCCTGCCCGCCGCCCCCCTCGAGGGTCGCCTGCCGCTGGGCCTTGGCCTCGGGGAACGCGCGGTCGAAGGCCGCGCCCCACGCCCTGCTCTCGGCCGTGAAGGGCACGGCCAGGGCGTTCATCCGCCGCTTCGCCATCCAGCGCAGATAGGCCTTCCAGTCCTCGACGTTCCAGAGAGTGGCCTGGAACCGCTTCGGCCCGTAGAGCCCGAGCGACACGTAGCACGCTCGATCGGCGAAGGCAGGGCTCGCGAGGATGCTCACAGGCGGCACCACAGCGTCCTGCCGCCGCTGCACGTGGTCGCCGTCAACGAAGAAGCCGCAGCCGAGCCTCGACTCCAACAGGTCGTAGACGGCGTAGAGGGTGGCCCGCGGCTCCTTGCCGACGAGCAGGAGCGCGGGCGGCTGCTCGACGACCACGATGGCATACCCGTCGTCGCGAAGCTGGTCGAGTTGCGCCGCGGCCACGAGTTTGTCCCCCGCCTCGCGCAGAGCGACTTGCCCCACGAAGACGACGGCCTGGCCACCCCCGGGCGCCTTGGCCGCGATGGCGAGCTTGGCGCCCGTGGCTTTCTCGATGAACGCCTGGAGTTCCGTCGCCGCGAACCGCTCGGGCTCCGGCGCCTTCTCGGCCACGACGATCGTGGCGACCGGTTTCCCGGCCCGCACGAGCTCGAGCCCGCCCGCATGCGAAACCGTCACGATGGCCAAAGCACCCGCCGCGATAAGCCGGGCCACCATGCTACGATCCTCCTACGCGCCAGGTCTGCCCCCCGAATGCCGCCGGCGGATTCGTCGCCGAGCCGGCTGCACCAGTATAGCAACAGCCCTGCCCCAGCGCAATCCCCGGCACGACAAGTTCCGGCTAATGCGGGCGCCGGGCGCGAAGCCCTGCTCGACCGAGGCGCCCGCGGGCCTGATGCATCCTCCGGGCGCTTCACCCTTGCACGCGACGGCGGGGTGGAGCTATAATCGGGGGAGCCGTTGCGGCACGCGAGGGGCAACCACGAATTCACAGAGGCCCTGCCCGTGGCGAGGAAGCCAAGCGAAGGTCTCCCATTCGAGGAAATGGTGAGGGAGCTGCGCGCCTACCTGGCGGAGATGGCCGGGGAAGCAGAGGTCACGCGCACGCTCAAACAGCTCCAGGCGGCGCACACGGGCGGGCACAGGACCACCCGCACGGAGTCGGCGCGGCTGAGGGCGGCCGCGCGGACCTCCGCGCCGGAGCCGCTCATCTCGCCCCTCAAGGACGATCTCCAGAAGGCGCAAACCGTCGTCAACAAGCTCCTCCCCTCGCACCCCCCCAGCCTGCCCGGCCTCGACCTCGCCGTCTATAACCGCTTCTGCCACGAGGTGGGCGGCGACTACTACGACTTCATCAACCTCCCGGGCGACCGCGTGGCGCTGGTCATCGCCGACGTGTCGGGCAAGGGCTTCGCCGCGGCGCTCGTGATGGCCATGCTGCGCGAGGTGCTCCACATCGCCGCGGCCAACCAGCCGACGGCCGCCCGGGCCGTCGCCGTCACCAACCGCCTGCTCGTGCCCGACATGCCGCGGGGGATGTTCGTGACCATGCTCTACGGCGTCATCAACCCCGCCGAGCGCGAGATGTCGCTCGTCAACGCGGGCCACTGCCCCCCGATCATCTGGCGCCCCAGGCTCACCGGTGCCCGCGTGCTCAACCTGCGCGGCCCCGCCATCGGCATGCTCGACGCGCAGCGCTTCACCGAGGCCATCCGCCAGAAGACCCTGCCCCTGGAGCCCGGCGACTGCCTGTGCTTCTTCACCGACGGCATTTCGGAGGCGAAGGACCTGCTGGGCGAGGAGTTCGGCGGCCAGCGCCTCGCCCAGGTGCTGCGCGACCACGCGGCCCAGCCGGCCAGCAAGATCGCCGAGGCCATCATGGCCGCCGTGGACGACCACACCAAGGGCGCCCCCCAGCACGACGACATCACGCTGATCATCCTGCGCGTGGCGCCGGCCGGCGCGGCGAAGGCTGAGCCCCAGGGGAAATGAGCTCAGCCCCGCCCCTCGCAGAAGCCGGCCCTCTCCCCCGCCAGCATCGCATCGGTCATCCGCGCCACCTGCCGCATCGCGGCCAGGTCGTGCACGCGGACCATGTGCGCCCCGCGAGCGATGCCGAGCCCCACCACTGCCGCCGTGCCAGGCATCCGCTCGCCCACAGGCAAGATGCCTGTGCCACCCAGCACCTTGCCGATCATGCTCTTGCGCGAGGGCCCGAGGAGGATGGGGCGGCCCAGGCTGCGCAACTCGCCCAGCCGGCGCACAATCTCGAGGTTGTGGGCGAGGGCCTTCCCGAAGCCCAGGCCGGGGTCCACCACGAGCTGATCCTCGCGCACCCCCGCATCCACCGCGATGGCCATGCTGCCCCGCAGATAGGCCACGACCTCGCTCATCAGGTCGTCGTAGTGGGGGGCCTCCTGCATGCTGCGCGGCGTGCCCTGCATGTGCATGAGGACCACGGGCACCCCCGCCTCGGCCGCCACGGCGGCCATCGCCGCGTCGCCGCGCAGCGCCGTCACGTCGTTCAGCACGGTCGCCCCCGCCGCCAGCGCGCGACGCGCCACGGCGGCCTTCGACGTGTCGATCGAGATGGGGATGCCGATGTCCCCGGCCAGCGCCTCGATGACGGGGAGCACCCGCGCGCACTCCGTCTCGGCATCCACCGGCCCGGCGCCGGGTCGGGTGGATTCGCCGCCGATGTCCAGGATGTCCGCCCCCTCAGCGGCCAAACGGCGCCCGTGCTCGATCGCCTTGCCCGGGTCGTAGAACTGCCCGCCGTCCGAGAAGGAGTCGGGCGTCACGTTCACGATGCCCATCAGGAGGGTTCGGCAGCCGACCTCCAGGGTGCGGGGGCCGCACTGGAGCACGAACCGGCGCTGCTGCCAGGCATCGGCGGTCGCGCGGATGGCCCCGACGAGGTCGTCGCCCGCCTCGTCGGCGGCGAGAGCGGACAGGAGGGCCTCCAACACGTCGCCCGGCACGCGGAGCAGGGCGTCGGCAGAGCCGTCGCCCTTCTCGTGCACGAGCGCCCCACCGCCATGGCGCGAGGCCTGGCCGACCAGTGGGGCGCACTGGGCAGAGCGCAGCCCTTCGAGCTTCAGGAACCAGTCGCCCACGGGCGGCCCGAAGCCGACCAGGCGCTGAATCTCGGCGGCCAGGGCCGCATCCCCAGGCGCCACGATAACGCGCGGGTTGTAGGGGAGCTTCGCGGTCACGGGATCTGCAGCTCGTCCGCCTTCGGCAGGTCCTCGAGCGAGTTGAGGCCGAAGAGCTCGAG
>DATKZY010000101.1:0-49738 GCA_035527715.1 Planctomycetota bacterium | reverse complement strand
GTGCGGCGGGCGGGGGGAGAGGGGGAGAAGTGGGTGAGGCCCACGGCACGGTAGCTGCCAATCCTTCGCTCCACTGGGGCAAGCCCAGTGGGGGCGTGTGCTCCAAGCGACCGAATCGTCACCCCTTCTCATGCCTCTTTCAGGTGGCGCACGGCGGCCCACGCGGCGGGGACGACGGCCAGCACGAGCACCGCCACGACGATGAGCACGGGGATCCAGCGCGGCCGGTTCCATTCCTCGCGACGCTCGGCCCGCAGCTCGGGATCGATGCGGCGGTACTTCAGCAGGTTGTTGGCCATTGCGTGCGGGTGGGCGTTGCGGTACCACTCGTGGACGAGCGCGAAGGCGACGTCGTGGTAGCCGAAGATCCAGGGCGCGTCGCGCTGGAGCACGTGGTTCATCTTGCGGATGATCGCCAGGCGTTCGGGCGTGTTCTCCATGTGGCGCATCTGCTCGAACTGGCGGTCGAACTCGGGGCTGGCGTAGTTGGCGTTGTTCTCGCTGCCGCCCTGGCCTCGCCCGTTGGGGCCGTAGAGGAGGAAGAGGAAGTTCTCGGGGTCGGGGTAGTCGGCGGCCCAGCCCCAGGCGATCATCTGGTAGTTGCCCGCGCGCACCTTCTCCTGGAAGCGGTTCCAGTCGGTCGTCTCGGCGACCAGGTGGATGCCGAGCTTGCGGAACTGCTTCGTCACGAAGTCGAGGCGGGGCCGCGACGCGCCGCCGGCCCAGCCGTTGACGAAGCGGATCTCGAGCGGCTTGCCGTCGGGGCCGTAGCCGCCGGGGTAGCCGGCCTCGGCGAGAAGCTGCCTGGCCTCGTCGAGCGAGCGGCGGACGGGGCGATTGCGCTCGGCGTCCCAGCGATAGACGAACGGGTTGATCCCCGCCTCGCCCTCCTCGTAGCCGAAGATGCCGGGCGGCGTGAGGCTGTGGGCGACGGTGGCGCGGCCGTTGAGGAAGATGGCGATCTCCTCCTCCACGTCGTAGGCGATGCTGATGGCCTGGCGGAGCTTCTGCTTCGCCTCGCTGTAGCCGCCGATGACCGGGTCGTCCATGTTGAACGCGAAGTAGTGGATGACGGCCGCGGGCGAGGTGAGCAGGCGGATGCCCTGCTCCCGCATATCGTCCGACAGCACGGCGTCGCCCTGCGAGGTGAGCGTGACGGCTTGGTCGAAGACGTCGCTGCTGATGCCGCACGAGTCGTAGTAGCCCTGGCGGAACTTGTTCCAGCGCGGCACCCACTCTTTCTCCATGCGGAACACCACGCGGTCAATCAGCGGCACCCGGGCGCCGGCGTCTCTGAGCATGCCCGCGTCGCGCATTTCCTCGAACAGGGCCTTGGCCGGCGGGTCCTGCGGCTCGGGCAGGTCGGGGTAGCGTTCCTCGCGGAAGTTGGGATTTCGCTCCAGCACGATCTGGTTGGTGGGGTCGAGTTCGGCGAGGACGTATGGCCCCGTGCCCACGGGGTTGCGGTCGAACGTGATGCCCCGCTCGAGCAGGGCGCGCTGGTTGTAGTATTCGATGGCCTCGGACGGCACGGGGGCGAAGAAGGGCATGGCCATCCAATAGAGCATCTGCGGATAGGGATGGGGCAGCACGACCTCGAAGGCATAGCGGTCCACCTGGCGCACGCCGGGGAATGCGAAGGCCGCGTAGTCGAGGCGGATGGGGTCGAGCCGCTCGTCCTGCTCCTGGTTGTAGAGCGGGCCAACGGCTGCGGCGCGGCGCTTGCGTTCGGCGGCCAGGGCCGCCTCAATCGCCTCGCAGTATTCGCGCAGCCCGAGGAGGTTCTGCTGGAGCGTGGGCAGGATGGGATTCTGCACCCGGGGATCGGCCAGCCGCCGGATGGCGTGCACGTAGTCGTCGGCGACCAGCTCGCGCGTGCCCTCGGCGAAGCAGGGGTGATTCTGGTACTTGATTCCGGGGCGAATGCGGACGGTGTAGACCGTGGCCTCGATCGTTTTGCCTTGCAGGACGACCTGCCGCGTTTCGGGCCTCGGCACGGCAACCGCCGTCAGGGGCTCGAGCGTGTAGGGCCGCTTCAGCAGGTGATATTGGAAGGGCGGCTCGACGATCTGGCAGAGAATCTCGTACATGAACGAGCCGTAGGCGCGGCCGGGGTCGAGCGTCCCCGGCTCGCTCGTGAAGGTCGTATAGTAGACGTTCGCCCGCTCATCGCACTCGGGATAGGGTGAGTTGCAGGCCGACAGGATAACCGCTACGGCCAGGCACGATCTCGACGCCAGAAAGTTGCGTCGGCTGCACGCAGGGCGCAAGATCACCGCTCCTCTCCTTCGGCGGGCAAGCCCCCCCGTACGGGTTCGACACCACGGGCAGATGAATACTCGGACAGCACGGGCGATCGTGGCTACCATTGGCGGAAGCGGTCGGGGTTGTAGCCCCAGCGGTCGGCGACGGCCCGGTAGAGGGCCGTGGGCACAAAGTCCTCCTGCGGCGCCTCGCGCGCCTGCTTCCGCGCCCTGATCGGATGCAGGTCGGGCTCGGCGTCGGAGAGGGTGACGGCAACGAGGCCGACCAGGCCCTGGGCCTCGGCGGACGTGACGATCAGCTCGCGGATCGGCTTCTCGGGGTGGGGGTTCGGCCAGGCGAAGGCGTAGAGGCCGGCGCTGTCGAACTTCGGGGTCGGGCCTTCCCAGGCGATGCAGCAGACCTTGGGGTCCAGCCGCTTCGCGCTCCCCTCGCCGCCCCACTGGGTGCCGAAGGGCGCGTACCAGTCGCCCACCTCCTTGTCCATCCGAATGGGGACGTCGGTCTTGCTCCCGTCGGCATAGACGACGGTGTAGGTGGCCAGATGCCCGCTGCCCCAGCCGCCGCCGTGGAGGAAGTAGAGGGTCCGGGCGCGGTGGCCGCCGATGGCCGCGCGGGTCTCCTTCGGCAGGTCGGGCCGGCGGCCGCTCTTGAGGACCACGCAGGACCTGCCGCCGTTGTCGGCGGGGACGATGATATCGAAGGCCACGCCGCCGAGCGTCTGGCGGCCGTGGGGGAGCATGCGCAGGTCGGCCTCGCCGGAGTCGAACCAGCCGCCCTTCTTGTCGTCGGCCGTCTCGTCGGTGAAGCCGACGGTGCAGGCCTTGCGGAGGTCGATCGGCGTGTGGTGGCCCGCGGCGACGGCGGCGACGCCGGCGGCCGGCTCGTAGATCCGCACCTTCGAGACGAGGACGGGGTTGTAGTAGCTGCCGAAGCCCACGTAGCCGTTCTGCTGCGCCACGGCGTTCTCGACGCGCTGCTTGCGCACGATGCCATCGGACTTCGCGGCGAGGGCGCCGTCCCACTTGACCGTGACGCGGGACCCGACGCATTCGAGCTCGAGGCGATGCGGCTCGGCGTCGGCGAGCTTCGCCACGGGGTCGTCGGGTCCGACGAACGTCTTCCCCCACCCGCCGTCCACCATGTTGTTGAACAGGAAGCCCTTGGGGGCGAACTGGAGGAGGTAGTAGTCCCCGGAGTCCTGGTAATCGAGGGCGACGAGCAGGAGGAGCGGCGAGCCGGGCTTCGCGACGCGCACGGTGGCCTCGAGCCGGAAGTCGGCCAGGGCCCTGTGGAAGAGGACGAAGTGGCGTCCCCCGTCCTTGGCGGCGACGTCCATCCAGCGGTTGGCGATCTTGAAGTCGCGCCCTGCGCCGCGCCAGTTCTTCGCCGACTCCTGGCTTGCGAAGTCGTCGGAGAAGGCCAGGCGCCATTCGGCCTCCCTCTTGAGGGGCCGGAGCAGGAGTGGCTCCCCGCTGCGGGCACCGAGGTTGCCAAGCAGCGTGTTGCAGATCCGCAGCACCTTCGCGAAGGCGAGCGACTGCGCGCTCGTTTCCCGGCGGAACTCGTCGTGGAACACCGTCGGGTCCACGCCGGCGACGACCAGCCTCCCCTCGCCGAGGGTCGCCTCGGCGACCAGGCCGTCGGCCAGGAGGGCAGTGGGCGCGGCGGCGCTGTGCTTCGGCTCGGCCAGGCGCGTCACGGGGTAGGCCTGCCGCCAGAAGAAATCGCCATTGCCGAGGCCCGCGAGAAGCGACGGTCCGTGCTTGAGCAGTGACCGCCCGACGCGAGCGTCGCCGGCCACGAGCGGCACCTCGGCGGGCAGCCAGGCGGGGCGCTCCGGCGAGCGCGGATCCCGCACCTCGGTGAGGCGGGCCCTCTGGTCGCCCTGCCAGGCCTGGACGGCCTTTGCGGAAGGGGGCGCGAGCACGAGCGCGCGGCCTCCCTTGCGGACGAATGCCGCGAGGGCGTCGCGGTGCGCTTCGCCCAGCGCGCTCGCATCGAGGAGGAGCACGCTGCCTTGTGGGATGCCGCCCAGGGCATCGGCAGCGAGCAGCGTGGCGCCGAACCCCAGCCAGCCGAGGAGTTTCTCGATGCGTTCCGACTTCAGGGCGCACAGCGGCCGCTCCTCCGCCGGCTTCGCCATTGCCGCGTAGTGAACCAGGTTGTTGACGAGCTTCGTCGCGACGGGGTCGGTGCCGTATCGCGAGGTCACGTCGAGCTGGCAGAAGAGGATGCGCCCCTTGCCCTCGACGCATTCGAGCAGGGGCGAGGCCGAGAGGTCGAACCAGCAGGAGAGGAGGGCGCGGGCGTTGCCCAGGGCGGGTCTCCTGAGCGCGTAGGTGCAGACCGTCCCGTTGTTGCTCCAGTGCCAATAGGCCTCGGGATAGGTGCGCTCGGTCTCGGGCGCGGGCTCGGGATATGCCTCGCAGAGGTCCGACGCCCCACGCCAGTCCGCGAGGTCCTCGGGCCGCAACCCCGCAAGCACGGGGTGGTCGGGGATGGTGGCGAACGCCCGGCGGGTGTCGGCCTGGACGAGTTGCTCGCCAAGCAGGCCGTCGGGCGTCTGCTCGAAGCACACGACGTTTAGCCCGGCGCGCACGGCCTTCAGAACCTCGGTCGTTTCAGCGCCGGCGTCGAGCGCGCCCCGGCCCAGGATCAGGAGCCCGTAGCCGGACAGGCCGCGCAGGCCCTCCAGGCGGGCCGCCTTCAGGCCCATCGCGTCGAGCGCTTTCGCCGTCGCGCCCGACGGGTCGAAGAGGGCCGCCCGGGCCTCGGGCAGCGCCGGCCGCTCCCGCGGGAGGATTTCCAGATGGAAGGCATCGGCGCTTTCGACGCCTCGCCTCGTCTCGCGCCGCTGGCCGTCCGGTGCGACATCGAGCCAC
Organism: Planctomycetota bacterium; assembly: GCA_035527715.1. Lineage (GTDB taxonomy): Bacteria > Planctomycetota > PUPC01 > DSUN01 > DSUN01 > DSUN01. Next base: position 44,591 of record DATKZY010000101.1, on the reverse strand, counting down.
CGGATGGCCCCTCGCGCGCGAAGGTGCAGGTCGAGGCCCGCCCGCTGCTTCACGTCGAGCGGCTCGAGAGCGATGGGCAGCATCTTCACGCCGCCGGCCGGCAGGGGCACGGTGGCCTGCTTCCGCAGGAGCTCCTTCCCTGCCTCGTCGGTGAGCCACCATTCCACGGCCACGTCGGCATCGGTGGCGGAGCCGCTGACGAGGACGGCCTGCTTCTCGATCCGCTCGCCCGAGAAGAAGGCGTGGTCCTTGGTGACGAAGTCGGGATGGCCGCCGATGAACGCGAGGAGGGGCGACAGGGCGTCGCGAACGGCCTGGCCGACCTCGTTCAGGTCGGTGATCGGCACGTTGACGCGGAGCTGGTGCGGCTTGGGGTCGGGGGTCTTCAGGCTGCCCCACTTCGCTTCGGGGTCCTGCCGCTTGCTGAAGTCGGTGACGACGTGTGCGTAGCCGCCTGTGGTGAGGCCGAAGAGGCCGAGGCCCGAGACCTCGTAGGCGCGCCAGGCGCGGAGATTCCGCTCGACGAAGAGGCGGTTGACCCGTGCGACCATCTCGGCCAGGTCGCCGCCCTCGTCGCGGCCGTCGCTCCAACTCGGGTGGAGGCGCTTCGACATGGCGTAGGCCGCTTCGCCGAAGTAGCGGGCCGCGTGCTCGTGGTGAAGGCCCGCCTTGTAGCGCGTGGCGTCCCACATGAACTGCTGGCGCTCGTAGGAATCAACGTCGCGCCAGTTGTACATGAACGGGAAGTCGAATTCAGCGGAGTAGAGGGCCTCGAGCTTGCGGGCGCTCCAGTCGCGCGGCACTTCCTCGCGGGCCTGGAGCGGCACGCCGAAGCCCATGTAGGGCAGGTTGCACCAGATGTCGCCCACGTTGCCGCAGCCGTAGTGGAGGACGATGCGGGTGGGGTCGAGCCGCTTGATCTCGGCCTCGTGCTCGAGCATCTGCTTCCGCTTGTCGAGGAGCCACTCGGGGAAGTAGTCGGTGCCGAGCTTCCTGGGCTGATTGTCCCACTTCTGGAGGGTGACCCAGGTGTCGGTGCTCCAGCCGACGAGGCTGGGGTGGTTCTTGAGCTTCCGCCAGGCGGCGGGCGACCAACTGTCCCAGCCGGGGAGCCAGACGAATCCGACCTCGTCGCACGCCTCGGCGAACTTCTCCATCGAGAGGCCGCGCCCGATGCCGAAGCCGCTGCCGTTGTAGTGCATGCCGCGCAGGAAGAGGAGGTAGCGCCGCAGGGAGTCGCGGTTGTAGCCCGTGTAGAGGCCGATGCCGTCGAGCCCCGCGGTCTCCGACCGGAAGAAGAACGGGGCGCCGTTGAGGTAGAAGCGGCCCTTGCGCGCGGCGAACTCGCGGAAGCCGAAGCGCTCGACGCACTCGTCGAGCAGCCCCTTGCCGCGCACCTGCACGCGAAGCGAGTAGAGGTGCGGGGTGTCGGGCGACCACAGCTTGGGATTCGCCCACTTCGCGCTCAGACGGGCCGTGGCGCGGCCGTGTGCGGGGATCGTCGCCTTGACGCCGGGCAAGTCGCAACTCGAGCCCGGCGCGGCGCCGGCGGGCGGGAGGGACTCGTCCGCCCGCGCGGCCACCTCGACCTCGGCCTGCCCGTCCGTCCCATTCTCGACCTCGATGTCAGCCGACAGCTCGCCCTGCTCGACCGAGGTGATGATGCGCACGTCGCGGACGTTCACCGGCGAGTCGCGCGCCTCGAGCCACACGTCGCCGTAGACGCCCGCCGTCCAGTCCATGCGGCTCCACCAGTTCGTGCCGATGCGGGTGCTCCGCGAGTAGAGGTCGAGGGTGTTCGGCTGGCCGGCGCGCACGTGGCTCGTCACGTCGAGCACCTGGTTGGCCTCGCCGAGGAGGCAGCCGTTGAGGAACACGAAGCCGCGCTGGTTCACGTGGCCGACGTCGAGCAGGAGCCGCTTGCCGCGCCAGGCCGCAGGGGCATCGAGCTGGCGGCGGTACCAGCCTGTGGTCGGCAGCTTCTGTTCCGGCAGGTCGAGCAGCTTGCCGTCGGGCAGATGGCACTGGCACTCGCCTGGGAAGATGCGCCCCGGGACCTGCGCCGCCCCCCAGCCGTCGTCGGGGATCGCGGGGTGCGCGTCGCCGAGCGGCTCGAGCTGGAGCTGGTCTACGAGCAGCTCACCATCCGAGTCGAGCTCGAAGAGGAAGTCGAACTCGTTGACGTTCGCGAGCTGAAGCGTCTTGTCGTTGGTCGCCCCGCTCCCCCAGAGGTAGGGCATCTGGAGGAGGGAGCAGGTGAGCTTGCCCCACTCGCCGGGCGTGACGGTGACAGGCTCCGTGCAGTGGATCTCGAAGCCGTCCTTGCGGCGTTCGAGCAGGCGGAGGCGGAGGCGCACCTTGCCCCGCAAGCCCTTGACCCACACCGAGAGGGCGAATTCCCCCTCGGGCAGCTTCACGGCTCGCGTGAGGGTCCGCCAGCCCTCCTTGCGCGGGGCGACGGCCACGTGCATGGCGCCCTGGCCGAACTTCGCCTCCTTCGCGGCCTGGACCTTCGGCTTCTCTGCGCCCTCCGAAGCGCGGGGGTCGAACGCGCCGACGCCCCCCTCGAGGTCGTCGAGCACCGCGAGTGCCTTCCCCTGCGGCGCGTCCGCGACCGGACGGACGGGCTTATCGCCCAGATGGAACTGCCACCAGCCGTTCAGGCACACCCGCTCGCGCGTGGCCGTCCGCTCGCGGGCGGCGTCGCCGAGGCCCCAGTCCAGCGCCGGCATCGCGGCGAAGACCGGGCAGGCGAACACCACCGCCACGAAGCCGGCGGACCACCGCGCCCAATTCCTGCGCATGGCCGAACTCTCCGTTGGAAACGCGGATCGCGATTCCCTGTCCCCCCGGGTCGGCCCCCTATGGGGCACCGCCTCTCAGCATACTCAGGCAGCAGCGGGATGCAACTGACGCGAGCCCCTGGTGCGGCCGGCAGTCACTGAAGTGCCGGCGGTAGAGGGCCAGGGTGCGACGCAGCTCGTAGGGTCCGAGAAACCATCCGTGTCTCGTCAGCCTATGGATTCGCTGGCGCGACGGAGCCCATCACCCCTGCGCTGCGGGCCGCCGGTCCTTGCTGCCGCCCTTCTATCAGGGGATCGTGCGAGTGCCCCGTAGCCGGCGTGGTCAGGGGCAGAGCAGGATCGCGGCCGTGAGCGCGAACGGGCGTCCCTCGGCACGCCTCATTGTCGCTTCTCCTGCCAACGGAGAATGCCGTCTTCGCCCATCGGCTGCAACTTGGGGATAGGCGGCGCTGGGCGGTCGGTCTTCGTCTCAGGGATGAGCTTGCCGTCAATCGTGATGTTCTCGGCCTTGCCGACCGAGCATTGCTCGTACTTCGTGCCCTCTTTCATCTCGAAGACGTTGTCCTTCACTTCGATGCTGTGCGGCATGCAGCCCTCGACGGGCACGTCGTTGTGCATGCCGTAACTGATGGAAATGCCGATCAGGGGGCGAAACGCCGTCACGGTCCGCAGGTTGCGGAAGAGGTTGCCGCGGATGAGGCCCGAGCCGTCCCGAATGCCGATGGCGTGGCGAAGGTTCTGGAAGACGTTGTTCTCGACCACGAAGGTGCCGTCCATGCCCGGATGGGTGTCCACGGCGCAGAGCTCGTACGGGGACTTGTCGTTGCTGCCAACGCGGTTGTGGATGAACTCCCAGTGGGTCTTCCGCACTCCGGGCTTGTGGATGTACTTCCCCAGGCGCTTCGGGCTGCTCCAGTCGAGCGCACCGTTGGAGGCCAGAGAGTGGCGGTTCTGGCTGAACTCGTTGTCGCACACGAGGACGTAGGCCCCTGAGTAGATCGCCACGCCATAGCCGAGGCCGTCGCGCAGGTTGTCGTGGATGGAGCAATGGTCCACCTGCACGGTGGCTTCGTCGGCGAAGTTCGTCGCATAGGAGAAGCCGAACAGCTCGCAGTGGTCTATGCGGGCATCCTTCTTTCCGCTGACGGAGACGCCGTAGCTGTCGTTGTCCGTATTGGGCGTGGCGTTGGTGCCCTGAAGCCTCAGGCGCGTGAAGCGCACGCCGTCGCCTTCCGCGCTCAGAAGGTGGGTGTCCTTGGCTTTGGCCCGAATCAGCGTCTTGGAGCCGTCGCCAAGGAGCGTCAGGCTGCCCGGCACGCGCACCTCCGCGTCGAGGACGTATTCGCCGGCGGGCAGGAAGACCACCCGAATGCCTTCCCTGGCCGCGCGCTCGCACGCGGCCTGCACTGCCGCAGCCGTCCTCCCTTCCACGGTGACGCGTTGGGCGAGGCGTTTCTGCTCCGCCTCGCTCAAGGGCACATCCGGCCCGACGGGGCCCCGGGGTCCGAGCGGCTCTGCCCCGCGGACACACGCCACGGCCATCGCCAGGGCCGCAAAGGCAGCGCCGGCCCGGGATACCTGCCTGCTCATGCTTCAGCCCTCCGTTCAGCGGGCACGAGGCGGTCAACGAGTTGGCTGACCTTGCCGAACTCCTCGGGGCGCTGGAGCACCTCGCCCTTCTCGCACGCGAGCACGCGGATGCTGCCGAGGATTTCCGCCCCGTAGACACGCAGCCAGGAGGCCATCACGGCCTCGTGGGGCTCGAAGCCGCTGTCGGTCGCCACGCTGATGAGCGCCGCCCGCTTGCCGCGGAGGATCGTGTGATCTGTGTAGTAGCCGTGCGTGCGGTCAATGAAGTTCTTCATCACGCCCGGCGGCCCGAGCCAATAGACGGGCGCTCCCAGCACGAGGAAGTCGGCCGCGAAGAAGCGGGCCATCAGCGCCTTGAAGCCGTCGTCCTGGATGGCGCAGTGCCCCAGCGTCATGCAGGCCCGGCAGCCGCGGCAGGGCTCGATGCAATGGTCTGCCACGCGGACGAACTCGGTCCTCGCACCTGTTCGCTCCGCCAGCAGCCGCAGCGCCTCCCGCACGAGCAGGTCCGTGTTGCCGTCCCGGCGCGGGCTGCCGGAAACGCCCAGCATGCGGCCAATGGCCTGTCTCACGCGCCTGCCTCCTTTGCTCTCCAGGCGGACCCCGTGCGGCGGCCCGTTCGCTTCTACTTCTCGAGTTGGAATTTCCGATACGCCTCGAAGAGGGCCTGCTCCTCCCCAATGAGCTGCTTCGACCGGTCGGTGTCGGCGGAGGCCCGTGCCTCGGCCAGGAATTGCTGGCAGTCGGCGAGGCCCTTGTCGCGCCGCGCGACAGCCTCGGCGCCGCGGACGAAGTACTTCTGGAGGTGCCGGGCGTTCTCTTCCATCTGGGCGAAGTACTTCGCCATTGCTGCCGCGGCGTTGCCGTAGCGGTGGTCGTAGTAGTCGGTCAGCGCCGCGTCCACGTCCAGACCCGTGTCCCACGCGGCCTTGGCGAAGATGTAGAGGTTGGCCGCGGCAAACTTGCGGGCGGTCCAGTGCGCCTGCACGGCGCAGCCGGCCAGGCCGATCTTCTCGAAGTAGGCCAGTTCCTGCGGGATGAGGTGCATGAGCGGATAGGGCCTGCCATGCCACGCGCTGCGGCCCGTGTAGTATTCGTACATCATCACGTTCCCGCCGCCGTCCTTGGTCAACTCGACCCACCGCGCGAGGTGCTTGCGGGCGATGTCGAAGGCATACGGCCCCTTCGCCACCGGGCCGTCCGCGTTGCCGATGGGGTCGGTGAACCAGTTGCGGGTGAAGAAGGCATAGGTCACGTCGAGCCCCGGCGCGGGCCGCTCCTTCTGCGGCGGCTGGGTGTAGTTCACGTAGGCGGCGATGCTCAGCCGCTTGCCCGGGAAACGCTGCTGGACTTCTGGGACGAGGGGGTTGATGAGTTTCAGGTACAGGTCCTGGGGCGCCTCGTATTGCGGGCGCTCCTCCCATTTCACGCCGGTCCGGCAATTCTCGCATTCGCACCAGCCGTAGCCGTCGTTGGGGTAGAGAGCGAAGACGTCCACCTCGGGGTGCCGGGCGATGAAGTCGAGCACGTTCGCGCGATAGGTGTTAGCCGCATCGGGGTTGCTCAGGCAGAACTGCCCATTCCGGCGGCCGCCGGGCACGCGCTTGCCGCCGATTAGCGCAAACCATTCGGGGTGGTCCTTGAAGTACTTGTCGGGCGACAGGAAGGTGTAGAAGGAGTGGTGGCCGACCGAGAGGATGAAGCCGCGCGGGAGAATCTCCCCCTTCACGATGGCCTCGTTCCACTCCTTCGCGTCCTCGTAGCCTGCGGCCTGGAACAGGAAGTAGTTCAGCTTCTGCTTCATCGCCCAGTCAACGATCTGGACGGGAGTGTTGCCGAACCATGCGCCGCAGATGAAGCCGCGGATTTTCAGGCTGGCCTTGTGCCGCTCGTGGAGCTCGGGAAGCTCAATCGTCGGCTTCTTCGGGATGAACTCCTCGATGTGGCCGCTGCCTTCCCGCTCGTGTTCCCCGAAGTTCAGCCAGCGGCAGCCGAGGTGCCTCTCCAGAAGCGTGTAGACCGCGTAGACGACCGCGCGCTTGTTGCTCCCGATGAGGAGCAGGTCGTCGCCATCGGTCTCGATTGCGAAGGCATCGAGGTCGGCGTCGCCCCTGGCGAACTCGACTTTCGCGGCCCGCTTCGCGCGCCCCGCCACGGCGACGACGATCTTCCTCCCGGCCTCCTCGCCTGGGGCCTGTAGCTCGATCTTCGCGCCGGAGATCAGGGCGAGGTACTTCTGCAGTTCCGCGGCCGCGAACCGCTCGGAAGGCATCGGGGCGTCGGGGATGACAATGCGATGACTACTGGCCCCGTTCGCGGTGAGCTTGAGCGTTGCGGCTCCTGAGTAGTCGCCGCAGGCCAGCGCCGCGAGTGCCGCGAAGACCCCTGTACGCACGGCCAGCTTGGCCATTCCCGATCTCCCATAGCGGAAGTGTTGGTTCATGCCTTCGTGTCCTGCGACGGATGCCCCTCGAGCCCAAGCAGCCGCGCGGCGTTCTTCCAGCGAATCTTCTCCTTGTCGTCCTCGCTCGCCTCCAGCACCTCGAGCTTCACGAGGGCCGGGTCGGGGTAGTTGAACGGCATTCCCGTGCCGAACACAACCCTGTCGGCGCCCAGGTTGGCCACGAGCTGGCCGATCTCGTTCGCCAGGACGGCGCTCAGGCGGGAGATCTCGGTGAAGTAGTTGGCCGGCAGGCCATTATTCTTCTGCCCGAGGGCGGACCGGACGAAGCCGGCGCCGTTGACGAGGATGAACCGCGCCTGCGGACAGGCCTTCACGAGCGCGGCGATCTCGTCCAGCGGCACGTCGGGCACATCCACCAGCCAGCTCCGCTGCCGCGCGTCCTCCGCTCGAATCGGGATGGAAACGGCCATCCCGCGTTCCGTCGCGGCATTCGCGAGGTCGAGGCAGCACCGGTCCGAGAGCCGGTAGTTGTGCCACCTGGGATAGAGGCGCAGCCCGACCATGCCGAAGTCGTCGCAGCAGATCTTCAGGTCGTCCTGCCAGCCGGCATAAGAGGGGTTGATGACGGCGAAGGGGATCAGGCGATTGGGATGGGCCTGGGCCTCGGCGTGAAGCTCCTCGTTTCCAGCCTGCGGGTTGCGATAGGCGATGGCGCTCGCGCTGGAGACGACCGCTCGGTCGATCCCGGCGCGGTCCATCAGCTTCAGCAGCCCCGAAGCCGTGTTGTGGCGCAGTTGGCGGAACGCGAAGTGGCCCAGGTAGGCGTTGACGTCAATCAGCATTGGCCTCGCCTCCCCAGGAGGGTTTCCATGTTGCCGCCGAGGATCTTCTCCTTCTCGCTCGCGCCGAGGCTGGCCCCGCGAATCTTGCCCACGCCGGCAGTCATGGACATGTCGCAGCCGAAGAGCAGCCGCTCGACGCCCAGCACGCCCGCCGCCATCTCGACGGCCCCCTCGTCAATCACGCTGCCGCTGGTGTCGAGGCAGACGCCTGGGGCATTCCGCAGGGCCTTGATAGTCCACTCCCAGTCGCCTCCGCCGCACACGTGGGCACAGATGAGCATCGCCTCGGGATAGCGGCGGGAGAGCTCCGCGGCGTGTCCTGCGTCGGAGAGCCGAGGCTGCTCGACGACGAAGTAGTGGGCATGCCCGGCGTGCTGGAGGATCGGCACGCGCAGTTCGATGGCGAGCTCAGCGATCGGGAAGACGACTGGCTCGTTGCAGCGGTACTCGTTGTAGAGCTTGATGCCGATGAACCCGCGTTCCTCGACGCAACGGCGGATCTCGTCGAGCGACTCGCGCGGATACCCGGGGTTGACGTAGCAGTAGCCCAGCACCCGGCCGGGGAAGCGGGCCATCGCCTCCGCCACCCACTCGTTGCACTCGCGGAAGCCCTCCGTCGTGGACGGCCGGCGCGGCGTGAGGATGGAGCAGCAAAGCTGGTCGATCCCCAGCTTATCGGCCGCTTCGATGAGCTTGCTGTCCTGCTCAGCCCAATCCGGTTCGCTGTGGCGGGTCAGGTGCGCGTGGCAATCAATGACCATCGGGACGTCCTTTCGCCTCCTCGGACCATAGCGAGTAGAGCTGCGCCTTTGCCCAGAGGCTGCCCTGAGCAAGGATGATGGGTTCGCAGACTTGCCGGACTCTGGGCGCGACCTTGCACAGCAGGAGCCATTCCTGCAAGTTGCCGCTCTGCCGCGTGGGCTTCTTGGTGTTCACGTAGCCGCCGACGGTCGGCTGGTCCGGGGCTCCGTTCCACATGGCCTGGAGGAGGGTGTTGGCGAACCGCTTGATGTCCGTTTCGGTGAAGACCAGGCCGTTCTCGGCGCAGGCGAGGACGAACCCGATGTCGAGGCTGCCATGGCCCGTGTCCTCGGGCCGCTTCTCCTCGGGCTTGTCCCAGGGCTTGTCCCACTCGCCCGCGGCGTCCCAGTAGTTCCATTCGTAGCGCTCGTCCACGAGACGGAGGCAGGACTTGAAGAAGCGAGCCATCTTCGCTGCGCGTTGCCTGTAGATGGCCTTTCCGGTGATTCGGTGGAGGGTGAGCTGCACAGTGCCCAGAGGGAGGTATTGGTTGTGCGGCAAGGTCGCGCCGCTTGGATCGAAGTCCGGGTCGGTGGGGAAGACCAGGAATCCCCCTTGGGCTGTCTCTCGCCAGTGCTTGTCCCACTTCGGAATGAGTTGGGTCTCGATGATCTTGAGGAGCTTGTCCGCGCGTTGCCCATAAGCGGCTTCGAGTGCCTGGTCGCGCTTCACGAGCTCGATGGCGCGCGAGATGGGCATGAGCACCATCCCGTCGTGAACGGCGAAGTCGAACTCCTTCTGTCTCCGCGAATAGCGCCGCGACCGCCAGCTCAGAAACCCGTCGCGGTTGGGGGTCAGGTTGGAGAACATGGTCTCCGCGTAGCGGAAGAGGCGCTCGAGCCACTGGCGTTCGCCTGTTGCCTGGTGAAGGTAGACGAGCGCCTGCAAGTCCTGCCCGCACGACCATCCGAGAATGGCCGAGTCGGTGTCCTTCCACCGCCCGCCGCGGTCGAAGACGTCCAGCGCGCCGCCCAGTTCCCTGCGGAGGGCCTCCGGTTGCCCCGGGGGGAGCGCGCCCTGAGCGCGGGAGGGATCCAACCGCGCCGCCAGCAATGCCGCGGCGGCGAGAAGGACAACGTGGCTGGGCTCTCGCTGGCCCATCGCATGCCCTCCTAGTCAACGAGCTCGAGGATGGTCTGGCCGGCCTTCAGGCGTGCGGGGTCGAGCGCCACCTGAAGGGCGCGGATACCCTGCGCAGTCTGGACTTCTCGGCCGACGGCAGTGCGGACGGAGCCGGTGCTGTCGTGATAGCGGACGTTTCTCTGGCCCGCCGGGGCGGGCAGGGCCAGGGTGAGCTTCGTAGCGGTGGCCCTGACGAGATAGCGGCCGGGGGCTTGCTTCCTGACGAAGGTCCGATGGGTGAGGATGAGCTCGTCGCCGGGCCGTGCGGCGTGGACGATGCAGGTGTCGCCTGGCTTGATCTGCATCTGGCCGCCTTCCGGCTCGACATCCACGAGGAAGCCGCGGCAGTAGATGTTCTCTCTGCCGTCGGAGCGGACACTCGTGATCCGATAGGTCTTGCCGTCGCAGGTCAGCCATTTGCCGACGAACCAGCCGTCGCCCGCCTGGCGAAGCGCGTGGGGCGTGTGGAGGGTGTTGCCCTCGGCCCTGTCCACGACGAAGCGGCTGAGCAGGAACGCTCTCTGGTCGGCAAGCTTGAGCGCAGTCTTCCCGCCCTCTGGGGTCACCTCGGCGATGGTGTGCGCGCTGTGTGTGCCGTCCCGATGGCGCAACACCACCACCTGCCCCTGGAACGCATCGGGGAGCGCCGGAGCCCCGGGGGCGAGGACGATGGCACTGTCCTTCTCGTCGGTCAGATCGCCGCGGAGCGCTGCGACCTTGGCGACGATGTTGCCCGAGTGCTTGACCTGCCAGCCCGGCCCGCTCAGCTCGCCGCCGCCCACGAGGCAGAGCATCTCGACATCGTCCCCCCTCTGCGAGACGGCGCCGAACTGGCCGCTGAACCTGACTCCGTCAGCTCCTCCCGTTCCCAGTTCACCACCCCGGCCATCCGAGCCATTGAAGACGTACTGCGTCGAGCCATTGGCGAGCACCTTGATGCCGACGATGCCGTGTCCAAGGTCGAGCCGTTTGACGTCGCGAATGGGCGGCTGGCCCCGGTAGGGCTCGAGGACAGAGACGAACGTCGAGCGCAGGGGCTGGCCGGCTGAGGATACCCTGCGGATGCAGATGACGGGCATCCTGTTCCGGTCGATGGCCTTTGCGTCGTGGTAGTTGCTTTTCTTGCCATCGTCGAGGCGGAGGCTGGGCGCCGTGCCTGTGAACAGTTCCGCGCCCGGACCGGGTAGGAACGTGCCGCGCAGGCCGACCCCGCTGCCGTCGTCGTACTCCCAGCGACAGTGGGCCTTATCGGCGACCTTTCCCCGCCGGACCTCTGTGACGTAGCTGTACCAGTCCTTCTTCGTGTATTGCGAACCGGTGCCCTTGCGGCCGCCGGCGTAGGCAACATTCTCTCCGGCCAGGGTTCCCCGCTGGGGCTTCAACCCACCCTCTTGGACAGCCAGCTTCTTCTGCTTGTGGGTCGCGGGGCCGTGGAGCATGAAGTCGTGCTGGCGCCCACCGTCGACCCTGAAGAAGTCGACAATGTAGGAGTTGCCGTCGCTTGGCGTGATGAGGCTGACGCACCGGCTGTAGAGCTTCGCGGGCGGATACGCGCGGGGCATCGTGGCCTCGGCGACCTGCACCGACGGCGCTACCCCCTCGTCGGCGCAGTAGTAGACCAGGTCGCCTCGGCCGGGCTCCTGGAGCTTGGCGTCAATGAGGACGGTGTTGTGGCTGGCCGTGGTCGCCGACCAGGAGTAGCGCAGGTAGGTGTGGGTGTAGCCGAGGTCGGCGGCCAGCTCGCGGCCCTTGCCGAAGAGGCCCAGGTTGAGTCCATCGGTGTGGTCGTGCGATGAGCCGAAATCGCCGTAGGACAGGATGGCGGCGGTCTGCCCGGTCAGCCCTTCGCCGGCGCGGAGGGTGGCGAAGCCGGCCGCCGGCAGCAGGCGGCTTCGGGTCACCTCGGGGAGAATACCCGCCGGTGGCTTGGTGTCGCCCGGGCCGAGGAAGAGGTCATTGCCGGCGACCTGCGCGAGGTCCTTGTCGCCATAGCGCGCGGCGACGATGCGGTAGAGGTGCGGCTCCCAGAACTCGCCGGTCGAGGTGTCGCCGACATAGAGGCAATCCCTGTCGGGATAGACCAGCGCGAGGGGCGCGCGGTAGATCGTGCGAAGCTGGGGCCACATCGCGTAGGGGTCAAGCTTCTCGAACCGCGACCGGCCCTTCGGCGGGGTGTAGCCGGGCGGGTCGCTGTAGCCGCGCAGGGCCTCGGGCGCGCGATAGAAGCTGCACGTCTGCCCGTGGTAGCCGCAGGCCTCGAACCACATGCCGTCCCGCGAGAACGAGTTGGTCAGCAGCAGGTCGAAGACCTCCACCGAGCGGTGCACCAGGTCGGGGTCGCCCGAGTTGAGGGAGCTGAAGATGAGCGCGCCGATGAGGTAGCCGTCGAAGTTGCCGTAGCCGATCTGGTGGTCGAGCAGGAACTGGGCGCCCTCGCGGAAGAGCTCCTGCTCGACGAGGCCCTTGGCATCGAATCGCTCCTCCTGGCTGATCTCCTCGAACGCTCCGCTATCGTAAGTGAGGTCGTAGGCCATGCCGCCGTACATCAGCAGGAGCTGGTCGGCCCACTTGCTCGCGCCGCGGTAAGCGGCCGGAGCGTAAGGCGGGCCGGCCTTCCCGGGGCCGGGGCCTGCGGTCGCGGCCGTGCCATCCTCGCCGACAATGGGCCAGTGCCGCCAGGCCTGGGCGAGGCGCACGAGCGCGAGGGCCACCGGGCGCGCGTAGCGCTTGTCGCCCGTCAGGGCGTAGGCGCGCGAGGCCGCGGCCAGCAGCTCCCCGTGGTTCCAGACATCTCGGCTGATGTTGTGCCGGGTGTCCTCGTGGGACGGGATCAGGGCCCCGATCTCCGCGTCGCTCATCTTTGCCCACTGGCCGCCCGCGCGGAGGATGGACTGCGCTGCCTCCTTCGCCCACTCGTGCTTCTCGATGTGCCCCTTGGCCCGCGCGACGTCGTCGCGGGTGAGGTAGAAGGGGTGTTTGACGTGCGCCTGAGCGCGCCAGCGGGCCTCGAAGGGCCGCGGCTGAACCACAACCGTGAGCATCGGCCTGTTCTCCTCCTTCTCCGCCAGCGACGTGTGGAACAGGAAGTCGAAGCGCCCGCTGACGTTCGTGTCCTTGCTCACCTGGATGGCCCAGCCGTCGTTGACCTCGCCGGCTGCCCAGGCCTTCAGGCTCTTGGTGACATCGAACTCGTAGACGAGGCTCGTGGGGCTGTAGGGAAGGGTCGAGTCCTCGGCGAGCACGCCGGCGTCGAGGCCGGCAGCCGCCTCTTTCCTCCAGGGCCTCCCTGCGGGGATCAGGAGCGACTTGCGGGGATCGTGGAAGCTCGACCGCCCGTCGCGGAACGCGCCGCAGACGCCGATGAACGGGATCCTCGACCTCGGCGGGCATTCGGCCTCGGGCGGCATGCGCCACGGGCCGAAGCCGTCGGGATCGGTCAGCCGATGGACCGTGAAGGCCACCTTCTGCTTCTCCGTGGGCTGCCAGCCCTCGGGGAAGTAGCCGGCCGTCGGGATGCGCACGAGCCGCAGCAGCCCCTTCACGACCAGCTTGGGGTCGGCCGGCACCTGGCCGCTCTTGATCCCAAGCAGCGCGGGCAAGCGAATCAGGTAGTACGCGTCGCTGGTCCCGTCCCAGCGGCGGTCCACGGCCGCGGTGGGCTGCCGCCGGGTCCAGAAGCGCTCAATCGCGTCCGGCTTCTTGCTTTGGACGACGTTGACGTCCTCAAAGGCGCTCTCGGGTTTGCCATTGCCGGCCCGGAACGTCAGCGTGACGCTCTCGGCGGCAAGAGCCGTCCACTGCACGGCCGCTGCCAGCACTGCGGCGCACAGCCAGCCCCGCTCAACCCTGCGGATTGTCCGGTTTCGCATGTTCCATTCCTCCGACCTGACCGCGGCGCCCTGAGGGCCTCACTCCCTACGGAGCCACGGTGATGCCCACTGCCTCGAACAGGCGCTCCATGACCAGCGCCGCTCCGCCAAGGGCAATGACGTCGTCGCCCAGGCGGGTGAACTCCAGCCTCGGCGGCCCCTCTCGCGTAGCTGTCGTGTCGGCCAGTTCGGCAACGTGGCCCCGTAGAAGCTCCAGCATTGGGGCTCCCCACCGCGTCACTGGCCCCCCGATGATCAGGACTTCGGGGTCGAAGAGGTCACCGAGGAGCGAAGTGCTCACGCTCATGGCCCTGGCGATCTCATCAACAGCCTTCATCGTCGCGGGGTCCTGCGCCTCGATGCCCTGTGCGACGGCGGCGATCACTTCCTCGGGTCGTTCCTTTGAGTCCTTCTGGAGCGCGGCGGTGAGAAACGGCCCTGCCTCTCGTGCGAGACGTGCGGCGATTGCGGTGATCGCCTGGGGTCGGACCTCCACGGTGCCCACCGGATCCTCGGGGCTGTTCTCCGGGCGATCAGGAATCACGTAGTGCCGCGTCTCCCCGAAGGAGTTGTGGGCGCCGCGGAAGAGCTTGCCATCAATCACCAGAGCGTGGCCCACCCCGTGCCGGTACCACAGGCACAGGAACGACGAGGCGCCGTGGCCGAAGCCGAAGTGCTTCTCCGCCATCGCGAAAGCGTTCGTGTTCTCGTCCACGAAGGCATCCACGCCGAAGCGCCTCGCCACCATCTCCGCGACAGGCACCCGGCCCCCAGGAGCCAGCATCACCCCTGCCTCGTAGACGGCGTCGTGCGCTCCGATCCCCACCCCGGCGACCTTTTCGCGCTCCTTCCTGGACAGGCGGGCCAATAGCTGCCCGACGATGCTCAGCACCCCTTCGGCCGGGTCCGGGACTGCCGCCTCGGAGACCCGATGCAGCACCTTCCCGCCGAGGTCCATGACAATGCCGCGGCCCCCTGGATAGCCCATGTCGATCCCAATGATGAGCCTGGCACGCTCCTCCAGATGGAGCAGGCGGGGCCTGCGTCCACCGCGAGGCCCGGCCTGGCCCACATCACCCTCTCGAACAAACCCTGCCTCGGTGAGCCTTCGCATCACCTTGCAGACGGTTGCCGGCTCCATGTGCAGCTTCCGGGCGATATCAATGCTCGCGATGGGCTGGTGCTCGCGCAGGCAGTTCAGCACCAGTAAGTCATTGACCTCCCGAATCGTCCGCGCGTTGCCCCTGCGCGGACGGTTGCCCCTCGCCTCGGGAACCACGCGGCTCGTCAGGCGTGTCGCCGGGTTGGGAGCCATGCCTTCCTCCGTTCGCCGCGGGGAACCTGGGGCTGGCCAGACTGGCGCGGTTGGCAGACGTGAGTTGATGTCGGCGATTAAACAACACCATACACACGCCTCCACCTGTTGTCAAGCCCTCTTGCCGGAGTCGGCGCCGCGACTCGCGCAGTCGGTGGCTCTCGCCGTTGGCCTCCAGGATGTGGATGTGGTGCGTCAGGCGGTCGAGCAGGGCTCCCGTGAGCCGCTCGGTGCCCAGGACCTCGGTCCAGGCCTCGAACGGGAGGTCGGTGGTGACCAGGCCGGTGACGGTGAAGAAGCGCACGCGCCGTCCCTGCTGGCCGGCGGCGAAGCCGAGGGCGGTGGCAAGGTGGGGTCTTGCCGGTGCCCGAGTTGCCGATGAGGAGGACGTTCTCGCAGCGGTCCATGTAGTCGCCCCGGACGAGCTCACGGACCCTGCCGGCACGGGATCAGCTCCTGCGGGCATTTCCTCACTGGCAGTCTACCGTTGTCTGTCCCCCAGCGCGGTGAGCATATCGAGAATCTCGACCCGCACACGGTCGGCAAGGGTGCGGTCCTTGGGCGTGTCCCAGCGGTATTCCATTGCGCCCTCGGCGTTCAGCACGCGGTCAGGGGCCGTGGCGAGGAGCTTCTTCGCCTCGGCGAGGCGCGGGTGGTCGGGCCTCGTGCGCTCCAACTCCGCGATGCGGTCGCGGAGCATGGCCAGGTACTCGTAGTCCTGCACGCCCTCGCGGACGGCCTCCAGGTACTTCGCGGTCGTGACCGAGGCGTCATCGAGGTAGAGCGGGCAGTAGGGGCCGTTGCCTTTGGCGACATATCCGTTCCAGCAGGACGTCCCGCCGTTGTCCCCGAATGCCCAGAAGCCTGCCCATCGGCCTCCGATGGCGAACACGTGCCACTGCTGGAGCAGGTAATAGGAGTAGGGGTCGAAGGTGCGGGCGGGGCCGGAGCAGGAGTAGAATCCGAGTTGGCGGCCGGCCCCCCGCTGATCGAGGAAGAGCTTGCGGTAGGCATCGTCCTTCTGGAGCCACGCGGCGCGGTTCGGCACCAGCACGTCCACGGCGGCGAGCATCTCGCGGCAGGTCTCCAACTCCTGGGGCACTGCGTCCACCCACACGAGGACATCGGGCTCGGCGGCCTTGATGGCCCGCGTCCAGGCCACCGTGGCGTCGTACTGCTCCTTGCGGTTCGGCTCGTCCACGAGCAGGAGCCCGAGCTGGCCGGGCTTCAGCCCCGTCTTCCGCATGTGGTCGGCCCAGAAGCGGATCCAGGCTCCCACCTTCCTGGTGAACAGCGGCGTGCCGGCCTCGGAGCCCGCGAAGGCGCTGCGCACGCTGCCGTAGTCGCCGATGGCAACGAAGACCATGTGTTGCCGCGCCCCCGGCCAAAGCCTCACCCAGGCATCGAGGTTAGCCGTGTCGGGCGGCTCGACGAGGTCGCCCTCGCCGTCGTACTTCCCGTCGGGCAAGGCGCGCCGCGTGGCCCAGGGCGCGTTCACGTGGTGCTCCCGGAGAAGCTTGACCAGCGCCTCGCGGTTCTGCGGCGTAACGCCGTACATGCGCTCCTCGTTGGTGTACGACCATCCGCCGAGGCGCAGCGTCGTCTCGTCGGGGAAGCGGAGCGGCGCGATGCGCAGGGTGAGCGGCACGGGACGGCGGCCCGAGCCATCGTCCAGGAGCACTCGCCCGCTGTATGTGCCAGGCTTCACGTCCGTCGGGTGGAAGGAGAACCAGACCTGCCGCGCCATGCCGGCGGGCACGGTGACGGCCCAGGCGTCGCCATCGCGTCGGGCCAGGGGCAGCGCCGCCGCCACGGCCACAAAATGCCGTGTGCCCACGTGCAGAACCTCGTGGACGGTCAGGTAGTCAGGGTTTGTGCCCCCCGGGAGGCCGTCCACCCGCACGCGGACCTGACGGTCGCTTTCGGAGGCGTTGGTGAGGTCGAGCGCATCGGCGCGCCACTCGTGGCTCATCAGGGCAACATGGAGCTCGGGCGGGGGCGCGTTCTTCCCTGGCTCGGCAGAGGGGTCGAGAGGGTCCCAGCGATGCGACTTCCACACGCGAAGGGGCGGCTTGCCCTGGGCGCGCCAGGCGGCGGCCTGGAGGCGGAAGATGTCGCGCTCCAGGTCGGTCATGGGCAACACGGCGCGGAAGCCCTCGGGCGAGACCACGGGCATCGCGGCGATGCGCTGCTCCAACTCTTGCGCCGTTTTGCGCAGTGTGCCCTTGTCTGCGGCCGGCATCTCGGGCGACTCGATGTCCTCGCGTGCTGCGGCCAGGTCGCGGCGGAGCTGGGCCTTCAGCAGGCGGGTGAGCTGAAGGGTGTCCATGAACTGCGGCACGCTGGCGAGGGCATCGCGCCGGCGCGGCTCCTGGAGGAGCGCGGCATCGCCCTCGAACACCTCGATCTCATCCACGAAGAGATACGGGCCTGTCGGCACGCAGGCGAGCTGAACGAAGCGCCCGTGGGTCCGCAGCTTGCCCGTGCGGAAGGCGTGCGTGGCGTGCTTGCCGATCGGCGGGGGCGCGCCGGCCTCCGAGAGTTCCACCAGGTCGCCCGCCGCATCCCACTGCTTCCCGTCGTCGCTCGTGAAGACGGCCAGGGACGCCGGCCACTCAACCCCCGCCACGCCCGCCGCGGTGCGGAAGGACGCGCCGCCGATAGGATGCACGCGGCCAAGGTCGATCGTGACGAAGGCTGGCGCCCCGCCGCTCCAACCCACCGTCGTCTTCTGCGTCCAGAAGTAGCCCTCGGTTCGCACGCCATCGGTGAGCTGCGTCGCGTCGCCGGGGTCGGTGCAGTACCGGTAGTTGGGCCGGGGGCTCAGCGTGTAGGGCCGACCGCGGGCGAGGTTCCTCTCCTCGCCGAATCCGCGAGCCGCGGCGAGCAGGATCAGTAGATAGGCAGCGACCCGTTGCGTCATCGCGCACCTCCTCGCCCAGCTCCCCCGCAGACAGTATACCGGGTTCAAGCAAATCTCGACAGCCGCGCTCGCCGGCGTGAGACTCCGGTGTTCGCGACCACCCCGCCTGGAGCATGCGCACCGGCGAACATGTGGCCTGGAAAGGATTATGCTCCGAGGTGAGCCGCCACCTTACCGGTGGCCTCCGGACGAGGGCCCAAGCGATGGCGTTGGACTCCAACCGCGCGACCAGCACCCTGGCTCTCAAGGCCGGGTCGCTCCGTCGGAGCGCGCTCAACCGTTCGGGGCTTGGCGTTTGCCCTCACGGAGCCACATGGCTGCCAGCTTCAAGCGCTTGTCGGGCGACAAGGCATGGAGCGCCGCCAAGACCGTGTCCAGTCTGTTCCCGTTTCCTGATCTCGGTGTGAGGCCGGCTCCGAAGGGCACTTGACGCGTTCGCGCCGAGGGTGCATGATAACGCAGTGGCCGGCGTTCGCAGCTTCAGCGTAAGCATGGAGGCACGAGGTAACGCACATGGGATCGAGCCGCATTCCCTGGCTTGCCGTGGCGGCCCTTGTGGTGGTTGGCCTGGCGCGGGCACTGTGCAAGGCGCAACCGGCGCCCGTCGCAGCGCTGGAGCCCTGGGCGTCCAACACCCACCCGACCGACGTGGCGAAGCGCCACGTGGAGGAGGCACGCGCCGGCCGGCACGAGTACCGCATCACGCAGGGCGGGACCATGGACGGCCGGAACTGCCGCTCGCCTATGGGCTGCGGAATGTCCAGAGAGGGGGCCTGCGAGCAGACCTGGGAGTCCAACCGCTCGGCGCGTCTGGAGAACGTGGGCGAGACCGACGTGGCCAATCCCTGGCTCTCGAACGGCCGCAACGACTTCCGAAGCCTCGGCGAGATCGTGGCGGCGGCGGTCCCCGCCGGCAGCACGGACCACGAGAAGGCATTCGCGCTCTGGTTCCAGGAGATTCGGCATCGCTATCACTTCGGTGGCGACAACAACGAGCTTGGCGATCCCGTGAAGGTCTTCAACGTCTATGGCTATAACACCTGCGGCAACGACTCCATCTGCCTGGCCGGCCTGTGGCGCAAGGCCGGCCTCAAGGCGGCTCCGGCCAGAGCCGTGGGGCATTGCATCTCGCAGGCATTCTACGACGGCCGCTGGCACTTCTTCGATGGCGACCTGCACTCGGTGTACCTGCTGCGGGACAACGAGACCGTGGCCGGCGAGCAGGACATCGTCCGCGACCACGACCTGGTCAAGCGGACCCACTCGCAGGGAATCCTCTTCCAGGACCACCGCCCGAGCGACGAACGAATGGCGTCGCTCTACGTGTTTGAGGGCGAGGTGACGGGCGAGCGCAACTGCAAGGCCGACACCACGATGAACCTGGTGCTTCGCCCCGGCGAGGCGCTCACCTGGCGTTGGGGCCACCTGAGCCCGCCCAAGCTCCACGGCGCGGCCAAAGCCCTGTACCCCGACACGATCTGCAACGGCCTGTGGGAGTACCGCCCGGACTTCACGAAGCCGACCTGGCGCAAGGGCGCGGCCAGCGTCGAGAACGTCACGGCCGGCCCCGACGGCCTGGCCGCCGAGGAAGGCAAGACGGGCACCATCGTCTGGGCGATTCGCAGCCCCTACGTCTTCGTCGGCGGGCGGCTCGAGGCGGAGGGCGCTGACGCCAAGCTCGAGTTGTCCTGGGATGGGAAGTCGTGGAGGGAAGCGGGGGGCAGTCTCGACGCTCTCTTCCCGCCCGGCGGCCCCGCGCGCTACGAGTGCCAGCTTCGCTGCCAGCTTGCCGGCGCGGCCCGGCTCAAACGCCTGGCGATCGTCGCCGACGTACAGATGGCGCCGCCCTCACTGCCGGCGATGGGCGTCGGCCAGAACACGTTCGTCTACACCGACCAGTCGTCGGGCGAGCGCAAGGTGCGGATCACGCACGAATGGGTCGAACGCTCGGCCTCCAAGCCGCCGGAGCCGCCGCCCAGCGCCATCTCGCCACCCGATGGCGGGGAGAGCAACGGCACGGACGTCGTCTTCGAGTGGACGCCGCCCAAGGATCCCGACGGCGACAAGATCGCGGACTACCATTTCGAGCTTTCGGCCCGCGCGGATATGAGATGGCCGCTCTCG
Organism: Planctomycetota bacterium; assembly: GCA_035527715.1. Lineage (GTDB taxonomy): Bacteria > Planctomycetota > PUPC01 > DSUN01 > DSUN01 > DSUN01. The sequence goes on along the minus strand of DATKZY010000101.1, from coordinate 24,797 downwards.
ATGAGCTTCTACAAGCTCATCTCCCGGACCGCCGACAAGGGGAAGGCCCAGTATGCCCTGCCTCATCCGGGCCTCCTGACGCCCGACAGGAAGTACTACTGGCGCGTCCGGGCCAAGAATGGCAAGGGCGTGTGGGGAGCGTGGAGCAGGACGTGGAGCTTCACCCCCCGCGGCACGGCCCCGCCCGTGGACGTGGCGTTGGACTTCGATCAGAACCGTGGCGTCGGGACGCTCCGCTGGAAGCCCAACCCCGCAGGTCGCCGGCCCACGAAGTACCGCGTCTACGGAAGCGACGAGAAGGGCTTCTCAGTCAGCGACGAGCCGTACCAGGTCAACGTCGGCATATCCAAAGAGCTCGCCTCGCCCTTCCCCGCGAACTTCATGTGTGAGACGCCGGCGACCGAGTTGGCCGTCGTGGGCATGGACGTCCGCCAACCCAACGCCAACAAAGCCTTCTATCGCGTGGTGGCCGTGGACGAGCAGGGCAAGCGAAGCGGGCCGTCCGACTATGCCGCCGCCCCGAGGCCGTTCCTCTTCAGCACGCCGCCCGCCGCGGCGAAGGTCGGCGCGGAGTACCGCTATCAGCCAGTCGCCATTCGCTCGCTGGGCGACCTGAGGATGCGGGTCGTCGGCGGGAAGGAAACGGTGAGCTTCTGGGACATCGAGAAGCCCAGGTTCGCGCTCCAGAAGGGGCCGGCCTGGCTCAAGAGCGACAATGCCACCGGGGCGCTCTCCGGCACGCCGGACGCCCCGGGGAAGGCGGAAGTCGTCGTGAGCGTCACCCTGGAGCGGGAGAGGCGCCAGTTGGACGAGCGCGCCTTGAGCTGGGGACAGGAGAAGGTCCTCTCCACCCGCCTGGAGCAGGTGGGCAGCGCGACCCAGCGCTTCGTCATTGACGTGGCTCCGTAGCATCGCTTGCGCCAGGATGGGTGCGAAGCGCCCAACCTCGCCTGGAGGACACGAGCATGCTCGCGGCGGGCGGATGGCCCGCCGTCCTGCCGATGCTCTGGGGCGCCCGCGTCACCTGCGCAACGCGCCCTGCTCATGTCGGCCTTTCGGAGCCGGAGGCGGGCCCGCGCCGCCAGTGGGTGGGCGGCATGCCCGCGTAGCGGTGAAAGGCGCGGCTGAGGGCCGAGACGCTGCGGAAGCCGGCGCCGTGGGCCACGCCGGCCAGGCCGGCCCATCCGCGGCGCGCGAGCGGGGTGTCGGGCATGGGGAGGGGATGGCGGCGGATCCACTCCGTGCCGTCGGGCCGCGTCTCCACGAGGGCGGCACGGCGGCGAGGGTCCTCGTGCCACTCGCGCCAGCCCTCGCCCTCGGGGTCCGCGGGCGGGCCGTCGAAGACGACTTGCACGGGCCCTCGCCCGCGGCGGCGCCGCTGGGCGCGCACGCGGCTGCGGGCCAGGTCCTCGAGCAGCAGCTTGGCGTGCTCGACCCGCGCCTTGGCGATCTCCTGCGCGATCGTCCCGCGGCCGGCCGCGCGGAGGCGGCGTTCGAGCGTCCGTTGCGTCACGCCCAGCCCGGCGGCCACCTGGCGCGCGTCAATCGGCTCCGTGCGGCGGTCGTCAATGAACCACAGGGCGCGGGCCACCAGGTCGTCGGCCAGCGCCTGGCGGTCGGTGCTCCGCCGCGGGATGAGCGTCGGCTCGATGAGGACGTTGCCCCGTGGCGCCGCCTCGCCGTGCATCAGGCGGTCGAGCAGCTCGGCGGCGCGGGTGCCCAGTTCCGCATAGTCGAAGCGGATGCTCGTGAGTGCGGGCGTCAGCGCGTGGAGCGCGGGATCATCGTCGGCCGCGATGATGCCTACGTCCTCTGGAATCCGCAGCCCGCGTGCCAGCGCGAGCTGGGCCAGGACGCGCGCGAACCCCGGCCGCGCCACGTAGATGCCCACGGGGAGTTCGAACCCGCCAAGCCAGTCATTGAGCCACGTGCTCGTGCTACGCAGCCAGCTCTCCATAGTGGCGTACTGCTGGAATGTGCAGGCAGACTGAGGGCGGCGGCCTAACCGGCGGAGGGCCTGGGCGAATGCCTGGCGCTCGATGTAGGACTGCGTGTGCCGCGCGAAGCCGAGGTAAGCGAAGGCGCGATAGCCGCGTTCCAGGAGGTGGTTGGCGGCGAGCCGCCCGGCCTCGTGCCGGTTCTCGAACACTTTGCCATGGCCGGCGGAATGGTTGTGCCAGGAGATGAAGACGACTGGCACCCTGCAGCGGGCCACGGCCTTGTCAATGAACCTGTGGGCTGGCACCAGGATACCGGCGAAGGTGCCTGGCGGCTGTTTGAGCGGGTAGCGATCGAGCACGAGTTGCCGGCCGACGGCCTCGGCATATTGTGCGATCCCGCGCAGAGTCTCCCCCTCCCGAAAGCCCAGCTTGTCGGGGTCGAGCATCACCGCGATGCGGGGGGAGGGGGGCATGGGGGCCTCGATTGCGAATCACCCTGAACGACGTTCCACGTATCCGCCAGCAGTCAGGCCATCATAGCGCGCAGGCTCCCCCGCGCAAAGCCCCGTAGCGCTCCCTGCCCCCTTGCGAGCGAATCGCAGAGACTCATGCCCGCGAAACACGCGAACGGACGCGAAAGGGGATCGGGCAGAGATAATTGCAGACCTGTACAAGTGTGCAATTATCGTCGCCGCGCTTCGGTGGCGTGCTTTCGCTCTCCCTTGGCGTTCTTGGCGTCTTGGCGGTCCCCTCGTTCTCCCTGTCGCGCGGGCAGAAGATGGGCTGACCGCCAAGACGCCAAGGCCGCCAAGGGGAACCGAAGCGGACAGACCCGCGGACGCGGAATCCAGGAGAAGGACCCCCGCGCCCGGCTGCCCTGGCGCAAGCTACCTGGGAAACGGCTTCAGTCGAGCGGCGGGATGTCGTCCTTCCCGACCCGCAAGCGGATGGACCGAGCGACGCCTGGGCTTCTCGATATGAGCCCCGCCCGTTCCAGCGTCAGCACCATCTGGTGCACCGTGGGCGGCGAGACGCGGAAGAACTTCTCCATCTCCGCCTCGGCCGGCGCCCGGCCGTGGAGCTTCGTGTAGTAGCAGATGGAGGCCAGATATTCCCCTTGCTTGGGCGTGACGCCCATCGCTCTCTCGCGCAGCCGGCGTTCACGGAGAGAATACATAATGTAACCATGCTCCCTGAACACCAAAGCGACTACTGGAGAAGCCGCAACAAGTTGGGGACAACGCTTAGCAGGACTCCAATGGCCGAAACGAGTGAGCCGGTCAGCGTGAAAATGGCCAGCTTGCCAGGTGCGTCCTCTGTTGCTCGCTCAAGCAGGAACTTGGCCGCCCAGCGACCGAATGGCAGGAGCGGCTTGGAAATCAGAAGAATACCCAGAACGAGAATCAGGATGGTCGTTGGGATCAGTGCCGACGAGGCGTACAAGAAAAGCGCAGCCATGGGGCTGAAGACAGGATTCGTCAGAACGACATATACAGTGCCGATCACCAGCCAGCCGTATGCTGCGAAACCGAACCAGCCCATGCACAAAGCCGGCAGGATCAGGAAAGCGAAAAGTGAGGCCAGCGCGCCAGCCGCCAGGATGGCCGCGGCAATCAGACCCAGAGCGAGATAAAAGAAACGGGCGGCGAGCCCGGACGAAGCCAGCCTTCCCAGTATGAATACCGTGACTACTCCTGTGGCTGTATCGAACACAAGCTTGTTCGCATACATGAACAGGATGAACCACCAGGGGAGGGGAAACCCCGCCGGAGTGATCTGCAAGTGTCGCATATCTCTTGGTTGCCAGGGGCTCAGAGGCAAGGGGTCTCCCACGAGATTCCCCACTACCAAGGATAGTGTTGTGAGGATCGTGCTCAAGAGGCCAGCTACGACAAGAAAGCGCAGGCACAGTATTCTCTGCCCGAAGATGCGCCGAAGAAGCCTCAGTGCGTCCAGCGCCAAACGCTTCGGCATGTCCGGGATCCGCATCTCATCTAGGAGAACCCAGTAAGTCAAGAGCCAGTCGTGTAGTCTTCCCTTGTCCTTCGTCCTCAGCAACCGGTCCAGTATCGCTCCGAGTGCGAGTGGACTTGCGCACAGTGCTATGACCGCTGACAGCCGCTCCAAGGTCTGCGGCTCCTGGGATGGGTGCTGCAGCTCAGGTCACGTGTCCCTTGCCTGGGTCGCGTGCCAACCACGGCGATTGTATGCCGGCGCTGCCCGCCTGTCAACGCCCGGAGGGTGCTTGCGGCAGAACTCAAGGCGGCGTGCGCTCGGGGCCTCGGGGCTGGCTGGTCCCTTGGCGTTCTTGGCGTCTTGGCGGTTCGCTCGTTCTCCCGGTCGCGGGGGCCGAAAAAGGCCGACCGCCAAGACGCCAAGGCCGCCAAGGGGAACCGAAGCGGACAGACCCGCGGACGCGGAATCCAGGAGAAGGACTCCCGCGCCCCCAGGGGAGCCCCCGAACGGGGGCGATTCAGAAGGCCATGAATCGCCCCTTTCAGGGGCTCATGCATGGGGCCCGGTTTCCCAGGGCTCCCCTTGGTCGCCCTGGGCTACGACTGGCTCGCCCACTTCGTGGGCTACAATACCAGGGTCACCCCACTGGATTACTGAAACCCAGAAGCCGCCCCACCGAGGCGTCGTTCGCGACTTGGGCGGGACGGCTCCCTCGGTGTGCTTCTCCATCTCGCTCCAGCGACGGCGATTGTGTGCCGCTCGTGCTGGCCTGTCAACGCCCAGGGGTGCTTGCGGCGAGATCCAAAGCGGCGTGCCCTCGGGGGCCTCGGGCCAGGCTCTGCCGCCGCACTCCCAAAGGCTGTCGCATCGCATGGCACGCCGACGTTCCTTTGGCAGGCGGGGATGGCATGGGGTCCGGGCGAAGGCGGAGTTGAGGCCGCATCTCCACCACCAAAGGCGTGTCGGAAAATGAAGGGCGGTGTCGAAAAACGACCGATTTTGCGCATGAGGGGCGGAATGGGGCTAAGTGGCTGATGGGGAACGAGTTAGGTCGGGGAGGGAACTTTCTTGCAGGAAAGGTTCCCTCCCCGGCCCCCTCCTTCCCAAGAACTCCCGCACGGGGCTGCGGCATTCGAGCAAGGCCCGAATGCCGCAGCCCAAGGTAGAAGTTCTTGAAGAGGGGTGTGGGGAGGAACTGTCTTCCAAGAAGTTCCTTCCCAGATTTCTTCAGGCCTCGGCGGGGGCGGGGGCGGTGCCGCGCTCCTCGGCACGCTGGAAGGCGGGGACGACTTTGTTGGCGAAAAAGGTCTCGAAGATGGCGATGAAGAGGACGATGTAGAGGATGAGGTCGCGGAGGGGCACGCCCTGGCGAATCTTGTCGACCGCGGCCTTGAGGAGGTCGGGGGAGGCCCTGTCGGGCGGGCCGACGTATTGGACGACGTGGCCTTCGAGGAGGGTGCGGAGCTCGCTCTCGGGGATGCGACCGAGGTCGCCCTCGGCGGGGTCGGGGTTGACGACGAAGCCGCGCTCGGCCTCGGCCTTGGCCTCGGCGGCGGCGTCCTTCTCGGCGGGACGGGCGGGGTCGAGGACGAGGTAGACGTAGGCCCCGCGCTTGTCGGTGCGGGTGTAGGTGGCGCGGGTGAGGCCGCTGGCGGGCTCGGGCTTGGCCTGGAGGTCGGTGATCTCGCCGCTGGGGTCGCGGATCTGGACGGCGACGGGGCGGAGGATGTCGCGCAGGGCGATGCTGACGGGTGCGCCGACGACGTGGGTGCCCTCGACGTCCTCGCGCTCGGTGAGGTAGTAGACGACGCGGTGGAGAAGGGGGAGGAAGAAGCGGCTGGCGGCGAGGTTCGACCAGTCGGGGTCGGTGCACGTGGCGAAGAGGAGGACGCGTCCCTCGTGGAAGCGGTTTTCGAGGAGGAAGGGATTGCCGTCGCTGAGGCCGATGAGGATTTTGACGGGGGAGTTCTGGGGGACGGCGATGGGGGCGGCGTTGTAGACCTTGACGGTCTGGGGGAGGCGGTAGCCCTTGAAGACCTGGAGGGCGGGGTGCTTTTCGTCGAGGTTGACGAGGGTTTCGAACTTCTTGCGGTCGAGGAGGCCCTGGCGGGGGTCGCCGATTTCGACGGGGAGGAGGGCATTGGTCGGGTCGTCGCCGCGGAGGAAGTCGGTGAGGGCCCTGGGGCGCAGGTTGGGGCCGCAGAAGAGGACGAGTCGGCCGCCGCGCCGCACGTATTGGCGGAGGACGGCGATCTGGGACCTCTGGAGCGCCCCGGGGTCCACGAGGACGACGACGCGGAATTTCTGGAGGAGATCGTGGGTGAGCTTGTCGAGCTCGGTGAGGGTGGTCTGGACGAGGGAGCGGGGCTTGGCGGGGTCGTCGCCGAAGGGGTCGAGGGCCTTCGAGACGTAAAAGGTCGGGTCGAGCTGGGGGATGACCGGCTGGCTGTCGCGGACGACGAGGGCGGGGAGGTGGTCCTGGATTTCGATGGAGAAGTCGCGGCGGTTGTCGAGCGCGAGCGAATCGTCGTCAATCTGCACCCAGCCGTTGTGGATGCCGGGCTCCGTGAAGGTGTGGTTGAAGGAGGCGGTGATCGTGAGGCCGGGGGGGATGTCGAGCTGCTGGTTGGCCTGCTTCGATCGGTCTACGTAGAACGTGGCGTTGACGGTGGCCTTGGCGACGGTGTGGTTGTGGATTCGGGCCTGGACGGAGACGGGCCGGTTGCGGACGCGCGCGCCGCCGCGGACCGCGATGTCGGTGACCGTGAGGTTCCGGTAGTCGGTGCGGCCCACGTCCACCACGATGAGCGTGGGCTGGGGGGTCTTGTGCTTGTCCTCGAGGGGGCGGGGGGCGGACCAGGCGTTGCGTTGCAGATCCGTTATGGCGTAGATTTCCATCGTCGGGGCCTTGTTCTCGCCTTCGGCCAACAGGTCGTAGGCCTGCTGGACGGCGGCGGTCATGTCGGCGCGGCCCTGGGACAGGGGGGCCTTGAGGATGTCGCGGCGCAGCGCCTCGCGGTCGGCCGTGAGAAACGGCCTGGGATGGCCGTGGGGCGGCACGGAGAGGAGCAGGGCGACCTGGCTGCCCGCGGGCGGGATGCCCTCGAGGGCCGCGGACGCGAGGTCCTTGGCCACCGCGAACCGGGCCTTCCGCTCGTGTTCCGTCCCCATCGAGTACGAGTTGTCGAGCACGATCACCGCGTGGATGCGCTGCCCGAAGCCCCAGCGGCGCCGCCCCAGAAACGGCTGCGCCAGCGCGAGCGCGAGGAGGATGAAAAGTAACACCCGCAGTAACAGGAGGAAAAGGTCCTGAATCCTCTGCCGCCGCGAAGTCCGCTCATTGGATGCCCTTAGGAAGCGGAGAGTGGGAAACAGCACTTTCGGCGCACGCCGGCGGTGGATCATGTGGATGATGATGGGGATGCCGGCAAAGATCGTGCCAAGGAGGTAAAAGGGATAAAGGAAGGGCATCAGAAGAGCCTCTTGCGTTTCGCCAGATACGCGAAGAGCATGAAGTCGTAGGGCACCGACGTGTCGGTCTGCACGTACTCGATGCGGCTCGTCGAGCAGTCGCGGCGATAACCGTCAATGAAGGCCTGGACCTGCTTGCGATACTCCTCGCGGACGTAGCGCGGGTCCACCTGAAGCTCCTCGTTGGTCTCCATGTCCACGAAGTCCGACAGCTTGCGGTACGGGAAATCCAGCTCCCACTTGTCGAAAATGTGGAACAGGATGACCTCGTGCTTCTTGTAGCGGAAGTGCCGGAGGCCGCGAATCACCTCTTTCGGGTCGTCGTAGAGGTCGGACAGGACGATCAGCAGCCCGCGGCGGCGGATGAACTCGGCCAGGTCGTGAAACGTCTTCGAGACATTGGTGGTCACGCCCGTGCCCATCTGAAGCGTTTCGAGGTGGCGGAGCACCAGGCTCAGGTGCGTGCTCGTCGCGCGCGGCGGAATGTAGTGGCGAATCTCCCGGTCGAAGCACACCAGCCCCACCGAGTCCTGCTGGCGGATCATCAGGTAGCTCAGGCACGCGGCCAGGTAGCAGGCGTACTCCAGCTTCGTCAGCCCGTGCTCGTCGCTCTTGTAGGACATCGAGCTCGACACGTCGAGGAGGATGTGCGCCTTGAGGTTCGTCTCTTCTTCGTATTGCTTCACATAGAAGCGGTCGGTGCGGCCGAACACCTGCCAGTCCACGTCCTTGACATTATCGCCGGGCATGTACTCGCGGTGCTCGGCGAACTCGACGCTGAAGCCGCGGAAGGGGCTGCGATGGAGGCCTGAGATGAAGCCCTCGACCACCGAGCGCGCCACGAGATTGAGCCGTGCCACTCGGGCCAGGGCTTCGGGCTGGATATAGCGATAGCCTTTCCGCGGCGCGGCCATGGACTTCCCTCGCCTCCCATCTCGGCCCATTCTAGCAGTCGCGTGCCGGGCGAGTCAAACCGCTCGCCTCTGGCTCGCCATGTCCTACCTTGTGTCCGATGGCTCCTGCCCGCCTTCCTCACCAGCGAGCCAGCAGAGCGCTTGACTTGCTGGCCCAGACTCGGCATGCTGGGGTCAGAGGGACGCGCCTGGGCACGGTCGCGGACGGAGGCCCGCCTGATGAGATGCTACCGCTGCGCGAGTTGTGGAGAGGGTCTTGAGACCGATGCGGCGCCCGGCGAGCTAGAGGACTGCCCCGCTTGTGGCGAGTCGAACCTCGTGCCGGACTCGTGGCTGCGGCGCTTGTGGCGTGGTCGCAAGGCAGCAGAGATGGCGCCCTCTCCCACCCCGCCCCCTCCCCCGATGCCGGCCGGGCCAGCTTCGCCTGGGCCTGCGGAGGGAACGGCGGGCCCGCTGAGGAAGGCGAGACTGCTGGCGGTCCTCTGTGGCGGCGGCATGGTGATCCTGGGGTTGGTGCTCTGCGCTGTGCTGTTTCTTGGCGGCAGGGAGGGAGCCGAGCGCCCCACCGAAAAGGCTGTTGAACCGCCAGGGGAGGTAGATTTACTTGCCGAACTCCTTGCCGCGGCAGACGAACTCAAACAGACCCAGGGGAAGGGTCTGGAGGAGGCAGAGGGCTTTCCCCAGGACAGGGGCAAGAAGCAGCGCTCGGAGAGTGGAGGACGAGTCCTCACGGCGAGTGAACTGTACGAACGCGCTTCCCCGGCGGTGGTGACGGTAACTGCCGAGGTCGAGGGCGAAGGCACAGTGATCCCGGAAGGCACAGGAATGATCGGGACCGGTTCGGGTTTCTTCGTGCGACCGGAAATGATCGGCCCGCGCTACGCGGATTGGCAGTTTCTCCGGCGCTCTGCCGAGGACAAGGGGGAAGCCGTTGGCTTTGTCTTGACCAACTACCACGTGATCAGGGCAGCAGCGCGTGTGAACATCGAGTTGGCAGACGGGCGAAAGTGCATCTACGTGTGGCAGGTCGTGGCCGAAGACGAGAAGGCGGACCTCGCCGTACTGTGCGTGGTGGTGGAGTCGCCGAAACCTCTGCCTGCTCTTGACATCAGCAGTAGCGCCCCACCCCCGATTGGGACAACGGTGTATGCCATTGGGAACCCGAAGGGGCTGGCAAACTCCCTCAGCACTGGCATCGTGAGCGGAGAGCGCGAGGTCAGGAGCGATCTGCACTGGCTTCAGACAACGGCCCCGATCAGCGAGGGGTCGAGTGGTGGGCCGCTTCTCACTGCTGACGGGCAAGTGGTAGGCGTGACCACGGCGTCGGTCGTGGGGGGCCAGAACCTGAACTTCGCGGTGCCAGCGTCAGCGGTGAGACGCCTCTTGAACGGGCCGCTCAGCTCGCGCGAAGTCTGGAAGGGCGCGAGTGTTGACCATGAGGCGGTCCGTGCCTACATGGACGCCGAGGCTGTGCTTCGCCACGGAAAAGGCATGGCTAAAAGCACAGCCGAGAAGGCTGCCAAGGCCGCCGACACGCGGAGCTTTCGTCAACTGGAACTGCTGGTCAAAGGCCAAGAACTCCTGGCGCAGAAGCGGTATGCTCAGGGGGCTCAGGTTCTTGAGGAAGCCACAAGGGAGTTACCAGGGAAGTTTGAGTATCTCGTATACCACACCCTGGGATGCGCCCATGAAGAGGCTTGGGTGTCGGCAGGGATGGAGCAGCGGTCCCAGATGATCGGCAAAGCAACCGCGGCTTTCGAGAGGGCAACAGCCCTCAATCGAGACTTCGCACCCGCTTACAGCCACCTGTGCTTCTTTCATTCTCTTCCAATGGCCAAGCGCGCCGCTGAGGGGCTCGCAGCGGCGGAGAATCTCGTGCGGCTCGTGCCTCGGAGTTGGTCTGTGTACGAAACGCGCGGTGACTTCTATTCAGACTTGGACCAGTACGTTGCTGCCCTCAAGGACTTCAAGATGGCGGTTGAGCTGAACCCAAGGGCTGCCTCGGCTCATGTCCGTTTGGGTTCCACTTACAGTCATCTTGGGGAGCATGACCAGGCTATCAGAGCGATACAAGAGGCCATACGGCTCGAATCGCGGGAGGGAATCCGCGCCATGTATTACTCCAACCTTGGATGGGCGTACAAGCGCCAGAAGGAATATGCCAAGGCCGTAGAAGCCTACAGGACGTCCCTTGAACTCGCACCGGGCGACAATTTCATGACGCAACACACCAAGCGTGAGATCGCCGAGTGCCTGTCGAAGATGGGGGAAAGGTAAGGGCGCGCGAATTGCAGCAAGAAAGGGCAAGCGGACGCGGCGGAACCGCGTCAGCAACGGACCATGCAGTCTCGGTCCGGGGGTAGGGCAACGACCCGAGAAGCGGATGCCGTGGCATGCCCTGGCCGTACCTTATGAGCGAGTCGGGAGAGCAACCCGATGGCGAAACTGCGAGCTGAAAGCCCCCTTGAGCTGGTCGAGCGCCTTGAGGAGTGCGTTCGGGCTTACCCGGACACGTTGGAGGAGCGCCATGCGGGTCGGCTGCGATCCAAGGAGCTTGACGGTGAAAGCTCCGTGTGGATTGCCAGCTTCAGAGCCCTGTGGCAGCAATGGTACGATGATGTCGTACCCCGCCTCAGTCGGCGGGACGCCGATGAACTGGCTAGGCGTGGCTTGAAGCCCCCAAAGGCGGACTATGCATCCGCCCATGAGATCGTTCGTGACAAGCAGGGGGGCGAGGCTATCTTGACGTTGCTCGGCGGCCGCAGTCGGGTCGAGAAGCTGGTTCTTGAGATGAGGCGTTTGGCCCTACGCCTGCCCAGTCCGTCGGCGGGCGAGGCCGAGGCTAACGCTCCGGCCGAGTCCAAGGACAGTCAATGTCGCCGCTCCCGGCCCGCCAGGGCCAGGTTGGTCATTGCCGTTGCGTTGATGGCCGTACTGGAGCTGGTAGCTTTCTATCTTGCGAACCGGTACGGTGAAGGCGCCAACTTCTTTCTCAGGGTCACGAGCTTGTGGCAATTGCCGGTCACGGTTTTCGGGGCCGGTGCGATCTTCTTCTACTGGTTCGTCGGCAAGGAAGGGATTCGCGCGCTGGGCTGGCCTTTCAACTCAAAGTGCCAGTAACAGTTCGGGGGCCCCTCGGCCTCGGTGACACCCCTATCGCGTCCTCCCCAGGCCCCCACAGCCAAAGAGGCGAGTGGCCATCTTGACGGGGCGGGAGGGGGAGGGGGAGCGGGGGGAGGGTGTGGCAGATGTCGAGGCGGGACAGGCGGTTATGGCTCGGAGGGCACGGCCTGGACGGCGGGGTCAAGATGCCCAAACCCTATTGCGCGCAGGTGGGCATCTTGGGCGCCGTGACGGCGCGCTGTCGCTCAGGCCAGGCTCTTCGGGAGGGGTCGAGGCGCGAACGAACAGCCGTGGACAGGGTGGACATGATGGACACGATGGACGAGGCGGAAGAGGGCGGAGAGGGTGTTGTCCACCCAGTCCATCGTGTCCATAGTGTCCACTTGGGCACTTTGGTGGCCGGAAGCCGCGAGGGGAGTTCAGGTGATCATCTGAGACGGCAGGGATCGGCATGCGATGGGGGCGACTGGATGGATGGAACCTGCTGGTGCGGCTGCACTTATGCAAGGCGACCGAATCGGCAGCGGCACGGCTTCAGATGATCAAACCCAGGGAGGGGGAGTTGATCATCTGAACGCCTGACGCGGCTCAAGCGCTGCCGCGCGGGGCGGGTTCGGGGCGGGAGGCGTGGTCGGGGGGGATTCTTCGCTGACGCTCAGAATGACAGCGGGGGGGACACGGACGGGAGAGAGCTCCCTCAGCTCTCCCTCACGGCCGGTCTTCGTCGTCGAGGGCGCGCTCGAGGTGCTGGATGTCGCCGTGCTCGACGCCGGCGCGCTTGCGGAGGATGGTGAGGCCAGGGCGCTTCTGGAGGCGCTCGACCCGGGCGTCGGGCACGCCGCCGCAGCCGCGGAGGAAGAGGCGCTCGAGGCGGGGCAGCTTCTCGAGCGGACCGAGGTCGCGGACGCCCGCACAGTCGTCGAGGTCGAGGACCTCAAGCTCGGCGAGGCCGGCGAGGGGGCGGAGGTCGGCGACCTTCGCGCAGCCGTTGAGGTGAAGCACCTGGAGGCGGTCGAGCCGGGCCAGGGGGCCAAGGTCGGCCACGGCCTTGCAGCCCTGGAGGTCGAGGAAGGCGAGGGCCGCGAGGTCCGCGAGGGGCGCGAGGTCGGCGACGGCTGGGCAGTCGTCGAGCCAGAGGGTGTCGAGCTGCCGCAGGCCGGCGAGGGGCCGCAGGTCGGCCACCTTGGGGCACGCCGAGAGGTCGAGCATGCGCAGGCTGGCGAGGCCGCGGAGGGGCGCGAGGTCGCTCAGGCCCTCGCAGCCGCGGAGGGTGAGGGACCCGAGGCGGGCGCACGACGCGATGGGCTTGAGGTCGCCGAGCTTCGCGCAGCCGCGCAGGTCGAGCTCGACGAGCCCTGCGAGGGCGGCCAGCGGCTTCAGGTCGGCGATCTCCTTGAATGCGTCGAGGTGGAGCACGGTGATGCGGTCGAGACCCTGGAGGCCGTCGAGGCTCTTGGCCTTGGCGCAGCCCGTGAGGTCAACCCAGTAGAGGCGGGCGAGGCCGGCGAGGGGCGAAAGGTCGGTGACGGCCAGGCCGAGGTGGGGGTCGGCGAAGCGGACGCGTGCCGCGCCCTCCTCGTCGGCCATCGGCTCGCGGGTCTCGCCGCAGGCGAGGTCGAGCGAGAGGAGGCCCGTGAGGGCAGCGAGGGGGCGGAGGTCGGCCACCTTCGCGCACTCGGCGAGGTCGAGGTACTGGAGGCTCTTGAGCCCGGCCAGCGGCTTGAGGTCGGCCACGGCATCGCAGCCCCGCAGTTGCAGCGCCACGAGGCGGGTGAGGCCGGCGAGCGGCTTGAGGTCGGCCACGGCGCTCGCGGTGAGGTCCAGGTGGGTCAGGTTCGAGAGGCCGGCAAGGGGCGCGAGGTCCTCGAGCGACGAGCAGCCCCAGAGGTCGAGCGAGCGGAGGCGCGTGAGGGCGGCGAGGGGCCGCAGGTCGCCCACCTGGTCGCACCACGAGAGGCCGAGGAAGGCGAGGCCCTCGAGCCGGGCGAGGGGCGCGAGGCTGGGCAGCTTCTCCCAGCCGCTGAGGGTGAGCGAGCGCAGGGTCTTGAGACCGGCGAGGGGGGCGAGGGTCGCCGCCTTCTCGCAGTAGCCCAGCTCGAGCTCGGCCAGGCGCGAGAGCCGGCCGAGCGGCGCCAGGTCGGCCACGTCGGGGCACCAGTCGCCGACGACGAGCGAGGTGAGGCTCTGAAGCTGCGCGAGGGGCTCGAGGGACGTGACGTCGTAGCCGCCGAATTCGAGGGACCTCAGGCCGCCGAGGGTGGCGAGGAGCCTGAGGTCGGCGTCGTTGACCGAGGGGAGGGCGAGGGCGGTGAGCGCGGGGAGGGCGACGACGGGGCGGAGGTCGGCGACGCGGGGAGGGCCCTCGTCGTCCTCGGCGCCGGGCGGCGCCAGGACTTCGAGTCGGGCCAACTGGCGCAGACTGGTGAGAAAGCCGAGGTCCATGCCCTCCCGCGCGGGGAGGCGGAGGGAGACGAGGCGGGTGAGCTTTGCGAGGTGGGTGAGGTCGCGGGCCTTGGTGCAGCCGAGGAGGTCGAGATGCCGCAGGCTGCCGAGCGCCGCGAGGGGGCGGAGGTCGGCCACGGCCAGGCCGTCGCCGAAGGAGTCGAGCTTGAGGGCCTTCAGGCCGGCGAGGCCGGCGAGGGGCGCGAGGTCGGCGACCCTCGGGCAGTCGGAGACATCGAGGGCCACGAGGCCCGCGAGCGCGGCGAGAGGGGCGAGGTCCTCGACGTCCGGGCAGTCGCGGACGCGCAGGCTGGCGAGGCCGCGGAGGGTGGAGAGGGGGCGGAGGTCGGCGACGTTGGCCCACTCGATGCTGAGCGTGAGGAGGCCCTTGAGGCGCCCGACGGCCTCGAGGTCGTCGAGGGCCGTGCAGCCCTGCACGTCGAGCGACCTCAGGCGGTCCATGGCCGCCAGCGGCGCGAGGTCGCGGACGTGGCCGTCGGACAGGCACAGCGCCGTCACCCCCGGCAGCGCGGCGATGCGGGCGAGGTCGGCCGCCGTGGCGTTGAAGACGGCAAGGGCCACCTCGCGCCCCTCGGGCAGCGGCGGCAGCGACGCCAGGCTCCTCGCGGCGCACAGGAGGACCAGCGGTCCCTTGCCCTCCGCGAGGGCCTGCTGCAACGCCTCCTCGCCGCCGAGGCCGTCGGCCCGGATGGCCGCGACGCGCGGCGGCGCGCCGTCCTCGCTCACCAGCAGCCGCGGCCCATGGACCTCGAAGCGCAGGACCCTGCCCCCCGAGTACGGGCAGAAGGTGACAGGCCACGACGAGGCCTCGACCCATTCGCCGGGCACGAGGGTCTCAACCGTCTTGTGCCCCTCGGCGCCGTAGATCGTCACCTCGACGGGCTCGGGCGCCGCGGCGAGGGCGCGGGCGGAGAGGAGGAGAAACGTGAAACGTGATGCGTGATGCGTGAGAAGCCTGAAGAGGCGAGGAGACTTGGGCGTGGGACTCATGGATTACCTCAGGTGTTCGAGGTCGGCAGCGACATCGTCGAGGGCAAGACGGCGGAGGGTCTCGGGCGTGGGGAAGCCGCGGGCGTCCCAGCCGCGGAGGGCGTAGGTTTCGGGAAGCAGGCGGGCCATGTCGGGCAGGGAGCCGGCGGCGCCGCCCGTCTTGCGGTCGAGGTGCTCGAGGCGATGGGGGAGGGCGTCGTCGGCGCGGCAGACTCCGCAGCGGAGGCTGTAGGCGCGCTTGAGGTTGAACAGCCGCTCGCCCGTCGCCATCAGCTCGCCGGCCGACACGTCCCAGCCCGTGGCCAGCGAGAGCCAGCGGGCGAGTTGGGTCGGCCCCGTGCCGTTGCGGGAGACGAACTTGCACATCCCGAGTGCGTCGTAGACGGTCATCAGGTTCTGCATCCGCACGGCGAGGCGTGCAGCGCCCTCGTGCTCGTGGGGCTCGACGCCGCCGCGCTCGATGCCGAAGTCGGCCATCGGCGAGCCGTAGCCCTGAATGTAGCTGAAGCTCTCCATGTGGCACGCCCCGCGGCTGCCCGTCGTGTAGTCGGCCGCCATCGAGATGAAGGCCCGCGGGTCGTGGAACGGGTATTCGAGTCCCTTCGTGTGGATGGCGAAGCTCGCGGCCTCGCCGCCGAGGGCCTCGGCCGCGCGGCGCACCCCCTCGCCCAGCAGCCTGCCGATCCCCTCGCGGCGGGCGATCTGGTGGACGAGCGACAGAATGGCCTCGCCGCTGCCCCATTGCAACTCAACGCCCCCCCCGTCCCCCCTCCTGTCATGCTGAGCGAATGCGAAGCACCTTTCAGGGGAGCGGGCCATGCCAATGCGGTCTGCCTTACGGCCAGGGTCAACTCCCCTGAAAGGTTCCTCGACAGGCTCGGAATGACAAGCTACTGGGAGAATCCCCCGCTCAGCAGCTTCAAACGCAAAGGCGATGGCGGCGGACGTGGAGATCGTGTCGAGTCCGTAGCCGTTGCACAGATCGTTGGCGGCGGCGATGATGTCGGGGTCGTCGTTGAGCACGAGCGCCCCGAAGCCGGCGGTGGTCTCGTACTCGGGCGCGTGCCCCTCGAGGCCCGCGAACGGCCCGTCGGGGATGCGGATGCGCTTGCCGCAGCGGATGGGGCAGGCGAAGCAGGCATAGTGCCCCTTCAACGTGCGGGGGAAGCTGGCCTGCGGCGCGATCTTCTTCGCCCCCTCCTCCCAGGAGCCGAGCTGCCAGTTCTTGATCGGCAGGTCGCCCGCGGCCTCGACCACCGGCACGCCGCCCGCGGTGCCCAACTCGCGGAGCCGTCCCGCATCGTCGCGGGCCTTCGGATTCTCCGCCCGCATCGCGGCCCGCAACTCCTCGAGCCGCGCGACCTCGACGCTCCCCGTTCCTCGGACCACCACCGCCTTGAGCCGCTTGGCGCCCATCACGGCGCCCATCCCCGTGCGGCCGGCTGCCCGCGCGTCGCGCCCGCCGAACATCACGCAGGCGAACCGCACCAGCTTCTCCCCTGCCGGCCCGATGGCCCCGACCTGGGCCTTGGGGTCGGTCTCGGCGCGAAGCATCTCCGCCGTCTCGAACGTATCCTTGCCCCACACGTGCCTGGCCGGCCGCAGTTCCGCCTGGCCATCGTGAATCCACAGGTAGACCGGCTCGGGCGCCTGGCCGCGGAAGACGGCGCCGCCGATGCCCGTTCGGGCCAATTCCGCCCCGAAGAACCCGCCCGCCCTTGATTCGCCCCATATCCCCGTCAGCGGCGAGCGGGCGCACACGCACACCTTATTGCAGCAGATCACCGGCGAGCCGGTCAGCAGCCCGTTCACGAACGCCAGCGGCGCTTCGGGCGCCAGCGGGTCAATCGCGGGGTCCAGCTCCTCATACAGCATCCTCGCCGCCAGGCCGCTCCCGGCGAGATAGCGGCGGAGCATCTCCTCGGGCACCTCGCGCCACGCCAGGCGAGCGGCTGCCAAGTCAACATTGAGGAGTTTGCCTTGACCTGCTGGATGCATCACCACCTCAGAAATCGGGTTGGGCGCGCAGTTCCTCGAGCTGCCGCTCGAGGTTCCAGGGGACGGAGACTTTGCCGCCACGCTTGAGGACGCCGCGGAGGGGGCGGAGATCGGCGTCTCCCTCGCTTCCCGAAAGGTCCACATCGGCCAGCCGCGGGAGTTCGGCAAGCGGCCGGAGGTCCGGGATCCGAGCGCACCCCTGAAGACAAAAGCTCTCGAGGTTGGCCAGCGTGGCGAGTGGTTTCAGGCTCTCCACGCCCTTCCAGCGCTCCAGGGCCAGGTGCTTGAGATTCCCCAAGGCACCAAGCGGCGTCAGGTCAGTGATCTTCGGGAAGTCCATCAGGTACAAGTCAGTCAGGTTCCCGAGTTTGGCCAGCGGCGCGAGGTCGGTGACCTCAGGGAAGCCGCGGAGGCTGAGCAATGACAGGCCGGTAAGATTGCGCAGCGGCTCGATGCCTGCGGCCTTTCCACAGTCCCATATGCGCAAGTCCCGGAGGCGGGTGAGCTTGCCCAGCGGCGTGAAGTCGGCAGCCTGCGGCAAGTCGTAGAACTTGAGCCGTTCGAGCTTCGAGAGCTGCCCGAGCGGCCCGAGGTCGCGCACCTGGTGGAAACAATACAGCTCCAGGAAGGTCAGATTCGATAGCTTGCCGAGCGGGGCAAGGTCGGAGACGGCGCCGGGGTATAGAATGATGAGCTTCTCCAGGGCGGCCAGTTTCGCCAGCGGCGAGAGGTCCGAGACCCCCTTGCACTCACTCAGCCACAGCTCCTTCAGGCCGGCCAGCGCCGCCAGCGGGCCGAGGTCCACCACGCTATCCGGGGTTGACAAGTGCAGACACCTGAGGTTCACCAGCCCCTCCAGAGCGCTCAGGATGCGCGGATTGGCCGCATCCAGATGGAGTTCCTCGAGCTTCCCCAGGTTCTTGAGCGGCGGCAGTTCCGCCGCGCGGTTCGCGGAGACCAGGTCGAGCCGCTTCAGGCCGGCCAGGCCCGCCAGGGGGCGCAGGTCGCTCACCTTTTCCAGTGGAGAAAGACTCAGATGGGACAGGTTAGGGAGCCGGGCGAGCGGGGCGAGGTCGGAGACGTTCTTGAGGCCTTCGAGTTTGAGCGCTGCCAGATTGCTCAGTTCCGCCAGAGGGCCGAGATCGGTGACGTTCGTGCAATACGCCAAGCTCAGGCGGGTGAGCTTCGTCAGCTTAGCCAGCGGCCGGAGGTCGGAGGCGTCCAATGCCCCGCTCAGGGTGAGGGACGTCAGCTCGGAAAGCCCCGCCAAGGGGGCGAGGTCTTTGGGACAGATGGGCCGTTTCTCGCGCGGAAACCCCATCTTCACCATCTTCTCAACGGCGGCCGGCGGGACCGTGTCGGCCCAATTGCTTTTCCACGTGACGTGCAGCGCCGTCAACTGAGTCAGCCGCGCCAGGGGCCCGAGGTCCTCGATATGGAACCCCCCGATGCGAAGCGAGGTGAGCCGGCTGAGCTTGCTCAAGCCACGGAGGCGGTCGGAGGGCGCGTTGGCCGTCTGCGGCGACAGGCAGAGCGCCCTGAGGCCGGGCAGCTTCGCCGCCAGGAGCGACAAGACGAGGTCGTCGTCTCCGGAAACATTGAGCGCCAGATCAACCGCCTCCGGGACGGGTGGCAGTGCATTGAGTTCCGTGGCCGAGCACGACAGGGTCAGGGGGCTGACCTTGTCGGCAGTCGCCTTTTGCGCGGCGGCGCGACCGGCCTGCCCCTCGACCAGCACGCCCTCCAGTCGGGGCTGTCCCCCATCGGTGCGGACGAACAGGCGTGGCCCGTCCCACTCGAACTGCAGATCCGTCCCGCCTCGGTAGGGGACATAGAGAGTGCCCAGGCGACTGTACACCCGCACCCACTCCCCTGGCACCAGGGACTCGCGCCTCGGCCTGTCGCCCGCACGGCGAATCGTCACCTGGACTGGCTGGGCGGGACGCTCCTCGGCCGATTCGCGCCCGCAAGTGCCGAGGACGGATAGAATCACGAGAAGCCCAAGCGGCGCTCTCCTGCCCATTTCGCCCTTCCCTCTCCTATCCCGACCACCAAACACCCAACACGGAACACCGTTCCTACTTGGCCGCGACCGGGCGGCGCCTCGGGCGCGGGGGCTTCGAGACGAGGCGGCCCTTGCGCCTCTTCTGGGCGGCCATGAGCCGATCGAAGAACTTGTCGAAGTCCCCCCCGCACTCCGCCAGCATCTTCCGCCTGATCTCGTGGATCTCTTCGACTATGGGGTCTCGGGCCATGGCTGGCCTCCTGAGTGCGTCGGTCGCATTGCTTGAGTATACCCCGGGCCTCCTGGACCCGCAACTCGCGAGCGTATTCAGCACGCCGCCTCACAGATAAGGGGACAGGAAGCGCCGCGGCGGTGGTTACGTCAGTCCCGAAGGGACTGAGGCGGGTTGCCGGCGGCTTCAGCCGCCGGAACAGGGGGCTCCCCGCGGGCCAGTCCCGAAGGGACGGCAGAATCGCGTGGCGAAGCGGTCGGCAGCCTCCTTCTGCCGTCCCTTCGGGACTTCGGGCGGTTCCGGCGCCAGCGTCCGGCGGCTGAAGCCGCCGGCAACCCACTCCGCTCCCTTCGGGAGCAGGAGAGCGAAGCACCCGCGATATCGTCCCCTTATCTGTGGGGCGGCGTACTCAGGATCGGTGTGACTCGTCCGCTCCTGCCACGCTACAGGTCCAGAACCAGAGGGAAAGGGGCAGTTGGCATTCTGTAGCGGGGGGCGATTGGGGCTAAGTGGCTGTGTGGCAACGGCTTAGGGAAACTACAGATCGCCAAACCCAGGGGCGGGGAGATTGGCACCCTGTAGCCTGTCGCCCGGCTGGCGGTGGGGCAGCCAAGAACGTAAGATGATCATGTAGCGCGGAGGGACAAAGGCCGTTCGGTAGCCATAAGTCACTGCGGGACAAGCCGTTAGGACAATGTGGCCAGGTCCACTACATGATCAAATCCAGGGGCGGGGAGATTGAGCGCCTAGCATGTAGCGCCCGGCCGCCGGCTCTTGTCACGGGTCACGCGTCACGAATCCCCTCTTACCCCCAACACCGAACACCTAACACCCGACACCGCCCGCTTTGCGTCTTCTCACAGCGGCAGGGAGAGGGCCTTGCCGGTTTTCGAGGATTCGTAGGCGGCCTGGATGACCTCGACGCAGTGGCGACCTTCGGCGGCGGTGACGGGCGGCTCAGTGCCGTTGGCCACAGCGTCGGCCAATGCCTCGACTTCCTCGCGGAGGAAGACGGTCGGCACGTCGGCCTCGCGGGGCGGCAATTCGCAGAGGGTCTTCCAGTCGTCGCCGTCCTTGCCGTTGCGGACCGCGAGCTTGCCGTAGGGGCGGAGGAGCATGAGGCCGCGCTCGCCGATGATCTCGTTGACCTCGTGGTAGTCGGGGAAGGGGGGCCAGGCCTTCAACTCGTTGGGCATCGAGCAGATTTCCATGAAGGTGGAGTAGGCGCCGCTCTCGAAGTCGAGGAAGAGGGCGCCGCAGTTCTCGATGGGGCTGTCGGCCCAGTAGTTGCCGAAGCGGGCCATGACGGTGCGGACTCGCGAGCCGACGAGGTGGAGGGTCATGTCGAGCTGGTGGCAGCCGTAGCCGAGGAAAAAGCCCATGGAGAGGCGCGGGTCGCTCATCCAGTGGCCTTCGCGGGTGCCGAAGGAGCGGGCGTTGTGGCTGAAGAGCTGTCGGAGCATGAGGATGCGGCCGATCGCCCCCTCGTCGAGGAGCCGCTTGGCCTGCTTGACGAGCGGGAAGAAGCGGCGGGAGTGGGCGACCATGAGCTTCACTTGGTTGCGCTCCGCCGCGGCGATGATCTGGTCGCACTCGGCGACGTTGGTGGCCATGGGCTTCTCGACGAGCACGTGCTTGCCGTGGTCGGCCGCGAGCACCGCGTGGGCGGCGTGGAGGCCGTGGGGCGTGGCGACGACCACGAGGTCCACGTCCTTCGCCTCGCACAGCGCGCCCACGGTGGGCTCGTGGCGGATGCCGAGCTTCTCGGCGTAGGCCGGGGCGCGACTGCCGCCGGCGACGGCTACGAGCTTGACCTTCTGCGACTCCTGGAGTGCGGCGCCGTAGCGCCCCGCCCATCCGCCCGAGCCGAGGATGCCAACCTGCATCATGTCGTCCCCCTTCGCGTGACTGGCTGGTTACGAGTCTGCCACTGGCCCATCGAGACTACCGATTTCCTCCGCTCGGCGCAAGCGTGGCCCGATGGTTGTGCGCGGGCGGGGAGGGGCGAACTTGACATTTGGAGGCCGGGCTCTATCATTGGCGGCGGGCCTCGGCAGCTTGGCTCTTGCGGGCCTCACGCGTGCGCCGTTCCAACGCAATGCCAGAGGGAGCCGAGCCGCTGGGAGGCGTTCGCGTGGCTGGCCTGAACGACGGGCCCGGCTGCGGGCAGCACGGCGCGGCGTCGGCCTTCCTCGGCCGGGTGCTCAGCCACTTCGCCGGCGCGGCCCTCTCGCTGCTCGTCGACGCCCTCTGGTTCCCTGGCCGCGGGCATGGCCTGTAGACGGAGCCTGCGAGGCCATTCCGGCTCGCCGCGGCAGCGGTGATCGGGTTCGCCTCCTCGGGCCGCGGGCTACTTCGCGGGGACAGGGGTGTGCCATAGGCCCTCGTTCAGCTCGGGGCGCTTGCGGAAGTGCTCGGGCACCGAGAGGTCCATCGCGGCCAGCTCGGCCTGGGCGGCCTGGACGCGCTTCAGCACCTGTCCAGCGCCGACGAAGAAGACGGCGACGCGCCAGGGCGGGACGGCGAGCTTGAACTTGCCATCGGTCGCCTCTTCGATGGTTTCGCCCTTCAGCAGGTTCAAGGCGACGGAGCGCTTCGGCACGGCGGCGGGGTCAATCGCCACATCGTAGGCGGCCTCGGTGGCATCGTGGTTGACCACGAAGACCATCAGGTTGCCGCGGTCGTCCACGCGGGGCAGGACCTCGAGGTTGCAGGGCACCTCGCCCTGGAGGCTGAGCTGCACGAGGGGCTTCACGCCCGCCTTGCGGGCGGAACAGGCGACCAGGTCAACGTAGGGCTTGTGCGTCCTGTAGTTGTCCGAGACTTCGGCGAGGAAAGGGTTGCACGGCTCCGTCGTGCGCGAGAGGGGCATGCGGGGGGCGATGGCGTGCATATCCATGCCGGGGCGCGTGCCCAGCCAGAGGGTGCGCTCGGTCTCCACGCCGCACACGCGGTCGCCGTGCCAGGCGACGGGCTTGCCCTTCGTGACGGCGCCCGTGTTGATCTCGCCGTAGGTGGTTAGCTCCTTCGCAGGGCAGAGGCTCGGCTCGTAGCGGACGACGGGTGGCGTGCGCATATCTATGGGGCTTTGCTCGATGCCGCCGCGGCCCTTGGCGGGGAGCTTCGCCATCGCCGCGTCGAGCTTCGTCCAGGCATCTTCGTCGCGGAGGGGTTTGCCGTCGGCGAGCTTCCAGAGCTTGGAGACAACGCCTGGCTTGTGGAGGTCGTGGTGCTGGAAGGCGGGCAGGGCCTTGCCCAGCTCGATGCCCCAGGCCTCCTCCTCGGGCGTCTGCGTCGAGGGGAAGAAGGGGTTCTTCGCCTTGTGCTGGAGCCGGATGCCGAAGGTCTCGGCCAGGAAGTCGGTGCGGCGGCCCGTCGGGATGTCGAGCGAGAGGGAGTCGCCGCTGAGGAACACGTGGCCGCCGCGTGCGATGAACTCGCTCACCCGCTGGCGGATCGTCGGCGTGGTCCATTCGCTGGCGACGATGTAGAGGGCCTTGTAGGGGGCCAGGGCGTCGGGCTCCAGCTCGATCTCCTCCTCCGCGACGATCTCGAAGGGAATCTGCGCCTCGACGAGGGCCTGGGCGGTGTATGCGTAGTCCACCTTGGGATGGGTGTACATGCGGTAGAAGTAGCCCGTGTAGTCGGGGAGGAGCAGGGCGACCTCGGCAGGCGGCGGGGCGGAATCGGCGAGGAAGGAGCGGTAGTGCTTCGCCAGGAAGTTGTGCCAGTAGGCGAGCTGCTGGCGCTGCACCTGGTGGCGGCCGCGGTACTGCGGGCAGTAGAGCCAGTGGTGAATGCCGTCCACGCGGTGGCCCATCATGCGGGCGAGCGCGCGCTCGATGTCGCCGGGGCGGTCGTAGAAGTCGCGGGCCTCGTCGGCGAAGTAGAACCAACTCCAGCCCATGATCGGGTTGCGCCAGCGGCGGGCGAGCCGGTCGGTCTGCGCGTAGTTCACCGCCATCGCCGGGCTGTCGGGCCAGCACTGCTCGTTGGTGATGACGGGGTTGAGCCGCGCGTTCCAGTAGACGCTCATCCCCCAGAAGCAGTCCATCCCCGGCCACACGATGAACGCCTGGGGGAAGGGGTAGCACTCGACCCGCTTGCCGAGCTTGGCCGATGCCTCCTCGTTGATGCGGCGGAAGAACTCGAAGGTGTAGTAGCGGTGGAAGTCCATCCACAGCTTGTAGGCGCCCGGGCGGCTCCACTTCTCGTCCACCGGCTGTGGCGTGCTGTAGAAGCGGGGCGAGAGGATGGGCGGCGTCACGTCGTCCCAGCTCGTCAGCGTCTCGCCCGTGAAGGCGTTGTAGGTGCGCCCGTCGCGGTTCGTGTCGCGGTCGGGCGAGCGGTCGGCGAACCACACGTCGGCGAGGAAGCGGCGGTATTCGGCGATGGCCTCGGGGCGGTAGTCAATCGTCGCGCGGGTGCGCATGCCCACCTCGTCCCAGGAGCACGTGAGGTACGTGTCGCCGACCTTCACCATGTCGGGCTCGCCGTGGTGGGTCACGAAGTCCACGAGGGTGCGGACCCCCTCGTCGTGGTTGGCGGGGGCGAGGAAGCTGCCGCAGGCCTCGCGGGGGCGGGGGGCCTTGGTGCCGTCGCAGTGGGTCGCGCCTTCCTGCGTGGCGTTCCAGAGCGTCTGGTCAATGGCGCCGAGCATCCCGTGCTTCTTGAGGAAGCGTCCCACGCGGTAGGTGAAAGCGTGGCCCTTGTAGGCGGCGTTGTAGCCCATGCGCCGCCACTCGTCGAGCATGGCCGCCTCGAACTCCGTGTTGATCGGGCGGGGGTCCTTGTCGGGGTCGTAGGTGCCCTGGCGTTTCCAGTCGAAGAACGCCTTCTGCACCTCGGGCGGGACCTTGCCGACGAAGGCCCGCGCCTCGCCGGTGAACGGCCCCGAGTAGGGCGTGATGGGCGGCACGGGCAGCGCGTGCCAGGCCTCGAAGAGCCGCAGCCGCGCCTTGTCCACCGCCGGCAGCTTCTCCGCGGCAAGCGACTCCGCGGCGAGACTGATGAAGAGAACAGCAGTCAACAGCCTGCGCATGGCCTGTCCCCCATTACGGCGTGGCACGGCTGGCTTGTCCAGCCGTGGGCTTTGCGGCCTGCGTGGGCGATCCCTTGGCGCCCAGAGCGCTGGGCCAACGCGCACAGGATAGCGCCCGGCGGGCCTCCTGTCCACCGGGCAAGGCACGGCGGGACAAGCCCCTGACCTCGCTCGGGCCAGGGCCGGCCGTGTCACGATGAGGGTGGGGGCGGAAGGTGGGGGGACGATATAGCAGGGCAAGCCAGCCCTGCCACAAGCTGCGTGCGAGAGGGGGGCTCTTCGGCGCGCGAGCCGCCCGCAACTCGGGGCGGACAGGATTCCACACTTGTACAAGTGTGGAATTCTTCTGTCCAGGCCCCGCGGGCAGGCCGGGGGCCCCCGTTCGCACGATGCCGGTCGAGCGGGCACGAGCCTCGGATGCCCGGCGCACAGACAGCCGCCTCAGCCGCCCGTGCTAGCCCAACTTCCGCAGCCACATTGTCAAAAGTGGCCATAGGCATCGGAATTCGATGATTCGACCTCAGAAGTTGTCACTACATTCGCGCAAGAAGCCGGGGCGGGCGGACCCGCTCCGGCAAGCGGAGTCCCAGCCGGTCCAGGAGCGCCGCTTGGGCCTTGTCGGGGCGCACGACGCAGCGGAGGCGAAGCTCGCGTCCGTCCGTCG
>DATKZY010000100.1:0-63548 GCA_035527715.1 Planctomycetota bacterium | reverse complement strand
GGCCAGGCGTTCGCGTTTTCAGCCTCCGAAGGAGGCGAGGGAATGAAGCCCACGGCGATGCTCGGGGAGCCGTGGGTTGACGACCTCCCGTGGCCCAGCCCCCGAAGGGGGCGGCGGAGCCTCAAGCGGCTGGAGAGCTCCACCGCCCCCTTCGGGGGCTGGGTCTTCTTCTCGGACGCAAACCCACGGTTCCGCTTCGCTGCACCGTGGGCTGTACTCCGCCACGCCCTACGGGCGTTCACGTTGCACCCTTGACCGTAGGAGATTACACGCACCCCTCTGCCGTGTGGCCTTGCAGAGGCAAGAGCCTTTCCGTAAGATAGAGAGGCAAGCTGGAGCATCAGGACGCGGGCAGGGAGCCAGTGGGGACTCGGTATGAGCGACGAACCAATCCGGGTCCTTCTGATCGAGGATAACCCGGGCGACGCGCGCTTCGTGCGCGTCTGCCTCGATGGGGCCGGAGGCGCGCAGTTTGTCCTGGAGCACGCCACCCGTCTGGCGAGCGGCCTGGATCGCCTCGCGATGGGAGACGTGGACGTGGTTCTCCTCGACCTGGGCCTTCCCGACAGCCACGGCCTCGGCACACTCGAGGTGCTGCGCACCCGAGCGCCAGACACTCCTACCGTTGTGCTCACAGGTTTCGATGACGATGAGCTTGGCCGGGAGGCCGTTCAGGCGGGCGCGCAGGACTACCTTCTCAAGGGGCAAGTGGACGGAAGGTTGCTTGTCCGCGCGATCCGCTATGCCATCGCGCGGAGCCGACGCCCGCACCAGACTGAGGCTACCCGGCAGCGCGGCGAGCGCGCGACCCAACCGGAGGGCAGTGATCCGACAGCCGTCTCGGCGCCATTCGAAGCCTATGATGGCGACAAGCCTTTCCTCTTTGCGAGCTACGCCCACGCCGACACTCCTGCTGTCTACCCCGAACTCCTTTATCTCCACCAACAGGCTTGCCGGATCTGGTACGACGAAGGGATCGCGCCGACGAGCAAGTGGCCAGACGAGATCGCCCGCGCAATCCTGAAATCGTCATCCTTCCTGGTCTTTCTCTCCCCCAATGCAGTCCAATCGCAGAACGTCCTGAACGAGATCAACTTCGCGATCCGGCGACGGAAGCCGTTCCTCGCTGTGTACCTCACCGAGACAGAGCTGCCCGACGGCCTTGACCTCATGACCGGCATCGTTCAGGCGGTCCACAAGCACAGAATGTCGAAGAAGCGTTACCGACGGCTGCTGCTCAGTGGCTTGCCACGGGATGTTGTGGGGACCGCTGGCTCGGATCCGGGCTCGACCAGTTAAGAAACTACCTCAAGACCCACGCGGGCTGCGTTGCCGGCGTCGGTCACTTGCCCGCAGGCACTTCGGGGAGGGAGCCGAAGGGGGGCACGGGGGCCAGGTAGACGTTGCCGTAGCCCGAACGGTCGCTGGTGTAGACGACGTGCGAGCCGTCGGGGCTGAAGCGGGGGTGGACGTGGGTCTTCTGGATGTGCATGCTCGAGCGGTGCTCGGCGAGGATGCGAGGGCCGTCGAAGCCGCTGCCGTTCCAGCGCCAGAGGCGGACGTAGGGCGACCCGTCGCCGACGAGGAGGTCGAAGTCGTTGGAGTGCATGTGGCCCGTCTCGTGGGGGAAGCTCACCTCGGTGCGGTCGGTGTTGTCGAAGCGTATGCGGCCAAAGCACTTGCGTCCATCGGGCCAGCGGCCGTGATAGGCGATGTGCAGGCCGTCGGCGAGCCAGTATTCGTGGCCGACCGCCTCCTGGCCCTCGCGCTCGCGGAGGGGCCAGGCCTTGCGGGTGCGTAAGTCGAGGCACCACATGCGGTTATCTACCTTGTCCCACGGGCCTTCGTGGCAGAAGGTGAGGAGGTGGGGTTGGGTGGGCGATGTGTTGACGTGGCCGATCCAGTAGCGTTCCTCCCAGGCGACCTCGGCGCCCGAGCCGTCCACGGCGGCCTGGACGATTCGGCTGAGGGGATTGGAGGCCCAGGTCTCGCGGAAGCCGACGTAGCCGCGTAAGTAGTCAATCCTGAAGCGGTTAGAGAGGTCTTCGAAGACGCCGGCGCACACGAAGCGGCCGTCGGCGGTGCAGTTGAGCATCGAGCGGCGGAAGCCCTCGGGCGCCTCCCAGAGGGGGCGAAGCTCGAGGGTGGCGAGGTCGAGGGCCAGGATGCGCCGCTCGTACCAGAAATACGCCTCGTCCCGAGTGGGATTGATGCAGGTCGAGAGGAAGCTCGTCTCGTGGGGCGGGGGGACGAGTGGCAGATCGGTGAGTTGCGTGATCTCGCCCGATTCGAGGTCGAGGGCGAAGAGGTCCGTGCGGTTCTCGCGGTCGGAGCCGAAGAGGAGCCTCCGGCCGCCCGCGTACCAGCCGGGGTTCGTGAAGTAGAGGTGATGGCTGTGGCCGAGGTAGTCGGTGAGCTGGCGAATCTCGATTCCCGATGCCGGGTCCTGGACGACCTTGGCCTCGCTCGGCCAGATGCGGCCTTTGGGCATGGCGGCTACTCCTTGGGTTTGCCCGCGAGCGCCGGCACTTCGATGAAGGGGCAGGGGGCGCCCTCGCTGGTGAGGTAGAGGGTCTTGCCGTCGGGGCCGTAGCAGATGGCCTCGCCCTGGCGCCGCGGCGGCACGGCGATCATCCGCGGCATCCGGGCGAATGCCTTGGCCCACGCCTCGTCGGGACCCCGCGTGAACTCGTAGGCGTTGCCGTAGGTGAGCACGATGGCGCGGAGCCCGTCGGGCGAGACATCCATGCCTGTGACCAGTCGGAGTCGCAGCATGGCGATGGTTTTGGCCACGAGAACGGTGTCGCGGGCGGTCTTCCGGGGGATGGCGAGAGCGTAGACCTTGGAGGTCTCGGCGAGGGCCTTGGTGGCGAGGAGAATGGTCTTCGACGTGGTGTCCACGGCGACGGCCTCGCAGTTGTGCGGGCCGTCCTCGTAGCGGAAGTCAATGGCGAGTTCGACCTTCAGCTTGCCGCGGACGCCGCGCTTCCGGGGGTCGAGGCGGGGCTCGCGGAGGAGGTAGAGGGTGCAGTCGTCGTGGTCGGCGGCGTTGTCGCCAACGTCGGCGAGGACCAGGAGACCGTCGTCGCCTCTGGGGAAGGAGGCCATGTCCTCCCAGTCGCGGTTGATGGCGCCCTGGATGTCGAAGGCAGCGAGGTCTTCGCCCTTCGCGTTGAAGGCGAAGATGCGGGGCTGATCGCCCGAGTCGTTGTGGGTCCAGAAGACGCCCGGGGTGAGGCGGCTGGGCGCCAGGCCGCTGCTCTCGTCAATGCTCTCGTCGGCCAGGGCGCCCACCTGGCGCCCGCGGCCGTATTCGATGGGCGCGGGCGGCGCTTTCGGCTTCCCTGCGCCTGCGAGGGCGGAGATGGCCGCAGAGGCAAGGCTCAGCGCGAGCATGGCGCGGGTCACAGGAGCCTCCTGATGCTCTCCTCGATGGCGATGGCCTGGGTCTTGATCTGGAAGTCGGGCGTGGCGTCGGCGGCGTTGTTCTTGACCTCGGTGCTGATGATGCGCATGCGCTTGTGCAGTTCGCCCCAGTTCTTGCGGAAGTACTCGGCCTGCTCGCCCGTGTAGCCGAGGGCGACGGGCTTGGGCTGGGGGCGATAGCCTGCCCTGGCCCAGGCGTCCACGATGCGTTGGCCCCAGGCCGTGTCGTCGTCGAGGATCTGCCCCTCGGCAAGCCCCTTGAGCGGGAGGAGGATCATGCAGTCGTGCTTCGACTTCTCGAACTCGGTCTGGTGGAGATCGAGCCACGCCTCGTAGCGGAACTGCTTGTCGAGCTGGAAGAAGAGCCTGAAGAAGGACGACAGGTGGCTGCGGTTCGGCTCGACGTAGCGGAACTCGTCAATCTGCTCGTAGACGATGCCGACGGGGTCGGGGGCCTTCTCGACGCGGCGGTCCCAGAGGCCGAGCCGCTTCCACATTTTGCCCGGGTTGTCGGGGTCCTCGCCGCGCATCCAGCACCAGAACTGGTTGTTGGAGTACTTCGAGCCGTCCCAGCAGAGCACGGGGGCGGCCTCGCGGCCCTGCGGGTTGCCGATGGGGTTGAAGGTGAGCAGGGTCCTGGCGAGCACCTTCTCGATGTCGAGGCGGGTGGGGGTGCCGGCGAGGTCCTTGCCGGTCACGAGCTGCTCGATCACATCCACCATCCCGGCCGTGGTGCCCGGCTCGTGGGCGTGAGGCTGCGAGAAGTAGCAGCGGCGCTTGCGCTCCAGCGGCACCGCGAAGTCGCTGAGCGTGAGAGCGTAGACCTTGTGGCCGCTGAACGAGGCGAGGGAATCCACTTGCAGCCTCGGCCCGGCGATCTCGGTCCAATCGGCGATCTTCGCCTCGAGCTGCGCCTGTTTGGCGAGGAAGGGGATTGCCATCGTCGGCTCCTTGCGCCCGGGAGAGCGCTGTGCCGATGCCGGCTACGCTTCGGCCTCGCTGCCGGCATCCTTCTGTGGCTTGATGACGAGGTCGTTCGCCGCAGGGGTCTGGGCGAGGGCCGCGACGGCGCGCTCGACATCCTCCGCGCGGACGAGGAGCTTCACGCCGCCCGGGTTCGACCACCCGACGAGGCCGAGGTCGCCCGTCAGCTCGTCGGTGATCATGCACTCGATCTCTTCCTCCTCGAGGGCGATGCGGGCCTCCTCGGCCTCGAAAGGCGTGTCGAAGCGAGCGATCAGGACGACGTCCTCCTCCATGGCGTGTTCCTTTCAGTTTGCCTGTTTCGCGCGCTCCGCCGCGATGAGCGCGGCGCCGAGCGCGCCCGTGACTTGGGGCTCTGGCGGAATGGCGAGGTCCAGCGACAGCGCCTGGCTCACGGCCCGCACCATCGCTGCATTCTTGGCCACGCCGCCCGTGAACACGGCCGGCGGCCGCACGTTG
This sequence comes from Planctomycetota bacterium, assembly GCA_035527715.1. Lineage (GTDB taxonomy): Bacteria > Planctomycetota > PUPC01 > DSUN01 > DSUN01 > DSUN01. The sequence continues at coordinate 58,679 of DATKZY010000100.1, read as the reverse complement.
AGGCGCGAGGCCAGCGTGGCAATCCGCGAGGCGATCGAGGCGTGGACGCCCGCCAACACGTCCTGTCGCGGCGTGCCGCGCGCGAGCAGGCCCACGACCTCGCTCTCGGCGAAGACGGCGCACATGCTCGTGATGGCGGCGGGCCGCGACGCCTGCGCCGCCACCTCGCCAAGCTGGTCGAGATCGAGGTCGAGGATGCGTGCGACGATCTCGAGAAACCGTCCGGTGCCCGCGGCGCAGCGGTCGTTCATCGCGAAGTCGGCCACGGCGCCCCGCTCGTCGAGGACGATCACCTTGCTGTCCTGCCCGCCGATGTCCACGATGGCCCGCACGTCGGGGAAGTGGTGGCGCACGCCGCGCGCGTGGCAGGAGATCTCGGTGACAGTCGCCGTGGCGAAGGGCAGGGCGGCGCGGCCGTAGCCCGTGGCGATCGTGCAGGCGACGTCGTCGGGCCGCGCGCCGCACGCGGCCAGCGCCTCGTCGAAGAGGCGATGGCCCGTTCGGGCGGGGTCGTGGCCCGTGTCGGCGACTTGCCACGTGAACGCATCGGGCGCAGCGGGATCGCCGATGGCGATCTTCGCGGTGCGTGCCCCGACGTCAATGCCGCAGACCAACATGCCTCGCTCCGGGCGCTCCCCCCCGCCGAGCATCATACCGCATGGCGGGCGGAACGGCAAGGGGCGGCGGGGCCGGGCCTGCTCCCGAGTCGCGCACGGCTATTCAGCGCTGAGGCAGGTACTTGGCCCGAATGGCCGCGACCTTGGGGCACTCGGGCATCTGAGGCGTGACCTTGATGAGCCGCGCCTCGCGGCCGGCGATCTTCTGCCCGTCCCACGTGATGACGACCTCGCCGATATGGTCCCCGAAGAAGCCGGAATGCTGGAGGATCGTCTTGTGCTTGCCGTCGAAGTTGAGCTTCCCGAATTGCCTGTGGTGGTGGCCGCCGAAGAGGATGTCGGCGCGGGGCAGGGCGCGGATGAGCCCCTGGTCCTCCGGCGGCCCCAGGTGGGTCATCAGGACCATGATGCCGGCCGTGTTCTCGAGCTTGGGGAGGAGCTCGCCGACCGTCGGAGCGATGGGGCGGACCTGGAGCAAGCGGTCCGCCGCTTCGCCCATGTTGGGCGTGGCGGTGCCGATCACCGCGACGGTCACGCCGTCGAAGGCAAAGGTCCTGTAGGGCTTGACGTGCCGCGGCGGCGCGTCGGGCCAGGTGCAGTTGGCGGCGGTGACGGGCAGCTCGTACTTGTCGATCAGCTCGGCCAGCCGCTTGGTGCCGTGCGCGTAGTCGTGGTTCCCTGGGATGATGGCGTCGTAGCCCATGGCGCCCATCAGGGCGGCCATGGCCTCCCCGCGCGTGCCCAGGTCGGTCAGATCGCCCTTGTTGAACCAGTCGCCGGTGTCGAGGAACACCACGTTCTTCTTCGCGGCCCGCTGCTCCCGGACGAAGCCGGCGATCCGCGCGAGCGGCCCCGCGTGCTCGTGCAGGTCGGAGGTGTGGTAGAAGGTGATCGTGACCTCGCCCGCCGCCGCGGCCACCCACAGGCTGGCGACGAGGCACAGAGCCGCAAGCCGTATCCACGCACGCCGTTTCATTGCCTGTCTCCTCTCCCGGGCTGCCCGCACTTTTCACCGGAATGCGGGAAATCCCGAATCCTTACACTACAACGCTGGATCGCGCCGCATTGAGACGCGCACGTGCCCTGTTGAAACGCTCGCCTCCTGCAACACGAGGTAGCCAAGGAGCATTGTAGCACCTCCCCACGCGGCGTCAAGGCATCTACGCGCGCGAATCCGATCCCGAATCTGGCGGTTCGTGCCTACGGTCTTCCTCGTTGTCGTGGTGGTGTTTGGGCGGCGTGTCCCCACGCCGCGAGAATGAAGCCAGCAACCTTGTCTCGCGTGGCGCGGGGTGTTTGACTTGCCAGGCCGCGCATGGCATGGTGGTGGCGACCCGGCGAAGGCGTTTCTGGTGGACCTCGGGGACAGCCTCATGCACACACTGGGCCTCACATGCCTGCTCGCCGCTGTCGCTGGCGCGGCGATCGCAGGCGGCCACCGCCTCGAGTGCGGGGGCCTGACGCTCGAGTTCGCCGACGAGTCGGCCGGCCTGGGCCTCAGCCGCCTGACCGCTCACGGCCAGCCCCTCGTGGCGTCGCCGGACCCGAAGCCGCTTCTCTGGCGGATCGAGCTGCGTTCGGACGACAAGGCGCTCAAGCCCATCGTGTTCGACAACCGTGTGGCGGCGAAGACCTCGGCGACCGCCTCGAAGGATGGCCTCGCGCTCCGATGGGACGAGATCGCGCTGCCCGACGAGCCGTGCATCGTCGCGGTCGCGGTCCGCATCGTGCGGAAGGGCGCCGCGACGACCGAATGGAACATCGAGGTCGAGTGCTGTAGCAAGCGCTACGGCGTGTGGGACGTCTTCTTCCCCGTGATGGCGAACATCGGGCCGGACGCGCGGCCCGACGTCGCCGTGTCCCGGGGCAACTGGGGGATGCTCTACCGCGAGGGCAAGGACCGCCAGACCGGCTCCTATCCGTCGTACCAGTGGCCCATGCAGTTCCTGTGTGTGAACCGGGGCGAGAGCGGCCTCTACCTGGCCTGCCACGACCCGCAGGCCTGGCCGAAGCGCTTCTCGCTCGTCCCGCTCGGCGAGTTCCACTTCCAGATCCCCGCGCCCGAGCGCGGCGTGGCGGGGAACGCCTATCGCCCGCGGTTCCCCATCGTGGTCGGCGCGTACCGCGGGGACTGGTGGCAGGGGGCGAAGCTCTATCGCCAGTGGGCGCTGGCCGAGGCGCCCTGGACCCAGAAAGGCCCCATCGCCTCGCGGAAGGATATGCCCAAGGCACTCACGGGCCTCGGCCTCTGGATGCTCGGCGGCGGCCACGCCAAAGAGGTTGTGCCCAAGATGCACGAGGCGGCGAAGCTCTTCGAGGTGCCCATCGGCATCCACTGGTACAACTGGCACGAAATCCCCTTCGACACGTACTACCCCAACTACTTCCCCACGAAGCCCGGCTTCGCCGAGGCCGTGAAGGAGCTGACGAGCAAGGGCATGGTCGTGATGCCCTACATCAACGGCCGGCTGTGGGACAGCGGGAACGACAACTTCAAGGAGGCGTTGCCCTTCGCCTGCAAGACGCCCGATGGCAAGCCGTACCTCGAGGAGTACGGCTCGGGCCGCAAGCTCGCGTGCATGTGCCCGGCCACGCCCTTCTGGCAGAAGAAGGTGCAGGAGATCTGCCGGCGGCTGATGACCGAGTGCGGCGTCAACGCCATCTACATTGACCAGATCGCCGCGGCTGCGCCCCAGCTTTGCCACGACAAGTCCCACGGCCACCCCATCGGCGGCGGCGCCCACTGGGTCGAGGGCTACCGCACGATGCTCGCGCCGATCATGCAGATGGCCCACGCCGACGGCCGCGACGTGATCCTCACCACCGAGAACGACGCCGAGCCGTATATGGACAACGTGAACGCCTTCCTCGTGTGGAACCCGCGCTACGACAACGAAATCCCGATGATGACGGCGGTCTACAGCGGCCACACGGTCTACTTCTCCAGCCCGAGCGCGGTGAACGACGAGTTGCGGGCCTTCTGCGCCTCGCAGGGCCGCGACTGGCTCTGGGGCTGCCAGCTCGGCTGGATGGGCTTCGAGCTGCTCGCGCCCGAGAACCGCGCGAAGGCCGAGTACCTGCGCGACCTGGCGAAGCAGCGTCTCGCCGCCGCGAAGTTCATGGTCTACGGCGAGCTGCTCGGCGAGGTGAAGCCGCTGAGCGACGTGCCGAGGATCGAGATGACCTGGAACCGCGGCTGGGGCGCGAAGGGCGCCCACCGAGCCGTCCTCCCCGCCGCGATGGCCACCCTCTGGCGTGCCGCCGACGGCCAGCTTGCAGTGGCGATGACGAATTGGGATGATAGCGAGCACGCCTTCCGCTATCGGCTGGCAGATGGCGACGAGCGCTCGGAGACGCTGAAGCCCCGCCAAGCCGTCGTTCGCGCCGTTGGGGTCGTGCCGTGAGTTGTTCTGGGCGTGCTGCTATGCGTCAGCGAAGGCTTGACAGCCCGCGCCCTTAGGGAGTACACTGAGTGTGGTGAGGGGGAGTTCGGCGAGACACAGCCAGGGCAGCCACGATGAGTGAGAAAGTGCTCTCGATACCCATCCCCGACGGTTTGCCTCAGTCCCTGAAGATGTCCGACGAAGAGTTCTCCAGGGAGTCGCGGATCCTTTTCGCGGCGAAGCTCTACGACATGGGCCGCGTGTCGCTCGGGGTGGCCGCCGAGATAGCGGGCATGCCGCGGCTGGACTTCCTCCAGGCTCTTGCCCAGTATGGCGTGCCTGCCGTGAATCTGAAGGACGAGGAAGTCGTCCATGAGATCGCGGCTGCTCGGGAGCTGGCGCGGCAGTGACTCGACGCCTCACCAACGCTTCCCCCGTCATCTTTCTCGCCAAACTCGACCGTCTGGACCTGCTCTGCCTGGGTGTCAACGAGGTCCTTGTGCCCTCCGTCGTTCTGGCCGAGGTTAGAGCCAAGCGCGACGACGCGGCTCAGCAGATGGAGGCCCGGCTGAGCGGCTGGCTGAAAGAGTGCACGTGGACGCGGCCGGAATTCCTTCGGCTCCTGCCCGACCTTGGCCCGGGGGAGCGACATGTCATCGCCCAAGCGCTCCAGGAGAGGGTCAGCAGCGTTGCTTTGGACGACCTGGATGCGCGGCGAACCGCTCGCCGTATGGGCCTGGAGCCAGTGGGGACCGTTGGGTTGTTGCTCGCGGCCCGCAAGCGAGGGATGCTTCCCTCCCTGGCAGCGGAAGTGGAGCGCCTCCGAACTTTGGGCTTTCGCATTTCTGCGCCCCTGGCCCAGGAAGCTCTGCGTGAGGCGGGGGAGGCATAGTCACTTCTCGGAGTCTGAGCCGTGTATCCCATTGAGCCTCCGGCCATATACGTCCACGACAGCGTGATGGCCGACGAGCGCTATCGCGCCCGCGTGGACGGCGTGGTCCGCGCGCTTCAGAAGCCCCTCGAACCCATCGTCTACAGCGACGCCGACCTGCCTCGCTTGATCAACGACGTGGGCATCGCAAAGAACCGCGTGCCGATGGGCACCCTCGGCGAAGTGCGCGACCCCATTCTGCTGTTCAACACCTTCCGCTGGGACGGCCGCCTCGCCGAGCGCCGCGAGGCCCTCCGCTCGGTGGGCTGCAAGAGTGCCCCCGACCTCCAGCTCCTCGGCTACGGGCCGTTCAACTGGGCCAACTACAATCTCGAGGGCGACCCGCACCGTCACGACAAGGTGTGCCGCCCCTGCTGGCGCATCCACCTCCAGAACGGCTGCGTGCACCAGTGCAAGTATTGCGGGTTCGGCGGCCTCCTCATCTGCTCGGTCAACGTCGAGGAATACTGCCACTGGCTCGGCCAGATCATCGAGCGGCACCCCTGGCAGACCACCTATCTGCTCGACGACGACGGCGATCCGATCTGCCTGGAGCCCGAGCACGCCACCCTCGGCCCGCTGATGGAGTTCTTCGGCACACTGAAAGGCCGCTACCTCGTCATCCACACGAAGACGTGGAACACCGAGTGGATGGGGAACGTGGACCACAACGGCGGCACGATCATCGTCTGGAGCGTGAGCGGCGCGACCCAGAGCCGCCTCATCGAGCCGAAGACCGGCACGGCCGAGCAGCGGGTGGAGGCCGCCCGCGTCGCCCAGGACGCCGGCATCCAGATCCGCTACAAGTTCAAGCCCATCATCCCCGTGAAGACCTGGCGCGAGGACGCCGCCGAGGCCGTGAGGCTGGTCTTCGAGAAGACCCGTCCCGACGTGATCAGCCTCTGCTGCTTCATGTGGATGGACATTGACGAGATGACGCGACGGCTGGGCGAGGACTTGCTCGACCCCGATTTCGTGCGGGCCGCCCGCGGCGCGCGCGAGACGACCAAGGACACGCGAACCCAACCGTTCCCGCTCGCCCAGAGGGCGGAGATCTACGACCACTACCTCAGCGAAATCCGCAAGTGGAACCCCGACGTGCCCGTGTCGCTCTCCACCGAGAGCTTCGAGATGTGGAAGCTCTTCGGCCCCAAGCTCGGCTTCACGGCGACCAACTACGTGTGCGGCTGTGGCCCCGAGAGCGTCCCTGGCGCCCGCAAGCTCGCCTGCCATCCCTACAAGGTCGCCGTCCGCAACGACGAAGGCATCCCGGGCACCTACTGAGCTTGCCCCCGAGGAGCAGACCGGATGTTCCGCCGCCTGAAGCCGCCGGCTGTGTATGTGACCGAGGGGGTCGAGCGCGACGAGCGATGCGTCCGCCGAGTCGAGCGGATGCTGACGGCCATGGACTGCGGCCACGTCGAGCGGGGCGTCACGGACGCCCGCCTCGCCGAGATCGTCGAGGGCGAGGGCTGGGACAAGGGCCGCCGGTGGGGGCAGGTGGCGTGCCCCGCCGACCCGCCCATCGTCCTCAACACGCTCAAGAACCACCACACCAAGGCCGAACGCAAGCAGCGCCTGGAGCGATTCCCCCAGCTCAATACCGCCTGCCTCCACGGCTACTTTGGCTTCGACTACCGAGCCGATGGCGTCCCCGCCTGGCGAAAGGCCGAGAACCGCGTGTGCCAGCCGGCCTGGGAGTTCCACACCGTGTGGGGCTGCCCCTTCCGCTGCGCCTACTGCTGGTTCGGCTCGGTGATCAACCTTGCGGTGGACATCGAGGACTTCCTGGCCTACGCCGACCGCCGCATCCGCGAGCTCGACCCGCCGCAGACGATCTACAAGTGGGACAACCGCACCGACATCAATGCCTTCGAGCCCGAGTACGACGCCACTCGCCTCGTGGTCGAGTACTTCGCCCAACAGAAGAAGAACTACCTGCTCCTCTACACGGGCAAGAGCGACAACGTGGACTTCATGCTCGACTACGAGCACAACGGCCAGACCATCATCCAGTGGAGCGTGAGCGCGCGGACGCAGAGCACGGTGATCGAGCCCGAAACGGCGGCGTGGGACCGCCGCATCGAGGCCGCCGCCAAGTGCCAGGAGGCCGGCTACCACGTCCGCTTCCGCTTCTCGCCCATCCTCCCGGTGAAGGGCTGGCGCGAGGAGAACCGCGAGTTGATAGAGCTGATGTTCCGATGCACCCGGCCCGACGTGATTTCGCTGTGCATGTTCGGCTGGATGGATGCCGACCTCGCGGCCGAGTGCCTGGACTTCGGGCTGCTCGATGAGCAGTACGTGCCGGCGATCCGCGGCGCCGCGCCGTTCCTTAAGGGCAAGCGCTACGGCCCGCTGCCCCACGAGGCCCGCGCCGAGATCCACCGCTTCCTCGCCGAGGAGATCTGCCGCGTGAGTCCCCACACGCCCATCGCCCTCTGCCTCGAGACCCCCGCGATGTGGGCGGAGCTCCGCGACACCGTCCAGCAAGGCCCCGACGACTACGTGTGCGTCTGCGGGCCGTACTGCACGCCGGGCGCCACAACGCCTGGCCAAACCCGCTGAGGAGCCACGCCCGATGAAGCCTGTCTCTCTCCGTGTTCTGTGCGTCGTGTCCGCCCTGTCGGTCCTGTGTCGGGCAGCCGAGGTCCAGGGGCGCGCCCGCGAGACCCTCGACCGCGGCCTGGTGGCCGTGCGGACTCAGGACGGCAAGGTCTACATCGGCTGGCGGCTCCTTGAGGCCGACGCGCCGGGGCTCGCCTTCGACCTCTATCGCTCGGCCGGCGGCACCGCGCCAGGGAAGCTGAACGAGCAGCCCATCGCGAAGACGACCGACTTTCTCGACGGCTCGGCGGCCGCGGGCGCCGAATACGCCTACATCCTCCGCGAGGCGGGGAAGGCCGATAACCTGGGCAAGGCCGTCGTGACGGCGGGGGAGGGCGCGGCGGGGTATGTCTCGATTCGCCTCGACGGCAAGCACACGCTCCAGAAGATCGGCATTGCCGACCTCGACGGCGACGGGCGCCTCGACTTCGTCCTCAAGCAGCCCAACACCAACATTGACCCCTACGAGAAGTACTGGAAGCGCAGCCAAACGCCCTACCAGCTCGAGGCGTATCGTGGCGACGGCGCGTTCCTGTGGCGCCACGACCTCGGCTGGGCCATCGAGACCGGCATCTGGTACTCGCCCTACGTCGTCTACGACCTGGACGGCGACGGGAAGGCTGAGGTCGCCGTGAAGACCGGCGAGGGCGATCCCCGCGACGCCGATGGCCGCGTGCAGTCCGGCCCCGAATACCTGACCATTCTCGACGGCCTCACCGGCAAGCCGAGGGCACAGATTGGCTGGCCCTCGCGCGACGCCTTCAAGAAACAGGGCGCGCGCGCCTACAACTATGCCTCGCGCAACCAGCTCGGCGTGGCCTGCCTCGACGGCAAGACCCCCAGCCTCATCGTCGAGCGCGGCACCTACAATATCATCACCGTCATCGCCTACGACTTCCGCGACGGCAAGCTCGCCGAGCGCTGGCGCTGGACCAACGAGAAGGAGCCGCGAACCTACTGGGGCGCCGGCGCACACTGGCTCCACGCCGCCGACGTGGATGCCGACGGCCGCGACGAGCTGGTGCTCGGGTCCTTCGTGATTGACGACACTGGCAAGAGCCTCTGGGCCGCGGGGCTGGGCCATCCCGACCACCTCTACGTCGGCGACCTCGACCCCGCGCGCCCTGGCCTCGAGATCTACTTCGGCATCGAGAGCCGCCAGCAGAAGGGCAACGGCATGTGCATGGTGGACGCGGCGACGGGCAAGATCCTCTGGGGCATCAGCAAGCCGACCCGCCACGTGCACAGTTGCGGCCTGTGCAGCGACATTGACCCGCGGTTCCCGGGGGCGGAATGCTATAGCGCCGACACCGACGAGAAGAAGCAGTTCGCCTGGGGCCTTTTGCACGCCGCCAAGGGCGAGGTGATCGAGCAGGATGAGATCAAGGGCTTCGGGCCGAGGACCGTCTACTGGGACGCCGACCCGCAGCGCGAGCTTCTCCACAGCGGGCGCATCCGCAAGTTCCGCGGGGGAGAGCTGGCGCCGAAGCTTGAGGGCGCCTACGTGGCCACGGCCGACATCCTGGGCGACTGGCGCGAGGAGATCATCACGACCCTCCCCGGCGAGATGCGCATCTACACGGCCACCATCCCCGCCACGGACCGCCGCCCCTGCCTGATGCAGGACCCTCTCTACCGCCTCGACGTCGTGATGGCTGCCATGGGCTACTACCAGGTGCCGATGCTCAGCTACGACCTGGGCACTCGCAGCCGATAGGCCGGCTCGGCCCCCGCAAAACGACACGCCCGCGGGCCTCGAATGAGAGGCTCGCGGGCGTGAGACAAGCTCCAGTCGGCTCGGGGCCGCAGGGCTATTCCTTCTTCTCCTCCTCCTTGGCGGTGCCCTCTTTCTTGGCCTGCCTCTTCTCCATGGCCTCATCCCACTGCTTCTGGAACTTCTCGGCGGCGGCCCGGGCGTCCTCCTCCTTCTTGAAGCTCCCGTCCATCTTCTTGATCAGCTTCGGGCCCTTGGGCGGGGCGTCCTTGAACTCCTCCTTGCGCCTCTTGGCGTCGGCCTTCGCCTTGGTCCACTCCTTCGCGGCGGTCTCGAACTCCTCCCGGTAGTCCCTCAGGCGCTCCCTGTACTCGATGTCGCCGCAGACCTCGAACGTCACCTGTCCGCCCACGCCAAGCACCTGGAGGACGTAGTACCGCAGGGGCTTCCGGTCGCCGCGAGTGTTGCGATGGGTCCTCTCGGGCAGGCCCACGGCCGACGCGATGCCCGCGCTTGCCCACACACACGCCACCACGATTGCCAGAGCTGCCCAGAACCGCCGCGGCGATGCCATCTGCGAACTCCTGTCCCACCGTTGCGCTAACGGTCTGCGGGTCACGGGGAACACGCAGCCGACCTCACCGGGTATCTCGGACCGTACCTAGATTATACTGCTGCGGAGATCGGGAAGTCAAGGGAATCCATTCGCTTTTCGCTCGGCCTTGATCGCCGCCGGCGGCGCGGTTACAATACGGGGCACACGTCGTCCCCGATGGCCAGAGGATCAGTCGCGATGAATCTGCTCGGCATTCCCAGCGTCGAGTCGGTCCTGGCTCAGCCGGCCGTGCGCGCGCTCCTGGACGGTCTGCGCCGCGAGGTGGTGGTGCAGTGCGTGCGCGAGTGCGTGGCCGCCCTGCGCGACGAGCGGGGCAAGGCCGGCGCCGAGGCACCCCCAGAGGGCGATGCCGCGGCGCTCGTGGCCGCCAGGGTCGTCGAGCGGCTTCAGCCGCCGACCCGGTTCGCGCTGCGCCGGGTCATCAACGCGACCGGTGTGATCATCCACACGAACCTCGGGCGCTCGCCCCTGGGTCCCGGCGGGATCTTCCACGCCCTCGCCGAGGCCACGAGCGGCTACTGCAACCTCGAGGTGGACGTTGCGACGGGCGAGCGCTCGCACCGCGAGGCGCACGTGGCCGGCCTCCTGACGCGCCTCGTGGGGGCCGAGGCGGCGACGGTGGTGAACAACAACGCGGCAGCCGTCGTCCTCACGCTCACCGCGCTCGCGGCGGGGCAGCGGGTGGTCTGCTCGCGTGGCGAGCTGGTGGAGATCGGCGGCTCGTTCCGCCTCCCCGAGATCATCGCGTGCAGCGGGGCGCAACTGGTCGAAGTGGGCACCACGAACCACGCCCGCGTCCGCGACTACGAGGCCGCGCTCACCCCCGACACCGCGGCCATCCTGAAGATCCACCCGAGCAACTTCCGCATCCTGGGCTTCACCAGCGAGGCGCCGCTGAAGGAGCTTGCCGAGCTGGCCCGCCGCTCGGGCACGCTCCTTGTCTTCGACGCCGGCTCCGGGCTCCTGCTGCCCAACGACGAGCCGGTCTTCGCCAACGAGCCGGTGGTCCGGCAGGCGGTCGCCGACGGGGCCGACATCGTGACGTTCAGCACCGACAAGCTGCTCGGCGGCCCGCAGGGCGGCGGCATCGTCGGCCGCAGGGACCTGCTCCAGCGCATCAGCCGCCACCCGCTCAAGCGCGCCGTGCGGGCGGGCAAGATGACCCTCGCCGCGCTCGAGGCCGCTCTCCGCGCACACCTCCAGCCCCAGGGGCCGCCTGACACGGTGACGATGCGCCTCATTCACCGTCCCGTCGCCGACCTGGCGCGCGAGGCCCGCCGGCTCGCCAGGGCCATCGCCCGCGTGGCCCCAGAATGGACGCGGAGCATCGAGCCCGACGAGAGCTCGATCGGCGGCGGCTCGCTCCCGGGGGAGACTCAGCCGACGGCGGTCCTGTGGCTGGAGGCGCCCGGGATTGCCGCCGATGCGCTGGACCGGGCCTTCCGCGCCCACGAGCCGCCCATCTTCGGGCGCTTCCGCAAGGGCCGCTTCGGCCTCGACCTGCGCACCCTCCTCCCCGGCGACCGCGACGACATCGTGGCCTGCATCTCCCGCCTCGCCTCTCGCCAATCGGGAATCGAATGAAGCACCTCGTCGCCGGCACCGCCGGGCACATTGACCACGGCAAGAGCGCCCTCGTGCAGGCCCTGACGGGCATCGAGATGGACCGGTTGCCCGAGGAGAAGCGGCGCGGGATCTCCATCGAGTTGGGCTATGCCTACCTCGACCTGCCCGACGGCACCCGCGTGGGAATCGTGGACGTGCCCGGCCACGAGCGCTTCGTGCGCACGATGGTGGCGGGCGCCACGGGCATTGATTTCGCCATCCTCGTCGTCGCTGCCGACGACTCGGTGATGCCCCAGACCCGCGAGCACCTGGCCATCCTCGACCTCCTCGGCGTCCGCGACGGGCTGGTCGCCCTGAACAAGATTGACCTCGTGGAGGCCGAGATGGTCGAGCTGGTCGCCGAGGAGGTCCGCGACGCCGTGGCGGGCACCTTCCTCGCCCAGGCGCCCATCATCCCCGTCTCCAGCGTCACGGGGGCCGGCGTGGACGAGTTGCGGGGCCGGATCGCCGAGGTGGCGGCGCGCGTGCCCGAGCGGCACGCCGGCGCGCTGGCCCGCCTGCCGATCGACCGCTCCTTCGCCATGGCCGGCCACGGCACCGTGGTCACGGGCACCGTGAGCAACGGCTCGCTGCGGGTGGGGGAGGAGGTGGACATTCTGCCCCGCGGCATGGTCGCCCGGATCCGCGGCCTCCAGTGGCACGGCACGCCCGTGGAAGCGGTGTTCGCCGGGCAACGCGCCGCTCTGAACCTCTCGGGCCTCAAGCACGACGAGCTGTCGCGTGGCGACGTGGCGTGCACCCGCGGCGGGTTCGTGCCCGCCTCGATGGTGGACGGCCTGGTCGTCCTCGACCGCAACCAGGCGCATGCCGTCAAGCACGGGACGTCGGTGAGCTTCCACCTCGGCACCAGCGAGGTGCCTGCCCGGCTCGTGCTCCTCGACCGCCTGCGGCTGGAGCCGGGCGAGCAGGGCTGGGCTCAACTGCGGCTCGCGGGCCAGGTGGTGGCCCGCCGGGGCGACCGCTTCATCCTGCGAACGGTGGGCGGCGAGGCCACGCTGGGCGGCGGCCAGGTGCTGGATGCTCATCCCCTGAAGCATCGCCGTCAGCGGGTCGAGGCCGCGATTGCTCTCGAGGGGATCGCCGAGGCGGGCCTTCCCGCGGCCATCGCGCACGAGCTCCACAAGGCCGATGCCCCCCTGCGCCTGAGCGCGCTGTGCCCGCGGCTGGGCGAGAGCCGGGCCGACGTCGAGGCCGCGCTCGGCGACGCCATCCGCTCCGTGCCCACGGGCGCCGACGCCTGGCTCTACGACCGCGAGCTTGCCGACGCCATTGCCGGCCGCGCCCTCGACGCCCTCGCCGCGTACCACAAGGAGAAGCCCCTTCTGGCCACCGGCCTCTCCGTCGCTGCGCTGGGCGCCAGGGTGGACCCCGAGCGCCTGTTCGCCGACGACGTGTTCGCCGCGATCCTGACCGAGCTGGTCGCAGCAGGCAAGCTCCGTGCCGTGGGCGACACGACCGCCCTGGCGACGCATCGCGTGCAGCTCGACGACCGGCAGGTTGCCATCCGGGAGGCGATCGTGGAGGCGTGCCTCGCCCGGCCCTTCATGCCGCCGACGGCGCAGGACCTCCAGACCAGCCTGCCCTTTCCCCCGGCCCAGATCGCCTCGGTTTACGAGGCCCTGATCAAGAGCGGCGAGCTGGTGGACTGCGAGCTTTGCGGGTTCCATCCGGAGGCGGTCGAGGAGGCCTGGCAGCAGTTCGGGGCGTTTCTGCGCGAGCACGGGCAAGCCACGGTGAGCGAGTTCCGCCAGTTGCTCGGCACGACGCGCCGCTATGCGATGGGCCTGATGCAGCACTTCGACGCCGTGGGCCGGGTCGTCCGCGACGGCGATTTCCGCCGTCTTCCCTGAGCCATAGGTGCCGCGACGCGCAGGTTCGGCGCCCGCGTCGTGCCTTCAGGAGAGGAATGAATGCCCGATCGCGTGGCTTCCCGCCGCCAGGACACCGAGGCCCCCCCGCGCTCCCCCAGCGGCCCCAGGCGGCCCTGGCAACTCCTCGCCCTGTCGGGCAGAACCCCCGCGGCGCTCGATGCGGCCTCGGCCAATCTCGCCGCGCACCTCGAGGAGCACCCTGGGGCCAATCTCGCCGATGTCGCCTACACCCTTCAGGTTGGCCGCAAGGCGCTGCCGCATCGCACGACGGTTCTCTGCCGTTCGGCGTCGGAGGCGGTTGATGCCCTGCAAGGCCGCGCCCCCGAGCGCGTCGCGGCGGGAGCCGTCTCGTCGCCCAGGAGGCCCATCGTTCTCCTGTTCCCCGGGCAGGCATCGGAGCACGTGAACATGGCGCTGGGTCTCTACCGCGACGAGCCCGACTTCCGGGAGACGGTGGACGCCTGCGCGGACCTGCTCACGCCCCTCCTGGGGGCCGACCTGCGACAGGTCATCTACCCCGCGGCGGGCGAGGAGGAGGCAGCTCGGCGGCAACTGGCCAGGCCCTTGTTTGCCCAGCCGGCGCTCTTCGTGGTCAGCTACGCCTTGGCGCAACTGTGGTTGAAGTGGGGCGTCCGCCCCGACGCAGTCATCGGCTACAGCACGGGCGAGGTCACCGCCGCGTGCGTCGCGGGCGTCTTCTCGCTGGACGATGCTCTCCGGATCATGGCTGCCCGGGGCCACCTGGTCGAGGGCCTGCCGCCCGGGGCGATGCTCGCGGTCGCACTGTCCGAGGAACAGGTGCTCCCGCGCCTCGGCCGCGGGCTCGCGCTGGCGGGCGTCAGCGGGCCGACGCATTGCGTCGTGTCGGGGACCCTGGAACGAGCGGATGCCCTGGCGGAAGAGCTCAAGAGGCTCCGAGTGCCGTGCAGGAGGCTGCCCATCTCGCGGGCCTACCACTCGGAGGCGATGGACCCCATCCTGCGAGACCTGCGCAAGGCGGTCGCGCGGGCGAAGCTTGCCGCGCCCAGGATCCGCTGCGCGTCCACTATGTCGGGAACCTGGGCCGGCGAGCAGATGGCCAGGCCCGACTACTGGGTGCATCAGTTGCGCGACACGGTCCGCTTCTTCCTGGCGATGAGCCCCCTGCTGGACGACCCGGCCGGGCTCCTGCTCGAGGTGGGGCCTGGGCAGGCCCTCACGGACATCATGAGGAGACTCCCCCCGGGTCCCGCGCGCCCGCTCATGCTCTCCGCGTGCCGACACCCGCAGGCGCAGCACCACGATTCGGAGGCGCTCCTCAGCGCGGTGGGGACGCTATGGCTTGCGGGCGTGCGCCTGGACTGGCCGGCCTTCCACGCCCACGAGCGGCGGCGACGCGTCGCGCTGCCCACCTGACCGCGCCGCGCGCGCCACCCCGCCCGTTCCGCCCCGAAACCCTCCGGCCTCGTGGACATCAACTCCAACCGCAACTACGAAGTCTTCTGGGGCGAGGCCTCTTCGTCGCCTTCGACTACTCGCAGGACGCCCTCGAGGCCGCTTCTTCAAGCACGCCGGCAAAGCCATCGTCGCCCTCACCGTCAAGGAGATTCTAGACGAGCAGATCGTGATGAAGTTGGTGTGAAGAAGAACGTTCACCACAGAGGGCACTGAGGGACACAGAGAGGAGACGCAAGGTCCGTGGGTTGGGGGGCGATGGGGCGATGGGGTCAGACCTCAATTGTCTGTTCTGCTGCGCGGGGTGTGCGCCCAAAGCGGCGTCGAGCCGCCGCACTCCGAAAGGCTGACGCACGGGTTGGGACTCTGGCCGTTCTATCCGTGGCCGTCCGCGTGATCCGCGGTTGCGGCCCCGCCTGGCTCCTTGCCTTCATTCCCTTGCCCCCCATTCCCCTGTCGTTCCTCTTCTCCGTGAGGCAGCAAGAGGGACAGGGGAATGAGGACAGGAAGACGGAGGAGGGAAGACCGCCTGAAGGCGGGAGTCCGAACGGGGGGGGCACTGTGCAGCGAAGCATGACCAGTCGCGAGCGATGCGTGAGCCTTTGGAGTGCGGCGGCTTGACGCCGCTTTTCGTGCGGTCCTGAGCGCGGCGCTGACCCCAAGGTCTCTGGAAAGCGGCATCGAGATGCCGCACTCCAAAGGGCTGACGCACGGGACGGGCGAGGACGACGGAACGGCTCGTGGGCGTGTGAGTGTTCGGCTGGCTGAAGTTCCTGCCCCCGCCGACCTCGCGTCGGTGGGGCAAGGGATTGACAACTAGAGAGAGCCGCACCCCACCCCCTCACCCCCTCCCCGTCCGCCGTCGGGCGGACGGGGAGGGGGATGCGGGGAGGGGCGTCGCCGGGTAGTGTCCAATCCTCCGCTCCACCGAGGCAAGCTCGGTGGGGGCGGGAATGGTATCATACGCGACCCGCTTCGACCGGCTCACGAGACCTCCCCCATGAACCTGCCGACTTGGACGAGTTGGACGACTTGGAGGACTTGGGATATGTTGTGGTTCGTCGTGGATGTGCCCACAACCTGTGGGGGTCACGAGACCTCCCCCAGGAACCGGGAAGACTGGGAAGACTGGGAAACTCAGCGGATTGTGGTTCGGCGGGAGGCAGCCACAGCCTGTAGGGGGCATCCGGCGGTGCTTTGGTGGTAAGCAGTAAGTTGAGGCCTGGCCCCACCGCGCGAAAAAGTGGTTGACTCTGTAGAGTCTGTATGACCCTGAGCCGGAAGGCCGAGAATCGCCAAATCGGGGCGCAGGAAATGGAGAACCCCGCGCGACTCTGAGCCGAAAGGCCGAGGATGGCCCAATGGCGATCCCAAGGGGTGCCTCTCGGGCGTTCCTGTCACGGGTCCTGACCGTAGGAGATTCCACGGCCGGCGATTTTCATTGTCTTGCGCGCGGTGGGATGGGGTGCTATAATCCCGACTCGCTGCTTGAGGCTGAGCCAGGAGGCACCGATGGCCAAGGCGTCGTATCCGTTCGCCGAGATCGAGGCAAAGTGGCAGCGGTTCTGGCACGAGACCGGCCTGTTCCGCTGCGACACGTCCGACACCTCGCGCCCGCCCTACTACGTGCTGACCATGTACCCCTACCCGAGCGGGGCGCTGCACATGGGGCACGTGATCTGCTACAGCATCGGCGACAGCGTTGTCCGCTACCACCTGATGCGTGGCGAGAACGTGCTGACGCCGATGGGCTGGGACAGCTTCGGGCTGCCCGCCGAGAACGCCGCCATCGCGGCGAGGGTGCCGCCCGCGGCGTCGGCGAAGCGCAACATTGACAAGATGCGCCAGCAGATGATCCGCGCCGGCTGGGGCTACGACTGGACCCGCGAGGTCGCCTGCTCGCACCCTGGCTACTACAAGTGGACGCAGTGGCTCTTCCTCCAGTTCTACAAGGCGGGCCTGGCCTTCAAGAAGATGGCGCCCGTGAACTGGTGTCCCTCGTGCCAGACCGTGCTGGCGAACGAGCAGGTGCACGACAGCGGCTGCGAGCGCTGCGGCACGCCGGTCGAGCAGCGCGACCTCGAGCAGTGGTTCTTCGCCATGTCGCGCTACGCCCAGCGGCTGCTCGACGGCCACGCGAAGCTCGCGGGCAAGTGGCCCGACAGCGTGCTGAAGATGCAGCAGGAGTGGATCGGGCGGAGCGAGGGCGCGCGGCTCGACTTCACCCTCTCGGCGCCCGGCACGCCGCTGGACGGCCAGGGGATGCCCGTCTTCACGACTCGGCCCGACACGACCTATGGCGTGACCTTCATGGCCATCGCCCCCGAGCACCCGCACGTCGAGAAGCTGCTGGCCAACAACCCGCGACGGGCCGAGCTGCTCGACGTGGTGAAGCGCCTGCGCATGCAGTCCGCCATCGAGCGCACGAGCGAGGAGAGCAAGAAGGAAGGCATTCCCACGGGGCACTACGTCGTCAACCCGTTCGACGCCTCGAAGGCCGAGATCTGGGTCACCAACTACGCCCTGATGCACTATGGCACGGGCGCCGTCATGGGCGTGCCCGCGCACGACCAGCGCGACTTCCTGTTCGCCCGCGAATACGGGATTCCCATCAAAGTCGTCATCCAGCCCGAAGGCGAGACGCTCGACCCCGACACGATGCCGGCGGCCTACATTGACCCTGGGGTGCAGGTGAACTCCGGCCCCTTCGACGGGATGCCCAACGAAGAGGCCAAGCGGGCGATGACGCAGTATGCCAAGGACCACGGCGTGGGCGACTTCACCGTGAGCTATCGGCTGCGCGACTGGCTGCTCTCGCGCCAGCGCTACTGGGGCGCGCCCATCCCCATCGTCTACTGCGACACGTGCGGCGAGGTCCCCGTGCCCGAGGACCAGCTCCCCGTGGAGCTGCCGCCAAACGTCGAGTTCAAGCCGACCGGCGAATCGCCCCTCGCCCGCTGCGCCGAGTTCGTGAACGCCACGTGCCCGAAGTGCGGCGGCCCCGCCCGCCGCGAGACCGACACGATGGACACCTTCGTGGATTCCTCGTGGTACTTCCTCCGCTACGTGACGCCGCGGAAGGACGACGGGGCGTTCGACCGGGCGCTGTGCGACGCGTGGCTCCCCGTTCACCAGTACGTGGGCGGCCACGAGCACGCGACGATGCACCTCATCTACGCCCGCTTCTTCACGATGGTGCTCCACGACCTGGGGCTCCTGGCCTTCGACGAGCCGTTCGAGCGGCTCTTCTGCCAGGGCATGGTGTGCGCCCCGGCGTACCGGGCCGACTGCCATTGCCTCAAGGGCACCAAAGAGCCCGTGCCCGAGGAGCAGGTGAGCAAGCACGGGGACGGCACGGCGACGCGCACGAGCGACGGCGCGCCCGTGGTCCTCGACCGCCAATGGCTGCGCCCCGCCGAAGTGGACATCGAGGGCCTCGTGCGGAAGAGCGACGGCTGGCCCGTGCGCGTCGAAATGGCTAAGATGTCGAAGAGCAAGTTCAACGGCGTGTCGCCCGACGAGTTGTTCGAGAAGTCCGGCGCCGACGCCGTGCACTCCTACATTCTGTTCGTGGGGCCGGCCGACCAGGACGTCGTGTACACGGACGAGGGGGTGATCGGCATTCATCGGTTCCTCAACCGGTTCTGGGACGCGGTGACGGGCTGGGCGGAACGGTTGAGGGATGTGGCACAGCCGCCCTCGGCTGCGCAACCCTCCGACCCCGATTCGAGGGCACTGCGGCGGAAGGCCCACCAGATTCTCAAGCGCGTGACCGACGCGTTCGAGCCGCCGTTCCGCTTCAACACGGCGATCGCGGGCATCATGGAGCTGACGAATGAGTTGCGCGACCGCGCGGAGAAGGCCGGGCACCCGGGGGCGGTGAAAGAGGCGCTCTCGCTGGCCGTCCAGTGCCTTGCACCGTTCGCCCCGCACATCTGCGAGGAGCTCTGGGGGCGATTGGGCGGCGCGCCCAGCATCTTCCGCAATCCGTGGCCGACCTATGACGCCGAGGCCGCGAAGGAGGAAGAAATCGAGGTCCCCGTCCAGGTCAACGGCAAGCTGCGGTCCAAGGTCCTTGTCCCCGCCGGGGTGGAAGCGGCTGCCCTGGAGGCCGCGGCGCTGGCCGACGAGCGGGTGAAGGGACTCATCGCCGGCAAGACCGTGCGGCGCGTGGTCGTCGTGCCGGGCCGGCTCGTGAACATCGTCGTCGGCTGAGCGTCGGCGGCTGGGCGGGATGGGAGAATTCACAGGGAAGACTGGTCCGTGATGCGGAGGGCGCGGCCGAGTCTGGGGCGTGCATGATCTGGGTCACCCCATAGCGACCCGGATCACGCGGGATCAGGGGGTGCCGCGAGTGCAATTTTCTTCAGGAGAACGTTAGAAAATCGCATGGGTTTTTCGAGAATTTCTGGTTGACACTTTTGGGTTTCGCGCTACAATCTAGAGCGCATCGGGTGCGCGAAGCACCCAACATCCTGTGGTTGCCCTGCGGGGCGCGGCTTGGGCGTATCCTGCCCATCGGCGCTGGCGGCCGGTAGTCATAGAAACCAGGGAAGCGAGGACCGGTATCGCGACAGAGTCCCAGGCGCGCCGATGGGCGAGGAGTGGCCTCGCCCGCTGGATGTTGGGTCGGGCGAGAAACTGACGCCGAGATGCTGGGCCAGAATTGACCACGTTCCCCGTGCTGGCCCGCACCTGCCCTCGCCCGAGGGAGCGTGCCTCAACCCACTGTCCCCGTCCTCTCGCCCGCAGCCGGGGTCGGATGCGTGGCGAGGAGCGTGCCGGCCACGGAGTGGCGTCGGGCGCGCGACGATGCTTGGCGCACCTCGATACCTCGTGGGAGATTGGAGCCAAAGCCATGCGTTGCCCATTCTGCAAAGCCGATAACGACAAGGTGGTGGACTCCCGGGGCTCGGAGGCGGGCGGGGTGATTCGTCGCCGCCGCGAGTGCCTGGAGTGCGGGCGGCGCTACACGACCTACGAGCGGATCGAGGAGATCCCGTTGCGGGTGGTGAAGAAGGACGGCACGCGGCAGCCGTTCGACCGGCGCAAGGTCCTCGAGGGGCTGATGAAGGCGTGCGAGAAGCGCCCGGTGCCCACCGAGGCCCTCGAGCGCATCGTGCAGGAGATCGAGCGGAAGCTGGCCGACGTCGCGGACCGCGAAGTGTCGTCCCGGCAAATCGGCGAGATGGTGATGCAACACCTGCGCGAGCTCGACCAGGTGGCCTACGTCCGCTTCGCGTCCGTGTACCGGGCCTTCAAGGACATCAGTCAATTCCTCGAGGAGTTGCGACCGATGTTGGAGAGGAGAGCACGAGCCAATGGCAAAGATTCAAGAGGTTCGTAAGCGCGACGGGCGCCGGGTGCCCTTTGACGAATCGAAGATCGCCGACGCGGTCTTCAAGGCCGCGCAGGCCGTGGGCGGGCAAGACCGCCAGTTGGCCGACGAGTTGGCCGGCGTCGCCACCATGTTCCTCGAGCGCGAGTTCGACGGGCGCGCGCCCGGCATCGAGGACATCCAGGACGTGGTCGAGCGGGTCCTGATCGAGACGGGGCACGCGCGGACGGCGAAGGCGTACATCCTCTACCGCGAGCGCCGGGCGCGGCGCCGCGACTCGGTGCGCGTCCGCAAGCCCATCCGCGACGGCGCGGGCGGCGGCTCGACCGACATCACGCTGCTGGTGGATCCCGGGACGCGCGACGAGCTGCTGCCGTGGGACCGCCGGCGGATCGCGAGCGCGCTGGTGGACGAGGCGCAGATGGACCAGCGCGTGGCGTTCGACATCGCGCGGGCCGTCGAGCGCAAGATCTTCGACTCCGGGCTCAACCGCATCTCGACCGCGCTCATTCGCGAGCTGGTGGACAACGAGCTCTTCGAGCGCGGGCTGGCCGCCAAGCTGGAGCGCCAGAAGTCCATCGGCATCCCCAAGTACGACCTCGAGGAGCTGGTCTTCTCGAAGTCGAAGGAGAACTCGAACATCGGGGCCAACAACCCCGAGGCCATCAACCTGGCAATCGCCGAGACCACGCTGAAGCAGTACGCGCTCCAGGAGGTCTTCTCGCGCGACGTGGCCGACGCTCATCTCGCCGCCAAGGTCCACCTCCACGACCTGGGCTATCCCACGCGCGTCTACTGCTCGTCGCACTCCCTCGAATACATCAAGAAATACGGCCTGTCGCTGTGCAACCTCGACACCTCGTCGGCCCCGGCCAAGCACGCGCGCACGCTCACCGGCCACCTCAACACCTTCCTGGCCTCGATGCAGGCCTACTACGCCGGCGCGCTCGGGGTCGGCTACATCAACGTGCTCTACGCCCCGTACCTCGAGGGCATGGGCTACAAGGAGATGTGCCAGGAGGCCCAGCACCTGGTGTTCTCGGGGTCGCAGAGCGCCTTCTCGCGGGGCGGGCAGACCCTGTTCCTGGACTTCAACATCCACTCGGGCGTGCCGCGGTACCTGTGGGACGTGCCGGCGATCGGGCCGGGCGGACAGTACACCGGGAAGACCTACGGGGACTACGCGGAGACCGCCCGCCTCTTCACGCGAGCGATGCTCGACACCTGGCGCGCCGGCGACCAGAACGGCCACATCTTCGCCTTCCCCAAGTGCGACTTCCACGTCAACGCCGACACGTTCCGCGACCCCAAGCAGTTCGAGCTCCTCGAATATGCCTGCCAGATCGCCAGCGAGAACGGCGTGCCGTACTTCGTCTTCGACCGCGACGAGGTGACTCTGAGCGCCTGCTGCCGCCTGCGGACGGCCATAGACGACGTGTACATGATCAAGCATCTGGAGAGCATGCGCTTCTGCGGCTTCCAGGACGTGACGGTGAACCTGCCCCAGGCCGCCTACCGCGCCGGCCGCGGGCACGTGGACGAGTTCATCCGGGAGATCGAGGCGATGATGGACATCGCGGTGCAGGCCCACATCGAGAAGCGCGGCTTCATCGCCAAGCTGATGAGCTCGCCCGCGATGCCCCTGTGGCAGATCGGCAAGCCGGCACTCGACGGCCGGCCCTACGTGGACCTCGACAAGTGCACCTACATCATCGGCCTGCTCGGCCTCAACGAGGCCATCCAGTTCCTCACCGGCGAGGAGCTTCACGAGAGCGAGGCGGCCCTCAAGCTCGGCCTCAAGGTCATCTCGCACATGTACTTCAAGGCCAAGAGCGACGGCAAGCGCCTCGGCCTCAAGCTCTCCCTCGAAGAAAGCCCGGCCGAGAGCGCCGCCCGCCGCATGGCCAAGGTGGACCTGCGCAACTTTCCCGAGGCCCGCGAGGTGATCAAGGGCAACATCGATCGCGACGAGTTCTACTACACGAACTCCATTCACCTGCGGGCCGACGCCCCGGTGGACATCGTGACTCGCATCCGCACCCAGAGCAAGTTCCACTCCATGATCGAGTCCGGCGCCATCATCCACGCCTTCGTGGGCGAGGAGCTGCCGCCCGCCGCAAGCGTCCTGAACCTGGTCCGCAAGACCTTCGAGCAGACGCGCTGCGCGCAACTCACCATCTCGCCCGAGTTCACCGTGTGCAGCGCGTGCCACCGCATGGAGGTGGGACTGCACGACACGTGTCCGGTCTGCGACTCTCCCGATGTCCACGGCCTCACCCGCATCGTGGGCTACTACAGCCGCATCACCAACTGGAACAAGAGCAAGATCGGCGAGCTGCGCGACCGCCACGCCGGGCGCTACGTCCTCCCCGTCGCCCAGTCCCCGATCCCCGAGAAACTCACCGTCTAGAGGGCCTGCACATGGAAATCCGCGTATTCGGCAAGCAGAACTGTGGCAAGTGCGAGAGCACCAAGCACAAGGTCCAGCACTTCATCGAGAAGCTGGGCCTGCTCGAAGCGGTGAGCATGACCTTCTTCGACATGGACACCGTGGACGGCATGGCCGAGGGCGCCTTCTGCGACGTCTTCGATGTCCCGACGACGATTATCAAGGACAACGGGCGCGACCTGGTGCGCTGGGATGGCGTGGTCCCCGACAGTCTGGAGCTGAAGCAGCATTTCGCAGGAACCGCCTGAGACACGCCTGGGTGCGTCGCTCGTGACCGTGCCGTGGCCTGGGAACGTTGCCGATGAGTGATGGGCTTCCCCGGATCAAAGGCTTCCTGCCCACCAGCCTGATTGAGTGGGAAGGACGGGTGAGTTGCGCGCTGTTCCTGCCAGGGTGCAACTTCCGGTGCCCGTTCTGCCACGCCAGCGACCTGGTGCTGCGGCCCGACGAGATCCCCGACGTGTCCCTCGGTTCCATCGTCGAGCACCTCCAGGCCAACCGGGGCTGGGTGGATGGCGCGGTGGTTTCGGGCGGCGAGGCCACGCTGCACGAGGGGCTCGCCGGCCTCCTCGGCGTGCTCCGCGAGCATCTGGCGGGGATCAAGCTCGACACCAACGGCTCGCGCCCCGAGGTGGTTCGCGAGCTGATGGATGCCGGGCTGGTCAACTCCGTGGCGTTGGACATCAAAGCGCCGCTCGACGAGCGCTACAGCGCGGCGGCCGGTGTGCCGGTGGACCCCGAGGCTGTCCGCGCGACGATCGGGCTCCTGCGCTCGCGCGGGATCGAGCACGAATTCCGCACCACCGTGGTGCCCGGCCTTCACTGTGCCCGCGACATCATCGAGATCGCCCGCGAGCTCGGCCCCGCCGAGACCCTGGTCCTCCAGCAGTTCGCGCCGCTGAACTGCATTGACCCTGCGTACCAGGAGCTGCGGCCGTTTTCGCGCGACCAGTTGCGCGACATGGCCTCCGCCGCCACCGAATTCGTCGCCGGCTGCCGCCTCAGGGGCGAAGCCCTCGCCCGCGGACGCACCCGATGAAGGAAGCCGCCTACTACGACAAGCGCGGCGAGGCACGTGTCCAGTGCCACCTCTGCCCCCACAACTGCGTCATCGCCGAGGGACGGGTCGGCCTCTGCGGCGTGCGAAGGAACCGCGCGGGCACGCTCTACTCGGAAATCTACGAGCAGGTCACCTCGGTCGCCATGGACCCGATCGAGAAGAAGCCGCTGTACCACTTCCACCCCGGGAGCAGCATTCTGTCGCTGGGCACGCGCGGGTGCAACTTCGCCTGCGAGTTCTGCCAGAACTGGGGGATCTCGCAGGCCGACGCGGCGACCTCGCCGCTGAAGAGCGCCGCAGCCGTCCAGGCGGCGCGGCGCGAGGGCTCCATCGGCATTGCCTACACGTACAACGAGCCGCTCATCTGGTTCGAATACGTGCTCGAGACCGCCAAGCTGGCCCGCGAGGCCGGCCTCGTCAACGTCCTGGTCAGCAACGGCTACGCCAGCCCCGAGCCCTTCGAGGAGCTGCTACCCTACGTTGACGCGATGAACCTGGACATCAAAGCGATCCGCCCCGAGTTCTATAAGCGCTTGTGCCGTGGGACGTTAGAGCCGGTGCTGGCGAACGCCCGGGCCGCCTCGCGCCGGACCCACCTCGAGGTCACCAACCTCGTCGTCCCAGGCCACAACGACACCGACGAGGAGTTCGACGAGCTTGGGCGCTGGGTCGCGGGCGAGTTGGGAGCGCACGTGCCCATGCACCTCTCCGCCTACTTTCCCCGCCACAAGCTCAAGGCGCCGCCGACCCCGGTGGAGACCCTCCAGCGGGCGCACGCCATCGTCTCGAAGCACCTGCGCTACGTCTACCTGGGCAACTGCTACAGCGACGCGGGGTCGAGCACCAGGTGCCACCAGTGCGGGGCCACCTTGATCACCCGGCGGGGCTACCAGGTGCGGGTGGTCGGCCTCACGGGCGCCCTGTGCGCCTCGTGCGGCGCGGAGAACTCCATTGTCGTGGCGTAGCCCGGGCTGCGAGAAAGGGCCCGCGGGGAGCGATTTTCCGCTAAAGTTCCCGTCCTTTCTCTCGACTAACTAAACAGAGGGTGTACCCTGCTGTACCGGTACCGCGTGGGCTCCTGGCTCGACCCGACACCTCTTGCTCGCTTGACAGGCCAGGTTCGATGCGACTCGACAAACTCACACTCTACGGCTTCAAGTCCTTCGCGGACAAGACGGAGTTCCTCTTCGAGCGCGGCCTGACGGCTTTCGTGGGGCCGAACGGCTGCGGGAAGAGCAACGTGGTGGACGCGGTGCGCTGGGCGCTGGGCGAGCAGCGCCCGAAGGCTCTGCGCGGCTCGGAGATGGCCGACGTGATCTTCAAGGGCAACTCCGAGGGCCGGCGCTCGATGGGCTACGCCGAGGTCACCCTCAGCATGTCCAACCACGACCACGCCCTGCCTATCGAGTACGAGCAGGTGGCGGTCACACGCCGCCTGTACCGCTCGGGCGAGAGCGAATACCTCCTGAACGGCCAGCCCTGCCGCCTGCGCGACATCCGCGAGCTGCTGATGGACACCGGGATCGGGATGGACGCCTACTCGATCGTCGAGCAGGGGAAGATTGACATGGTCCTCCAGTCGAACCCTCGGGATCGCCGGGCGGTGTTCGAGGAGGCTGCGGGGATTTCCAAATACAATGCGAAGCGCCGGGCGGCGCTCGCCAAGCTCGAACGGGTCGAGCAGAACCTCCTGCGGCTGGGCGACACCATCCAGGAGCTGCAGAAGCAGCTCCGCTCGATCCGGCGCCAGGCGGCCGCGGCGCGCCGCTACAAGGAGTACGCCGAGTCCCTCGGTCGCCTGCGCCTCGCCCAGGCGCTGCACCGCTATCACGGCCTCGTGCAGCAGCGGGCCGAGGCGGAGGCCGCCATCGCCGCCTGCGATCAGCAACAGGAGGCCCTGGCCGCGACCCTGGAACGCCTGGGGGCCGACCGGACCGCCCGCGAGACGGAGAGCATCGAGAACGACCAGCGCCTGGCCCGCGTGGGAGGCCAGTGCGCGGAGCTCCAGGCCCAGACCGAGGCCGCCGAAGAGTCGATCCGCCTCAACCGCGAGCGCATCCGCGACGCCGAGGCCCGCGAGCAACGCACGCAGGACGAGTTGCGCCATCTCGGCACGCGGGTCGAGGCCGCGCTCAGCGGCCTGGAGACGGCGCAGCGCCGGTCGGGAGAGCTCCAGGGCGAGCTCCAGCAGATCGAGGTCGAGATCACCCGCGCCCGCCAGGCCCTTCAGGGCATCAGCGGGCAGTGCGCGGAGCTGGCCCGACGCAGCGAGAGCCTGCGGACGGGGCTGCTCGATGTCTTGCGCCGCCGCGCCGGCCACCAGAACGAGCTGGCGGCCATCGAGAGCGAGTGCCGGGCCTTCGACGCCCACCGGCAGCGCCTCGAGCGTCGCCGGGACGAGATCGCGCGTCTCCTGGCCGAGCTGGCCCAGGAGCGAGAGGCGGCGGGTCAAGCCATCGAAGGCCTCGAGCACAGCGTCGCGCAAACCGAGGCCCGCTTCGCCGCCCGCGCCGAGGAGCGCGGCGAGCTACGCGCCCAGATCGAAACCCTCGGCGAGCAGATCGCCGAACTCACCAACGCGCTCAGCGTGCACAACACGCGCCGGGACATGCTCGAGGATCTCGAGGCCCGCTTCGAGGGAGTGGAGCTAGGCACCCAGACGCTCCTGGAGCGTCAAGCCGACAGGCAGTTCCTCCACGGAATGGTCGCCGACCTCCTCCAGGTTGAGCCACAATACGCCCTCGCCATCGAAGCTGCCCTCGGTGGGGCCGTGCAGCACCTTGTGGCTGACACGCTCGACTCCGCTGCCCAGGCCGTCGCCCACCTCAAGGCGGTTGACGGCGGTCGAAGCACCTTGCTCCCACTCGACCGCCTCTGCGGCAATGGTCGAAACGGGTTTGAGACCCTCGAGCATCCCGGCGTCGTTGACCACGCGCTGAACCTCATCCAGTACAGCGACGCCGTGGCTCCCGCCGTAAAGCATCTCCTCGGCGACACCTTCGTCGTCCGCGACCTGGAGGCCGCGGTGGACATCGCCCGGCGGCCCGACCTTCAGATTCGCCTGGCCACCCTGAGCGGCGACGTCGTGGACCCCCGGGGCATGGTCTCCGGCGGCAGCCCCAGGGAGCGCACCGGCCTGCTCTCGCGCAAGAACGAGCTGCGCACGCTGTCCGCCGTGATCGCGGAGGCCGAGGAGCGCCTCGCCCAGCTCCGACAGCGCCGCGAGCACTTCATCAACGAATCCGCCGTCCTCGACACCGAGCTCGAGGACGCCGTGCGGACCCTCAACCACCTGAACCTCGACCTGGCTACGGCGCGCGAGCAACTGTCGCGGCTCGGCGACCGCGTGCGAGCGCTCGAGACCGAGGACGTTGCGGCCAGGAGCGAGCTCGACGAGTTGGCGGCCTCGCTCGATGAGCGTCGGGCGCGCGGCGCGGCACTCGGCGAGCGAATCCAGGCAGCCGACCGCGAGGAAGAGGACTTCAAGACTCGCCTCGGCGCCGTGGAACGCGAGCGCCAGGCCCTGGACGAGCAGCGGTCCGGCCTCGAGCGGAAGGCTGGCGACCTCGCGGTCACCCGCGCCGAGCGGGCCTCGGAGCGCGAGCACCTGCGGAGCAGCGTCGACCGGCTGCGCCGCGAAGCGTCCGATGGCGAGGCGGCCCAGCGACAGGCGACGGAGGAGTTGGAAGTCCTGGCCGAGCGCCGGCGTGGCGCGGCCGCGGACATCGCGGCGAAGGAGCAGGAGATTCGTTCGCTCCTCGCCCGCAAGGACGCGCTTCAGCAGGGCCGCGTCGAGGGGGAGAACCGCCGAGCCGAGCTGCTCGAACGCATCCAGGCCCTTCGCGGCGAGGCGCAGGCCAAGGCCGCTGCACTCCACGAGGCCGAGCAGGAGGCGCAGGCCCTCCAGCTCCGCGTGAGCGAGGCCGATCTCCGCCGCAACGACCTCGTCGAGAAAGTGCGCGAGGAACACCAGCAGGACCTCCTGGCGCTCCACGAAGGCTACCAGGAGCCTGAGGTGGACTGGGCGGAGCTCCAGGGCGAGGTGGACGAGTTGCGCCGCAAGCTCGACGGCATGGGCACCGTGAACCTGCTGGCCATCGAGGAGCAGACGCAGCTCGAGGACCGCCTCGACTTCCTCACCGCCCAGGAGCAGGACCTCCAGAAGGCCAAGGGCGCGCTCCAGGAGGTCATCCGGAAAGTCAACCGCCAGAGCCGCCAGCTCTTCGAGCAGACCTTTGCCGCGGTCCGCGAGAACTTCCAGATGCTCTTCCGCAAGCTCTTCAACGGCGGCAAGGCCGATATCGTGCTGGAGGCCGGCGTGGACGTGTTGGAGGCGGGCGTGGAGATCATCGCCAAGCCGCCGGGCAAGGAGCTCAGCCGCATCAGCCTCCTCTCCGGCGGCGAGAAGGCCCTCACCGCCGCCGCCATCCTGCTGGCCATCTTCAAGTCCAGGCCCAGCCCCTTCTGCATTCTCGACGAGGTGGACGCCCCGCTCGACGACAATAACATCGGGCGATTCGTCAGCCTCCTGCGCGAGTTCCTGAAGGACTCGCAGTTCATCATCGTCACCCACTCGAAGCAAACGATGGCCGTGGCCGACGTGCTCTACGGCATCACGATGCACGAGGCGGGTGTCTCGACCAAGGTGGCCGTGCGGTTCGACGACGTGCCTGAGACACAGGTGGCGTGAGCCGCGGCCGCCCGACGGCGACGACGGGCACGAAAGTAAGGAGCAAGATCTCTCGCTGACCCCACCAACGGGGCTGCGATGCGCCGCAGCCGAGGGTGCTTGATTGTGCTGAGGACCCGAAAACGGGGACGGGTTCTCCCTGCATCGCGGCAAACGGTGTGCGGCCCTGGGGGTTGCGAGACCAGAAGGGGCCGAGGAATAGGGAAAGGTCAAGGGTCGTTGCGTGCTCGAACGGGGACGAGCCGCCTCTTGGCCTTCCCTATTCCTCGCCCTAGTTTTTTTTCGCCCTGCCGCCGGCTGTTTCCCCTCTTGCACGCCGCTGCTCGCCTGCCTATAGTAGCCTTCGGAGTCTCTCGTTCAACCATCCGAGGGATGCTGCCATGCAACACGCTCGCGCCTTTCTTTGTGTGACCCTCTTGTCGTTGTCGGCCTGGGCCGGAGAGCCAGTCCGTGTGCAATCGGCGGCCGGCAAGGCCACCGTGACCCGCGGGCCACTCACCCTGGTGTTCGACGCCGGCGGCAACGGCTTCGTGACAGCGGCGAAGCTGGGCGAGGCGGAGGTCTGCGCCCCATTGCCTGCGGGCGGCCTGTTCGCCTCACTGGCCGTGCCAGCTGGGGAGGTCCCGCCCCTCCAGCCGATCCGCGGGAAGGAGGTCGGCGGGACGGTGAAGGTCGCGCGGGTCTCTGGCAAGCAAGGGGAGGGGAGGGGCGAGGTCGAGATCGCTGGGGCGGTGGCCTTCGATGGCCTCGGCGAGGCGCCCTTCACCGTTCGCATCGCCGTGGCCGGCAGCGGCCCGGCGATGGCGGTCTCGGCGGAACTGGCGATGCCTGAGGCGTGCAAGGGCTGCTGGCTCACGTCGTTCGGCCTCGCGCTCCCGCTCTCGCTCACGTTCCACCCGACCTCCGATGGCAAGTCGAAGGTGGACCGCAAGACGGTGGCGGCGGCGATCCTTCCGCGCGTCGGCGTCGAGATTCCCGAGATTCGCTGGCTCGTGGCCGAGCAGAACGACACGAGCGTGTGGGGCCACATGCTCTGGCAACTTGCGGGCATCCGCCAGGCCACGCCCGCCTCGTGCGAGGTTTGGGAGGCCTGGGGCAAGGTCAACCCGCCTTTCATCCTCCAACACCACAAGGTTCATCCCGGCTGGATGGCCGTGGCCGATGGCCGCGTGGCCGTGGCGGCGGGGATGCCGGGCATGGAAAAGGTCGCGCCGAAGGAAATCTATGCCGACAGCCAGGCGAAGGTCCTCCGCATCTGCTTCCAGTCGCCCTACTGCCGCCCACTCGACCTGAGTGCCGCGGCGCCGAAGCTCGCCGCCGGCCCCGCCTACATCTTCATCGAGCCTGCCGAGGAGGAGACGCGGAACGCCCAGGCCTACCGCGACCCCAAGAAGCGCCCCGCCCTGGCAGCCATCGGCGAGGCCCTCGCCAAGCTCCCGCCCGCTGAGTGCAACTTCGGGGTGTCTGAGATGCACGATGCGCCCGTCTTCGCCAGGCAGGCCATCCGCGAGCAGAAGGACCCTCAGTTTGCCTCGCATGAGCCCGGCTCGATGAGCGAGATCCCGATCTGGGTGGACGAGCCGAACGGGGTTGACCTCGATGCCTGGCCCGTGACGCGCGGCATCCCGCTCCAGCGCGGCGTGCTCAAGGACGAGAAGCAGGCGGCGCTGCTCGATTCGGCGGGCAAGCCCGTGCCCTGCGTCTCGCGGGCCGTGGCCTTCTGGCCCGACAAGAGCATCAAGTGGCTCGTCCTCGACTTCCAGACGCCGCTGAAGGCGAACGTCGGGGCGAAGCTCAAGCTGGTCGTCGGCGACAAGGCGACTCCTGCCCCGGTTCCGAACCCCCTGAAGGTCTCGGAAGGGGCGGGCGGCGTCTCGGTGGACACGGGGAAGCTGAGGCTGTCAGTTGCCAATCAAGGCGGCAAGCCCGTCCTTTCCGTGGCTCTCGACCTCAATGGGGATGGGAAGGTCGCGGACGACGAGGTGGTGGTGAAGCCGAGCGAGGACATCCTCGGCTGCACGTTCAGCCACATTGCGAACACGGAGGAGTACCGCTCGCGGACGTGGGTGGACCCCGGCGAGCTTGATCCCGGCGTAGCCGAGGTCACGGAGCTGAAGGTCGAGGAGCAGTCGCCGCTTCGGGCCGT
Source organism: Planctomycetota bacterium (assembly GCA_035527715.1). Taxonomy (GTDB): domain Bacteria; phylum Planctomycetota; class PUPC01; order DSUN01; family DSUN01; genus DSUN01. The sequence continues at coordinate 28,200 of DATKZY010000100.1, read as the reverse complement.
CGTCCTCGTGCGGGCGAACCTGAAGCACAAGCTGCTCGCCTCGACGATTGACCCGAAGCACCGCCCGCAGGTCGGCACGCTCGTGAGCCTGCGGTTCCATCTCTACGCCGGCTTGAGCCTTGTGCGGCTTCAGCACACGTTCATGTTCGCCGGCGACGTGACGCACGACTTCCTCCGCCAGCTCGGCGTCTGCCTGCCTGTGTCGCCTCAGGCGGGAGAGGAGGTAGTCACAGTCGTGGATGGAGCCATGGGTGTCGTGTTCAACCGCGACGGCGGCGTCGTGCAGGAGGGCCCCGACGCTGCATTCGTGTGGGGGAGTGGCTTGGGGCGCGGCCGGCTGGTCACGAGCGCCCGGCGGGCCGACGGCTGGCTCGGTGTCTCCAACGACAAGTGGGGCGTCACGGTCGGCTTGCGGCACATGCGCGAGATGTGGCCGCAGGAGATCGAGGTGACGAAGGACGGCATCTGGACGCATTTCTACTCGCCCCGCGTGCCGCCGATGGACCTGCGCCGCTACGCCTTCCACTACGGCGACGGCGAGTCGTCGGCGACCGGCTGGGGCACGGCCTTCGGCGCGCTGCGGACTCACGAGGCATGCTGGTCCTTCCAGCGCGCTGGCGAGGAGCAGTCGCTGCCGTTGGTGAAGGCGATGCTCAATCCGCCGCTGGCGCGGGTGCGACCCCGCTACGTGGCCGACACGCTGGCGGTCGGCCACGTGGCCGAGCACGGCGCCGCGACCAACGACCCGCACTACGACAACGTGCTCTACCACCTGCCCCGCATGCACCGCCACAACCGCGACTACTGGCGCTGGCTTGGCTTCTGGGACTTCGGCGACGAAATCCAGGTCTACGACGCCTACCGCCACCGCTGGGCCGTGGACGACGGCCGCTACGGCTGGTACAACAACGAGCCCGTCCGCGACCTCAACTACCACCTCGCCTGGCTGATGACGGGCAACCGCCGCATCTGGGAGGCGGCCGAGGCCATGAGCCTCCACGTCTTCGAGGTGGACGTCCGCCACGCCAACCCTCAGCCGCTGATGAGCCCCAGGGGCCGGCTCGGCGAGCTGCGCTACACCAGCTCGACCACCAGCGGCATTGACCTGTGCGGCCGCCGCCACAACTGCCAGCACTGGTCCGACGGCTATTTCGGCCCACGCGTCGGCTCCCCGCCCGGTTTCCGCCTCGCCTGCTACCAGACCGGCGACCCCGTGCTCCGCGAATACATGGACCGCATCCTCGCCTCCGCGCTCAAGATGCGCCGCAGCCAGTACATGAGCGCCGACGGCGACGAGGCGATCCTCTGGGCCATGATCATGGGCCACGAGATGACCCTCGACCCCAAGTACCTCGACCGCATCAAGGGCTACGTGGACCTTCAGGTGAAGTTCGCCAAGGACCACAATGGCTACCCCGCGGCCCAGGCGAACTGGGACTGGGCGTCGAACGCCCCCGGCGCCCCGCCCGCCGACCCGCGCGGCGACCTCTGGATCTGGTCGTTCGGCGGCCATCTGGCCCTGATCGAAATCGCCGACGTCTACGGCGACCCCGCCCTCGACAAGATGCTGAACGACTGGACGCTTGCCCTCGAGGGCCTCGGCCCCGACGGGAAGCGGCAGGCCGCCTGGTCGAACCACATCGGCGCCTGCCCCATGCTCGCCCACTACTACCGCACCACGGGCGACAAGCGGGCGCTCGAATGGCTCGTCCAGCGCGCCAAGGGCTTTCACTCGGGCATCCCCAAGGATGCTCCGACCACCGACCTCTCGACCGACGCGATGGAGAACACGTTCCCGGCCTACACGCCTCACGACGGCCATGGATGGGTTTACACCACGACCACGTTCTGGTATGTTGGCATCCCCGCCTGGCAAGGCGCCCTGCGGGCGCACGCGGCGAAGTGAGCCACCTTCAGGAGACCGCCGATGGCGAAGCGTTCCGTCCTATCGGTCCTATCCGTCCTATCGGTCCTGTCCGTGGCGGCGCGCGGCGGCGCGGTCACGCGCGAGGCGGTTCAGACGCTGTACGTCGAGCCGGTCGCCGTCGCCGCCCAGGTGGCCGAGCCGCCGGTGCTGGATGGCAGGCTCAACGACAAGGCCTGGCAGGGCGCCGAGCCGCTGCACTTCGGCTTCTGCGACCCCACCACGCCGGGCAAGCCGAAGGAGACCACCCAGGTCCGCCTCGCCTGCGACGCGGCCAACCTCTACGTCGCCTTCGACTGCGTGGAGCTTCACGCCCTCAAGGCCAGCGCCACGGGCGACTACGACGAGAAGGTGGCCGAGGACGACCACGTGAGCATCGTCCTCAAGCCTCGCGGCAACCGCTGGTGCGACGCGAGCCACTCCAACGCCTTCGTGCTCATCAAGGTCAACCCCAAGGGCGCCGTCTGGGCACGCACCTATCGCTACCTCGAGGGCGACGCACGCCCTGGCAAGCCCACCACGGTCGAGGGCCTCGCCGCCAAGGCCGCCGTCTACCCCAACCGCTGGTGCGCTGAGGTCAAGATCCCCTTCGCCGGCGTCCTCACCGACCCCGCGAAGATGGAGGTCGCCTGGCCGGCCAACTTCTTCCGCAAGCGCAACGCCAATCTCTACGACTCCGTGCAGCCGGGCGACATCGGCTACGCGAACTGGACGACCTCCTGGAAGGCCTGCGCCGATCTCGCCACCTTCTCGCCGTCGCCCGCGATGTTCGGCATCGTCTACATCCCCAGCGGCAAGGTCGTGCCCGAGAAGCTCAAGGGCGTCGAGAACATCGTCGTGAAGCCGACGCCCCGGCCCGCCGAAGCCGACAAGAGGACGCCGCCGCCCGGCTTCGACCTCAGCCAGGCCGAGCTGGAGGAGTACTTCCGCAGCCCGGTGGCGCTCGTGCCCTTCGTCGAGAAAGGCCCTGAGGTCCGCGGCGACCTCAGCGACCCCGTCTGGCAGAAGGGCTTCCCCCTCGAACTCCGCTACCTCGACCTCTTCGTGCCCGGCGAGGTCGAGAAAAACCGCACCCGCGTCCGCCTCCTCGCCGACGCGAAGTATTTCTACATCGGCTATGACTGCGAGGAGGACTTCATGCAGGAAATCCGCGCCGACTGCGACGGCGTGGACCCCGGCGCCCTGTGGTTGGACGACTGCATTGACAACCTGATTGACCCCGGCCGCACCGAGGACTACCGGTACTTCTACCTTGCCGTGAACCCCAAGGCTGCCCACAACAAGCGGCACATGAAGAACGACCTGACGTGGAACCCGCCCAGCCTCCAGGTGAAGACGTGGCGCGGCGACCGCGGCTGGCGCTGCGAGTGCCGAGTGTCCTTCGAGGACCTCGGGATCAAGCCCGGCGAGTTCCCCAAGCTGTGGGGCGCCAACTTCTTCCGCATCCGCCAGGCACGCCGCCCCACGATGGACGAGACGCCCGGCTGGCAGAACTTCGACTACGGCTGGCGGCCCAACTACCTCGGCACGGGCCACGAGCCCGAGCTGTTCGCCTACCTCTACTTCCAGAAGGGCGACATTGCTCACCCTCAACTCGCCCGCTACATGGCGGCGAAGGGGATGAATCTGGCGGCCCTCGGCCTCAAGGAGCAGAAGCCGAAGGTGGCCGCGCCCGCCCTGGCCGAGCCGCCCTCGCCGCCGGCGGAGTTCGCCCGCGCGCCCCGCGTGAGCCGCGAGCGCAAGGGGGCGTCCGTGCGCTTCGCCGCCAAGGCGCCCACCGATGCCGCCGTCTGGGTCACCGACGAGAAGGGCAAGATCGTCCGCCACCTAGCCGCAGGCGTCCTCGGCAAGAACGCCCCCGAGCCCCTCAAGGCCGACTCCCTGGAACAGACCCTCACCTGGGACGGCAAGGACGACGACGGGAAGGACCTGCCCGAGGGCACCTACAACGTCCACGTCGGCCTCGGCCTCAAGGCCGGCTTCGAGCGGATCATCGGCTGGAAGCCGGGCGTCGGCCACATCCGCAGCCTGGCCGTGGACGAGAAGGGCGACCTTTATGTCTTCACCGGCGGCGTGTCGGTGGACCACGGCTGGGCGAACAGCGGCATCCGCGTCTTCGACCGCGAAGGGCGCTACCTTCGCCAGGTCTACCCCTTCCCCAGCGGCCTGCCCGCCGAGAAGATGAAGGGCATTCAGCCCATCGCCATCGGCGACGGCTCGTGGCTGCCCATTCTCTACAACGCCCTCAACCACTCGTGGCTGCCCGAGTGCCCGGCCATCGGCACCCAGCAGACAGTCATCGCGAAGGACGGTCATATCCTCCTGACCAATCTGTGCATGCGGGGCATGGGCCACGGCCGGCGGCTGATGAGGCTGGGCACCGACGGCTCGGCGCCCCCCGACCTCCTCGGCCCGCAGATCTCGCGCTTCTCCCTCGGCGGCGAGATGTATGTCGCCCTCGCCCCCGACGAGAAGACGATCTATGTCACCGGCCTCCACGGCCGCAGCCTCTACGACCACGGCGAGCCGCACGACGTCGTCTATCGCGTCGCCTGGGGCGCGCCGGAGCTGCTCGACGACTTCGCCAAGCCGTTCATCGGCGAGTTCCAGAAGCCTGGCAACGACGCCACGCATCTGAGCAACCCCCGCGGCATCGCCGTGGATGCCCAGGGCAACATCGTCGTCGCCGACACGGGGAACGGCCGCCTGGCCATCTTCAAGCCCGATGGCTCGCCCCTGAAGCAAATTCCCCTGCCCGGCGCGAACAAGGTGCTCGTGAACCGCAAGACCGGCGCCCTCTACGTCCTCGCCTGCGCCTCCGGCGAAGGGGCGAAGAACGTCGCGCTCCTCAAGCTCAAGAGCCTTCAGGAGCCCACCGAGGTGGCGCGCGCGCCCATCGCCAAGTGGCAGAACGAGCTGGTCATGGCCCTCGACGCCAACGCCCAGCCACCCATCCTCTGGCTCGGCAGCGGCGACAAGGTGGCCGACCTGGGCGACCGCTTCGACCTCCAGGGCAGCCTCTACGCCATGCAAACCGGCCCCTACTCCGACGAATCGGCCGGCTTCGAGGGCAACCTGATGACCGTGGACGACGCCACCGAGACCATCTACGCGGGCAAGTGGCGCGCCTTCGACGGGAAGACCGGCAAATTCCTGCGCCGACAGCCCCTCGACATCGGCAACCGCGAGGGCTGGGGCGGCGAGATCGCCATCGGCCGCGACCGCAATTTCTACTTCGCAGGGAACAACGGACTCCGCAAGTTCGACCCGGCCGGCAAGACCCTCGCCTTCGCCGACGGCAAGCCCGAAGTGCCCAAGCTCTTCGGCGGCCACGGCAACTCGAACCGCGGCCACTGCGTCGCGCCCAACGGCGACATCTACTTCGTCCAACACTACCACCCCCACGGCAACACCCAGGTCTGCATCTCCCAGGTCGCGCCCGACGGCACGGTGAAGCGCTACCAGTTCATCAACGACGCCTACAGCTCGGGCTCCGGCATCGCGGTGGACCGCAAGGGGAACGTCTACGTGGGGCTGGCCCTCAAGCCGAAGCGCGAGTACTGCCCCGAGTTCTTCGAGGGGCGGCTGCCCATCCACGTCGCCTGCCCGCAGCCCTGGTTCTTCTACCGCCAGATGTACGGCTCGATCGTCAAGTTCAAGCCCGAGGGCGGCAGCGTCGTGAAGGACCCCAAGGGCGACCACCTGGCCACCAACTACGGCCACTTCCACGCCTGCCGCATCGAGGGCGCCGAGTGGACCTACTTCGGCTTCTGCCCCATGCACCAGAAGGACGTCGAGTCGAGCCGCTGCAACTGCGAGAGCGCTCGCTTCGACCTCGACGGCTTCGGCCGCCTCTTCGTGCCCGACGCCATGCGCGCCTCGGTCGCCGTGATAGACAGCAACGCCAATCCCGTGCTCCGCTTCGGCGGCTACGGCAACATGGACTCCCGCGGCCCTGGCAGCCCGGTGCCCAAGCCTGAGATCGCCTTCGCCTGGCCGTTGGTTGTCTCGGCAACCGACGAGGCCTGCTACATCGCCGACACCGTCAACGCCCGCATCCTCAAGGCCAAGCTCGGCTATCAAGTGTCCGAGAAGGCCGAAGTGCGGCTGCGATGAGGGCGCGCGACAGACGCCAGATGCGAAGCGGCGAGATCTCACGCAGAGGCCGCACAGGGAGGGGAGAGCGCGCAGAGAAGAAGCCGACAACCACGGATGGCACGGATGGGCACGGATAGGACAGGCCGGTAGGGCGTGCAACCACGCACGCGGCAGCCGCTCCGACGTCGCATCACTCTCCGTATGGGAGTTCCTGCTGGCCGGGCGGCTTGGGCGGCTTGCGAAGCTCGGCCGGCACGGGCGGAAACTCGTCGGCCCGGAAAAGCGGCCCCTTCAGCACCTCATCGAGCAGTTCGGCCTGGCGCGGATATTCGGCCAGCGTGGCCTCCAGCACCCACAGAAGCTCCAGTAGCTCCGTCGTGAACTGCCCGCTCCACCGCTCTGGCCGGATGTCGTCGAGCGGCGACGACTTGCGCCCATACCCGCTCCTCATCCGATACCGCAGCCACGACCTCACCACCTCCAGACCAGAAACCTGGAACTCCCACACCACCTTCTCAATCGGCGCGAACTCCCCTTCGCCGACCCGCAGCGTCTTCGACGCCTCCTCGTACTCGAAGCTGTCAGGATAGCGCTCCGGATCATTGGGCACCGCCTTCACGCACCGCGCCGACCCTGCCGGCACCACCCCCGGCTGCTGCCCCTCGGGCACGAACCGTTCGCCGTAGGTGTGCAGCCAAAGCAGCCGCCGACCCACCTGGCAAACGCGTCGGAACAACTTCGGTTGCTTGGTGATAGGAACCCGCACCTCGAGCTTGCCGAGTTGCGCAGTGAAATGCGCGACAAAGCTAGGCTGTGCCATAATTGCGTACGCGTACGCAGCCAGATCCTCAGCGCCTACAGGCTGCCCGATCGCTTCCTCGATTCTGTCCAGAGCGCCGGGGGCGATGTTCGGAAGCGTTGCCTCAGGGTCTATGTACAGCGGGATCGCATCCTTGGCACCCCGGCCCGAGAAGTGATGCAGGTCCGGGATTGCTGCAGAGGCTACCAGCGTGGGGCCGCTTCCGAGAGGCTCAGTCAGCAGCGTAGTGAGAAAGACCTGCTCTTGGCCTGCCACGTACCACAGATCAGGGCGGGGCCTTGACATCAGCCGCCCGTCTGCAATGATGAACTGACGATCGAATGACCGGTAGCAATAACGACAGATGGGCGGCGTGGGTGTGTCAGAGGCCAGTTTGACAATGGGTGCAGACGAAGCCTGCGCTGTCAACGCTACCCTGTAGCTTCTGCCCACGCAGCGGTCGCCAGATTCCCTAAACGCGAGGGCCCGGTCCTGCGCCACAAGAAGCGCGCGCCAACGTCTGTGCAGTGTGGACTCATCGGGCGCGATGGGCCATGTGCGCTTGAGTTGGACGCCTGAGTGTTGCCAGGGGAACAGGTCGGTGAGAAGAGGCCAGTCGAAGTACCTGCCCTTGCCCGGTGGACGGAAGGGCGCCCTCATGTCCTCTCCAGGGCATTCCTCCCACGCCAAGTCGCTGAGCGACTTCACAGACGCGAGAGCAGCGAGTTTCTCCTTGGTGGAGCCCTCGATCCGTGTGTAGTGGACCGCGGCCGTAGCATCCTTGTGGGGCCAACTATACGAGGCAACGATGGCGATGGCGACGGGAGTCTTGATGTCGAAAACATTGTCGGTCTGGCGGGCGCCCCTGCCCTCGCCACCGAGATCAATGATCCAGATGTCGTCGCTGATGAACCGCATGTGCTGGCGCATGCCGGCGAAGGCGTCACCGGTGAGATAGGACGAGGCGCTGATGAAGGAGACGATTCCTGGGCCCTGAGCCCCCTTCTGTTCGAGGACTTTCCACAGTGCCCAGCGCCAGAAGTAGACGTAGAGGTTGTAGAGGTTCTTGACATCGCCGCCGTGGCCGGCTTCCTTGGCGGGTTCGATGAAGTCCTTCAGAATTGCCTTGTCCGGGTCGCCCACGTCGCCCCATCGCACCCAACCGCCAGTGCGGGCGTGGCTGCGTTCGTCGGTCGGGTCGGCGGCCTCGTGGCGGTCATAGGGCGGATTGCCCAGGCAGACGATCACCGGCACCTTGTCCTTCACCCGCAGCGCGCGCTTGTGCTGATCGGCGAGTGGCTCAAGGAATTGCGGGAAGGCGCCCGGCTTGGCATTTGGCGACTCGAGTGTGTCGGTGAGATAGACGCCAATGCCGTCCTTAGGCAAAGTGGCGCCCCGGTCCTGGAGCGCGCGACTGACGCGGAGGTCCGCCACAGCGTAGGGGCCGACCATGGTCTCAAAACCATGGAGGTTGCGGGCCAGCGCTGTGGCTTGGCCCGGCACCGCGCCCTTCCCCTGGCGCCCCTCGACACGGTCCAGGGCATGCTTGATCACACCCAGGAGGTAGGTGCCCGTGCCGGCCGCGGGGTCGAGGGTGACTACATCCGGATTGGCGAAGCCGTTCGGCCTCTTCAGTCTGTCCCGCAGCAATTCGTCAATCAGCCGCACTTGCGCCTGCACAACCTCGACCGGCGTATAGTACACCCCTGCGTTCTTGCGCAGTTGAGGATCATAGGCGCCGAGGAACGTCTCGTAAAAGTACAGCCAAGGGTCCTTCTCCTGCCGGGCGAATGCCTTTGGTGGAATGGCGGCGATAACGCGCTGGAGTAGCCGCACTGAAGCGGATATCTCGACCTGGACTCTGGCGTCGGTGAGTATCAGGAGCGCGCGAGAGAGAAGGCTATGATGGCTGGCGAGGGCGTCCACGGCATCGGTCAGATGGGTTGTCGGGCTTCCTTCGCTGCGGGCGAGGAGGAGCGCAAAGGTCACGGTTTGCGCATAGGCGTCGGCAAAGCGGGCGTCGTCCGCCTGGGGGAAGAGCATTTCGCGCCAGTCGCGCGCCAGGCGCTCCAACGCTGAGGACCTGGCTCGGAGGGCTTCGAGCACATCCTCGCGCAGCATCTTGCACAGGGGCGCGAGAAGCTTGGCCAACTCCTCGGCCTTCTTGGGCACGATGGGTTCCCACGCGAGAAAATCGCGGAGAATGGCCAGAAGCGAGCCAGCGTCCTGCTCGGCAATTGCCTTACTGCCGTCAACGCAGATGTCCCCCTCGATGCGGAGGAGCGGCCGGACGTGTTGGCCCTGTCGCCATAGGCCCCATTCGTTCCCGTCACTGTAGAGGAGATTGGGCTGGTCGTGAAAGCGCTTCCATTGCTTAGCGTCGGACCCCTTGAACCGCCTTGGATCCGCGCCTTTGCCGGGCGCCTTCAGTTCGGCATACCCAGCGAAGAGGCTGGCGGCGTGGATGGCGTAGTCGGGCTTGCCCATGCGCCCGGGCAGCAACGTCTCGCCCTTGCAGACGACCACGACACCAATGGCTTGCCCTATCGACTCAAGGAGGACCTCAAACGGCTTCCTGAGCTGATCCTCGGGCTCACCGTGGCTCAAGGCGGCCATCTTCTTCTTGACGGAATGCGCGAACGCGCGCAGCGCGCTCAGCGCCAATGCCTCTGCTGACAACGAAGATCCCTCGACAGGTGTGGGCCGGACAGTCAGTGATTGCGCCACAAGGCAGTCTGGCTGTCAAGTCGTGAGACGCGGATACTCGTGCAGCCGGCAGTCGGTTGGTCCATCACATCCGCGCCCATCCGCGCAATCCGCGGTCGCCATCCCCCCTCTGCGGCCTCGGCTCCTCTGCGTGGGGCCGATCATTTTCGCGTCTTTCGCGTGTTTCGCGGGCAGCCTCTTCGCTGCCCCCGGTCGGTCGGCTCCATCCGTGCCCATCCGTGCCATCCGTGGTCGCAACCCTCTTCTCTGCGGACTCCGCCGGCTCTGCGGGCTCCGCGTCAGACTCTTCCTTCCCGATTCGCGGCGATTTGGGAGATTCGCGGTCGCCGGGCGCCAGGACCACGCGGGGCTGATGGGACCTTCCCCATGAAGCGGCGAGTCAGGCGACTCAGCGGATTGGGGGCTGCCCCGAAGATAGCCACAACCTGTAGTGGCCAACCACCAAGCCGCCGCGCGAAAAACCGTCCGACTCTGCAAACACTGTATGACTCTGAGCCGGAACGCCGAGAATCGGCGATTCTCGAGTCGGGAACTCGAGAACACTGTATGACTCTGAGCCGGATGGGCGAGAATCGCCAAACGGGTGCGCCGGAAACGGAGAACCCCGCGCGACTCTGAGCCGGATGCCAGAGAATCGCCAAAGGGCAAAACCGGGTCCGGGGCTGGCTTGACAAGGGGGCGGCCGGGCCGCTATAGTGCGGCGGCGGAGGGGCAGGTAGGAGCCGGCCCGTGAGGGAATGGCGGCTGGATGAGCTGACGCTGAAGGCGGTGCGGGAACGGGAGTTCCAGGTGGCCGTGCTGCCCGTCGGGGCGACGGAGCCGCATAACCTGCACATCCCGTACGGCTCCGATGCGTTCCACGGCGAGGGCATCGCCGACCTGTGCTGCGAGGCGGCGCTCAAGCTGGGCGCCAAGGTGGTCCTGCTGCCGACCATTCCCTACGGCGTGGATTCCAACCAACTGGAGTTTCCGCTGGCCATCCACGTGGGCCAGCCCGTGCTCGACGCGATGGTGACGGAGATCGTGCGGTCGCTCGAGCACCACGGCATCCTCAAGTGCGTCGTCTTCAACAGCCACGGCGGCAACGACTTCAAGCCGCTGCTCCGCGAGCTGTATGGCAAGACCAAGGTGTTCCTGAGCCTTGTGAACTGGTGGACGGTCGGCTCGGACCGCGTGAAGGAGATCTTCGAGAAGCCGGGCGACCACGCGGACGAGATGGAGACGAGCGTGGGCCTGGCCCTGTTCGGCGACCTGATCCACCTGGCCGACGCCGACGACGGGGCGGTTCGCCCGACGCGCTTCGAGGCGCTCAACCGCGGCTGGGCGCAGATCACGCGGCCCTGGCACCTGCTGACGACGAACGCCGGCGTGGGCGACCCGCGGGCCGCCACGGCCGAGAAGGGGCGACGCTACATCGCCGTCGTCGTCGAGCGCGTCGCCAAGTTTCTCAAGGAGCTGTCGGACGCCCCGATGGATGCGACCTTTCCATATTGACCAGGAGCCATCCGATGCCGGTCAACCCCGAGTACCGCAAGCGGTTGCTCGACCTGATTCGCCGCGAGGGCGTGCGCTACGGCGAGGTGCGTCTCTCCAAGGGCGGGACGAGCCAGTACTACATTGACTGCCGGATGGTGACCACCCACCCCGAGGGGGCGTTTCTCGTCGGCGAAATCATCCTCGACATGCTGGAGGGCGAGAAGGTGGATGTCGTTGGGGGGCCGACGCTTGGGGCCGACCCGATCGTGGGCGCCGTGTGCTACGCGAGCTACGTGCGGCACAGGCCGCTGGCCGGCTTCATCGTGCGCAAGGCGACGAAGGAGCACGGACTCCAGAGGATGGTCGAGGGGCACCTGCCCGGCGGCGCCCAGGCGGTGATTGTGGAGGACGTGATGACGACGGGCGGGTCCGTCCTCGACGCGATCGCCGAGGTCGAGAAGGCGGGGGGCAAGGTGGTGCGCGTCGTCGGCATCGTGGACCGCCTCCAGGGCGCGCGCGAGAGGTTCGAGAGCCGCGGCTACCGCTTCACGCCGATCTTCACGAAGGCCGAACTGGGACTGGAGTAGCGGATGCGGTGGGTGACGCGAGACGAGATGCGGGGAATTGATCGGAGGGCCATCGAGGAGCTCGGGATTCCGGCCCTCGTGCTGATGGAGAACGCGGGGCGCGGGGCCGCGGGGGAGGCCGCGAAGCTCTATCGCGAGAAGGGCCTGGGCGGGCCGGTGCTGGTGTTCTGCGGCGCGGGGAACAACGGGGGCGATGGCTTCGTCGTCGCCCGGCATCTGGCCAACGCCGGGCTCGACGTGCGCGTCCTCTGCTGCTTCGACCGGGGCAAGGCAGACCGCCTGCGCGAGGCGGGCGTCAACCTCACCATCTGCGAGCGCATGGGCCTGCCGATCAGCGACGTCCTCCACGCGGAGGGGGTCGAGCGGCTCCGAGCCCAGCTCGTGCCCGGCGCGCTGGTCGTGGACGCCGTGTTTGGCGTCGGCCTCTCTCAGCCTCCGCGCGAGCCGCAGGCGACGTTGCTGCGGCTGCTGAACGAGGCGGGGCTGGCGACCCTGGCGGTGGACGTGCCGTCGGGGCTGGATGCGGACACAGGCGTCGCGCTCGGCGTGGCCCTGCGGGCGGACGTGACGGCGACGATGGCGTGCCCGAAAGTGGGCTTTCGACGGCCAGGGGCCGCCCAGTATGTCGGGCGGTTGGTGGTAGTGGACATCGGGATGCCCGCCTGCCTGGGCCAGTAGGTGCTGCCCTCACCCAGGCTCTGCCCTTCCGCGCCCCCCTTGGAGCCGCACAGAGTGCCAACTCCACACGCGGAGTTGGCACTCTGTGTTGGCGCTCTGTCTGTGAGATGCGGCATGGCGCCTTCAACTGAGGCATAAGGCGTTGCGTGCCATGCAGTTGTGGTGACACAGGGGCGGCCAAGCTAGATCCGGCCCCTGCGGTGCCCATCTTGACCACCCCGAGGGGGCGCGAGGTGGTGGAGTTGGTCGAGATGGCCGAGATGGGAGGGACGGGGCCCGAGGGATGGGGGGCCGCGCCGGGCGTGTCGGCTGGCTCGCGTCGCCGAGACAGTCGTCGAGTCGTCGTTTTCGCTTGCTTTCACCGCGTTGGCGACTATAATAGAATATCTTTTGAAGCGCTGTGACTCTGGGCCAAGCGAAAGGCAGGTAGCTCCCATGAAGAAGGGCATCCATCCCGACTATGCCGAGTGCACCGTCACCTGCGGCTGCGGAAACGCGTTCAAGACCCGCTCGACCCGGCCGACGATCAACGTCGAGGTCTGCTCGAACTGCCATCCGTTCTACACGGGGAAGCAGAAGTTCGTGGACACGGCTGGGCGGGTCGAGCGGTTCCAGCGCCGCTACGGCTGGAAGACGCAGGGCCAGGAGGCCGAGGCTGCGGCGGAGAGCACGGATGCGTCGCAGCCGCAATGACCACGGCCTTCGGCGGCCCACCGTGTGAAGGCACTGCTGTCCTGGGCCTTTACCCCAACGGTCCCCTATGCTTAGCGAATCGCTGGTCAAGAAGCTCGACGACATGAGCACCCGCTACGCGGAGCTGGAGACGCTCCTGTCGTCGGTTGAGGTCGCGTCGAGCCCCGGGCGGGCGCGCGCGCTGAGCAGGGAGCTGGGCTCGCTGGCGAAGTTCGTCCGCCAGTACAACGCCTTGCGCGCGCTCCATGCCCGCCAGGCGGAGACGCAAACCCTGCTCGATGGCGACGGGGACGACCCGGAGTTCCGCCAGCTCGCCCAGGAGGAGCTGCGCAGCCTCGACGCGGAGATCGCCACGGCGGAGGCGGCGCTCAAGGAGGTCTTCGCGACCGACGACCAGGACACGGCGCGCGATGTGATCGTGGAGATTCGCGCCGGCACCGGCGGCGGGGAGGCGGCCCTGTTCGTCGCCGACCTGTTTCGCATGTACCAGAAATTCGCCGAGAGGAAGGGCTGGAAGACCGAGCTGATGCACGCGCACGCGACCGACCTCGGCGGCCTCAAGGAGGTCTTCTTCTCCGTCGAGGGCCAGGACGTCTACAAGCACCTGCGCCACGAGAGCGGCGTGCACCGCGTGCAGCGGGTGCCCGTCACCGAGGCCAGCGGCCGCCGCCACACGTCCACCGTCACCGTGGCCGTGCTGCCCGCCGCCGAGGAGGAAGAGGTCGAGATCAAGCCCGACGACCTCGAGTGGGACACCTTCCGCGCCTCGGGGCCGGGCGGCCAGAACGTCAACAAGGTGAGCTCGGCGGTGCGGCTGACGCACAGGCCTTCGGGCGTCGTGATCTCGATGCAGGACGACCGCTCGCAGCACAAGAACCGCTCGAAGGCCCTGCGCGTGCTCCGCTCGATCCTGTACGAGCGCAAGCGCGAGGAAGAGGCCAGGACGCGCGGCGACCTGCGCCGCTCCCAGGTGGGCACGGGCGACCGCAGCGAGCGCATTCGCACCTACAACTTCCCCGAGAATCGCCTCAGCGACCACCGCATCGGCCTCACCCTCTACAAGCTCGATGCCATCATGCTGGGCGACCTCGACGACGTGTTGGCCGCGCTCGTCGAGCACGAGAAGCGGGAACGACTCGGCGAGTTGTAGGATGAACGAGACCCAGGACGCGTGACGCGTGACGCGTGACGCGTGACAAGAGGAGGAGCAAGAGGGAACAGGTGGCCCCTCTTCTCACGCGTCACGGGTCACGCGTCCTCGGCGAACGCCATCGGAGGCAGATGCCCTGAATGAGCGAACGACCCTCGCCCGACGGCGGGACATGGACGATTCAGGCGCTGCTCCAGTGGACGACGCGGTTCTTTGAAAGCAAGGGCATCGAGGGCGGGCGGCTGGACGGCGAGCTGCTCCTGGCCCACGCCCTGGGCTGGAAGCGGATTGACCTCTACGCCCACTACGACCACGTGCCGCGCGGCGAGGCGCTCGAGCGCTTCCGCGAGTGGGTGCGGGCGCGGGGGCTGCGACGCGTGCCCGCCAGGTACCTCATGGGCGAGAGCGAGTTCTTCTCCCTCCCGCTCGCGGTCACGCCGAGCGTGCTCATCCCGCGGCCGGAAACCGAGCTGCTCGTCGAGCGGGCACTCGAGCTCCTGGCGAAGGACCACGAGGCCAGGGTGGCTGATCTGGGCACCGGCAGCGGGGCCATCGCCATCGCCGTGGCCGCGCGCCGGCCGCTCGCCCGCGTCGTGGCGACCGACGTTTCGGGGGAGGCCCTGGCCGTGGCCAGGGCGAACGCCGGGCGCCACGGGCTGGCCGAGCGGATCGAGTTCCGCCAGGGCGAGTGGTTCGCCGCCCTGGAGCCGGGCACGCGCTTCGATGTCCTGTTGAGCAACCCGCCCTACGTGGCGACGCCCGACCTCGAGCAAGCGATGCCCGAGGTGCGGGACCACGAGCCGCGGGTGGCCCTCGACGGCGGCCCCGATGGCTTGCGGAGCTTGCGGGTGCTCATCGCGGGCGCGCCCGCGTGGCTCGGAGCCGGCGGCTGGCTCGTCCTCGAGATCGGGGCGGGCCAGGCCGAGGCCGTGCTGAAGCTGGCGAAGGAGAGCGAAGCCTACGGGACGACGCGGGTGACGCCCGATTACCAGGGCATTCCCCGCATCGCCTCGATGCAGACGAAGGTGTGATTCGCGGAGCGAGCGGGAGCCGTCCCCCCGTGCCCCGTGCCCGCCGCGACCGCTCGGACGGGACGAGTCGTGCCCCTGTGCACCCGACGCGTCCCGCCCCAGCAGTCGTGCAGGGCTCCCAGGCCTCCGCGAGAGAGGACGGATAGCGGTGGACAGGTTGGTTGTCCAAGGCGGAGCAAGGCTCAAGGGCACCGTGCAGGTCAAAGGTGCCAAGAACTCCGTGCTCCCGATCATGGCCGCCACGCTCCTGGCCGACGGCCCGTCGGCCATCCAGGGCTCGCCCAACGTGCGCGACGTGCACACCCTGCTGAAGGTGCTCGAGACCCTCGGCGTTCGGGGCCGCCGGGGCGCCGACGGCACGATTCGCCTGGAGGTGGTGGACCTCAAGCCGATTCTGGCCCCCTACCGCCTCGTGAGCCAGATGCGGGCCTCCATCTGCGTGCTCGGTCCGCTCCTGGCGCGGCGGCACAAGGCCAGGGTGTCGCTGCCCGGCGGCTGCGTCATCGGCGTGCGGCCCATTGACCTGCACCGCAAGGGCCTCAAGGCCCTCGGAGCGCCCACGCGGATCGTGAAGGGGTATGTCGTGGGCGAGGTGCGGCGCCTGCACGGAGCCAACGTCTTCCTCGGCGGGCCGTTCGGCTCCACCGTGCTCGGCACGGCCAACACGATGATGGCCGCATCGCTGGCCCGCGGGGCGACGACCATCGAGAGCGCGGCGTGCGAGCCCGAAGTGGCCGACCTGGCGCAGTTCATCAACAAGATGGGCGGCCAGATCGAGGGGGCGGGCTCGCCGGTCATCCGGGTCCGAGGCGTCCGCAAGCTCCACGGCGTGCGGCATCGCGTGATCCCCGACCGCATCGAGGCGGCGACGTTCATGGTCGCCGCCGCCATGACGCGAGGCGACGTGATGGTCGAGGGCGTGTGCACCGAGCACCTCGGCGCCGTGATTGACACCCTCCGCCGCGCCGGCGCGAAGGTGACCACCTGGAACGGCGCGTGCCGCGTGATCGGCCCGAAGAAGCTCAAGCCCGTGGACGTCACGACGCTGCCCTATCCCGGCGTGCCGACCGATGTGCAGGCCCAGCTCATGGCCCTGCTGTGCCGGGCCAACGGCATCAGCGTGGTGACGGAGAAGATCTATCCGGACCGCTTCATGCACGTGGCCGAGCTTCAGCGGATGGGCGCCGACCTGCGGAAGGAGGGCCCCTCGGTCATCGTCAACGGCGGCCGCGCCCTGTCGGGCGCCGAGGTCATGGCCTCGGACCTGCGGGCCGGCGCCTGCCTCGTCCTCGCCGGCCTCGTCGCCAAGGGCACGACCAAGGTCCGCCGCATCTACCACCTCGACCGCGGCTACGAGCGCATCGAGGAACGCCTCCAGGCCCTCGGCGCCGACATCTGCCGCGACGACGACGGCGAGGAGCCACAGAACAAGCCCAAGGACGCAGCGGGGGGGAGCGATGTTTGAGGCACTGTCCGAACGGCTCCGCGCGGCGCTGAAGGCCTTCACCTCCCGCGGCCAACTCAGCGAGAAGAACATCGCGGAAGGACTCCGCGAGGTGCGCACGGCGCTCCTCGAGGCCGACGTCAATTACAAGGTCGCGCGCGACTTCATCGAGCGCGTGCAGCAGCGCGCCGTGGGCCAGGAGGTCATCCGCTCCGTCACCCCCGGCCAGCAAGTGGTCAAGATCGTCTACGACGAGCTCATCAAGCTCATGGGGCCGGTGGACCCCACGATCCCCACGAACGACAAGCGGCCGACCGTGATCATGCTCTGCGGCCTCCAGGGCCACGGCAAGACCACCACGGCGGGCAAGCTGGGCATGTACCTGCGGAGGAAGGGCCGCCAGCCCCTCCTGGTCGCCGCCGACCTCCAGCGCCCCGCCGCTGTGGACCAGCTCGAGCAGGTCGGCGCCCAGGCGGGCATCCCCGTCTTCGCCGACCGCCAGGCCTCGGCGCCCCGCGTGTGCAAGAAGAGCCTCCGCTACGCCGAGGAGAACGGCCTGAACGCCATCATCCTCGACACCGCCGGGCGCCTGCACATTGACCACGCGATGATGGCCGAAGTGCGCGAGATCGCCGAGCGGGTCGAGCCCGACCAGATTCTGCTGGTGTGCAACGCCCAGACGGGCCAGGACGCCGTGAACAGCGCCACCGAGTTCAACCGCCAGCTCGAGCTGGACGGCATCATCCTGACGATGCTGGACGGCGACGCCCGGGGCGGCGCGGCCCTCAGCATCAAGGCCGTCACGGGCAAGCCCATCAAGTTCGTCGGCGTCGGCGAGAAGCTCGAGGCCCTCGAGGAGTTCCACCCCGAGCGCATGGCCGACCGCATCCTGGGCATGGGCGACGTGCGGACCCTCGTCGAGAAGGCCCAGGAGAACATTGACCGCGATCAGGCGCTCAGCTTCCAGAAGAAGCTGCGCGACGCCAGCTTCACCCTCGAGGACTTCGTCCGCCAGCTCGAGCAGGTGCGCAAGATGGGCCCCATCAAGAACCTCCTCAAGATGCTCCCCTTCGGCGACAAGCTGGGCGGCATGGAGGAGGTGGACGAGAAGGACTTCGACCAGATCCAGGCGATCATCTACTCGATGACGCCCGAGGAGCGGTCGCACCCGGACGTGATAGACCACAGCCGCCGCCGGCGCATCGCGGCCGGCTCCGGCACCGAGCCCCACGACGTCAACGGCCTGCTCAAGCAGTTCCGCCAGATGCAGAAGATGATGAAACAGATGCGTCGAAGGGGCAAGGCCCTCTTCGGCATCGGCACCTGAAGCCCTTCCCACTAGGAGGCCAGCAGACTGTGGTGAGACTTCGACTCAAACGAATGGGACGCAAGAACCGGCCCCACTACCGCATCGCCGCGTTCGACGCCCACGCGCCGCGCGACGGCAGGAGCCTGGACGAGGGGCTGGGCTGCTACGACCCCTTCGAGCGCGACAACAGCAAGAAGGTGACCCTCAACCGCGAGCGCATCGTCGCCTGGCTCGACAAGGGCGCCCAGCCCACCCGCGCCGTGGCGGTGATCCTCAAGAAGAACGGCATCTACGCCAAGCACTAGAGACGCGAGCGGCGCGCCACCTGCGACGAGCCCGATGGGAAAGCGGCCCCTTCTCGGTCCCTCTGCCTCGCCGCTCGAAGCTCGTGGTGTCCGCGCGCGACGACAGGTGTGGCCATGCGGATCGATGTCCTGACCCTGTTCCCGGGGATCTTCCGGGGGTTCCTCGACGAGAGCATCCTGCGCCTCGCGCGCGAGAGAGGCATCGTCGAAGTCCACCTGTGGGACATTCGGGACCACACGGACGACAAGCACCGGAAGGTGGACGACCGTCCCTACGGTGGCGGCCCGGGCATGGTGATGATGCCAGGCCCCGTGTTCGCCGCCGCCGAGGCGGCCGATGCCGCCGCCCGGCCGCCCGCCCGCAAGATTCTCCTCTCCCCGCAGGGCCGCACCTACGGCCAGTCCCTCGCTCGCGAGTTGGCCCGCGAGGCGCGCCTGATGCTCGTCTGCGGGCGCTACGAGGGCTTCGACGAGCGAATCCACGAGGACCTCGGGGCCGACGAGCTGTCCGTGGGCGACTACATCCTCGCCGGGGGCGAGGTCGCCGCCATGGCCGTCCTCGACTCCGTGGTGCGCCTTCTCCCAGGCGCCCTGGGCGATCCCGAGTCGGCCGCCCTCGAGTCGTTTGAGGACGGCGCGCTCGACTACCCGCAATACACCCGGCCCCCCGTGTTCCGGGGCCGGGCCGTCCCCGACGTCTTGTTGTCGGGAAACCACGAGGCCATCCGCCGCTGGCGCGCCGAGCGCGCCCGCGAGCGGACCCTGGCTCGCCGGCCCGACCTGGCGGCCGCCAGCGCCGGGCCAGCACACGACTAGCCGCGAGGCAGAAAGGATGCGTGCAATGAACAGGACCGTCTCCGACGTCGAGCGCCGGCAGATGCGCGAGGATACCCCCGACTTCCAGGTGGGCGACACCGTGAACGTCCACGTTCGAGTGGTCGAGGGCGAGAAGGAGCGCACACAGGTCTTCAACGGCACCGTGATCGGGCGCCGCGGCGCCGGCACCCGCGAAATGTTCACCGTGCGCCGCATCGTCCAGGGCGAGGGCGTCGAGCGCACCTTCCCCCTCCAGTCGCCCAAGCTCATCAAGGTGGAGGTCGCCAAGCGCCCACGACGGGTCCGCCGGGCCAAGCTCCACTACCTGCGCCAGCGGGTGGGCAAGAAGACCCGCCTGCGCGAGAAGCAGCCGGTGAAGAGCGAATGAAGCTGCAAGCCGACGCTCGCGCCGCTGAGGACGCGGCTGCCGACTTCCTGCGGCGGCAGGGCTACCAGATCGCCCAGCGGAACTTCGCCACGCGCCTCGGCGAGATTGACATTGTGGCGGTGGACGACGGGATGGTCGTGTTCGTCGAGGTCAAGAGTCGGGCCTCGGACGATTTCGGCCCGCCCGAGGTCGCGGTGGACCGCCGCAAGCAGGCGAAGCTCCGCCGCATCGCCCAGGTCTTCCTCGAGCGCCGCCGCCTCACCGACAGCGCGTGTCGCTTCGACGTCGTGGCCCTCACCCGTGCCACCGAGGGCGGCGAGTGGCGTATCGAGCTCTTCCGCGACGCGTTCTAGATTTTCCTCGCCCCCGGCTTGACAGCCGGCAGGGCGTCGCTATAATTGCGGCAGTGGGCGGATTGAGGGAATGCTGCTTCGCAACCCGTTTGGGGGACGTGCAATGCGCAGAAGGCTCGTGGTCCTCTTGATGGCGGGAATGTTCTCTGCCCCGTGCCTGATGGCCTTCGCGGGCCAAGCCGTGCCCGGCGCCCCGCCGGCCGAGGAAGAGGTCGCGCCGCCGCCCGTCCGGAGGGACCCCATCAGCAGGTACCTCATCGCCCGGGGGAATGACTTCCTCGATATCTTCAACATCAAGCTTTCGCTGAGCGATGACTTGTCGGTGCTGGTGAACGTGCGCGCGACGCGTCTCGCCCAGATCGGCTTCGGCCGCTTCTCGGGCACGAAGGTCGGCTTCCAGGGGCCGAGCGCCGGCATCTACGGCGAAGGCCGCACCGAGGTCGGCATCTCCGTGTTCTACTGGGCCTGGATCGGCCGCAAGACCTCCCCCGCGGGCATCACGGAGGACGCGCAGAAGACCAACCGCTTCTTCGGGCGGGTGGACGATATTCGGGCGGCGCCGACGTATCGCGAGTTCTACGACGCCAACCGCCCCTGGCACACGATCGGCGCCAGCTTCGCCCTGCCGTTCCTGCCCGGCATCGAGGCCGAGATCAACCCCGCCGAGGCGGTGGACTTCTTCCTGAGCTTCTTCAACCTCCGCGGCCTCCGCATCCCGCCCCCGTTCCACAAGGTGGACGTGAAGGGCGAGAGGGTGCCCGCTCCCGGCTGCATCCGGTGGCACGGGCAGGAGGAGTTCGAGCAGTACGAGTAGCCGGGGATCGGCCCGGCCGTGTGGGAATCACAAAGCGGGCGAGCACGAGAGTGCTCGCCCGCTCGCATGTGCGGCCGACGCTGGCGGCCCGGCGGGGGTCGCCTACTCGGGAACCACGATCGCGCCCTCGGGGCACGCCGCGATGCAAATCCCGTCGCTGTCGCAGCGGGCCGGGTCAATCCAGGCCACGTCGCCCTTCATCTCGATGGCCTTGGCGGGGCACACACTGAGGCACTTGCGGCAGCCCGTGCAGGCCTCGGGCACCACGCGGGGCAGTGGCCCCGCCGCGACGGACTCGGCGCCTTCCGGCCCGCCCTCCTCGACGGGCACGTAGCGATTGTCGTCAATGAAGTCGCACGCCTCCTTGCAGCCAGGGCACCGCTCGGGTGGAAGGTCCGCGTCGAGCCGGTAGCCGCAATTGCCGCAGCGCCAACGGTTTGTCATAGCCTGTGTTCTCCGGTCGAAGCCGAGTGTCAGGGCACGCTGGGGGAGGGGGCACTGGGCGGGGCCGGCCCGAGGGCGGCTCGGGCCTCTGCGAGCAAGTCGTCGGCTGTCTTGCAGTCGCTCAGTTGCGATAGCGCATAGCGCAACCGAACGGGCGCGGGTCCGTCGGCGCACGTGAACTCGAACGCCTGGAGGTGGCGGACGACGTGCTCGGCCAGGGTGCCGGCCCCTTCGGGCGTGGTGTTGGCCACGACGGCGAACTCGCCGCGACCGAGGAGCCCCACGATGTCGCTTCCTCTCACCACGGCCCGAGTGAGGCGCGCCGCGGCTCGCGTCAGCGCGTCGAGGGTGGGCTCGACCTCGCGGCACTCGTTCAGGTGGAACATCACGACCGCGAGCGGCAGGCGATGGCGCACGGCGCGGCACACCTCCTCGCGCAAGCGTTCGGGGAGCAGCTCTTGGCACATGGAAGCGGGGCACGCGCGCGATTCGGCCACAGCGTTGCCTCTTTGGCCTGGCGGCGACAACGCCAGGGAAGGGACGAAGCGCGGCATCAGTAGCAACGGCGCGCGGCGCGATCTCGGCACCGCGCGAGGGGGGAGCCGGCGTGGGCCCCACCCTCTATTTCCATTATATCCCTCGGCTTGGAACTCGTCAAACGCCCCTCCCCGCGAGGCGGGGGACGCTCCGGCCGCTCAGGAGGCCCCGCGATACGGCTTGCTCCTGTGCGGGAAGTCGGTAGAATAACATGGGGGCGGCCCCTGATTGCAGGGGACGGGCACGCACTTGGTCCCGAGCGAAAGGAGGATCGGATGGCGACGCTGGACAACCTGGGCGCGGCCTTTGCAGGGGAGAGTCAGGCGAACCGCAAGTACCTGGCGTTTGCGAACAAGGCGGAGGCCGACGGCTTCCCGCAGGTGGCCAGGCTCTTCCGGGCCGCCGCGGCGGCCGAGACGGTGCACGCCCACGCCCACCTTCGCGTCATGGGCGGCATCAAGACCACGGTGGAGAACATCGAGGCCGCGGTGGATGGCGAGGGCCACGAGTTCCGGGAGATGTACCCTCAGTTCGTCGCTGAGGCCGAGGCGGAAGGCAACAAGCCGGCCGTTGTGTCATTCAAGAACGCGATGGCCGTTGAGGAAATCCACCACGGGCTCTACCAGGCGGCTCTCGAGGCCGTGAAGGGCGGCAAGGACCTGCCGCCCGGCGCCATCTTTGTGTGCGGCGTGTGCGGGAACACCGTGAATGGGCAGGCGCCCGAGAAGTGCCCCGTCTGCGGCGCCCCCAAATCGCGGTTCAGCGAGGTCAAGTGAGCAGTCCACGAGACCGGGCGGGGCGGCCCTTTCCCCGCCCGCTCCATGCGTCACGAGTTTTTTCCTGTTGACAACCCGCCCCGGCGGCGCTACATTGCGCGATGGCACGCGGGCACGCGGGTTTCGATTCACCTTCCACGCGGCTTGCCGCGATGAGATGCTTTCCGCGACCCTCGTCGCGGGTCCGGGGTTTCGATGGCCGACCGGCTCCTCCTGCTCACGAAGCTGCGGCTTCACAACTACAAGCTGCACGCGAACACCGAGGTGGACCTCGGCGAGCGCCCCATCCTCCTCGTGACCGGCGCCAACGGCTCCGGCAAGACCCAGGTCCTCGAGGCGCTGCGCCTGTGCCTGGGCGTCCACCCGTCGCCCAGCCGCGCCCGGGGCATGGCCTCCGTCATCGGGCCGGCCGGCGACGACGCCCGCCTCCTCCTCGACGTGTGCAACCCCGTGCTCGACGGCCACCGCCTCCTCAAGCCGCCCCACGAGGAGCTGGCACGCGAGCTGGACCACGACCGCATCCGCATCGCCACCCGCGTCACCGCCTCGGGCAGCGTGCAATATCGCCTCGGCAGCGCCGAGCAGGAGTGGCCGACCCGCCAGATCTCGGCCCAACAGCTCCGCGACCTCTTCCGTAGCGTGAACATCCAGGCCGCCAACCGCCTGGCCTTTACGGAGGAGGGGGTGGTGGATGTCTTCGCCGGCGAGAGCGGCAGGAGGAAGCTCGAAAGCCTGCTGGAAGCCACGGGGCGCCTCCAATACCTCGAAGACCTCCGCCAGGCACTCATCCACCTCGAGGATGCGAACCGCCAGACCGAGCCGTTGCGCCAGAAGCTCAAGTGGGAACGCGACCTGGTGGCCTCGATCCGCGAGCGCCTCGAGATCATCCGCCAGCGCAGCAAATACCTCGAACAGCACGCCGCCCTGTGCATCGAGCACGCCTGGGCCATCGTCCGTGATGCCGAGGCCGCCCGCGATGGCGTGCTGGCGCGCACCGGCCGGGCCGAGGCGCGCCTCGAGCGCTGCCAGTCCTCGCTCGCCGACGCCCGCGATGCCCTCCGCCGCGCCGAGGCCGACATGGCCGACCACACCCGCCGCGCCACCGAGGCCCGCGCGGCTATCGTCCGCGAGAAGGGTACCCTCGAGCGGATCGTCGGCCACCGTCTGCACCTCCAGCAGAGCCTGGGCGAGGCCCAGGCCGAGCTGGCACGCCTGGCGGCCGAGCGCGAGGACCTCGCCCGAATCATGGCCACCGAGAGGGGGCGCGAAGGAGCCGAGGCATTCCACGACCGCCAGCGCGAGCTTGTGCGCGTGGAGCGGGAGATGGGGCGGGTCCACCGCGAGGTCGAGGGGCTTGATGCCGAGCTGCGCGCAGCGGAAGGCGAGGCGCCCGAGCCTGAGCCCGAGCCGCTGGCTCCCACGGAGACGACCCGCTTCGAGCAAGAGATGCTCGACGGCTGCGCGGCGTTCCACGCGGCGCTCGTCGAGCGGCGGATGCAGGGGCAACTCGTCGGCCCCGTCGTGTCGCTCGTCCGCATTCGGGCGGGCGAGGAGCCGTGGGAGCGGGCCGTCCGCTGCCTCGCGGGCCGAAACCTCTTCGCGTTCGTCGCCCGCGACCGCGAGGCGTACGCGGCGGCCAAGGCCCTCTTCGACCAGGTTTTTCCCGGCCGCAAGCCGGCCATCACCGTCGTGCGGCACAGCGGCGAGGAGGCCAGGCTCCGCCGCCCCCGGCTGCCGAAGTGCGTCCACGGCTTCGCCTTCGACCTGCTGGAGGGCGAGGCGCACTGCCTGGCCTTCCTGCGGCGCGTGCTGCGGGGCGCCGTGGCCGAGGCGTCGGGCGATGCGAACGAGCTGACCGACTTCGCCGAAGCCCACGACTGTCCCGTGCTGACCGCCGATTGCCGCAGCTTCTACGCCTCGTTCGGCGGCTTCACCCGGCCGCCCGCGCCCATCTTCACGCCACTCGGCACGCCCGTGGTCGCGCCGCCCGGCCCACGCGAGGGCGGCCTGCCGAGCACCCGCCAACTCGAGGGCCGCCAGCGCGCACTCCTCCGCCGCCACGCTGAGCTGGCCAGCCGCGCTCGCCAACTCGAAGGCGAGATGCGAAAACTCGGCGTCCGACCCGAGGTCACCGCGCGGCTCCGCACCGTCGAGGAGCGCATCGAGGGCCTCACTGTCCGCACCGCGCAGATGGCGGCGGACGACGCGCGCCTGGCCGGGCAGATCAAGACTCTTCAGGACGCCATCAACGACATGGCCCGCGCCGAGCAGCCTCTGGAGACGAACCTTGACGAGCTTCAGGCGCGCGTCCGCGACGCCCAGGCCGAAACGGTCCGCTGCACCACCCTCATCGGCGAGGAGGAGAAGGTCGTCGCCCGCTTCCGCGAGGAGGGGGTAGCCGTCGCCGCGCAACTGGACGCCGCGGCCAAGGAGGCGGAGGCCGTCGGCAGGCGCCCGCCGGAGGTCCGCCTCACCGCCGTTGTCGCCCAGGAGAGAGCCGAGGTCAAGGGCAAGCTCGACGCCATCGTGGGCCAGACGGTGGACGAGGAGAACCTCCGCCGCAAGGAGGAAGAGCTGGAGCAACTGGACGCCTACGTGGCCGAGCGCACGAGCCACATCGAGCGGCTCCAGGCCGACGTGGCGGAGCGGCGCGACATCTGGCAGCGCGAGGTCCGCTCGATGGTCGAGCACCTCTCGCGCGTGATGCAGGCGCTGCTCCGCGGCGGCGCGTTCCGCGACGTGCGGCTCGAGGTCGCCCACGTCGAGGACCCCGAGAAGGCCGAGCTGGCCATCCGCGCCCGCACCAAGGGCGCCCAGTGGCTCGACTACCGCGAGCTGTCCGGCGGCGAGAAGGTCCTCTGCACCGAGGCCCTCATCATGTCGCTCCACACCCTCAGCGACTCGCCCGTGCACGCCATTGACGAGTTCACCCAGCGGCTCGACCGCTCGAACGCCGCCGCGGCCTTCGACATCGTGCGCAAGACCTTCGAGATGACCTCGCGGGGCCAGCCGAGGCTGGTTCCCCAGTTTGTGCTCCTGTGCCCCGAGGCATTCGGCCTCGAGGAGAACGAGCTGATCCGCCACATCGTGCTCGTGGAGGCGAAGCTCCGTGGCGAGCGAAGCCGACGCCCGACATCCTGACGATTCGGTGCTCTCGCGCCTGTGGGAGATCGCGCACAAATACCAGCGGCGGCTGGCGACGGGAGAGGTCGTGCCCCTGCGCGAGTCGGAGGCCGACCGCCGGGCCGTCGCGCCCTTCGGCCGCCGCCTGGAGACGACGACCGAGCGGACCCTCGACGGCTTGACCTATCGCTCGCTGGCCGAGATGCAGGTGCGCCGCGACTCGCGCCGCCTCCTGTCGAACCTGCCGGCGCGGCTGCGGCTCCGGCGCCTCGGCCTCGATGTCGCTCTGCGGGCCAAGCCCGTCGTCTTCCTCCACGGGCCGCTCCAACTCGTCACGAACGGCCTGCTGGCCTCGGTGGGCTTCACCCCCGACGCGCTGGAGCCGACCGAGGACGCGAACGCCCTGCGCGATGAGCTGGATGCGAGCGACCACCGCGTGCGGATGCGGAGCGTGGACGACGCCGAGCTGGAGGCCCTGCGCGGCGAGGTGAAGAGGCGCCTCGTCGGCCTCAGGCTGAAGGCCGACGCGCTGGCGGAATGCCTCACCAGCGGCGAGGCCGACCTGTTGTCGCAACTCGTCCGAAAGGGC
Organism: Planctomycetota bacterium; assembly: GCA_035527715.1. Lineage (GTDB taxonomy): Bacteria > Planctomycetota > PUPC01 > DSUN01 > DSUN01 > DSUN01. The sequence continues at coordinate 2,139 of DATKZY010000100.1, read as the reverse complement.
GAGGTGGCCCTGTTCACCGACCGCGATGGGCACATCGAGATTCGCGAGGGCGGCGCCAGCCGCTCCGCGCCCAGCACCGTGGTGGCCCTGTGCCCGAGCCGAAGGGGAGCCCGACGTGGCTGACGAGACGCCAGCCGAACAGCAGCCGCAGGGGGCGGCGGACGAGTCGTTGCTGCCCCAGCTCATGGCCGTCCTCACCGCCCGCTGGCGCGACGAGACGGGACGCCTCGGCGTCGGCGCGCCCAGGAAGCGGCTCCTCGAGGCGCTCCGCGTGGACGATGCGCGGCTCGACGAGCTTCTGGCCCGCCTGGCCGAGAGGGCCGGGGCCCTGGGCCTCGAGCTGCGCGAATACCGCCGGGCGGGCGACGCCTGGTGCTGCCTCGCCGCCACCCACGGCGGCCCCATCGAGCTGGCCGAGGTGGACCAAGGGGTCCTCGGCCTCGTCATCCACCTGGTCCTCAAGAGCGGCCGCCGACGCAGCGCCGGCATTGAGGAACTGCGCGGAATCCTCGTCGGACGCGAGTACCTCACCGAGAACCAATTCCAGTCCGTCCTGCGGCGGCTCGAATACCACGGCTACATCCGCCGCAGCCGCGGCGCGGTCGCCCTCGACTGCCGCACGACGCTCGAGTTCGACGAGGCGGCGCAAAAGGAGATTGGGGAGCAAGCCAAGTTGTTGATCCTGTGAGATGGGACCTATGTGACCAATGGGACAGATAGGACGCGGTTCCCCAACGTGTCCCACGGGTCCCATATGTCCCATGGGTCCCATAGGTCCCATCATGCCCACCGACATCTCGCTCATCTCGATCCGCTGCCTCGGCCACGGCGGCAACCTGCTCCTCAGCGAGGCCATCCTCGAGGGCTGGAAGATGTGCAACGAGTGCCACCTCTTCCTCTGCCCCACCTGTGCCGCGGCGTTCCGCGACGAAAAGGGCGGCTCGTGCCCCGGCTCTCAGGCACGCCGCGAGCACAGGATGGACCTCGTGGAGATTCCGACCGACGAGGTGATCCTGTTCGTCCGCCACGCGGTCGAGGCGCCCAGGCTGGGGCCGGTCGTCTACGACGTGTTCTTCCGCGGCCGCTCCGTCGAGCTGGACCCCCTTGGCGGCATGCGCGCCGAGCCCGAGCGCCGCACCCCGCCCGACGACCCGCTCGCCGTGCTGCGCCGCGAGGACTGGAAGCACTTCGGGGTCGTGATGGTCAAGCGCAAACGAGGGCGATACGTGACCTGGGGGCCGGTTCACTGAGTACGCCGCCCCGCAGATAAGGGGATAAGACCACGGGCGGTTCGGTGTCTTGCTCCCGAAGGGAGCGTAGTGGGTTGCCGGCGGCTTCAGCCGCCGGACTCCGGCGCCGGGACGGGCCGAAGTCCCGACGGGACGGCACTAGGAAGCTCCGGACCGCCTCGCCACGGGATTCTGCCGTCCCTTCGGGACTGGGCCGGGGGTGGCCCTGACCCGGCGGCTGAAGCCGCCGGCAACCCGCTGCAGTCCCTTCGGGACTGAGGAGAGCACCGGCGCGGAGCCTTTTGCGCCCATTTGTGGGGCGGTGTACCGAGCTCAGTAGTCCTTCGTGCCGCGTGCCGCGTGAAGAGGAGGAACTGATCTCATGTCTTGTCACGCGTCACGCGTCACGGGTCACGCCGTCTACATCCTCGCCCGCGTCGTGAAGGAAGTCCTGGCGTTCTGCCAGCGCCAGGCCCCCAATGAGGCCCTCGGCGTGCTCGTGGGCCGGCGGTGCCAGCACCAGGGGCGTCGCTACGTGCGGGTCACCGATTGGGCGACGGGCAGCGTGGACGCCAGCCCCGTCCACGCCGAGTTCACGCCGCAAGGGGTTGTCGAATGCCACGTCGAGTTGGACGAGCGCTACGGACCCGACCGCAGGCCGCAGATCGTCGGCATCTTCCACTCGCACCCCTTCGGCGGCGAGCCGAGCCTGTCGGAGCGCGACCTGGCGACGTTTGGCGGCTTCCCCTACGACGCGGAGGGGAACGTGTTCGTTCTCGTGAACCCGAGCACCGGCCACTTCCTGGTCTTCCAGCGGGATGGCTCGGGCGTGCTCGTGGAGCAGGAGTGGGTGGAGTATGGCCCGGAAGCCCCTGAAGGCGGCGCCGGCAGCGAGCGATGACCGCCAGGA
>DATKZY010000099.1:0-18518 GCA_035527715.1 Planctomycetota bacterium | reverse complement strand
AGAACCTTTCTGTAGAAAGGTTGCTCCCCGCACCCCTCTCCAAAGACTCTTGGGTTACTGGACCAGAAGGTTTCGGGGAGGGGGTGCGGGGGAAGCCCCCTTTGCCCAAAGGGGGTTCCCCCGCACTCGTCTCCTTCGCCTCTTTGAGGATGTCGGCGAGGGACTTGCCTTTGACGAGCTTCATCGTGAAGTAGGCCGTGCCGTCGGGCGAACGGTCGAGCTCGTGGACGGGGACGATGTTGGGGTGTTCGAGCTGGGCGGTGACCTGGGCCTCCTCGACGAAGCGCGCCGAGCGGGCGGGGTCGGCGGCGGCCTCGGGGAGCATGCGCTTCAGGGCGATCTCGCGGCGGGTGTTGCGGTCCACGCAGAGGACCACCTCGCCCATGCCGCCGCGGCCGATGAGGCCCTGCTCGACGTACCGGCCCGTCGGGGGCGGGGCGGGGGCAAACGTCTCGGTCGCCGCGTCTTCGGGCTGGCGCACCAGTGTGGGGGTCTCGGAGGGATCGCGGGGCACGGGGAGGGTCGTCCCGCAGCGGGGACAGGTCGGGGCCGCGCCGACCGCGGCGTCGGCCGGATGGTCGTACACGTGGCGGCACTTGGGACAGGCGATGCGACGGGTCGCGGGCATGTTCAGTTCCTCCCGGGCACAGAGAGCCGGCACGACCAGCATCTTAGCGACGCCCCGAGCGAAACGCAAGCGGGGCCTCGGCGGTTGACGCATTGGGGAAAGCCGGTATAATAGCGGTGGGAGCTTGTGTGGCCGGCTGCGCAAAGGAAGGGCACATGGCACGCAAGGAACGCATCCTAGTCGTGGACGATGATCCCGCCATGCTCGACTACATCGTGTCGGTCCTCCAGGACGAGGGCTACGCGGTGGAGGGGGCCACCGAGGGGGCCACGGGCCTTCGCCATGCCCTGGCCGCGCCGCCCGACCTGGTGGTGCTGGACGTCGCGATGCCGGGCATGGACGGCCTGACGGTGTGCGACCGGCTTCGCTTCGACCCCAGGACGCGCGACGTGCCGATCATCTTCCTGTCGGGGAAGGGCGACGACGATACGCGGGCCATCGCCTCGGTGCTCGACGCCTATGCGTACATCGAGAAGCCCTTCGAGCCGCACGAGTTGCTCGGCGAGGTGAGGAACTGCCTGAACATCTTTGGGAGAGCGAACCGTGACGACGATCGTCAGCGCAAGGGGACGTGAGATCCTCGATTCCCGTGGGAACCCCACGGTGGAGGTCGAGGTCGAACTGGAGTGCGGGGCGGTGGGCCTGGCCGCCGTGCCCTCGGGCGCGTCCACGGGCGAGAACGAGGCCGTGGAGCTGCGCGACGGCGATAAGGGGCGCTACGGCGGCAAAGGCGTCACCAAGGCCGTCGCCAACGTGAACGAGGTGATCGCCCCCGAGATCGAGGGCCTCGACGCCACCGACCAGCCGGGCATCGACGCCCTGATGTGCCAGCTCGACGGCACGCCCAACAAGGGCAACCTGGGGGCCAACGCCATCCTCGGCGTCTCGCTGGCCATCGCCAAGGCGTCGGCCAGCGCCCTCGGCCTGCCGCTCTACCGCTACATCGGCGGGGTCAACGCCCGCGTCCTGCCCGTGCCGATGATGAACATCCTGAACGGCGGCAAGCACGCGGACAACAACGTGGACATCCAGGAGTTCATGATCATGCCCTTCGGGGCGCCGAGCTTCCGCGAGGCGCTCCGCATGGGGGCGGAGGTCTTCCACGCGCTCAAAGCCGTCCTCAAGAAGAAGGGCCACAACACCTCAGTCGGCGACGAGGGCGGGTTCGCCCCCAACCTGAAGTCGAACGAGGAGGCCATCGCCGTCATCATCGAGGCCATCGAGAAGGCAGGCGTGGGGCCGGGCAAGGACGTGTTCCTCGCCCTCGACCCCGCGGCCAGCTCCTTCTACGGCGAGGACGCCAAGGGCCGCGGCATCAAGGCGCCGGGGAAGTACGTCCTGGCCTCGGAGGACCGCCAGCTCTCCCCCGACGAGATGGTGGACTACTATGCCGCCCTGTGCGCGAAATACCCCATCCGCTCCATCGAGGACGGCTTGGCCGAGAACGACTGGGACGGCTGGAAGGCCCTCACCCAGAAGCTCGGCGAAACGGTGCAACTCGTTGGCGACGACCTGTTTGTGACCAACACCAAGTTCCTCCAGCGCGGCATTGACGAGGGGGCGGCCAACGCCATTCTCATCAAGGTCAACCAGATCGGCACCCTCACGGAAACCCTTGACGCCATTCAACTTGCCCACACCCACTCGATGGCCGCCGTCGTCTCCCATCGCTCGGGCGAGACCGAGGACGCGACGATTGCCGACATCGTGGTCGCCACGAACGCGGGGCAGATCAAGACCGGCTCCCTCTGCCGCACCGACCGTGTGTGCAAGTACAACCAGCTTCTGCGCATAGAGGAAGAGCTGGGCGACAATGCCCGCTTCGGCGCCGCCCTCTGGCGCAAGGCCTAGGCGGCCCCACAGAATGCCAGCCACCCGCCCCTGAGTTGGCATTCTGTGGGGCGGCGGCTCCTCCTTTCGCCCCGAGACGACGCAACCTCAAGATTTTTCTGAATTTGTGTTGCAAACGCCCGCGGCCCATGCTAGAATCCTTGCATCCCCGGCATAGGGCTACATGCGTCGAGTGGCGATTCCCTAAGCGCTTCGGCGAATGAGGGCTTAGGAGAACGGCCCGCGATGTAAGTCCTCGGGGGCCGCCCTCGGCGGCAAGTTGCTCGACAAAGGCCGTTCCCGCCTCGGCAGGCCGACGCCGCCAGGGCGGAACCTCACGACCTGCAAAGGGGGCAGCACATGGGCACGACGACGAAGAAAGAGCTCACCAACGTCATTGCCGAAAAGCTCAAGCAACGGCAGATGCTGGTGAGGGACATCGTGCAGGGCTTCCTCGACGCCTGCATCGAGGAGTTGGCCAACGGCAACCGCCTCGAGTTCCGTGACTTCGGCGTATTCGAAACCGTCTCCCGCGCTGCCCGGAAGGCCAGGAACCCCAAGACCGGCGAGGTCGTCGAAGTCCCGCCTAAGACGGTGGTAGACTTCAAGATGGGGAAGAGAATGAGGGCCATCGTCAACCCCGGCGAGGCGGCCGACGAAGCGGAGTCCGAGGAAGGGGCCAACGCGTCCGCCCCTGCTCAGCCCCCGGCCGCCCCACAGGTCTGAGACGCGCCTCATCCCATGCCCCCGCTCGGCGCACAGGGTCGTGCTCCAGCCATCTCGGCGGCGTCCGCCCTCTGCCGCTTTCCCGCGGTCGACGGGCTGCGCGCGCCCTCTTCCCCTCTCCTCCCCGGAGTGACTCTTTTTGGACATTGGGGTGCTGTTTTTTGGACATTTGCCCTCCCCGCCTTAACCGCCTTTTCCACCTGTGAACGTCGGTTGGAAAGCGCGGCAGGTGGCGGGCGAACCGCGCGGCGCCTGCCCTATAGATACCCCGCCTCACGACGGGTGTCAAGTTCTCCTACGCCTCGGTGTTGGTCTCGTTCGCTCTCGCCGCGGGTCGCAGCCTGAGTCGGCGCCGCGATTCGCGCAGTCGGTAGCTCTCGCCGTTGGCTTCCAGGATGTGGATGCGGTGCGTGAGGCGGTCGAGGTGCCGGTGGTGGCCTGGGAGGCGGAGCCTGTCGCGGCCACCGCGGACGAGGCGATGGCCCGGGCGGCGGCCCCGACGCGGCGCGAGGAGGCCGCGCAGTGGCTCAAGGAGCTGCTGTCGGCCGGCGCGATGCCCTATCGGGAGATTGCGAAGCACGCGCGCGAGGCGGGGTTCGCCCTGCACGCCATTCGGGACGCGAAGAGCGATCTGGGGGTGGCGCCGTACCACGTCGGCTATGGGACGCGGTGGGCGTGGTGTCTGCCGGGGCAGCGCCCCGCGCATGAGGGCGGCGCCGCGGCGCCTTGCCCCGCGCAGGCTCCCGAGCCCGTGGCGACGGGAGTTGGGGAGCCGTCTTCCGACCCATTGTTGCCGGTCGCTCGCGGTCCGGAGACCGGCAACAATGGAGAGAGCGGGGACGCCGGGCACGGCCCTGGCTGTTGATAAGATATTGGGGCCACTTGACATGTGGAGACGACGCGACCTCACGGAATGGGCGGCTGACGCGCGGAAGTGGGCGCGCGCGCAGGCGCAACAATGGGTGGAATGGTGTATGGGGGCGAGAATCGCCAATCTACCGTTGTTGCGGCCCCTTTTCGGGGCGGCAACAATGCGCAACAATGGCGGGCGGGCCGGCGATCAGGCGTAGAAGAACGGCGCGAGCTGGCTCTCCGGCACGTAGCGGGATGCCTGGCGGATGATGGCCCGACAGGTCCCTGTGTCGAGTTCCCGGTGTCGCGGGATGGTGAGGGTTTGCTTCTCGCCCTGGGGGCCGACACGGCGGAGCTTGACGTGGCACCCCTCTTGTGTGAGGACGACGAAGCCGAGGCGCCCGAAGATTCGGATCACCTCGTTGCCGGAGAGCCGTCGGAGCTTAGGCATACTCCGGTTCCAGCTCCATGGTCAGGACGATCGTGGGGTTTGGCGCCAGCCCCATCTCGGCCAGGTCCTCACCGTCGAGGTGAAGCTCCACGGCCTCCTTGAGGTTCTGCGTCACCTCGTCGAGCGTTGCGCCCTGCGTGACCACGGGGATTTCGACGCACTCGGCCACGTACCCCGACTGCTCGCCTGGGCGGACGAACGCCTTGATCGTGCGCTGGAGATAGCCCATCCTTGAGTCCTCCGGGCGGCCCCTGACCCTACGATCATTATCGCGCGCCTGGCCGGCGCAGTCAACGTCGGTCAGGCCTCCTCGACGATTTTCATGCCGGTGGCCTTGGCGAACTCCTCGACCTGGGGCCGCAGGTCGCCGTAGAAGGTGACGCGGTGCCAGCCCCAGCCCCAGCCGTTGACGAGCTTCTCGAGGCTGCCCTTCACCTCGCCCGCGAGCTTGGTGCGGCAAGCCTTGTCCTCGTCAATGTTGTCCACCGATTTGGCCTGGTGGAAGAGGATCTGCTTCGAGCCGCAGTTGACCTCGAGCGTGGTGGTCATGTAGCCGAGGGGCAGGAGCGAGCGGTAGCAGGCCCCCTTGCGGTCCTCGGAATGGCTGCGGATGTGGGCGGGGTTGGCGGGGCCTTGCGGGCCGAAGACCTTGGTTGGCGCCACGCAGTGGGCGTAGACGCACTGGTTCTTCGACATGTCGATCACGGGGTCCGAAATGAAGCCAGGCCGGCCCACGAGCGTGCTGAAGACGGTCATGGTGAGGGTCGACATGATGTCGGCCTCGCAGGCGCCGACGAGCAGGTCGTCGTTGAGCTGGGTGAAGCCGAGGCAGGGGTATGCCTTGATGTGGCCGCCGTAGAAGCCGCCCAGGCAATTGATCGTGATGCCGCGGGCGTTGTGCTTCTTCATCACGTCGAGCATGGCGAGGTACATGGCGCCCGAGCGCTGAATCTCGTCGGGCTTCGGCTCGATGATCTTCTCGGCGGCCTTCATCCACTTGTCGGCCCATTTCGCCGCTTCGTCCTTGTCGGCGGCCTCGTAGGCGGCGTGCAGTTCCTTGAAACCAATGGGGACGACTTTGACGCCAAGCGCGGCCTCGATGGCCTTGCCGCTGCCGGGCATGCCCCAGCCACCGCCGACGGTGAGGAAGGTGGTCTCCTTGAGCTTCTTGAGGCACTCGGCCACGTCGGTGGCCTGCACCTTGTCTTCCTTGCAGGCCATGTCGCCCATCGGCGCCGTATTCTTCTGGCGGGCGGCCTTGGCGGCGGCCAGGAAGTCGCTCACGCTCTTCCCCTGCTTGAGGAGCGCGAAGCAGTTGGCCGAGGCCACCACGTCGTCGAGGCGCGACGAGGAGACCCACTCGACGGGCAGCTTGGCCCGTTGCGCGCCAGCGTTGGCGCCCAGGAACTCGCCCGAGCCACCGTACAGGTCGTCCACGAACAGCGTGGGCTTCCGCGCGCCCGCGATGGCCTGCGGGGCTCCGGTCCAGAGGCCGAGCATGAAGACCAGGTAGCCGTCAATCCCCTGATCCTTGTCCTTCTCGAGCAGCTCCCTGGCTTGCTTGCCATTCATCACGTCAACGGGGAGCAGCTCGAGGTTGGGGCAGCCGGGGACGAGCTTGTCGAGGATCTCCTTCTTCCGCTTCCCGAAGTCGTAGCCGATGTTGGGCCAAATGGGCTTGTCGGATGGCACATAGGTGAAGACGAGCCGCACCTTGGCCTTGCCCGCGGCGGCGGGGGCTTCGGCGGCGCCGGCTCTCATTGCCGTCAGCCCCGCGACCCCCGCCGCGCAGCCGCCCAGGAACTGGCGTCGGCTGAGGGGGCACCCGCAACACGTTGCACCCATGGACCTGCTCATCCCCGCCTCCTTTCGATGAGTTCCCTGTGCACTCTCTCTGTCTACCCTCCCGAAGGTATTGGAGCCTTCGGGGGGGGGAGTGGTCATGCCTCCTCGACGACCTTGAAGCCCATGAGGGCGCCGAGGTGCTTCATGGCCTGCATGTGATCGCCGTAGAACACGGCGCGGTGCAGCAGGGTCATCACGCCGCCCTTGAGGACGCCGGCGCCCCAGTTGTGGAACATCGCGCGTGCGTCCTTGACCTCGGTGGTGAACTGCGTGCGGCAGCCGAGGGGGCTGTGCGTGACCTCGATGATCTTGCCCGTCGAGATCAGCATCTTGTCGAGGTCAATGAGCTTGGCGCAGGTGACCATCTGGCCGACGCGGTTCTCGACCTCGAGGGCGACGCCGCCCTGGCTGTCGGTCTGGTTGCGGATGTTGAAGGGCATCCGCTTGCCCTGAGGGCCGTCGAGCTTCGTCGCCGAGGTGCAGTGGAAGTGGATGAGCGCGTTCTTCGCCGTGTCGAACACGGGGTCGGTGATGAACCCGGGGACGCCGAAGGCGTAGCCGAAGATGACCATGGTGAGGGTCGAGTCCATGTCGCCTTCGCACGCGCCGACCAGTCCCTCGTCGTTGAGCTTGCTGAAGGTGAGGCAGCCGCGCGGATTGCCCATGCAGTGCGAGCTGGTGATGGCCCGCACGCGCTCCTTGGCCATCATGGCTTTCGTTGCCAGGTACATGCGGGCCGAGGCGATGATCTCGTCGCGCTTGGGCTCGACGACCTTCTGGGCCGGCTTGAGCCAGTACTCCTCGGCCTCGGCCTCGGCGGCCTTGAGGTCAATGGCCTTCATGGCCTCCATGACCTGCTCGATCTTGATGGGGAGTGCTTCGGCGCCGAGGCGGTCCTTGATCTGCTTCGGGTCGCAGGCTGGGCCTGTGCCCCGCGGGCCGCCGAGCATGAAGATGCGCGTCTGGCGCATCCAGGCCGGCACGCGCATCAGGGCGACGATGTGGTCCAGCTCGCTCCAGTCGCTCGTCGGCAGGATCACGACCTTCTTGCCCGCCTTGGCCAGCGCGGGGAAGTACATCCAGCCGTGCCCGCTGAAGGGTTGGGAGAAGACCGCCGCGGGCACGCCCGTGTCAATGAGCTTGCTCAGGACCGGCGCGTCGCCGCCGTGGCCCGAGAGGTGGAAGAGCAGGGCGCCGTCGGCGTCCTTGAGCTTCGCCGCCACCTCGTCCACCTTGGCGGGCGGGATGAGGTCGCCGCCGATGAACTCCACGCCCTCGAGCTTCTTCGCCACGCCGTCGAGATACGCGTTGAACTTCTCGATCTCATCCGTCGGGCGCGACAGGTAGTGCCCGCCGGTCCTCCCCGCGAAGACCTTGTAGATTTTCACGGTGGGCAACTTCGGCGGCCAGTCCTCCCCCTCGGCACCCAGGGCCACGCGCCGCCACGACCCGGCCAGCAGTGCCCCCGTCGCCGCGGAAGCGGCGAGAAAGTCCCGACGGTTCAGTTCCCTACGCATGGCTGTCTCCTTCCGACAATGCGCACTGGATGGGAGCCACTCGGAACAACCTGTTCACCAAGCTGACTATAGCCCCCGCACTCCGCGTTGTCAACCGCCGGGGGCAGCGACAAACTCCTTCACCCTGGCGACCGATGGCGGGCAGCCGGGGAGGTGGTGGTGGCCGGCGGCGTGCTCGCGCTGGCACTGGCCGATGAGCAACGCCTCGGGCTCCGCGGGCGGCTCGTTGCCGATGACGACGAGCCGACTGGGCAGCGCGACGCCCGCCTGGCGGTTCTCGCGCAGCGCGCGGATGACGTTGAGCTTGCAGGCGCTGCACGCCCTGCCCATCTGGAGTCGCAGGCCCGGCAGCTCGCGCATCATCGCCTCGTAGGGGCGCTCGAAGCGCCGGCGGATGCGGGACACGTCCTCGCCGACGACGCGGATGCTCGCGGGATCAAGAAGCCCCTCCTCGACCGCGTATCTGAGCGTCCGCGCCTCCTCGATCTCGACGCCCATTGCCGAGGCGGCCACGGCATCCACCGACGGCGTGTGGCGGCTGGCGAAGACGTGGCCGAAGCCCGCGGGGCGCCCGGCGTGCGGGCCGATCCCCTCCATTCCTAGTGTCCCGTCCACAATTGTCAGGTCGGGCGCGATCAGGCGGTTGAGCGCGACGAGGGCGCGGTTGATCTCCACGTCGCGGTGGAATGCCCGCTTGTCCTCGGAGCGGATGCAGCCCTTGAGGTTCTTCATCCCCAGGGTCACCAGGCAGTCCATGTGGGTCTTCATCAGGGCGACGTTGATCAGCTTGTTGCACTGGAAGACGAGTTCGCTGACGCCCACCTCGGCGGGCAGGTGGGGCGAGGCGTTGTGGAAGAGCCGGAAGGGGTGCCCCACGAACACTGTCCACTCCGCTCCCGCGTCCTCGACGATTTCCGCCATCCCCGTCCCGGTGAAGACCTCCCCGGGCCTGGGAAGGCCGTAGTAGGGGCCGTCGGCGACGAGCACCCTCCGAGCCCCCTCTGCCCTTGCCCACTCGACCAGCGCCGCCACGAGGGCGGGGTGGGTCGTTCCGGCTGTCGTCCAGTGCTGCGGAGCGTGGAGGTTGGGCTTGATGAGAACGAAGTCGCCCGGCGCCACCACGTCCTCGGCCTCGGCCAGCGCGAGGAGCCGCGGCAGGATGGCGGGGTAATCCCCATCGCTCTTCACCACAGCAACCTTGGCCACTTCTTCTCTCTCACCATCGTGCCCTCAATCATCTTGCCTTCTGTCTTCCCACCTCTCCAGCCATTCGCCGAAGCTCCATCGGGGCCTGTAGCCCAGCAGCCTCTCGGCCTTGGCGATATTGTACCAGCGATCAATCTTCTTCGGAAGCTCGACCCCGCGTTCCTCCAGGAGCTTCGCTTTGGGGAAGTAGCGGAGAATCACGGGGCGCGCGTCCGCGAGCAGGGCAGGGGCGTCGGCGCGCGTGAACGGCACCTTGGCCGTGATGATGATCGCTTCGTTCCTCAGGTCGCTTCTCAGGGCAAGCACGTGCGCCATCGCCACGTCGGAGGCGTGGAGCCACTGGGTGAGCAGCGACAGGCCCCAGGCGGGGTCGGCCTCGTCGCGGGGCACGAACGTGCCTGGCCTCAGGGCGATGTAGGGCATGCCGTGGCGATGGCGCATCATCTCGCAGAGCTGCTCGCCCACGTGCTTCGAGACGCAATAGATGTCCTCGCACGGGCGGCAGGGGCGCGATTCGTCGAAGGGCAACTCCTCGGGCCGCTCGTAGCGATAGCCCATCGCCGCGATGCTGCTGGTGTAGATCGCGCGCTTCACGCCTGCGTCGGCCGCGGCCTGGAGGAGGTTGCAGGTGCCCTTGATATTGCAGTCCACGTACTGCTGCGGCGTGTACTTCCTCCACGGGTGAATGGCCGCGATGTGGAGCACCTCGTCCACGCCCTCGCACAGCCCCCTCGACTCCCCCCAACTCGCTAGGTCGGCTTGGACGAACTCGTGGCTTGTCTCCAGCGGCACCATGTCCGTCAGGCGAAGCTGGACGCCCTGCTCCCGCTCCAGCAGCGACACCACGGCCTTGCCGAGCACGCCGGCCGCGCCGGTGACGAGGATCTTCTTCATCGGGCACGCACTCCTGTCGGGCACTGGGCGTTCGGGGCTTTCCGCCTTGACGGCGGGCCGAAGGGGAGTATAGTAGCTGGGGCCGGAAGATCAAGGCCGACTCGCGGCCGCGACCTGCGGGCATAGGAGCTCAGAATGGCAGCCAGTGGTATCGGGCTGAGGCGTAGGGGTTTTGTCGTTCTCGCCGCATCGCTCCTGGTCGCCTCGATGGCCTCGCGGGCCGAGGCGGGGAGCGGGCCGCTGCGCGCCGGGGCGGCCGCGGCCGACATCACGCCCGCGCTCGGCGTGCTGCTCGACGGCATCGTCATGAAGATCGGGCCGGTGAAACAGGTCCACGACCCGCTGTTCGCCCGCTGCCTGGTGCTCGACGACGGGGCGACGCGGGTCGCGCTCGTGGTGTGCGACGTGACAGTCATCACGCGCGCGGTGTCGGACCGGGTGAAGGCCCTCGTGCAGAAGCAGGCGGGGCTGCCGCCCGGCCGCGTGCTGATCGCTGCCACCCACACGCATATGGCCCCGCGTGTGGGCATCGGCGAGGGCAAGCTCAACGAGGAGTACGAGGCGCGATTCGCCCAGGCCATCGCCGACGCCGTCACCGGCGCCATCGGCAACCTGGCCCCGGCCAAGGCCGGCTGGGGCGTGGGCCGCAAGCCCGAGTTCGCGCGCAACCGCCGCTGCCTCATGGCGCCCGGCACGGCGCCGCCCAATCCGTTCGGCGAGACGGGCGACCGCGTGGTCATGTACGGCTACGGCCGCAAGGGCGCGCTGGGGCCGGCTGGCCCCGTGGACCCCGAGGTCGGCGTGCTCTCTGTCCAGCACGCCGACGGCCGGCCGCTCGCCGTCCTGGCCAACTACGGCATCCACTACGTCACGTTCAAGGGGGGCGTCGCGAGCGCCGACTACTACGGCTGCTTTGTCACGCGGCTCGCCGAGCTGCTCGGGGCGAAGGACGCCCAGCCGCCGTTCGTCGGCATCATGTCGAATGGCGCCAGCGGCAACGTGGGCGCCGTGGGCGGCGGTTTCGACAAGGCTCGCGAGGTCGGCGACCGGCTCGCCGAGGAGGTCGCCCGCGTGTGCAAGGGCATCGAGCACCGCAGCCCGGTCGAGCTGGCCGTGGCCGACGAGGAGATCGAGCTCGGCATCCGGCGGCCCGATGCGGAGCGCGTCGCGTGGGCGAAGCAGACCCTCGCCGACAAGAGCGGCAAGAAGCCGCACCCGTGGACCCACATCTTCGCGCGCGAGGCGCTGAAGCTGGCCGAGATGCCGCCGACCGACCACCTCACCCTCCAGGCCCTGCGCATCGGCGAGCTGGGCATCGCGGCCAGCCCGTGCGAGACGTTTGCCGAGACCGGCCTCGCCCTGAAGGCCGAGAGCCCCCTGAAGCCCACGTTTCTGATCAGCATCGCCAACGGCCACGGCGGCTACCTGCCCACGCCCGAGCAGCATAAGCTGGGCGGCTACGAGACCTGGCCGGCCTCGACGAAGCGCCTGGAGGTCGAGGCCGAGCCGAAGATCCGCGCCGCCCTCCTGAAGCTGCTTCGCCGCGTGGCCCCGGGCGAGCGGAGCGGGGAGTGAAGCCGTGACAACGCAATTGAGCAGGCGTGACTTCGGGCGATGGGCGACGGGCGGCGCGGCAGCCCTGGCGGCCGCCCGCCGCGCGTCTGGCGAGGAGGCGACCGTGAAACGACCAAACATCGTGCTGATTCTGGCCGACGACATGGGCTTCTCCGACGCCGGCTGCTACGGCGGCGAAATCCGCACGCCGAATCTCGACCGCCTGGCGGCCGAGGGCATCCGCTTCAGCCGCTTCTACAACTGCGCACTGTGCGGGCCTTCCCGAGCGTCTCTCATGACCGGCCTCTACCACCACCAGGCCGGCATCGCCGCGAGCTGGACCGGGCTCCTGAGCAACCGCTGCGTGACCATTCCCGAGCTGCTCAACCGGGCAGGCTACCTCACGGGCGCCGTCGGCCGGCTGGACATGCTCACGGCGGACGATTGGCATGACCCGGCAATGATCCTCCGACACGTCCCGCGCTTCCTCGGCAGCACGGGCCACAAGGGGCCGGGCAACTACTTCAAGGCCGTGCGCGACAGCTCCTTCTGCCGCGATGGCCAGCCGTTCGAGCTGCCGATTGACGGCTGCTACAAGACCGACCTCATCACCGACTACGCGGCGCGGTTCATCGGCGAGGCCGCGCGGGGCGGCAAGCCCTTCTTCCTCTACGTGGCCCACTACGCGCCCCACTGGCCCCTGCATGCGAAGCCCGAAGACATCGCGAAGTACCGCGACACCTACCGCGCCGCAGGCTGGGACCAGTTGCGCGCGCAGCGCCACAAGCGCCTGGCCGAGGCGGGGCTGACGGATCCCAAGTGGGCATTGAGCCCGCGCGACCCGCAGGTGCCGCCCTGGGAGCGCGCCGCGAACAAGCCCTGGGAGGCCGAGCGCATGGCCGCCTACGCCGCCCAGGTGGATTGCATGGACCAGGGCATCGGCCGGCTCCTCGCCGCAGTGCGCGACGGCGGCGTGGAGCAGAACACCCTCGTCATGTTCCTCTCCGACAACGGGGCGTCGCACCAGGCCTGGGAACGCCCCCTCGACCAGAAGGGCAGCACCTGGCGCCGCGACGGCACGCCCACGCGGGTCGGCAACCGCCCCGACATCCAGCCCGGCCTGCCCGACACCTTTGTCACCGGCGGGCCGCCCTGGGCCAACGTGTCGAACACCCCCTTCCGCCAGTACAAGGCCACGAACTACGAGGGCGGGATCGCCACGCCGCTCATCGTGCGGTGGCCCGACGCGATTCGGAAGGGCGGGGCAATCACCCACCAGGCCGGGCACATCATGGACCTCATGCCGACCTGTCTCGATGCGGCGGGCGTGGAGTATCCGGAGGCCCTCTTCGGCCGGGCCGTGCTGCCCCTGGAGGGCAGGAGCCTCCTCCCCGTTCTTCAGGGCAAGACGCGCGAGGGGCACGAGGCGCTGTGCTGGGACCTCGCCGGCAACCGCGCCGTGCAGATGGGCAACTGGAAGCTCGTCGCCCTCAAGGGCCGGCCCTGGGAGCTATACGACATGGAGGCCGACCGTACCGAGACCCGCAACCTCGCCGCCGAGCAGCCGAAGCGTGTCGCGGAAATGGCCGCCGCGTACAATCGCTGGGCGAAGCGCGTGGGAGCAACGCCGAGCACGTGAGCCCTCGCGCGGCGCCAGCAATGCGCCAGAAGGAGAACGGCATGGCAGGAGCACACGAACCCAGGGGCCTCACCCGACGTGCCTTCCTCAAGGCCACAGCGGCAGTGGCCGCGCCACTCGTCCTGCCGAACACGTCGTTCGGCGCGAACGAGCGGGTGACGATGGGCCTCCTCGGCTCGGGCGGGCAGGGCAGCCACGACATGCGCGGCTTCCTCGGCTGCCCGGGGCTCCAGGTCGTCGCCGTGTGCGACGTGCAGGAGAGCCGCCGGAACGCCGCACGCACCCTCGTCAACAACCACTACTCCGCGCGGGCCGAGAAGGACTACAAGGGCTGCGAGGCCTACAACGACTTCCGCGAGGTCATCGCCCGCGACGACGTGGACACCGTGCTCATCGCCCCGCAGGACCACTGGCACGCGATCATGGCCATCCAGGCCGCCGAGGCGGGCAAGGACATGTATTGCGAGAAGCCCCTCGGGGTCTCCGTGCAGGAGTGCCAGGCCATTCGCGACGCCATCCGTCGCTACGGCCGGGTGTTCCAGACGGGCACGCAGCAGCGCTCCGACCGCAAGTTCCGCCAGGCCTGCGAGCTGGCCCGCAACGGCTACCTGGGCAAGCTCCACACCGTGAAGGTCGGCGCGCCCGGGCCGAGCTATCAGCCGCGCTACCGCGGCCCCATCACGCCCGAGCCCGTGCCGCCGGGCTTCGACTACGAGATGTTCGTCGGCCCCGCGCCCATGAAGCCCTGGCACCACGCGCGGCTCGACTGGCCCGGCTGGTACCTCATCTGGGACTATTGCGCCGGCTTCATCGTCAACTGGGGCGTGCACCACCTCGACATCGCCCACTGGGGCTGCCCCGCGCTCGCCGAGGCGTCCTTCGAGCTGACCTGCACCGCCGACTACCGCAACCTCGGCCTCACCGACAACGTGAACGGCTGGAACGCCGAGTTCGTCTACCCCAGCGGCCTGCGGATGAGCTTCACCGACACGGGGCGCCCGAACGCCCAGGGCTGCCGGTTCGAGGGCGACAAGGGCTGGGTGCACGTCAACCGCGGCGGCATCCACGCCGACCCGCCGTCGCTGCTCCAGGTCACGCTCAAGCCCGACGACATTCATCTCCACCTGAGCAACCACCATCAGGCCGACTTCGTCGAGGGCGTGCGCCAGCGCAGCGACCCCGTCTCGACCGTCGAGGCCGGCCTGCTCGCCTCCTACTTCGGAATGATCGCCGACATCGCCGGCCGCGTGCGGCGCAAGGTGAAGTGGGACCCCATCGCCGAGCGCTTCGACAACGACGCGGAGGCGACCCGTCTCCTCTCGCGTCCCATGCGCGCCCCGTGGACCCTGTGAGGAGGAAACACCATGCCCCCGGCCCCAACCGCCATCCCAAATCCCCTCTTCAGCCCCGAAGGGGCGTACTATGATAGCCCAGGGCAACGCCCTGGGAATCGGCGGCATCCCATCCCTATTGCGGGTCTTCTCCGCAGCCCCGAAGGGGCGTACTATGATAGCCCAGGGCAACGCCCTGGGAATCGGCGACCCACCCACCCATTAGCCCTGAAAGGGCGACATATCCTCCTCGCCCTTCTCGCAGCCACCGCCTTCGGCGGCGCCCTGGAGCCGAAGCAGGCATTCGAGCAACTGAGGAGCTACGACTACGGCCACGACATCTCCCCCCTCGTCGCCATCGAGGCCCTGATTGACCAGTCGTCAAATGACGCGCCGCAGCGGAAGCAGATCACGGCCCAACTCGTGGCGATCCTTCAGGAGCCGAAGACACCGAACGCCGCGAAGCAATTCATCTGCCGCCAGCTCGAGCGCATCGGCACCGACGAGCACGTGCCGCTGTTGGCCAAGATGCTCGCCGACCCGCAGACGGGCGAGTTCGCTCGCCGCGCCCTCCAGCAGATCCCCGGCGACGCCGCGGCTGCTGCGCTCCGCGACGCCTTGGCCAAAGCCCAGGGCAACCTGCGCATCGGCCTCATCAACTCCCTCGGCGAGCGCTGCGACCCCAAGGCCGTCGAGCCCCTTGCCAGGCTCATCGCCGACCCCGACGCCAAGGTCGCCAAGGCTGCGATCCGCTCTCTTGGCAAGATCGGCACCTCTGAAGCTGCCGCCGCACTCGCGCGGGGCAGGGACGCCCCGCCCACAGGCGAAATCGCCGAAGCCCTCTGCCACGCCCAGCTCCGCTGCGCCGACGCCCTCGCCACCGCGGGCGACGACAAGTCCGCCGACGCCATCTACCTGCCCATCTACCTTCGTGCCCTCGGCCAGAAGCAGCCGGTCATCCTCCGCATCGCCGCCCTCGCGGGCCTGGTGAAGACGCGGAAGGACAAGGCCGCGCCCTTCATCATCGAGTCCCTCGGCGACGCCGACCCCCAACTCCGCGGCGTGGCCGCGCAGCTTGCCCGGCAACCCATCAGCCGCGACTTCACGCGGGCACTTGCCGAGCACCTCCAGAAGGCCGATCCAGGGGGTCAAGTGCTTATCCTCGGAGTCTTGGCCGAGCGGGGCGACAAAGCCGTCCTGGGCAGTGTGACCCGACTGACGGAGAGTCCCGACGAAAAGGTGAAGGTCGCTGCGATAGGCGCTCTCGCCCGGCTTGGCGACCGCTCCACGATCGAGTTCCTGGCCCGCCTCGCCGCTGCATCCCAGGGAGCAGTCCAGCAGGCAGCCAGGGAGAGCATGGCGCGTCTGCGAGAGGCCAACATGGGCGCGGAGATGATGGCCGCGCTCTCCGCCGCGGTCAACAAGGGAGAGACGCGCCTGGCCGTGGAACTGATCGAGGCGCTCGTGTCTCGTGGCTCCCGCGAAGCCGTGCCGATGCTGGATGACCTGGCGAAGAAAGGGGAGGGGGAGATTCGTCTCGCGGCCCTCAAGGCTCTTGGCGTCCTGGCCGAGGCGAAGCAGTTCCCCTTGCTCATCGCCCAGGTGCTGGCGGCGCGCGCCGAGCCTGAGGCCAAGGCGGCAGAGGAAGCCGCGCTCAAGGTGGCCGGCCGGATCGCCGTGCAGGCCGACCGTGTGAGGCCAGTCCTGGAAGCCCTGCGTAAGGCGCCGAGCGGGAGGGTGCCCGCGCTTCTGCGGCTCATGGGGCGCAATCCCGGCCCGGAGGCCCTCGCGGCCATCCGCAAGCTCGCCAGTGACCCCAACGAGGCGGCCCGCGATGCAGCTATCCGAGCACTGGCCGAATGGCCGACGGACGAGGTGGCCGACGACTTGCTGAAGCTGGCGAAAGGGGCAGAGAACCCCACGCATCGCGTGCTCACATTGCGGGGCTACCTCCGCGTGGCGCGCACGACGAAGCGGCTGGAGCAGGCCGTGCCGCTCGTGAAGGCGAACGAGGAGAAGCTGGCGCTGCTCGCCGCGCTAAGCGAGGCGGGCGATGCCGCCGCGCTGAAGCTGGCCGCCGGCTATCTGGACGACCCGGCCGTGCGGGCCGAGGCGATCCTGGCCTGCCTCAAGCTCGGCGACGCCGTCGTGGGCACGGACAAGGAGGCTGTGAAGGCCGCGATGCAGAAGGTGCTCGACGCGAAGCCCGAGAAGGCCCTCGCCGCCCGCGCGCAGGCGCTCTTCGAGGGCCGACGCGGCTTCGTGCCGCTCTTCGACGGCAAGTCGCTCAACGGCTGGACCTCCAACGGCGTGGGCAAGTGGAGCGTCGAGGAGGGCGCCATCGTCGGCAACGGCACCCAGAAGCCCGGCTACGGAATGCTCTTCAGCGAGAAGCAGTACAAGGACTTCACGCTCCGCTTCAGGTACAAGGTCCTCGCGGGCAACGCCGGCTTCTACATTCGCGCGGAGAAGCTCAACACGGCCAACGGCGTCCGCGGCCTCCAGGTCGAGATCGATCCCGCGAAGGACAACGGCGGCCTCTTCGAGGTCGGCGGCCGCGACTGGGTGGCCAAGCCCGACGCCAAGCTGCCGAAGGACTACTTCAAGCCCCGCGACTGGAACGACGTGACGGTCGTCGCCCAGGGCCGGCATCTCACTGTCACAATGAACGGCCACAAGACCGTCGAGCTGCCCAACGACCCCGGCCGCACCGAGGGCTTCTTCGCCCTCGGCATGCACGGCGGGGGAGTGCATGTGATGTTCAAGGACATTGAGGTGTTGGCCGCCCAATGAGAGACATTGACACACACGGACTGACACGGACAGAGAGTGCTCGTCCGTGCTTGTCCGTGTCCGTCCGTGTGGTTGAGGAGCAGAGAATGAGTCGATTCGTGGTCTTCCTGGCCATCGCCGCGGCCGCCTGCGGCGCGGAAGGCGTCCGCTTCACGAAACGGGCGCTGATGCTGGACGCGAACGAGGGCTGCGCCATCGCCGACGTGAACAAGGACGGCAAGCCCGACATCGTCGCCGGCCGCTGCTGGTACGCCGCGCCCGACTTCACGCCCCGACCCCTCCGCCTCATCGAGGATTGGCAGAGCTACGCCCAGACCAACGGCGACGCCGTCTACGACGTCAACGGCGACGGCTGGCCCGACGTCATCGGCGGCTACTGGTGCCTCCGCGAAGTCCACTGGTTCCAGAACCCAGGTGCAGTGGAGCTGGCCCGCGGCCGTCTGTGGCCGAAACACGTCCTCGGCGACGTCGGGGCGACGACCAACGAGGCGCAATACCTCCGCGACCTCGACGGCGACGGCACCCCCGAATGGGTCGTGAGCAACTGGAACAAGAACGCCCCGTTCGCCGTCTGGAAGCTGGCGAAGGACGACAAGGGGCAGCCGACGCTTCAGAAGGTCGTCCTCGGCCCGAAGGGCAACGGCCACGGCATCGGCTTCGGCGACATCAACGGCGACGGGCGCGAGGACATCCTGGTCGGCAGCGGCTGGTACGAGCGGCCCGCCGCCAACCCCCTCGGCACGGAATGGAAGTATCACCCCGACTGGGATTTCCACGCAAGCTGCCCAATGCTCGTCGCCGACCTCGATGGCGACGGCCGGGCCGACTTCATCTGGGGCAACGGCCACAACTACGGCCTCTTCTGGATGCGCCAACTCGAGCCTGCCCCCGACGGCAAGACCCGCTGGGAGCGCATCGAGATTGACAAGAGCTGGTCGCAGGTCCACTGCCTGCACTGGGCCGACCTCGACGGCGACGGCCAGCCCGACCTGCTCACCGGCAAACGCGTCCGCGCCCACGACAAGGGCGACCCCGGCGCCGCCGACCCGCCCTGCCTCTACTACTACACGTGGGACAAGGCGGCCAAGAAGTTCACCCGCCACACGATTGACGAGGGCACCATCGGCGCGGGCATGCAGCTCGCCACCGCCGACCTCAATGGCGACGGGCGCGTCGACATCGTGGCGCCCGGAAAGGCGGGGACGTATCTTCTCCTCAATCAGGGACGCTGACGGAGGCGGAACCATGAATA
>DATKZY010000098.1:0-4402 GCA_035527715.1 Planctomycetota bacterium | reverse complement strand
CACTACAACGCTACTTTCCCCTGCGCCGAAGGATGCAACTCCTTATTGGCACAGGAGATAAGCTGAAAGAAGGTGTCATTCTGAGCGGAGCCGGCCTCCCGGCGGGCGGAGCGAAGAATCTCTCTGCGCTTTGAACCTTTGACACAGGGCTAGCCTCCGTGCCCGGACGCAAGCCAAGAGAGATTCTTCGACCCGTTCGCTTCGCTCAGGGCATGCTTTGGCCGCCAAGAGGCGGCCTTCGCTCAGAATGACGGTCGGTTGAGGTCGCTTTCATCGAAAGTAGCGTTGTAGTGCTAAGTATGCCAGCCCCCCTCCAGGTAAGCCCCGTAGATGTTGACAGGTGGCACACCGGTGTGTGCCACTGTGTACAACGCTTGCGGCAAAGTGGGGGCGTGTCATCTGCTGCACGTGGCGGGCCGCACAGTGCGGAGAAGGCGTCTCTGACCCGGGCCAACTTTGCAGAGCTGTACAACTTCGCAATGTTGCTCTCGCCATCGTCCACGCCTCCGCCAGGAGAGGGAGCCCCTGCATGGGGTCTGAGCCCGAAACCGGGGGGTCCTTGGCCGTGGTCATGAATCGTCGTCGGTTTCCGAACTCTTGCTCTCGTTGATGGCTCGACGACGACGAGGACGACGACAACGATTGCGAGACGCACGGATTGCAGACACAGGGAGTCGCGCTCCACACACCGTGCCGTGTTGCGCCGGGCTTCGCCGCGCGGTATCATGAGGGGGCGAGTGACGGGTGGCGCGCCACAGGGGACTCGAAACTCGAAACCCGAAGCCGAAGGCTGCGAGATGCCCGATCTGGTGCGGATTGACGGCTCGGAGGGCGAGGGGGGCGGGCAGATGCTGCGCACGGCGCTCGCCCTCTCGATGGTGACGGGGCGCCCGTTCGAGATCGCGAACGTCCGGGCCGGGCGCCAGAAGCCGGGGCTTCGCCCGCAACACCTCGCCTGCGTGAAGGCCGCCGCCAAGGTCTCCGCTGCCGACGTCGCGGGCGCCGCCCTCGGCTCCCGGCACCTTCGGTTCACGCCCGGCCCCGTTCGGCCCGGCACCTACGACTTCGAGATCAAGACGGCAGGGTCCACCTCCCTCGTCCTCCACACGCTCTACCTGCCGCTGGCGCTGGCCGCCTCGCGCTCGGTGGTGATGATCACGGGGGGCACCCACGTGCCCTTCAGCCCGAGCTTCCATTACCTCCTGCACCAGTGGGCGCCGCTGATGCGGCGCATCGGCATGGACGTGGAGCTGACGCTGACCCGCGCGGGCTACTACCCCGAGGGGGGCGGGGAGATTCGGGCGAAGATCCTCCCCTGCCCTGCCCTGCGCCCGCTCACGCTGGGGCCGAGGGGGAAGCTGGAGCGGCTGGAGGGCATCTCGGCGGTGAGCGGTCTGCCCCGCTCGATCGCCGAGCGGCAGCGGAACCGGGCGCTCGCGCGACTGGGAGAGGCAGGGCTTGCGGCCGGCATCGAGGTCCGCGAGGTGCCTTCGCCCGGCAAAGGCACGTGCCTGCTGCTTCTCTCGACCTATGAGGGCGGCGGCCGCGCGTGCCACGACGCCCTGGGCGCGCTCGGCAAGCGGGCGGAGAAGGTGGCCGACGAAGCCTGCGATGGACTCCTCACCTTCCTGGGCACGCCGGGGGCCGTGGACGCGCACGCCGCGGACCAGCTTCTCCTGCCCCTGGCCCTGGCTGCGGGCGAATCGCGGCTCCCCGTGCCCTCCGTGACCAGCCACCTGGCGACGAATGCCCGGGTGATTCAGCGCTTCGTCCCGGCGACCATCCAGATCGAGGGCGCAGAGGGCGCCGCCGGGGTCGTCACGGTCCAGCCGGCCCCGCCGGGCGCCCTTGCCCACGCCACGACAGCCACCTGACTGGAGACCGCAATGGAGATTCGGACGGCACTGGGCAAGATTCTCGCAGAGGTGCAGGGCGTCCTGGACGGGGTGGAGCCCGAGGCCGTGGGCCGCCTGCTCGACGCCGTGGCGTCGGCCCGGCGCATCTACGTCGCGGGTGAGGGGCGCTCGGGCCTGGTCGCACGCACGTTTGCCATGCGGCTCGTGCACCTGGGCCTCACGGCCTACGCCTGTGGGGAGACGATCACGCCGGCCATCGGGGCGGGCGACCTGTGCATCGCGTGCTCGGGGTCGGGCGAGACGCCGATCACGTGCCATCGGGCCGCACAGTCGCGGAAGGTCGGCGCCACCGTGGCCGCCATCGTGGCGGCGCGGGGCAGCGCTCTGGGGTCGTCGGCCGACTTCGCCGTGGTCCTTCCCGCTCCGACCAAGGTCTCCCAACGCACTGCCTCTCGCCAGTTCGGGGCCACGCTCTTCGAGCAGGCCCTCCTTCTCTTCCTCGACGCCCTGGTGCTCCTGCTCCAGGAGCGACGCGGGGCCTCGCCCGAGAGCATGCGGGCCAAGCACACCAACCTCGAATGAGCTTTTCCCGCGCCGCCACTTCCGATATAATGAGCCGAGATGGGAGCATTCGCGTGATCCGACGAAGGCGCATGTTGGCTCAACTCGGCGTCGTTGCGCTGCTGGGCTGCGCCCCGAGCGCGGCAGCGGAGGCGGAGCGCCTCGTGCGAGTGTCCGACGGCGGAACGCCGATGGGCACGTACATGATGGTCACGGTCTACGCGTCCGACGAGGCGACGGGACGGCAGGCCATCGCCGCCGCCTTCGCCCGCGTCGAGGAGATCGAGGCCGTCACGAGCCACTTCCGCGAGGGGAGCGACCTCTCGAAGCTCAACCGCGCGGCCGGCGGCCCGGCCCTCCCGATCGGCAAAGAGCTTTGGACCATTCTCCGCCGCTGCCTCGAGGTTTCCGAGGAAACGGGTGGCGCGTTCGACGCCACCGTGGGGCCGCTCGTAGCCCTGTGGAAGAGGACGTGGAAAGTGGGCAAGGCGCCCTCGGACGCCGAAGCGGCTGCGGCCAAGGCGCTAGTGGACTACCGAGCGGTCCGCCTCGCCCCCGGGGAGCCGCGCGCGCAACTCCTGAAGCAGGGCATGGGCGTGGACCTGAGCGGCATCGCCAAGGGCTACGCCGTGGACCGGGCTCTCGCCGTGCTGCGCGAGCGCGGGATTCCCGCGGCGCTGGTGGACGCGGGCGGCGACATCTGTGCGTACGGCGCGCCGCCCGAGCGCGAGGCGTGGCTGGTGGGCATCCGCGACCCCAGCCGCCCGGGCAAGATCCTGCCCAAGCCCCTCCGCCTCCTCGATCGGGCCGTGGCGACCTCCGGCGACTACGAGCAGTTCGGCGCCGCCGCGGGGCGCCGCTACTCCCACATCCTCGACCCCCGGACGGGCAAGCCCGTCGAGGGGATGACGAGCGTGACCGTGATCGCCCCGGACGCCACCACTGCCGACGCCTACGCCACGGCGCTCAGCGCCCTCGGCCCCGAGCAGGCAGTGGCCTTTGCCGAGAAGCGGCCGGGCATCGAGGTGATGGTGATCTCCCAGCGCAACGGCGAGGCCCGCACCCTGCGCTCGAAGGGCTTCAGCCGCCTCGAAGTCACCCCCGCGGGAAGCAACTAGGGACAGGAAGAGCCCTCGCATGCCGGACCTTCGACCATTCCAGGCACTCCGCTACAGCCCCCAGGCAGGCGACCTCGCCAGCCTGGTCGCCCCCCCATACGACGTGATTGATGCCCGGCAGTACGAGAACCTGTGCCGCCGGAGCCCGCACAACGTCGTTCGCCTCATCCTCGACAAGGGCTACTCGCCCGATGTGCTGCCCCCTGCCGAATGGTACCCGGAGGCGGCGCGCCTGCTCGCCGCCTGGCGGGCCGAGGGGCTGCTCGTGCCCGACGCCGAGCCAGCCTTCTACCTGTACACCCAGGCGTTCGCGTATCGGGGCAGGCGACTGCGACGCAAGTTGCTCCTTGGCGCCCTGCGCCTGGAGCCGTATGGCGCCGGCCGCGTGTTCCCGCACGAGAACACGCATCCCGGCCCGAAGATCAGCCGCCTGCGGCTGATGCAGGCCACCCGAGCCAACCTCAGCCCCATCCTGGCCTTCTTCCCCGACGCGGGCGGCCAGGTCAACGAGGCCATGGACGCCCTCCTCGTCGGCCGCCCCGACGCCGCGTTCGCCGCCGACGCCGGCATCGAGCACGAGCTTCGCCGCATCGTGGCCCCCACCGAACAGGCCAGGCTGGCCGAAGCCCTCCGTCCCCTGCCCCTCTACATCGCCGACGGCCATCACCGCTACGAGACGGCTGTCGTATTTCGCGACACGGAGCGCGCGAAGCTGCCCGCCGGGCCGGAGCAGGAGCTCCCGCTGGACTTCCTGCTCGCGGCCTGCATGTCGGGGGCGGACCCCGGCCTGGTCATCCGACCCACCCACCGCGTCGTCACACGGCAAGGGGACTTCTGGACGACGGACCTCCTCGACGAGGCACAGGA
>DATKZY010000097.1:0-40095 GCA_035527715.1 Planctomycetota bacterium | reverse complement strand
CGACCCACGTGCCGCAACTCGACGGCGGGACGAGCGTGCCGGTCGAGCGCTGGGTCCTTGAGAAGCGGGTCGCGCCCACCGTGGCCAACCCCGACTACCTCGACGGGTCGGGAAACCCGATCATGATGCACCAGGGCCTGCGCGCCCGCTACTGGAACAGGAACCAGGGCTGGTGCGTCGTCGGCGAACGGCTCGACTTCAGGCAGGGGGACTCCACCTACTTCAACCACTCGGACCTCTTCCAGTTTCCGAATGGGCATGCAGGCGTGATTCCCCAGAATCCCTTCGGGGAGACGACTAGCCTGTCGGACAACTTCGCTGCCCGCTGGTACGGCTACGTGCTTGCGCCCAGCGCCGGCACCTACAACTTCCACAGCAATGCCGACGACAACTCGGCCATCTTCCTCGACCTCAATGGCGATGGCGTCTTCACCAGCGCGAACGAGGACGGCGTGGAAAGCGGCAGGGACTCCAGGATCAACGGCGTCTCCCTCAACGCAGGCCAGTACTACAAGATTGAGGTGCAGATGCAGGAGGCCAGTGGCAGCGAGAACGGCTATGTGAACTGGCTGTTGCCGGGCGATTCGAGCGAGAGCCGGATCCCCGTCTCGGCGCTGTTCACCGAGTTCGACCTCTTCGAGTACCTGGCCGGCCCCAACGACACCGGGGAGCCCTGGAGCGGGCTGTACCAGATCGGCGACCTGCTGAACTTCGGCGACCTGTACACCTTCGAATTCGGCGTCACCGAGTACGTGCGTCTGGCAGTGGACATCGCAGGCGCCATCGCCTACGCTGAGGGGGAGTTCCTGTTCATCCCCGAGCCGGCCACGATGGTGCTGCTGGCCGGAGGATTGCTTGCGGTGGCCCGACGCCGCCGGCGGAACCGCCGCTAGACAGCCGGCGCTTGT
The DNA here is from genome assembly GCA_035527715.1 of Planctomycetota bacterium. Lineage (GTDB taxonomy): Bacteria > Planctomycetota > PUPC01 > DSUN01 > DSUN01 > DSUN01. The sequence goes on along the minus strand of DATKZY010000097.1, from coordinate 39,187 downwards.
CTGCCTTGCACGGGGGAGCGGACGCACCCAGCGTCCGCTCCCCCGTGCCATGTCGGAAAAGACACCCGCTGTCTTTTGTGCGAAGCACCCGCAGGGCCGTTCCGGCAAAAGACAGCGGGTGTCCTTTCGGCGCATTCCCCCGTGCCATGTCCTGGGTTGACTTTCCCGCCCCAATCGGGCATCCTCATGTGCACGCCAGACGACCCAAAGCAAAGGAGAGATGAGATGATCCAACCACGACGGCGCAGGCTTGTCATCGGGCTTCTCGGCGGCTGCCTGAGCGTGGCAGCGTGGGCTCGGGGCGCGGGGGCGGATGAGAAGGCCCTCGCACGGCAGATTCTCGAGACGAGCGGGGTGCGCGGCGGCCTGGTCGTCCACCTCGGCTGCGGCGACGGCAGGCTCACCGCGGCGCTCCGCGCGAGCGCCAGCTACCTCGTCCAGGGGCTCGACACGGACCCCGCAACGGTCGGGAAGGCGCGCGAGCACATCCGCTCGCTCGGCCTCTACGGCCCGGTGACGGCGGAGCGCTGGGACGGCAAACGGCTGCCTTACATAGACAACATGGTCACCCTGCTCGTGGCGGCGGCGCCCGTGGCCGTGCCGCAGGAGGAGGTGATGCGCGTCCTGGCCCCCAACGGTGTCGCCTGCGTGCGCGAGGGCGCCTCGTGGAAGAAAGCCGTCAAGCCGCGCCCGAAGGAGACCGACGAGTGGACCCACTACCTCTACGACGCGAGCGGCAATGCCGTGTCGCACGACACGGTGGTCGGCCCGCCGCGACGGCTCCAGTGGACGGGCAGCCCCCGCTGGGCGCGCCACCACGACCGCATGGCGAGCATGAGCTGCATGGTCTCGGCCAACGGGCGGCTCTTTTACATCATGGATCATGGCCCCATCGCGTCGGTCAACCTCCCGCCCGTGTGGGAGCTGGTGGCCCGCGACGCCTACAACGGCACCGTGCTCTGGCGGCGGCCGATCGCCACCTGGAACACCCATCTGTGGCCGCTCAAGAGCGGGCCGGGGCAGATCCCGCGGCGCCTCGTCGCCGTGGGCGACCGCGTGTTCGTCACCCTCACCCTCGACGCGCCCTGCTCCGCCCTCGACGCCGCCACAGGCCAGACCGTCCGCGACTTCAAGGAGACGAAGAACTGCGAGGAGATCATTGCCTCCGAGGGCGTGCTCTTCCTCCTCGTGAACGACAAGCCGTGCAAGTGGGCCGACTTCCGCCCCAAGGCGACCTACGTGTGGGACAACACGGGCCGCGCCAACCGCGAATGGGCCTGGGACGAGCAGCCACGCCGCATCGTCGCCGTCGAGGCCGACTCGGGCAAGGTGCTCTGGACGAAGCAGACGCGCGTCGCCCCGCTCACCCTCGCGGCGGACAAGGAGCGCGTGGCCTTCCACGACGGCGAGAAGGTCGTCGCCCTCAACCGCGCCACGGGCGCCGAGCTGTGGGTTTCCGCCCCCGTCAAGCGGCGGACGCCGATGCCCGTCTCCTTTGGCCCCACCCTCGTCCTCACCCGCGACGTCGTGCTGTTCTCCGGCGGCGACCGCTCGATGAGCGGCCTCTCGGCGAAGGACGGCAAGACGCTGTGGACGGCGAAGCACCCGTCGTCGGGGCATGCTTCGCCCGAGGATCTGCTGGTCGTGGGCGGCCTGGCCTGGGCCGGGCAGATCGCCGGCGGCGGCGACAGCGGTGTCTTCACGGGGCGCGACCTGCTCACGGGCGAGGTCAAGAGCGAGTTCCCGCCCGACATCAAGACCTATTGGTTCCACCACCGCTGCTACCGCAGCAAGGCGACCGACAACTACCTGATCCCGTCGCGCACGGGGATCGAGTTCGTGGACTTCCGGCAGAAGCACTGGGACATCAATCACTGGGTCCGCAGCGGCTGCATCTACGGGATGCTGCCCTGTAACGGCCTTGTGTACGCCTCGCCCCAGTCGTGCGGCTGCTACCTGGAGTCGAAGCTCTACGGCTTCGCCGCCCTGGCCCCAGCCTCGGCCGCGGCGTCCCAACCCGATGCGGATGTCTCTCGCCTCGAGCGCGGCCCCGCCTTCTCCGCACCCGATAACCGACAACCGACAACCGACAACCCGGCCGACTGGCCGACCTATCGTCACGACCCGGCCCGTAGCGGCGCCGCAAAGGTGGCCGTGCCGGCCGAGCTGAAACTGGCGTGGGCGACGGAGATTGGCGGCAAGCTCTCATCCGTCGTCGTCGCCGAGGGGAAGCTGCTCGTCGCGTCGGTGGACGATCACACCGTCCACGCCCTCGACGCAGCGACGGGCAAGGCTGCCTGGACGTTCACGGCCGGCGGCCGCGTGGATTCGCCGCCCACCGTGTGGCAGGGGCGCGTGCTCTTCGGCTCGGCCGACGGGTGGGTCTACTGCCTGCGGGCCAGCGACGGCGCGCTGGCCTGGCGCTTCCGCGCCGGGCCGCGGGACCTCCGCATCGGGGCCTTCGAGCAGCTCGAATCCCTCTGGCCCGTCAGCGGCAGCGTCCTGGTGCAGAATAGCGTGGCCAGCTTCGTCGCGGGCCGCTCGATGTTCCTCGACGGCGGCCTGCGTCTCATCCGCCTCGACGCCGCTACGGGCAGGAAGCTCTCCGAAGCCGTCCTCGACGAGCGCGACCCCGCGACGGGCGGCAGCCTCCAGGTCCACGTGAAGGGCCTCGACATGCCCGTCGCCCTGCCCGACGTGCTCTCCAGCGACGGCAAGTTCCTCTACATGCGCTCGCAGCGGCTCGACCTCGAGGGCAAGCGCCTCGAGGTCCCGCCCCGTCCCGCCACCGACCAGGTGGGCGAGGGCGCGCACCTGTTCTCCTCCATCGGCTTCCTCGACGACTCGTGGTTCCACCGCGGCTACTGGCTCTACGGGCGGTCGTTCACCTCGGGCTGGGGCGGCTGGTTCCGCGCCGCCCGCTACGCCCCCTACGGCCGCATCCTCGTCGTCGGCGACGATGCGGTCTACGGCTACGGCCGCAAGCCCGAGTTCCTGGCGAACGCCGATGTCCTCGAATACCGCCTCTTCGCGGCGGCCAAGGCCGCCGATTCTGCCGCGATGAACCGCGTCAACGCTGCGGTCCGCCGCATTGACACCACGTCGCCCCGGCGAAACGCCAACGCGGCCGACTGGAAGGCGCGCAGCCGCTTCCCCGACGCCGACCTGACCGCGATGAGCACGCGGTGGGTCCACAACCAGCCTTCCGTCGTTGCCCGCGCAATGGTGCTCGCGGACGGGACGCTCTTCGTGGCCGGCCCGCCCGACGTGGTGGACGAGCGGCGCGCGATCCGCCTGCCCGACGAGAAGGACGTGCAGGAGGGCCTCGCCCAGCAGGCCGCCGCCCTCGCGGGCAAGCTCGGCGCGCGCCTGTGGGCCGTGTCGGCAGCCGACGGCAAGCCCGTGGCCCGCTACAAGCTCGACGCTGTCCCAGTCCACGATGGCATGGCTGCGGCGGGTGGCAAGCTCTTCCTGGCCACGCTCGACGGCAAAGTCATCTGCCTCGCCGGCGATGGCGCGAAGGCCCTCCCCCGCGCCGACGACGAGCCGGTCCAGACCGCTGCCGACGAGCCCGCCCTGCCCAAGGTCGTCACGAAGGAGAAGGACTTCGACCGCGTCGCCGGCTGCGCCGTGTTCGAGTCGAAGCTCGGCTACCGCCTCCAGGGGCAGGGGAAGGACATCGTCGGCCTCGCGCTCAACAAGCTCAAGGCGCCGCTCACAAAGAAGGCAGTTCTCAAGGCGAAGGTGAAGGCCGCGCCCGACGACGGCGGCTACCTGCTCAACGGCTTTATCGCGTTCGGCGACGGGCCACAGGACCCCAAGCTCGTCAAGTGCGGCGTCCGCATCCGGGCCAAGACCGCCAACATCATCCAGGGCCCGCTGAAGGACTTCACGGGGCCCGTCGAGAAGCTCGACATCACGGGCAACGAGCTGTTCGAGCTGACCGTGACCGTGGACCTGGAGGCCCAGAAGGTCGTGTTCAAGGTGCTCGACAAGACGATGGAGGCCAAGCTCGAGCAGCCGCTGAAAGCCATCACTCACGTGGGCCTCTGCATAGACAACGCCCTCGTGGACGCCAGCCCGGTCGAGGTGAGTGGGGAGTAGGAAGACAGGGGATCACGGTTTCGTCGCTGGCTGGGCCTTCGCCGCGGCGGCGACGTCGCCCTGCGGCACGACGCGGCTGTAGACCTTGAGGCTGCGAATCTGGCCAGTCACCTGGAACTGCGGGCCGGGGCCGCCGCTGTACTGGCCGACGTGGAGCGGGCCGCTCCAGCGCGCGAGGTTTGCAGCGCCCGCCTTCTCGGCCACGAGCCGCCCATCCTGGTAGAGGCGGGCGGTCTGGCCGTCATACGTCCCGACCACGTGCATCCAGCGCCCGGCCTCGGGCTTGCCGCCATCGCAGTCAATCCCGCCCACGTGCCAACGCCAGTGCCCCCCGATCCGCTGGAGGAACCAGCCCGCCTGATTCCAATGGCCGCAGCTCAGGACGACGGGCATCTGCCCGGCTGGGGCGAGGTTCATCCAGCACTCGACGGAGAGGCGCTGGCCCAGGTCGAACTCCGCGCGGTGGTCGAAGGTCGCGTAGCCGCCGGCCGAGACGTCGAGCGCGCCTTCGGCCACCTTGGCCTTGCCGTGGAGCGTGCCCTTCGCGGTGCCGCCGCCGAAGAGCGTCGCATCGGCATTCTCGGCGAAGGCGGCGACGAAGACCGGCTCCTTCACCTCGCGCATCGGGGCTGCGACGACGGGCGTCGCGGCCTCGCTCTCGGCGCCGCGAGCGCTCACGGCGCGCACTGTGTAGGCGTGCTCGACCCCGTCGGGGGCCGTGCTGTCGCTGTAGCGCGGCTCGGGAATCGGCTCGGCGGTGAGGCGCTGGAAGTCGTTGGCGCCGGCCTTGGCCCGATAGACGTTGTACCGCGCGCGGGAGCCGGGGGCCTCCTGCCACTGGAGGTCCACGCGGCCGGGCGCGGGCGTGGCCTTGAGGCCCAAGGGCGCAGGCGGCGCCGGCGGGGGCGGAACCGCGACAGCGGCGCGGATGGGCGCGCTGCGGAGGGGCATCGGCGGAGCGTCGCGCGGCGGGCTGTAGGCGCTGGCCTGGTCGCTCACGAGCACCACGGCGTAGTGCTGCGGGCCGGGTTCGGCGCCGGGGTCGTCGTGCTGGAACAGCTGGGTGGCGACGACCAGCGTGTCCTGGCTCGGCGTGAAGTCGGGCGTCTTGCCGCGGTGCACCTCGGCCGAGAGGCCGATGGTGCGCGCCGAGCGCTCCCAGGCCAGGTGCACGATGCAGTCGGCGTCCACGCTGGCCTTCAGGGCGGGCAGCGGGTCGGGCAGTGGCGTGGGCAGGAACTGGCGGTGCGCGCCGGGGAGGAGCTTCGCGCCCGGCATGTCGGCCCGCGGCGCGGCGAGGGCGAGGCGGCGGCCGTTCTGGATGATGGCCAGCATCGCCTGGTAGCGCGGGTCGGCGGTCGAGGCGAAGGAGATGACGGGCTGGCCTTCATCCTCAGGCAGTGGCGCAGGCGGCGGGGCTTTGAAATGGTCAACGGGCGTCACGCCATGGATGTAGCCGGTGCGGAGAACGTGGACGCGTTTCCGCGTCGGGTCCACCTTGCGGTCCCGGCACATGGCGGCTCCATAGCCGTCCTTGCCCGCGGCGAGGGGCGCGCGGAGGATGCGGCTGAACTCGGGGCGCTCGAGGTTGAACCAGTCGGAGTCGAAGTAGGTGTGGCACTTGTTGCAGCCGGCGGCGCTCATCTCGGCCTGGAGGGCCTTCTGGATGCCGCCCCAGGCCTTCACGGAACAGCCGTGCTGCGTGTAGTCCCACGTGCCGTGGAAGAGGCCGTTGGTGTCAATCCAGGCCATGATGAGGTCGCGCTCGGTGCGGGAGAGGCTTTCGATGCGGCCCTGCTCCTTGTGGCTGCCGACGAGTTCCTTGGCGAGCGGGGCGGCGCCCGAGCCGTGGAAGCGCGGCGGGCGAATCGGCACCGAGAAGAGCGCCGTGCCGTTCATGCAGTCGATGCCCGCGATCAGGTGGGCGACCACCTGCGTCTCGCGGCGGCTGATGAGGTTCTCGTAGCTGTTGGTGAAATACTCGGTCCAGCCGCCCGTGAGGTCGAGGCGCCCGGCGAACCCCTTCTCGCCGCCGTGGCAGCTCACGCATTGCCTGTTGAGGATGGGCTGGACCATGCTTGGGTAGTCAATGAAGCCGCTGCCCCAGGACTCTGGGGCGAGCTGGCTCGGCTCGCGCTTGAGGGCCTGAATCTCGTTGGCGCTGGTGGGCGTGGCGTACTTGTGCTCGTGGCAGCCGATGCAGGTGCGGGTGACCCCGGGCGCGGCCTGGACGAAGGTGCGCATGCTCTGGACCATGCGCCCCTCGGCGTCGAGGGCCTGGAGGTAGAGCGCGCGGCCCGAGGGGGCCTCGAAGCAGGCCGAGCCGTCGGCCTCGACGGGCACGACGCCCAGGTAGTTCTTCGCGCTCCAGGCGAGCACGCCGCTCATCAGGAACACCTGGTTCATCGCGCCGCCGGGCGTGGGGCTGACGCGCGAGGTTTCCTCGATGACGCGGAGCTGCTTCACTTCGCCGCGCTCGACGCCCCGGCCGACGAGGCCCTGGTAGACGTCGAGGAGGAGGAAGCGGCCGGTCGTCTGCTCGCGCTCCTTGCTGCTGGCAAGGATGGGTGGCACGGGCCGCGGCTTGACGAGCATCGGCGCATAGCAGGAGATGTCGGGGTCGGAGTAGAGCACCTCGCGGTCGCCCTCGCGGTCAATCATCATCAGCGCGTTGCGCTTCGAGCCGGGGGGCCTGCCGCTGTAGATGAGCACGTCCTTCGAGAGGGGCCAAGGCTCGCAAGAGAAGCCGCGGTCGTTGGTCGGGTTCTTCGGGGTCTCGAAGTTGGAGATGGCGTCGGGGCTGTTCTTGCTCACGTGGGTGTCAATGATGGCCACGGTGCCGGTGGGCGTGGAGTTGTGGGGCGCGAAGGTCGAGGCGATCAGGTGCGGCGCCTCAGGCACGGGGCGGGCGTCGAGCGTGGCCTCGGGGTGCACCATGTTGTTCGCGAACAGCGCCGTCTCGTTCGTGCCGTCGGGGAAAACCGTCCACAGGCTTTGCTGGGTGAGGGCATTCTTGTCCACGTACTCCCACCGGCCGTGGAGGATCCGCCCGTCGGGCAGGACGCAGGGGTCGAACTCGTTGACGTTGTTGACCGAGATCGGCTGGATGTCCGAGCCGTCGGCATTCATCACGTGAAGGATGTTGACGCCCGAGTTGAAGCAGGGCACGAGTCCCGCAGGCCGCGTGGAGGTGAACAGGATGCGGCCGTCGGGCAGGTAGCAGGGCGCGATGTCGTGCATGCCGCCGCCGAAGGAGCCCTTGTAGTTCACGCACGTGGGCTTAGGGTCGGTCACCCGCCGCAGGCCAGCGCCGTCCACGCCGATCTCGTAGATGCTGGTCGAGCCGCTCGGCTCGCCCTTGAAGCAGAAGAGCAGCTTCCTGGCGTCCCACGAGAGCTCGGGGTGGGTGTAGACGCCGACGCCAAGGGTCTCGGGCGTCGTGGGGTCAACGACGGGGCGGATCTTCCATTCGGCAGCCGGGGCCGAGGGGTTCTCGACGACGTAGATCCCGCCGCCGCCCGGGGGCCACTTGTAGTAAGTGTCGTAGATATGGATGCCCGAGTAGGAGTGGCGCTTCACGAAGAGCAGCGGCGCGTCGAGGAGCGCCCGCAGCGACTTCTTCGCCGGGGCAGGCTCTGCCTCGGCCCCGCTCCCGATGGCCCCCGCCGCGAAGATGGCCAGAATGGCCCTGCCGGCTACGGTCCTGATCCTGCTCATTGGCGTGCGGTCCCTCGTGACTCGGCCCACAACAACACTGTCCCCTGCTCCCCACCCGGCCATTGTATTCCGGGGCAAGCTGTCTCGCAAGGCCCAAGTGCGCCGGCGCGTCTCCTGCCCTTGCCCGAAATCATGCCACCAGACCCGCCGCCAGATCGCCGCCCATATCGTCGCTCTGCGCAAGGCCCCAGGGGAACAGTGGTCCGCAGGGTGGCCACCCCTCATTGACGGCCCCCTTGTTTTACTAATTGAGATCGGGTATACTTCAGTCAGGAGGTAATACAAGGAGCAGGCGATGAGCACGATGACTTCCACGACCAGCATAAAGGGCCAGGTCGTGATCCCGGCCGACCTGCGGCGAAAGTTCGGCATCAAGCGAGGGACGAAGGTGAACTTCCGCGAGGAAGGCGGGCGCATCGTCCTTCGGCCCGTGACGCGGGACTACATCAGGAAAGTCCGTGGCATGCTCAAGGGCTCGGGCGTTCTTCAGGAGTTGATGGCGGAACGGCGCCGTGAGCGGGAGGAATGAGATGCCGGCCAAACCACGGGTGTTCGACAGTTGGGCGCTCCTGGCCTTCGTGCAGGACGAGCCGGGCGCGCCCAAGGTCGAGGCCCTGCTCGCCGAGGCGTCCGAGCAAGGGCTGCCTGCCCTCGTGAGCGTGGTGAACCTCGGCGAGGTCTGGTACACCACCGCCCGCACGCGTGGCGACTCTCAAGCCAATGCCACCGTGGATGCGCTCTTGAGTCTGGGACTCGTGGTTGTGCCTGCCGACTGGGAGCTTGCCCAGCAGGCGGCGCGGTTCAAAGCCAGGCACAAGCTGGCCTTCGGCGACTGCTTTGCCGCCGCGCTCGCGAAGCAGCGCGACATCGAGGTCGTCACCGGCGACCCCGAGTTCCGCCAACTCTCCCGAGAGGTCAGGATTCTCTGGCTCTGACCCCTCGTGCCCGTTCGCGTGGTTCGCGTGTTCGGCGGGCCGCCTGTTTTTCTGGAGCACTGGAGCATGAACGCCACTGTCTGCAACCCGCTGCTGCGCACGCCGCTGTCTCTGATCATTGACGACTCGTGCCCCGTCATCAACCTCACCTATTACTGGATGCACCAGTGGCTCGCCTGGCGGCCCAAGCACCGCCCCGACCTGCCGCCCGCGAGCTGGGAGGGCAATCCGCGCGTCCCGAAGCTCTCCCGCACCATCCCCGTGGACTTCGCGAAGAAATGGGGCGAGTGGTGCGGGGAACAGGGCATTCGCGGCAAGTTCAGCTTCATCCCCTTCCCCGCAGGCCAGGGCCGCGTGGACCAGGGCTTCCCCGACCATCCCCGCCACCTGCTCGCCGATTGGCTGAAGCTCACGAAGGAAACCATCTGGCCCAACTTCGACCTCACGCCCGAAATGCTCACCCACTCGCACGTCGTGGACATCAAGACGATGACGCTCACGAACCAGTGGGAGCAGGTCGAGTGGTACGACCCGCCCGTCGAGCCGCTCACCGACTATATCGCCACGGCGATGCAGCTTCTCAAGAACGCCGGCATTCCATGCGAAGGCGTCACCAGCCCCGGCGCCTTCGGCAAGAAGAAGGAGCAGGCCTACTCGAAGGCCATCCTCGACGCCGCGCTGCGCGTGAACAACAACCCGCGGCCCTTCTACTTCCTCTGGCTCGACAGCAAGAGGCCCCCGAGCGTGCCCCTATGGCACGTGCAGAAGGAGAAGGGCATCGCCATCGCCAGCGTCTGGGCCTGCGCCGGCGACTGGTTCGGCTCGTGGACCGGCTTCGACAAGGGCGACCCCGACCGCTTCATCACCGAGGACCTCAAGGGCGGCCGCCTGCCGGCCGTCCTCGAGAAGGAGCTGCCCTGCGTGCTGTGCGGCCACTGGCCCGGCTTCTACTTCGAGGGCGAGGAATTCGGCTTCGGCGTCCTCAAGACCGTCAAGCGCCGCCTCGACGCCTACGATCCCGATAAGACGAAAACGCTCTGGATGAAGAACTCTGAGATCGGCCACTACTGGATGGCCCGCGAGCTGTCCGACATCGCGGCTGCCGAAGGCAAGGTGACGGTCACGACCAAGTTCCCGACCGACAACTTCACCCTCAAGCTCGACGATTGTGCTGCGAAGCGGGTCCAGGTCAATGGCGCCGACCTCCGCCCGGTCGCCTCCCGCCGCGACTTCCGCAGCGGCACATTCCTCGTCGAGGGCAAGGCCACCTACGCCGCCTTCCCCCTCAAGGCCGGCACAACCGTCCTCGACCTCGCCACGTGAGGGACACCCAGGCCCCCGACACCAGCGCGGGCACCTGCACTTGAGGAGAGAGTTCTTGCGAAGAATGGCCGGTCGAGCAGTGATTCTCTCAATAGCACTGGCCATCTTGGGGTCTTCTGAAGTCCTGGCGCAGGAGAGGGCCGCGCCTGCCGAGCCGGCCCCGGTTGTGACGATCCTCCAGACGCGCTCATGGTCGCCCGACGGCAAGGTCCCGACCGGGACGATCTGGCGGGGGTTCCAGACTTGGCAGACCGACGTGGCACGGACCGAGAAGGGCGAACTGGTCTCCGTGGACCCCATGATGCCGCGCGTGGGACGGAGCGGCAAGGGCGAGGCGATCCGCTACTACTGCAACCAGCCGGGCTGGGCCCTGCCGCAGAAACTCGTCTCCGTGGAGATCTTGCCCGCCAAACGGGTCCACGGCTCGGCCTGGCCGACGGCCAACTGGCAGGCCCCGGACTTTGACGACAGCGCTTGGATCCGGGACCCCTATCCCCAGCGGGAACTCTACGGATTGATCGCGCTCCGCTGCCTGCGGGGCAAGTTCGAGGTTCCGGACCCGGCCAGGGCAAAGGAGCTCTCCCTGACCCTCCGCTTCCGGGGCGGCGCCGTGGCGTACCTCAACGGCAAGGAGATCGGCCGGGCCTTTCTTCCCCAGGGCGAGATCAAGCCCAAGACTCTGGCCGAGGATTACCCCAAGGATGCCTACGTCGATCCCGAGGGCGTGCTGATCGAACAGGGTATCTTCCTGAACGGCACCCGCGATAAGGAGGCGGACAAGCAGCATGCCATCGCACTGCGGAGCGAGATCGGGTCCGTGATCTGGGGCGGCAACTGGAACTGGCACGCCGCGGCCGCGGACAGCGCATATCCCGGCAATTTCGTCTCCAAGGATCCGGAGGTCGTGAAACGCTACAAGTCCCGGTGCCGGACGCTCGAGGCGAAGGTCCCAGTCTCCATGCTCCGCAAGGGAACAAATGTCCTGGCCATCGAGATCCACCGGGCGCCGGCATGGGAGGGCATGTTCACTTCCCCGAGCTACTACGACGGGAAGAAGTCCCTGTTCGCCGTCAACTGGGCCGCTTCATGGTGGGACCGGGCCGTGCTCGAAGACGTGAAGCTGACCACCGCCGCGGAGAGCGCCATCACCCCGAATGTCGCACCGCCCAAGGGGCTGCGGGCATGGAACTTCCCGGCGGACGTGGAGGTGGACCCCTCCTATTACGGTGATCCCAACGAGGCTCTGCAGCCCGTGCGTCTGCGGGGCTTGAAAAACGGGTCCTATTCCGGGCAGATCGTGGTCTCTTCGACGGATCCGATCAAGAACTTGAAGGTCGAGGTCACGGAACTCAAGGGCACGGCCGGTGTCATCCCGGCCTCGGCCATCACCATCGCCTACCCGCGACTCGCCGACGGCTTCCGCGGGAGCAATCTCAAGGGCACCGGAGGTTGGACCCTCTACGATATTCTGGAACCGACGGCACCGAAGGAGATCGTGAAGACCCCCTGGAGTTTCGGTCGGACCTTCCCGCCCATGCAACCGGTCTGGCTGAGTATTCGGGTGCCGCGCAGCGCCAGGGCCGGCGAGTACCGGGGGACTGTGACTGTAACCGCTGAGGGTGAGAAGCACATAGCGACCTCGCTGGTCATGGAGGTCGTCGGCGACTGGACCCTGCCGGACACGACCGCCTTCAGCAACTATGTCAGTTTCCTCGAGTGCCCGGACGCGATTGCCGCATACTACAAAGTCGCCATGTGGTCCGAGGGGCACTGGAAGCTCCTCGACAAGGTCTTCGAGGTACTCGGACAGGTCGGGACCAAGGACCTCTTCATCCCCTTGGTCGCCAAGACGCACCTCGGCAACCGCGCCGCCATGGTCCGCTGGGTCAGACAGGCGGACGGCACATACCGGGCCGACACATCCATTGCCGAGAGGTACCTTGACACGGCCGTCAAGCATCTCGGCAAGATCCCCGTCGTCTGTCTCTTCATCGCCCAGTACAGCCAGTACAACGGGCCGAACCCGGATCAGCCGCTCTGCACGGAGCTTGATCCGAAGACCGGCGAGTTGAAGGAACTCCTGCCGCCCAAGTGGGGAACGCCGGAGGCGTTGGCCTTCTGGAAGCCGGTGGTCGAAAGGATGCGCGAAATCCTCGCCAGGCGGGGGATCGAGAAGTCCATGATGTTCGGATACATCGCCCAGAGCTTCGGGCCGCCTGCTTCGGGCAAGGGGATGCCGAACAACTTCGCCGACCTGCGCCAACTGGCACCCGACACCAAATGGATGGTCACGACTCACGTCGCCCCCGTCTCCTGGCGGCTGGGCGGCCTCAAGCCCGCGGACATTCTCGGCAGCCACTCCTGGATGTTCGCCACGGTCAACACCGCGAGATGGATGGACGAGACCGACACCCCTCTTTGGAAACCCCGGTACGGTTGGCGGGACAAGGTCTTCCCCTTTCACATGCTCGCGGCCTCGCGCTCGCGCTCCCCGACCCTGGACAATGACCACTGCGCCGGCGTCAACCGGCTCCGGGTCGCGCCCGAGGCCGTTCTTCTGTCGCAGACCGGCGGCTACACGTGGCAGGGGTTCGGGTCCTGGGGCGCGGACTTCTGGGGCAATGAATGGTACGCCGTCGCGGGCGGAATGGGCAACGCCGGCGGCACCTTTGCCAATTGCGGCCTGAGTGAGAGCACCGCGTTGTGGTTCGTGGGCCCCGGCGAGGCCGGGCCGGTCACCACCTGCCGGGTCCGGATAATGCAGGAGGGCCTCCAGGAGGCCGAGGCGCGGATCTTTGTCCAGAACGCGCTCCTCGACCAGGAAGCGAAGCTCGGCCCTGACTTAGCCAAACGCGCCCGGGAACTCTGCGACGAACGGACCCGGATGCTATCCTACCTCGCCAACTACCGCTACAACGACGGCGAGGGCTCCACGCCGCGCCTCCGACTAATCCCGGACCCGGCGGGCTGGAACGACGCCGCAGTGCAACTCTACAGAATGGCGGATGAGGTGGAGAAGGCGTTGAAGTGAGACTACTGCCGTATACCGCTGGCAGCGCTGACAGTGCCTTACACACTGCTGGGACATCAGGAGCCGAGCCGACCAAGACCTCTCGAAGCGGGACCAAGTGGCCGGACCCCCTTGCGGACATGGCGAAGTGCGAGCCGTTATTGACCTCTGCGGAAGTACGGAAGTAATGTGCGCCGCGTAGCCCCTGAACGGGGGCGACCCAGCCGTAGCCCAGGGCGACCAAAGGGAGCCCTGGGTAGGCTGCCCCCACGTGGGAGCCCCCGAACGGGGGGCGATTCAGACGGCCATGAATCGCCCCTTTCAGGGGCTCATGCAGGGGGGCGCTCCGTTCCCCAGGGCTCCCTTTGGTCGCCCTGGGCCACGACTGGCTCGCCCACTTCGCGGGCTGCCAAGCGAACGTGCCGCCCACTTCACAATGGCGCATTGCTTTCGCAGAGGCGAATAGGGTGACTGGGGCCGGCCTCGGATTTCAGCCCCTGGCGCGTCGGAGCCCGACGATGCCGAAGGGATGTTTGGGAGGCCCGCTTACGGCTTGACGGGCTTGCTCATGGATATCACAGGAATTGCAGAATCTCTGTATCTCACAGGTCCCCAATGCCCTGCTGCCTCTGGTCAGTCTCCGAACTGCGACAGGAAGTGCAGGAATCTGTGACTTAGTGTGACCGCCTCGCCGTCATGCTTGCGGACAAACTGGGCGTACTTCGACTTGGCTCCGCGAATGCGCTCCTTGACCGCTGTTGGCGCATCCCTGTGAGGCGCGCGGACCGTGTTGAAATGGCACCCCACATGGATGTATGTGCGATCATCGGGGTCAGCGAAGACCTCAGACTGTGCGCCCCAAAGCGCGTGCGCCAGCGGTTGCTCCTTGTCAAATCCCGCGAACACACGCTCGGCCAGGCGCTGGGCCGCGACCGTCGGAACCGGGGCCAGTGTGCCCACATAGGATCGCGCACCCGCAAACGTCAATGCCTGCGCACCGTCATAGTACGAGACGCACGCGTTGTTGAACACAACAGGGGATAGGGCGGTATCCACTGTCTGCACTGATCGGAGTATGAAGGGGCCATCGCTTAGCCAGATACCAGTTGTGAACTGGGCGTGCGATACCCGCTCTCGGCTGAGTACCTCCCGTTCTGTCGGCGGGGTCTTCCGGAGGCAGCTGAAGACCGCCCCATAGTGCCGCTTGAGTTCCGGCCCGGTGGAATGCCAAGGGATCCCATCAATAGCGACGGGACGCAACAACACAAAGACCTCGATAAGCTCACTAGGAGATGCCTTCAGCGCCAGAGAACTGAACGAAGGGGTCTCCTCGATCTCGACAATATGCATACATCCTTCCGAATCGGGCACCTTGATCTTGGACCTGATTCCCGGCAACTCGCCGCAATGACTGCAGATGAACAGCAGATCGTATGGGTAAGCGCATATGTAGTCCATGGTGCGATCGACGGCAGCATCCTCTCCTGCAAGCACCTCAACAACAACGCCTTTGTCCCTTAGCGTGGTGGCGATTGCTCCGGTCTCCGAGCTGCCAAAATGGCCGGGGTCAATCAGCACAGCCGCAAAGCACTCGGCCCCAATTTCTGCTGTGTAGATGCCAGCGATGATCAACTCACCCAGATGTGGCTGCGAGAATAGGTGTGTTGAGGGAGCTTCACGGTAGAAGTAGCCATACGGAATGCCCCTTGTGATGAACGTCACGAATTCACGCTGGCCGAATGCGAGGTGCGAAGTGAGCGAAGCCCGTAGCGACCCAAGCGACTTTAGTGCCCGCTCGCCCCTGGTATCGCCGCGGAATCTAGCGCGCTCATCTAGTTCCTGGTAAACGTGCGCACAAACTACATCCTCGCCTTCCGGGATGACGGCAAGGTCCGCTCTCAGGCTGGAGGCATAGTTTGCCGCCAGTACCTGCGCAAGGGGATCATGATCGTCTAGCACCACCACGTGCGAGGCAGCTGCATCTCCGCTCTGGAGGGGATTCAGGCCTGGGGCGCCATTCTCGACCTCGAGAAGCTCGCCAACCCTCTTGGCCATCAGGAGACCCACACCCAGCTGTTCCGGTCGACACTTCGTAACACCCCGTAGAGGTCCGTGGCGGAAAGGACCGAGTTTAGAACGCATTTCTTCAACGGAGTTGACCGTCAAGAAACTGAAATCAGGGCGCGCTGCCCGTAGCGCCTGTTCTGCCTCCTTCTCCAGGCCGGCCAGAACAACATGACGCGCTGCGACTCTGGCGCATGCGTTACACCGACGGGCAACCTCGCTCGGAGCGTCAGGGCGCTTCATGCGGGGCCCGATCAGGACCGCGAGGTACTCGTCCGGCGCGCCAACGAAGGAGGACACCGATGCGGCAAGCCTTGCATCGTCGGCGATGCAGACGAGATCGTGGTTGAACTTGGGAGCTGTGAGAGCACCCACTTCTCACCTCGCTTCATGACCACTGCTGGAAAGGGGGTGTTCACGCAAGTTGGCACGCACTCACATGGCCTCCATCATAGCGGGTCGTAGGCTCCTGTCAACAGAGACTGGGCTTTGGGCTCGGGTCGTGACTGCATCACTTGTCCCATGCTCATCTGTCACCTATTGCGCTCGCAGGAGCGGCGAGGAGCGGCGTTTGAGGAGCGGTGTCAAACTTCCTTTTTCAGTCATTCGGTGGAGTGCGGGGCGTCTTGCGGGCAGGAGGAAAAGCGGCGTTCCTTGGAATTCGCTCAGGACAGGCTCCGCCGCCGCGCCTCTTCGCCCCCATTCCTTTGCCGATCTTCCTCTCTGGCGGGCAGAAAGGGAGGAAGGGGAATGAGGCAAGGGAATGAAGGCGGAGAGCAAAGCCGAGGGGGCGGGCGATGGCGGACGATGAACCCTCCAGGTGGCAGAAGAGGGTACCTCTGCGAAGGCGATGGGGGCTTGTCGGCTGTGCCGAGCGGAGCAGTCGGGTATGCGCGGTGGCGTGGCCGGATTTGATCGATTTGGGACAGGGCTTCGGAGCTTCGGTGCCTGACACCCATAAGCTCTTGATGCGCAAGGAGATGCGGTTGGCGGAGGGGTCGGACGGTGGGGGATTGTCAGGCTTGGGCTGGTTGGTGGTGAATTCGTGTGGGACAGGTCAGTCCCATCGAGGCCGGGCCTGCCAGCCCCTTGACTTCGGACGAGTCCGCAGCGTACGGTTACGTGGGGCTGACGAGACCTCCCCCATGAACCGGCGACTCAGGCGAGTCAGGCGACTCAGCAGGTTGTGGTTTGCCCGGAACCGGCCACAACCTGCAGGGGGCGCGGCGCGACGGGGGCGTTTCGGGGCAAGCGGAGATGAGTTAAGTTGTAAGTTGTGGCCTGACCCCAGGGGGCGCAAAAGTGGGCGACTCTGGCGAGTCTGGCGACTCTGGACTCCTCCGAGCCGGAAGGCCGAGAATCGCCAAACGAGTGCGCCGAAAACGGAGAATCGCACGCGAATCTGAGCCGGAAGGCCGAGAATGGGCGAATGGCGATCCCAACAAGTCACTCGACGAGGGTGACGATCCCGAAGCCCCGGGGATACCAGTTGGGGTGGAGGCCGCCGCCCCAGTTCATCTGAGCGACGGGGCCTTTGCCGTCGCTGTCGTTGAGCTGGAGCGAGAGGCCGATCTTCGTGCCGACGGCGCCCTGCACGCCCAACTCGGCCAGCGGGATGCGAAGCTCGTAGACGCACGCGCCGCTGCCGGGCGTGACCGCCAGGTCGTAGATGGAGGAGTCGCGGAACAGGTGCCCAGGCGTTCGCCCGCCGCTGTGCTGCTGCGGGCGGAAGAGGGTGTGCTTGCCGCTCCCGCCGCCGGGCACTGTCGAGGCGATGTAGTAGGCAAACGCCTTGGAGTCCGCGTCGGGGCCGCGCTTGGTGGGGTCAATGCCGAGGACGACGCTGTCGCCCTGAAGGAAGGCGGCGCCCAGCGGCTGGCCGGAGCCGGCGGCGTGGTGGACGTTGTCGCGGACGTGGAGCGCGAGGTAGAGGTTCGCGTCGTCCCACGTCACGTAGGCGATGGCGCTGAGGTCATCGGGCGACCAGGCGTAGCCGTCGGCGCGGATGGTGAGCTGGTTGCGGCCGATGAGCGGGACGGGGCACGTCTTGTCCCAGTCGTCGAGCTTGCCGTCAATCTTGGGGGCCGACTTGGCGCGGCGGGCCTCGGCGGCGTAGTCGCTGCCCTCGAACAGCGTGACGCGGAGGTTGTCGAAGGCCGCCCAGCCCGGCCCTTTGACAACGGGGGTGAAGCTCACGCGCTGGGTGTCGGGCGGCATCTCCTTGCGGCAGGTGAAGAGCTGCCAGAAGGGGTTGTCGTTCCCGCAGGCGATGACCTGCACGTCGTAGAGCCGGACCTCGCGGCCATCGGCCAGGTGCTGGGTCATGTTGGAGCCGGCCTGCATCCTCTCGTTCCGCACCCACATGGAGTAGAGATAGGTCTGGCCGCCGCGGAGCGGAATGGTGCGGCCGCAGTGCTCCCAGTTGGCCGAGCCCTGGAACCTGAGCACGTGCTGGCCGAGGCCGTCGTGGAGGCCCTCGGCCTTGGCCCATAGCTTCGTCTGGCCGTTGACGCCGAAGCCCTCGGGGCCGGTGCCCGCCGCGTCGGGCGTCTCGAAGTCGCCGTTCGGCATCAGGTTGCCCAGCATGTCGGGCGTGAGGATGCAGAGGACAACCGACTTCTCGACGGGCGGCAGCTTCTTGTCGTCGAGCGTGAAGGTGAGCCGGACGGGGTAGTCCCGCGGCTCGGCGTTGCTCGGCACGCTCAGCAGGATGGGGCGGACCTCGTCCTGGCCCTTCGCGAGCGAGAAGGCCAGGGGCTCTCGGGCGGGCCAGCCCTCGGGGAGCTCGACCCGCACGGTGCCGGACAGGGGGCGGCCGTAGAGGTTGCGGAGGCGGACGGCGAGGCTCGCGCCGAGGCCGCGCACGGCGCTGACGCGCGGGGCGATCCGCCGCGCCCGGGCCACGCTGGCCGACGTGCCGGCGGCGACGCGGGCGACGTGGACCTCGGGCACCACGTAGGCCTTGAGCGTGTCGAGGTCGCCGCCCTCGACAAAGAGCGGCAGCTCCGAGAGCCGCAGTTCCGCCTTCCCGCCCGGGGCGGAGAGGGTTGCCTCGTTGCCCTGGTAGTCGGTCAGCACGACGCGCTCCGTGCCGACGCACAGGGGCACGGCCTCGCCGCCCGGCTCATACGTGGCCGCCACGAGCACCGGCTTGCCCTCGCGCTCGAAGAGGTGGAGCAGGCCGCCCTTGCCTAGCGTGAACACGCCGAGCGGCTTCGCGCCGAACAGCTTGCTCGTGAGGACGGCCAGCGTGGCCGCGACGGGGCGCGGGCCGAGGTCGTCGAGCAGGTAGCCGAAGTTGCCCGCGGCGTCGCCCTTGCCGCCGAAGTAGATGAGCTTCTCGCACCCGGCCGCCAACTCGTCGGTCCACTGCCGCAGCACCCAGGCGCACTGAGCGGTGTTCTGGAGCTCCTCGAGGGGCGGGACGGCCCAGGCGTTCAGCCCCTTCGCCGACTCGTCCTCCCACACGGCGACGTGTTTGAGGCCCGCCGCATCGAGGTCCTGCCGCGCCTCCGCGATCCCGTCGCCGTTCTGGTAGTGGACCGGCAGCACGTCAATCCACTTCCCCACGCCGGCCGTCAGGACCGCGCTGCGGAAGGCCCTCGGAAACAGGCCCCCAGCCAGGATCGTCACCAGGGTCGGGTCAACGGCCTTCGCCGCCTCGGTCCCGAGCCGGCACATCTTCACGTAGGTGCCCACGGGGTCCTCGCAGCCGCCGGGGGTGATCTCGTTGAGCCACTCCCAGCCGAGGAACTTCCCCTTGAGCCGCGTCGTCGCCGCCGTCACGAAGTCACGCCACACCCCCTCCTCGAAGTGGAACGCGCGGTAGCCGACCACCTCGGGCTTGCCCGCGAAGGCGAACGGCGGCGGGTCCACGATGCACAGCCACTCGCTGACGCCGTACTTCGCCGCGGCCTCCAGCTCCCGCTCCAACTCGTCGAGCTTATAGACGTCGGGGCCGGGCTGGAGCCTGTACCAGGGCGTGAAGCGGCGGCAGGTGCTCAGGCCGAGCCGTTGGGCGATGGCCCAGGCCTCCTCGGACGGGGCGTCCCAATGGTTCGTCATCCCGAAGCGGGTCGGCCGGCCCCGCGCGATCGCCTTCAGGTCGGGGATGCGGGCGAAGGTCGTGCGCCGCGTCTCCCAGCCCGGCACCTCGGCCTCGAGCAGGAAGACCCCGCGGCGCTTCAGGTCGAGGTCGAGCCACACCTTCTGCCCTTCCTTCTCGGCGGTGAAGTCCCTCTGCCCCTCGGCCGCGACGGCGCCGGCCGTGTCGTGCACCCGATAGCGAAGCGTTTTCTTCTCGCCCGGCTGCCCTGCGTTCTTGAGGCGGAGCGCGATCCGCACCGGCTCCTCGTAGGTGAAGAGGTGCCCGGGCACGTCGGTCTCGATCTCGAAGAAGCCGCGGCGGCGGACGAAGCTGTTGTTGGCCCGGTGATGCCACGGCCAGGCCTGGCCAGTCGCGTCGCGGAACCCGGCGATCAGCAGCACGCGGTTGTTCGTGCGCACCAGGTCCAGGTCCTGCGGCACCTTGAAGGTGAAGACGTGGCGGCCGCGGCCCGGCTGCGTGAGCTCGAGCGTCGCGCTCAGTCCCGGGTAGCCGATGTGCTGGCGCTTCGTCGTGTACTTGCCGTCCGGCACGTCAATCCACGGCCCGGTGCCCCAGATCGTGAGCGTGGTCTTCTGCCAGTGGTCGGCGGGGTCGAGGCAGTACTCGACGGGGACCTCCCACGTGTCGCCCGAGACGAGCGGCTTCCCGCCGTTCGAGGCGTCCACCCAGAGCCAACTCTTCTTGTAGGTGAGGTCAACGAGCGGCGAGCGGCCGGCGACGGCGATGGGCGGGCTGCTCGTCTGGGCGAGGGCCTTCTGCCAGTCGTCCTTCTCGTTGCGGGTCGCGTACAGGAGCGCATAGAGCGAGACCAGGTTCGGCACGTCGGCGACGGGCAGGCTCCAGACAAGCTCCTGGCCCTTCGCGGCGGGTTTCGGGGGGCCGCCCCAGCGGACCATGCGGTGGTCCTGCGTCTTCAGGTCGCACGAGACCCACACCTTGCCCTCCACTGCGGTGAGCTTGACGCGGAGTTCCACCCGCTCGCCGACCTTGATGGTCTTCGGGGCGGAGACCTCGCACCAATCGGTCCGTTTCGTCTGCGTGTCGGGCTGCGCGGCAGCGCAGGCCCGCCACGCGGCGACGGCCACCAGCAGGCATCGGGCCACGCTCAGGGTGCGATGGGCTCTCACGGCGGACCTCCTGCAAGGGATGCGGCGAGCGAACGCGTACCCCCTCATGCCTACGCTAACGGCCTTGCCGTGTCAAGTGTTGACCCCGCGCGGGCGGGGCGCTATGCTGGGCGGCGTCCGGCACCACCATTCACAGGAGGCGCACGGTCATAAGGACCGGCCGCCATTCAGTTGGAACAGCGCCCTCCACTACGACGCCCGCTTCGGCGTCGTCCTCCTCCATAACCCCATCAGGGTCTGGGCCTTGCGCCTCGACCGCAAGGCGGCGAAGATGGCGGAGGCTCAGGAATAGACGCCTGCGGGGCACGCACGGGCGGGCCAAGGGACCCAGGGGACCAAAAGGACCAAAGCGACCAGAGCGAGAGTGGTTTCCCCGCGTCCCTTGGGTCCCTTTGGTCCCTGAGGTCCCTTCCCACTCCCCTCAGCGGAAGTAGGCGCGGTATTTCTCGAGGGCGGCGCAGATGGCCTCGACGTTTTCGAGGGGCACGTCGGGGCCGACCTCGGCGGCGAGCCATAGGCCGCCCTCGGGCGTACAGGAGACGCTGCGGCAGCGAGAAGGATCTGTGTCAACGGTGGGTTCTTGCGCGCCTTCGGCGCCGTGCAACAAGGGCGACCAGGCCGAGGCCAAGGAGCCCCGTCGGCTCGGGAAGCATGTAGGCCGTCCCGTGGCCGATGAGCTCCCCATCGCTGAAGGCATAGATCTGGAACGGCGTGATCCCCGGCTGGATCTGCATGTACGACAGGAACGGGTCCGGAATGGGCTGCGGCAGGTAGAGAGCAGCTTCGGCCGCGCCCTGGCCAGTGACGGGGTAATCGCCCCCGAGGACGTCGGAGTAGGGTGCCCCCAGGGGAGAAGGCCCCCGCGTGTCGAACGCCATGACGGGATGCACCACTCCATCCCCGTCGGTCCACAGGCCACCGAAGGACCAGTTCATGCCCACGTTCAGCACGTCGTTCAGGATCAGCGAGCCGTAGGCAGGGATCGTGAGCCCATGGAGGAAGTACTCCTGCAGGGTGTTCCCCCGCGAAGTGTCCGAGTCAATCACAATATACCCATCGCAAATGGGGTACGCGGTGTCGTTCACGAGGGTGAAAATCGTTGGCAGAGGGGTCGGGCTCTCAACCACGCTTTTCACCTCTACGATCACGCCCACATTGAAAATTATGTCGCCGCCCTCCTCCTGAGGTTCGCCGATCCGAGTCACGACGAGGCGGGGCCTCTGCTCACCCGGCGGAGTAGAGGCAGGCACTTTGCCAACATAAACAGTCAGCGTGTACCACCAGGCCCCTTCCGCCGCCGGTCCTGTGATGACTTGCAGGTACTTCTCCACCGTGTCCGGAGAGAAGGAGCAGAAGTAGTCAGTCGGGTCCAGCTCTGCCTCAAAGCCGATGCAGCGTTCCCCTGGCTGCGTCTTGGCATCATTGAGTCCGTACCACCTCTGGCCGAGCGAGTCCTGGCCGGGATTGAGGGGGACATCTGGACTAGGGTACCCGGGGATGTATATTCCGAAACCAAGCGCCCACGTAGACGCTGCCCATAGGCACACTGCAACCACGATGGCGCGGTCAATGCGCGCTGCCCCCGAATGCGTCTTCAGCCTCTGCCCTCCACTCCCCTGCCTTGGCCTTCGAGAAGACAGCCGCCCAAACAATGGCACAGTATACTACTGCGTGCAGGGATGTCAAGGTTTTCTTGCCTGCAGTCCCTCCGGGCGACATGGACCTCACCGATCGTGCTTCGCATGGCGACGGGTAGGCGCGCGGTCGTTGTGCCGGCCCCGTGGCCCCCTCGGCGACGGTCCTCGACTCAACGGTAATACGCGCGGTATTTCTCGAGGGCGGCGCAGATGGCCTCGACGTTCTCGAGCGGCACGTCGGGGCCGACCTCGGCGTTGATCCACAGCCCGCCCTCGGGCGCGCCGAGCCGCGAGATGCACTCGCGGATGTGGGCGTCAAGCTCCGCGGGGCCCACGAAGGGCATCATCTGCCGGTCGAGGTCCAGGCTCACGCAGATGCTCCCCTTGCAGGTGAGCACCAAGTTGTCCAACCCGTTCGCCCGGAACTGCGGGTTGATGACGTCCACGCCGCATTCCTTGAGGTCGGGGATGATCTCCCAGCAATGGCCGTCGGTGTGCATGTAGACCCACCAGCCGACCTCGTGGCAGCGCTGGTAGAGCTTGCGGTAGCAGGGCTTGAGGTATTTCCGCCACTTGTAGGGTCCCATGGGCAGTGCGTGCTGCATGCCCAGGTCGTCGCCGAAGTAGACGAGCTTCTCGCCGGGCTTCATCTGTTCGATCTTGTATTCCAGCTCGCGGACGTTGTAGCCGAGCACGATGTCAATGAGCAGTTGAAGCTCGGGCGGCTCCTCGGCGAAGTCGACCATCAGCTCCTCGAAGCCGCGGAGGTAGAAGAGGCGCATGTACATGAAGCCGTGCGGCATGCCGTCGTGGACCTCGGGCGCCTTGAGCCTGTGCACGTCCGCCCGCGTGGGCACGTTGTGGATGGCGGGATAGGCGTCCATGCCCTCGGCGATGTTCTCCCATGTGTAGCCCCAGGGGTCCACGTGGCGGCCCAGGACGTAGAGTCCGCCGACCTTGTCGTAGTCGCGCTCGCCGATCTTGACCTCGCCGAAGATTGCGGGGTGGCGGGCGCAGATTTCGTCGAGCTTCTCGCGGTGCAGCTTCCACGCGGCGGGCAGGATGCCGACGCCGACGGGGATGAACTCGGGGTGCTGGAACTTCATCGCCTTGATGCGGTCGTCTTGCGCGCCCATCGGTCTACTCCATAGTGCAACGGTTGCGGGTTCCGCGTTACAGGTTCCGGGGGTAAAGAGCTCGGGGATTCGAGCTAGGCACTTCGGCTCCCGGAACCCGGAACCTGAAACCCGGAACCTTTGCTTCACAGCACTTGTGCAGCGGCGTCCTTGATCTTGCGAATGATGGCGGCGACCTGCGGGGCCTTGCGGTCGGGATGGTTGCCGATCATCACGGTGCGGTTGAGGATGTCGAGCGAGCGGGCGCACATGTCCTTGGTGTACTTCTTGCGGCAGCCGCGGTTCTGCGGGAGAGTGAAGGGGTTGAGGGCGGGATGGTGCGCGCCCTGGCGGGCGAAGATCTGGTCCCACTCGGTGTAGACGTGTCGCCCCGTCTTGCCGCAGATGGTGCCGCCGGCGAGCTCGCGGAACTTCTCGGCCTGCTCGGCCGTCGGCAGGGTGTACATCACGTGGGTGCCGCACTCCCAGTCGAGGCTGTGGGCGCGAATGGGCCGGAGGCCCGTCTTCGCCGTGGCGGCCAGGATGCGTTTCTTCTGCTTGCGGAGGGTGCGGATCATGGCGGGCAGGCGGTCGAGCTGGGCGTTCATCATCGCGCCCTCGATCTCGGAGGCGCGGGCGCCGTTGGAGAGGAACGGGACGACGCCCTCCTTGCGACCCGTCCAGTAGAAGTTGCAGCAGTCAATCATGCAGCGGGCGCGCTCGGAGACGCTGGGGTCGCTGGTCACGACGGCGCCGCCCTCGCCGCAGGTCATGTTCTTGTAGTAGTTGAAGCTGAAGGCGGCGGCGTGGCTGAAGGAACCCAGCATGCGGCCCTTGTAGCCGCCGCCCACGCCCTGGCAGCAGTCCTCCACCACCAGCAGGTCGTGCTTGCGGGCGACGGCCCGGATCGCGCCCATATCGCAGCAGAGGCCCCACATGTGGACGGGGATGACGGCGCGCGTGCGCGGCCCGGCCGCGTCGTCAATCGCGTCGGGCGAGATCGTGATCGAATCATCAATGTCCACGATGACCGGGATGGCCCCGGCGGCGACGACGGAGACGGCGGTGGCCATGTAGGTGCAGGCGGGCACGAGCACCTCGTCGCCCGGCCCGATGCCGAGTCCGGCGAGGGCCGCGGTGAGGGCCGTGGTGCCGCTGGAGGTCATCCAGACGTGTTTGACGCCGAGGAACTTCCCGTAGCGCTGCTCGAAGCGCGCGCACTCGCCGCCGATGTTGTAGCGGAACACCCTGCCGCTGAGCAGCACCTTTGCGATGGCATCCGCTTCCTTCTGGCCAACTCGCAGCATTTCTTGGGCCTCCAAGTGTGAATGGGGCGCATACCGGACGCGTGACGCGTGACCCGTGACCAGAAGGACACGGAGGCGCCGCTCTTCTCTGGTCACGCGTCACGGGTCACGCGTCATGAACCACCTTGCTTCTCGGCCACGTAGCGCCCGATGGTTGCCACCGTGTCCACCCAAATCCCATTCGCCGGGTCCTTGCAGTATCGGCACAGAGCATCGAGGGCGGGGGCGAGGGTCGTTTGGGAGCCGCCGTCGCCGATCTCGTGGCCGCAGAGAATCAGCCAGCCGCCGTCGGCGACCGCGCGGCCCACCATGGCCTCGAGCTGCTCGAAGCTCCGCCCGTCGGAGCCCATGCAGGCGGCCTGGGCCAGGTCGCAGAAGGCCGGGTCGTTGTGAATCTCGCTGCTCGCGGCGCGGCCGACCAGGAAGTGCTCGGCGATGAGGGGCACGTAGCTCGCCGTGTCGCGCCCGCGGCCGACGTAGGTCTGCCCGCAGGGATACGCGAACGTGGCGGGCGTGACGCCGAGCGTCTCCTGGATGAAGCGGTTGGCATCGAGGATCTCTCGCTCAATCTGCTCGATGGAGTAGTCCTCGAGCGCCTTCTCGCGCGACCACTTGAAGTTGCCGCTGCACGGGTGGTGGAGCGTGTGGTTGCCGATCTCGTGGCCGTTGGCGACGGCGCTCTTCCAGCCGTCGAGCCGCGCCGTGACGCCGCCGGGGGAGACGTAGAAGGTGGCCTTCACGCCGTGCGCGTTGAAGATGGCCATTCCACGATCGATCTGGCTCAGCCGCGCGTCGTCGAAGCTCAGGCTCACGGCCGCCCGCTTGCCCGCGGGCCACGGGAACCGGGACTTGGCTTCCGCCATGCGTCGAACCCCAAGAGGGATGCTCTGTGGCGAACCGACCGATAGCAAAGCCTGCATTATTTCGGGCCGGAAATCAAGTGCGGAACCCGCTTGCGTGAGGCGGGGCGACTTGGCCTAATAGGTGTTGTGAACGCTACTCCCTCGCACCACGATGTGGACAATCTGACCGCCGAGGCCGAGCGGCTGTACGCTCTGGGCCAGCTCGACGAGGCGGCCGAGGCCTGCGAGCGCGCCCTGGCACTCGACGGTAAGGCGCCCGAAGCGTGGTACGGCCTCGGCTGCGTGCACGTGGCCCGCAAGGAGCACGCCGCGGCCATCCCTTGTTTCCGCTGCGCCGGGGCCCTCGCCCCCGACGACGTTCAGGCCCGCCACAACCTCGGCCAGGCCCTCTTCCACATGGGGCAGGTGGACGCCGCTCTCGCCGAGTTCCAGGCCGCCGTCGCGCTCCGCGACAATCTCCTGTCGCGCACCGCCATCGCCGTGGTCATCCCAGGCAGCCCCGCCTCGGGCAATCAGGCCATCCTCGACGCCCGCCGAGCCTGGGCCCGCCGACGCCTGCCTCCGCACAATCCCGCCAAGCCCTTCCCCGCGGTGCAGCCCGACCCCGACCGACGCATCCGCATCGGCTACGTCTCGGCCTTCTTCCACCGCGGGAACTGGATGAAGCCCGTCTGGGCACTGATCAACCGACACGACCGCGAGCGATTCGAGGTCCACCTGTTCTCCGACGCCTCCCAGGGCCAACTCGAGGGCGGCTACCGCGGGCACGAGCGCGACCATTCCCACGATACCTCACGCCTCTCCAACCAGGAGACGGCGCACCTCATCGAGCGGACCGGGATTGATATCCTGGTGGACTTGAACAGCTTCAGCTTCGTGGACAGGCTGGCGGTGCTGGCGCTCCAGCCGGCGCCGGTCCTCGTCGCCTGGTTCAACCTCTTCGCCACGTCGGGCATGGCCTGCCTCGACTACCTGATCGGCGACGAGTGGGTCGTGCCGCCCGACGAGGAGCGGTTCTACACCGAGCGAATCGTCCGAGTGCCCGGCAGCTACCTCACGTTCGAGGTCACCCACCCCGCGCCCGACGTGGTGCCGCCGCCGTGCCTGTCGCGGGGGGCGCTCACGTTCGGGTCCCTGGCGTCCCAGTACAAGCTCACGCCCCAGGTGCTGGAGACGTGGGCGGCGATCCTGACCCGTTGCCCCGGCAGCCGCCTGGTCATCAAGAACGCGGCCCTTGGTTCTCCGACGAACCGAGCTTTCCTTCAGGAGCGGCTCGCCGAACTGAACGTGGCGTCCGACCGGGTCGAGCTCGACGGCCCCGCCCCCCACTTCGAGTTCCTCAGCAAGTACGGCGAGATTGACATCGCCCTCGACCCGTTCCCTTACAACGGGGGCACGACGACCACCGAGGCGATCTGGCAGGGCGTGCCCGTGCTCACGTTCCACGGCGACCGGTGGGCCTCGCGCACCAGCGCCTCGATCCTTCGGGCGGCGGGCCTCGACGATTTCGTCGCCCGCGACCGCCAGGACTA
This sequence comes from Planctomycetota bacterium, assembly GCA_035527715.1. Taxonomy (GTDB): domain Bacteria; phylum Planctomycetota; class PUPC01; order DSUN01; family DSUN01; genus DSUN01. The sequence goes on along the minus strand of DATKZY010000097.1, from coordinate 12,345 downwards.
CGTCGAGCGGGCCGTGGCGCTCGTCGCCTCGCCCGACACGCCTGCCAGGCTTGAGGATCTCCGTCTGCACATGCGGGAGCGCCTCAGGCGGTCAGCCGTGTGCGACACGGCCGGCTTCACGGCGGCGATGGAGCGGGCATACGTCCGAATGTGGCGCCGCTGGTGTCGCCGGCGCGGCGACCGTACCGTTATATGACGCTGCTAAGTGTATACATAGCAGTTAGTTACAACATCGCCACGAAAAACTGCGTAGGAACGCGTACAGTGCGTTCCGGGGGCCTCATTGGGCTCCTGATACCTTTGGGCGACCGGGCGAGGGGAGCCACCGACGCAAGTGTAGTGTAAGCAAATGCTTGTGGATTCGGGCCCGACCGGTCCGCCGGCGGCGCCGGAGGCCCCAGATCGCGTTTTCTCAGGCGTCGCCTTTTCCAGCCGACTATCGCGTCCAGCGGCGGGCGTCGGCCAGGAGGGCCTCGGCCTCCCTCGGGCTGCCGCACCAGGTCTCGATGCACAGGAGCGCCGGGTCGAGGGCCTTCACCACAGCCTCGACGTTCGCCTTCGGGACGGCGATGTGGACCACTCGCCCGGCGGCCTGCACGGCGCGGTAGAGGTCGAGGTAGGCCGGGCCGTTCGGCGGGCGGCCCGCGCCGGGCACCCACTGGACGACGCGGATGGCGTCGAGCGAGAGGAGCCTTGGCAGGTGCCGTTCCGCGCCCGGCCCGTCGAGGTGGTACCAGACCCGCCCGAACCGTTCGCCGACGAGCCGTAGCCCTGGGACCACGAACTCGTCGAACATGGCGGGGGAGATCATGCACGAGACGTCGGACTGGGTGGAGACGAAGGGCTCCGGCCCCCAGAAGCGCGCCCAGCCGGCGATGCCGTACCAGAAGTCGTTCGTCGCGGCGGTGAGGCGGCGGAAGTGCTCAACGACGCGGCACCAGTTCTCGGCGAGCGAGCGGAGGGCGGCACGCATCCACGCCGGGTGCTCGGCGAGACCCAGCATGAACGCCTCGGTTCCGATGACGCGGGCCAGGATGTCGCTGGCGGGGAGGAGGCAGACCTGGCCGATCAGGAAGTCGTCGCGGCCCGCTGCCGCGGTGATGGCCCGGTGCAGGGCCTCGTAGCGGTGGAACCAGGGGTTCTCGAAGTCCAGCTCGAAGCTCGGCGGCGCGTCCCAGTCAACCGGGATCGGCTCGAACCAGATGGTCTCGAGGCTCAGCCGCGGCGTTGCCCCATAGGTCGTGGCGAGCCAGCCGCCGTTGAGAAGCTCCGATGGGACCGCCTCGCCGGCGAAGCACGTGCCCTCAAGCCTCGCGAGCACGGTGGGCACGATGTAACCGGGGTCAAGGTACTTCTGCTCTCCTGTGCGCGGCGGCGGGGTGGGGCGGCCCCGGCCGTTCGGGGCGGTGACGACCATGCACGGGCGGTCGAGGCGGCGGCCCTCCCACAGGGCGGTCCAGCGCTCGGCAGCCTCGGGCCAGTCGGGCTTGTGCTTCACTTCGCCGCCTTTGGGAAGTCCTCCGGCATCCAGGCCGGGAGGTCGGCGATGGAGGCCCTTGCCTTGTCGGAGGTCGGCACGCCCCAGGCCTGGAAGAAGGGGCCGAGATTGCGGCCGACGGCCCGCGAGAAGCGCACCATCCACTGGTCGCGCTTCTCGTCGTCGCTTCGCGGCTTCTGCCTGCCGGGGAGGGCGCGGTACTCGGCGAAGACCTTCTTGAACGCGTCCCAGCCGAACCCCTCCTGAAGCTGGATGTACATGAGGAGGGCGAGGAAGGGGGCGCTCTTCCACTTGCCGAAGTCGGGGCCGGTTGCGAGATAGGTCTTGAGTGTCTTGGCCCGTGGCTCGGGGCCGAAGTTGCGTAGGGACTTGGGGGCGCGGCCCAGCACCTTGTCGTAAACGTAGAGCGTGAAGAGGTTTACAGTGACCTCGCCCGTGCCGCCAAAGGTCCAGTCGCCTGACTGATGGTTGTGGCCCATCTCGTGGAAGAGCCCCCACACGCCGCCGTGGGCGTCGGCGAGGAGCCGCTTCTTGTCAGCAAACACGTCCGCCATATCGAGGTGGGTCATGAGCGGGTAGCCCGAGTGCATGTAGCCGGCGCTGATCTGCACGTCGGTCACGTAACGCTCGGGACGCGACCGCTCCAGGGGGATGGCTGCCAGCTCGGCGCAGGCATCGAGCACTTGGTCCCAGAACTTCATCAGGTCCTCGGGTTCGTCGAGGGTGCGCACGTTCTTGGAAGGCAGGGTGATGATGACTTTGCTCGTGGCCAACTCGGCCCAGGGGGCTGGGCGCTGGCGAATCGTCTCGCGCCACGCCGCAAGATCCATCTTGCCAAGCACATAGAGCGGGGCCTCGACTGCGCCGCCGATCTTGACGGGGACGACGCCGACCTTGCAGCCCCCGGGCACCTCGACATACACGAGGCCGCCGAAGGCGTTGGCCGCCTTCGTCGCGGGCGCGTTCAGCGGGAAGCGGCGGCAGATGTCGGGCACACGCCGCCAGGCGGCATGGTGCCAGAGGGTGTCGCTGTGGGCGCCGATGCGGGCCCACAGCCCCTTGCCCGCCGCGGCCTGCGGCACCTCGACCGCAAGCAACTCGCCGGGCGCGGCGTAGAGGCCCGTGCTGTGCCAGGCGGGGACGGTCGTGTTGATCTCGAGGGTTCGCGTGACACGCTCGGCCTTGTCGGGCACGGCGCCTGGGAAGGCTGCGGCGGCGGGATGCGCTTTCGCCTGCTCGGGAGGGGCTGCCCGCAGTTCGTTCACCTGAAGCGTCAGGAGGACGCGGGCAAGCGGCTCCTTCATCGTGAGGGGCTTCTGAGGCGTGGGCACGGCGGAGGAGCTGTGCGCTTGCTCCAGGCGGCGGAGCCTGGGCAGGAGCAGCATGTCCTCGGGCGGCAGGGAACGGGCGGCGTGGGTGAGGGTCCACGATGCCTGCGAGATCTCCTCCGGCTTGAGTTGCGCCTTCCCTGTTGAATGCGCATTGAGGGCGTCGAGTGCTCGGCCGGCGTGGACGAGGGCGGGGATGGCGGCGTTCGCCGCGAAGCCGGCGGGGTCGGTGCGCTCCGCCATGCCGTCGGCCCACACGAGGCCGGCGGCGGCGAGGAGGCGGTTGCCGGGATGGTCGGCGAGGAGGCCCCTTCCCGGGTGAAGCTGGAGCCAGCCCCAGGCGGTGTCGGCGGCGACGAGGCCCCCGCCGCCCTTCAGGAAGTCGGCCACGGCGGCTCGTGCGTCGCCGCCAAGCTCGTTCGAGTGGCAGCAAAGGACGTTGAAGCCGGCGAGCTTGGCGGACCACTCGGCGCCGTCGAGCGCCTCGGCCTTCATGCCTTGCTTGCGAAGGAAGGCGAGGAGGCCGCCTTGCCTGCGGACGGCGATGTGCGCCTCGGCCGGCGGCTTGCGGGCGGCCCAGCGGACGGCGTTGAGCATCAAACGCCCTGTGTCCGCTGCGGCCAGCGCCTCGGCGCCGAAGTAGCCGTCGTGTCCGAATGCCACGACGCGTCCCTTGCCCATCGTGGTGGCCCCGACGACGGGCTGACGGACCGCCCCGCCCGCGCCGCCCGCCACGACGGCGAATGCCGCGTCGCCGAAGACGCACAGCGAGCCGGGCGCCCCCGGCGCGGCGATTCGCGCCACGCCTTCAAGGAGTTGCTCGACGTCCCCGGCCACGCCTTCGGCGCCCTCGGCTGCGGCGAACGCTACAAGGAAAAGGGAAAAGGTCAGCCGGCGAATCGTCATTGCGGCGGCTTCCGACAGCGAAGGTGGAGGAAGAAGGGAACGACTTGGGTGTCCTGCATGTCGTGGCATTGGCGGACGGTCTCGTCGCTCGCGTAAGGCTCCTGGGCGCGCTCGATGCGGAAGCCCGCGGCGACGACGGCGTTGAGCCACTCGCCGAGGGGATGGTGGAAGCGGGGCACGCGGAAGGGCGGCAGGCCAGCTTTGGCCTCGGGCGGCGCCGCGCCGAAGAGCCATTCGTCAATCCGCCCGTCCGTCCGCTCGAAGTAGCGGCCGATCTCGATGGCATAGGTCTTGCCGTCGGCGCCCCGCAGGTTGCGGCGGTGCGGCGTGTCGGTGCAGGGGTGCGTGATGGAGAACTGGAGGAAGCCGCCGGGCCGGAGCACGCGGCACGCCTCCGCCAGCGCCCGCTCGTTCTCTGAGATGTCCATCAGGCTCATCAACGCCACAGCGAAGTCGAACGTGGCGGCAGGGAAGGGGAGCTGGACGGCGCTGGCGATGACGTAGCGGATGCCGAGCGGCTCGCGGGCCTCGGCCTCGGTGGCGTGGTGGATGAACCGCGGCGAAACGTCGATCGCGGCGACGCGTGCCCCGCGCCGCGCGAGGAGCCGCGTGTTGTGGCCCTCGCCGCAGCCGATGTCCAACCCGTCCATGCCCCGCACGTCGGGCAGGATCTCGAAGAAGGCCGGGGTGTTGAGGAAGTCGCGGTAGACGTCGTAGCCGGCCCGCGCGAGCTTCGTCCACGCATCGGCATTGCCGTCCCAGTAGCGCCCGACCTCGTGGTGGTCCATCCCTGCCTTCCTCGCCTCCCTCTCGGTCCACTATAGCCGCGGCGTGGCGCGGGCGCAAGCGGGCCGCGGAGGCGTGTGGCACTTGATCCCGCGGGGAGCTTTCCGGTAAGCTGCTGGACGGTGTGGACGTGGCAGGGTATTGTCCCCGTCGAGTAGGAGACCGGCGATGCTGCACCTGAGCATGCACACGGACAACTGGCGGTGTCTCAGCGGCTCGTTCAAGCAGGCCTGCGAGGCCGCCAAGCGCTTCGGACTCGAGCTCATCGAGTTCGGGGTGCTGGACGGGCAGGACTTCATCGAGGGCCTGGGCTACAGCCCGGCCGTGTCGCTCGACTCCAACCCGATCAAGCTCCGCCGCTACCTGGACTCGATGGGCCTGCGGCCCTCGCAGATTGACGGCGCTTACCCGATCACCGGGCCGCTCGGCGCGACCTTCGCGGTCCGCTACGCGCAGCGCGCCATCCAGTTCGCCGCGGCCATCGGCTGCCCCCGCGTGGACACCACCGACGGCCAGTTCAAGCCCGAGGGCTACACGGACGAGGAAGTGCTCGCGATCACGAAGGTCAGCTACCGCCAGATCCTCGAGTGGGCCGAGGACTACCAGGTGGTCATCAACATCGAGACCCACGGCCCCTACACCACGAATCCCGATATCCTCGACCGCATGCTGAACTTCTTCGACACCCCCTGGCTGCGCTTCAACCTCGACACGGGCAACACCTTCATCTCGGGCGGCAACCCCGTGGAGTTCCTCAAGCGGTTCCTGCCGAAGCTGAGCTACATGCACATCAAGGACGTGAGCGAGTCGCTCGCGGCGAAGATGCGGGGGGAGGAGACGGGCATCGCCATGAGCGAATCGCCCATCGGCAGCGGCGTGAACGCGGCCAACATCGCCGAGTGCATCCGCCTCCTCAAGCAGGCGAAGTGGGACGGCGTGCTCTCGATCGAGTGCAGCGGCACGGACGAGAACCTCGACGCGAGCATCAAGTGGCTGCGGAAGCAGATTGCCGGCGCGTGACCTGACCCGGACTACCTCGACGCAAGGAGAACGCCATGCTCCGCGTTGCCGCGGTCGCGGCTGTGTGTGCGCTCTGTGCATTGGCCCTTGGTGGCGAGAAGCCGCCTGAGAGCAAGGCGCTCTCCCGCCGGCCCTTCTTCGCCCTGTGCCACGACACGCACGACGCGAAGAAGCGGGGGCTGAAGGAGCAGGCGGAACTGCTGAAGGAGCTGGGCTTCGACGGCGCCGCCCACCTGTGGCTCGATGCCGTGCCCGAGCGCCTCAAGACCCTCGATGAGGCGGGCCTCAAGCTCTTCGAGATCTACGTCCGCGTCAACGTCGCGCCCAACCAGCCGCCCTACGACCCGAAGCTCAAAGACGTCATCAAGCTGCTCAAGGGCCGCGACACGATCCTCGGCCTCCTGATGGTGGGGGCGCCGCGGTCGGCTCAGAACCTCGACGAGCACGGGGTAACTGTCCTCCGCGAGATCGCCGACCTCGCCGCCGAGTCGGGCCTCCGCGTCGCCATCTACCACCACACCGGCGACTGGACCGAGCGCGTCGAGGACGCCGTCCGCGTCGTCAAGAAGGCCGACCGCAAGAACCTGGGCGTGCACTTCAACCTGTGCCACTGGCTGAAGGCCGATGGGAAGTGGGACCTGGATGCGACGCTGAAGCTGGCGCAGCCGCACCTGTTCGTGGTGACGATCAACGGGGCGGCGAACGCGGACCCCAAGCGGGGCTGGGACAAGCTGATCCAGCCCCTTGGGAGCGGCCCGTTCGACGTCGCGGGCCTGCTGGGGAAGCTGAAGGACATCGGCTACGGCGGCCCCATCGGTCTCATGTGCTACGGCCTCGGCGGCGACGCCCGCGAGCACCTCGCCCGCTCGATGGCGGCCTGGCGCAAGCTCTCCGCGCCGCCCGCTCCATAGCCCCCTCCAGCGCCGTGCAGGACCCGACCCGCTAGGGGAACGTCACAATGGACCGCGACGAGATTCGACGACGAGTCGACGCCCTCCGGTACTGGTGGCACCACATCCCCCTCGGCCATGGCATCGTGACGCCCGGGCACCAGGGCGGGCCGGGAATCAACGGGACCCAGCAGACGCTGGAGCGACTGCACCTGCCCGAGGACCTGACGGGGAAGAGCGTGCTGGACGTGGGGGCCTGGGACGGCGCCTTCAGCTTCGAGGCGGAGCGCCGCGGCGCCGCGCGGGTGCTGGCCACCGACCGCTACGCGTGGGAGCACCCGGACTAGGGGATGGACGGCTTCCTCACCGCCCGCGAGGTGCTCAGCTCGCGGGTCGAGTGCCAGGTGATTGACGTCTTCGACATCTCGCCCGCCACGGTGGGGACGTTCGACGTCACACTGTTCCTCGGGGTGTTCTACCACTTGAGGAACCCCTTGCTGGCCCTCGACATGCTGGCGGCGGTGACCCGCGAACTGATCATCGTGGAGTCGCACGTGACCCGGGCGGAGGACGAGGACGTACCCCTGATGAGATTCTACCAAGGAGCAGAGCTGGACGGCGACCCGACGAACTGGTGGGGCCCGAACCTACTGTGCCTGGCGCAAATGGTGCGGAGCGCGGGCTTCCCCAGGGTGGAAGTGAAGTGCTACCCCGAGTTCCGTACGCGCCGGAAGCGGCTCCTCCAGCGCCTGGGGTTGCGCAAGCCGCCCCGCAAGAGACTCCCGGACTCTCGGGCCGTCGTCTTCGGGTACAAGTGAGTGCGCCCCACGGCCCTGCGGCACGGTGGGCGCTTGACAATTCCAGCCACGCGCATAGAGTCTGGTGTGCCCCCAGGCGACAGGGACTCGGCGCGACCGAGGAGGCACTGGGGGCAGTTGCGTCGGGGGGCGCAGCGGAAGAAGAACGTGCACAACGTGACCGATGCCCTGGGCATCGAGCGCGCCAGGCTCTTCCCATGGCGGCGCACCGCGCTCGAGACGCTTCGGCTCTACCGGGACGTCCCCCGCTTGAGCGCGGGTCGCCAGATGGGTAAGATAGGTGGCGTGGACGTGTTGCCGGCGACCCGCGAGGCGTTGCGAGAGGCCGGGCGGCGCGCGCCGTGTCCGTCGTGGGGCACGTGCGCGGGGCCGACGGGCGCCGGGTGCTCCTTGCCGGCACCTCGTCCACGGCCCCGTGGCAGCGGAGAGGATGCGAGGAGCGGACCTTGAGGGGCGGCTTGCTGCACCACCTGCGCATGGCGCTCCCCGGCCGGGCGAGGCGGCTCTGGGCACGGCGCCTGTCCGCGATTGTCACCACCTACAATCGCTCGGGTGTGCTGCGCCTGTGCATCGCCTCGCTGGAGAAGCAGACCCGTCCGCCCGACGAGGTGGTCATCGCGGATGATGGCTCCGACCCCGGGCACGTGCCGGCCATCGAGGAGATCATGGCGCACTCCCCCCTGAAGATCGTCCACGCCCGCCAGGAGCACACGGGCCACCGCGTCTCCGCCAACCGCAACAACGCCGTGCGCCACGCCTCGGGCGACCTGTTGTTCTTCACCGACGGCGACGTCGTCCTGTTCCCCGACGTTCTCGAGCAGCACATCCTGGCCAGTGGGTGGCGGCACTGGGTGAGCGGCTACGGGGTGCGGCTGACGCCGGAGGAGACCCTGAGGGTGACCGAAGAGGTGATCCGCTCGGGGAAGCTGGAGGACCTGTGGCCGGGATGGCGCGATCCGCGTTGCGTGGACCTCTGCCGCCGCGGCCAGAAGTTCCGCCGCAACGCCCGCAAGGCCCGGTGGCGGCGCACCGAGCACAGGCTCCGCAGGCTCCTGCTGATCGGCATGCAAGCATCCGTGCCGCGCGAGGCGCTCGAGCGGGTGAACGGCTTCGACGAGACGTTCGAGGGCTGGGGCGACGAGGACATCGATCTCGGCCTGCGCCTCCAGCTCGCCGGCGTGTGCGGGCGCAGCGTGCTGGACACGAGCCGCGTCCTCCACCTCTACCACGACCCGCCCCCCCTCGCCCAGCCCAACCGCGACCATTACCGGCGCCCCCGGTCCGGCCAGTGGGTCTGCGAGAACGGCCTTCGGAAGCGGTGTGCCCCATGAGCGAGCTCGAGCGCGCGGTGCAGGACGCCTGCGCGGCCGGCATGTCCGTCGAGGGCTGGATGCAGTCGGAGGAGCTGCGGTTCCTTTTCCTGGCGGCTGCCCAGCCCACGGTCGGTGGGGAGATCCTGGAGATAGGCAGCTACCGGGGCAGGTCTACCGTCGTTCTGGCCAAGGGCGCGCTCCTGGCCGGCCAGGACAAAGTGGTGGCCTGCGACCCATTTGTCGCTGCGCGGCCCACCGACCCCGACCCCAGCGGCCCGAGCTGCGAGGCATTCCTGGCCAATCTCCAGCGCCACGGGGTCGAGCAGCACGTCGAGTTCCACCGCACGTGGTCCACCGATCTGGCTCGCACGTGGGACCGCCCGATACGCCTGCTGTGGGTGGATGGCGACCATGCCTATGCCGCGGTCCACGCTGACGTTGAGGCGTTCCTGCCTCACCTGGTCCCGGGAGCGCTTCTGGTGCTGCACGACGTGAACCGCGCCGAGTGCCCCGGCCCGACCCAGTGCTTCATGGAGGATGTGCTTCTCTCCGACCAGTTCGGCCGCTGCGGCCTGTGCAAGAGCATCGGCTGGGCGCAGTCTGTGGGAGAGGGGGGGCGCAGGGAGTTCACGCGGGAGAAGGCGACTCTCTGCCAGGTGCTGGCGGCGCGCCGGCTCAAGGACATTCTCGGCGCGCACATGCCGCGACGGCTCCGATGGCAATACCGCAAACTCCGCAAGGGAGCGGACTTCGAGCATTGGCTCCTCTCGGCGTGTCAGCAGCGACAGATGGGTCGGCGTTGACAGCCGGAAGGGGCATCTGCCGCGGGGTGGGGAACCGATGAACATCCTGTACTCGCTGGACAACTATGACCACGACACCGGCGGCGCCGGCCTGGCGGCGCGCGCCCTGGCGCAGCGTCTGGCCGCCCTGGGCCACCACGTGGAAGTCCTCCAGCGCGGCGGCGGGGTGACCCGCTACGACGACGGCCCCGTTCGCGTGCACACCCGCCCCCTGCCCAGGAGCTGGCTCTTCCGCGACCGCGACCTGGACACGCTTCGGTGGAACGAGGCCTGGCGGCCCATGCTCGAGGACTACCTGTCCCGGCATTGCCCCGACCTGGTGCTCACGCAGAACCGCCTGCTTGTGAGCACGGTGGATGTCTCGCGGGCGCGGAACATCCCCGTCGTGGTCTTCGTGCACGCCTACTCCATGTTCTGCCTCGAGGCATTTGTCTCGCGCGACCCTTTGAGCGACTGCGATCGCCGATGCAGCCAGTGCCTCCCGTGGTGGTCCCGCCTCCGCTATGGCTGGGTCCAGCGTAACCTCGACGAGTACGAGCGGGCCATCCGCGCCGCGCAGCTCGTGGTCGCCAACAGCCGCTACATGCAGGACGTCATCCGGCGCTTCTACGGCCTCGAGGCCGAGGTCGTCTACCCCACGGCCGACCTCGAGCCCTGTGGCGGCGATGCCGCACTGCGTCAGAGCGTGCTCTTCGTGAAGCCTCAGCAGGTCAAGGGCCTGCCGATCTTCCTCGAGATCGCGCGGCGCATGCCCGGCACCCGCTTCCTGGTGGCCGGGAGCCCGAGCTGGCGCGGCGGCCTGCGGCTCCGCTGCCGGCCCAACGTCGAGCGCCTCGGCTGGGTCGCGGACATGCAGAGCGTCTACGCGCGGAGCCGCGTCGTCCTGGGCCCCTCGATCTGGCCCGAGCCCTTCGGTCGCGTGTTTGTCGAGGCCGGTGCGTGCGGAGTCCCGGCCGTCGCCAGCCGGCGGGGCGGCATCCCGGAGGCAGTTGGCGAGGGCGGCATCCTGATTGACGACGTTTTCGACGTGTCGCGCTGGGTCGGCGCCTTGCGTCAGCTCGACGACCCCGCGGCCTTCGCCGCCTGCTCGGCCAGGGCGCGCGAGCACGCCCGCCGGTTCGCGCCCGACACCGTCATGCGCCAGTTCACCGAGGCCGTCCGGCGGACCCTTGGGATTGCGCTCTAGCGGGCAGCGCGGGGGGCTGCCCGCGCACGCGATCGCGGGTTGCAGCGCGCTGCCCGCTCGTGTACGATGGGGGCGTGGCGAAGGACAGGCCAGGAGCCTTTTCTGAAGGAGGTGTGCCATGCGTTCGTCCACCGGGTGGGTCATCGCGTTCGTGGCCGTCGCCTGCTTCGGCCTTGCAGCCAGCGCGTGGGCCGGCGAGGGCGGCGACGAGGGCTTCGCGCCCATCTTCAACGGCAAGGACCTGACGGGCTGGGACGGCAACCCCGACCTCTGGTCGGTGAAAGAGGGCGCCATCCACGGCGAGACCACCAAGGAGAAGCCCGCCAAGGGCAACACCTTCTGCCTCTGGAAGGGCGGCGTGCTCGAGGACTACGAGCTGAAGATCAGCTTCCGGGTCAACAGCGGCAATTCGGGCATCCAGCACCGTAGCGTGGACTGCGGGAACTGGGTCGTCGGCGGCTACCAGGCCGAGGTGTGCAACAGCCCCGCCGTCGGCTTCCTCTACGGCGAGCGCGGCCGCGGCTCACTCGTCCAGGTCGGCCAGAAAGTCGTCATCAGCGAGGACGGCAAGAAGGAAGTCGTCGGCCAGCTCCCCGACGCCAAGGAGAACTACAAGAACTACAAGGCGCAGGACTGGAATCACTACCGCCTCATCGCCCAGGGCAACCACATCCAGCAGTTCCTCAACGGCGTGCAGACGATTGACCTGGTGGACAATCAGCTCGACGACCCGAAGGCGGAGAAGCCCGACCTCAAGAAGGGCCGCCTCAAGGGCATCCTCGCCCTCCAAATCCACGCCGGCCCGCCCATGTGGGTCGAGTTCAAGGACATCAAGCTGAAAGTGCTGAAGAAAGAAGAAAAGTAGGCAGTCGGCGGCGAGAGCCGATGCTCCTGCGGAACCCCCGTGTTGGAGATCCTTCGATGCGTGAGAGAGCGGCGTGGGCGGTGATGCTGGCACTGGTCCTCGGCATGGCCGCCGTGGCCGGCGAGGGCGGCGACGAGGGCTTTGTGCCCATCTTCAACGGCAAGGACCTGACAGGCTGGGACGGCGATCCGACCTTCTGGTCGGCCAAGGACGACGCGATCCGTGGCGAATCCACGAAGGAAAAGCCCTGCAAGCGCAACACCTTCTGCATCTGGAAGGCCGGCGTGCTCGAGGACTTCGAGCTGAAGCTCACCTTCCGCATCCACAGCGGCAACTCGGGCATCCAGTACCGAAGCCTCGGCCTCGGCAACTGGGTCGTCAGCGGCTACCAGGCCGAAGTCTGCAACCAGAAGGGCAAGGTCGGCTTCCTCTACCACGAGAAGGGCCGCGGCTACCTCGCCAACGTCGGCGAAAAGGTCGCCATCGCCCAGGATGGCAAGAAGGAAGTCGTCGAGAAGCTCGGCGACAAGATGGAGCTGACCAAGGACTACAAGGACGGCGACTGGAACCACTATCGCATCGTGGCCAAGGGCAACCACATCCAGCAGTTCCTCAACGGCGTGCAGACGATTGACCTGGTGGACAACCAGCTCGACGACCCGAAGGCCGAGAAGCCGAACCAGAAGGCCGGCCGGCTCAAGGGTATCCTCGCCCTCCAGATCCACGCCGGCGCGCCCATGTGGGTCGAGTTCAAGGACATTCTGCTCAAGGTCCTCGCCCCCGAAGCGAAGTAGCCTCGCCAGAACATCTGGGGGGAACCTTCTTCGGCAGGAAGGTTCCCCCCAGGCCCCCTCCAAGAACTTTCATATTGGGCTGCGGCACGTGTGGTCACACGTGCCGCAGCCCAGTTTGAGAGTCTTTGGGAAGGAGGG
>DATKZY010000096.1:0-132980 GCA_035527715.1 Planctomycetota bacterium | reverse complement strand
CGGGGTGGCCGACCTTGGTGGGATAGCTGCACAGCCCCCGATGCCCCTTGCAGTCGCACTGAATGTAATCGGGCTGCACCGCGTCAATGATTCGCTCGACCATTCGGCGCGTCACCGACTTCCCCACCTCGGCGCACCGTTCGTTCATGTGGTAATCGAAGTGAATCCCGAGAAAGCTCTCGGAGCGCTTGAGGCGGGGCGGCAACTGCTTGCTAGCCATGCGCGTGTCCTTTCGGGTGGGAGACAGCGCTTGCCTGCGAGACTCAGCCGACTGGGCCGGCAAGACCAGGGGGTAGCTGTTCCTTGAGCGTGGGATCGGTTTCGACCAGTCGCAGGATATCGGCCAGGTCCTTCTGGCGCTTGCTGGCGCGGCGGGCGGCGTCCTGGTAGGCCCAGAGCTTGCCCTGGAGCACGTCGGGCAAGGCCGCGACGCGCAGGCGGTAGCCAAGGACATCTCGCTCCACCGCGCGCGGGAGGAAGGACTGGTATCGGGCGTCGGTCTGGAGCTGGATTCGCAAGTCGGACTTGGGGCTTGCCAGGTTCACGCTGTGCTCGAAGCGCTGCACCGTCAGGCCGCGGGCCGCGGCGGCGGCACACACGGCGTCCAGGCTCTCCAATGCGACCACGAGGTCGAGGTCGAGGCTCACCACCGGCTCGGCGTAGGCGTTCACCGCCAGGCCGCCGATCACGCAGTAGGGCGACGCCGTCTCGGCCAGAATCTCGAGGAGAGTGGCGAGGATGTCCGTCTCGCCGTGTGCGAGAGCGTTGAGGAACTGCTTGCTGGTCATCGCCGCTTCCCCGCGTGCGCGAAGGGCCTCCTGACACCTGTCTCTGCAGCCACGAGCATACTCGTTCGCGGCGAGCCAATCAAGGGCGCGACACGGCCCGCACCCGCACGGCACAATCACTTGGGCTTCAGCTCAAACCACCTCACCGCGATTCCCCGCTGGTAGGGGGCAGAGAACCTCAGCGTCTGCGTTCCCTTGTTCAGCTTGACGCTGACCGGCTCGGTGGTCCCCCACAGTCCGGTGGTGTTGGGTACCTGGATGGTCGCGAGCTTCTCCTCGCCGCAACCGAGGTCCAGGGCTTGGTCGCGGTTCGGCGTGGCCACCCGCAGGGTCAGCTCGTACGTTCCCGTCTCTGGCACGTCAATCTTGTAGTCTACCCAACTGCTCTCGATGTTCTTCTGGAAATTGACCTGCTTGCCGCCCGTGGAGCAGTCGTAGACGCAAACGCCGGCCATGTCGGCGAATGCCTCGGCCTCGACGTGCAGCACGCCGGGGGCGGCCTTGATGGGCGGCTCGGGCACGGGCTTGCAGGCGGGCATCGGGCTGGATCGGTCGGTGCCCGGGCACCCGGAGCCGGCGACGGGTCGGGCGACCACGCCGTCGTCCCGCGCCGGCACGGGCGGCTGCACCTTGCGAACCACTTCCAGCACCGCGTCCGCCTGGTCCTTGGAAGTCAACGCCGCCGCCAGCCAGCGCAGATGCTCGCCCTGTGAGAATCCCGGCTCGCGGGCCCGGGCCTCCGCCTCGGCCACGAACTCCGGGCCTGCCACGCCCTCGGCTTTCGACACGTGCCACGCGCGGCCGTAGACGGCCTTCCACACGGCTCCAGGCTGGGGCTGGGAGTTGGGGTCGGCTGCCTTTATGCCGAACGCCGCGTGGCCGGGCTGGCCAACTCCCACGGCCGGAATGCCGAACGCCCGGCACATCATCGTGCCGAACCAGGACCTCGGCCCGCACTTGCCGCCGCCTTCCATCACGGTCGGAAAGCCCTTGGAGTAGGGGATCGGCGAGGTCCTGCGCCAGACCTCGCTCACGATGCTGTGGACCTGCTGCTCCCTCCTCAGGTCCGGCCGCCAGGTGTTCAGCATCTCCCTGGCCCAGGCCAGTTCGGGGGTGGACGCCCAGTCGCAAACGACCTTCCGGTACTCCCAGACCGTGAGGTCGTTGAAGATCGGGAACAGCTCGCCGTTCTTGTGCGCAGTCTTGTAGTGCGTGTACCGCTCCACGGGATCGATCGGCACCGAGCCGATGCCGTGCGCTCCCACGTAGCTCATCTTGGGCGGCGGCGAAAGGGCGACCGCGATGGCCAGCTTCAGGTAAAGGCCCTTCGCCGAATCCGGGTCGGTGTCGTGAATCTTCCGCCAGAGATCCAGGGCTTCAATGGGGAGGGCGGAGTCGTTCTTCTCCCGCTTGGCCAGCCCGGTGGGCGTCGCGCCGACCAGGTACAGATCCATCGCCTCGGCGTTGGGCAGCAGCCAGCCGAGGAACTTCGCGTTGGCGGGGTCGGCCTTGGCGAACTCGCCCAATTTGTCCGCGCCGTGCTTAGCGATGAACTGCCGTTGGGCAAGGGTCTTCGCAACGACCGGATCCTTGAGCAGGCCGAGCATCGCCGGCTCTGATATCTTGTCGGCCGCGGGGGTTTTCCCGTTCAGCCAGGCGGAGATGTTGGCGAGATACCCCGTGAAGTCGCCGGCCTTGATCGCCTCGGCCAGATCGCCGTCATTGGGCTCCCACGCGCGGGCGCTCGTCGGAAGCGCCGCCAGCGCGGCCATGCCCAGGAGCAGTCGTGTGAGGTGCCTCTTGGACTGGCTCATGGTGTTCCTCAGAAGCGTTTCCACCTTCCCAAGCCGCGCGTTGTCCCTCGCGCCACGATCAAGCATACTCGTTCGCGGCGAGCCAATCAAGGGCGCGATGCGGCTTGACGCCCAGCCTTGTCGGGCGAGCGAGCGGCGCCTGCCGTGGGGATTCGGTATCCGTCACCGAAATTGGTCACCGATATTGTGAGCCGGGAGCGGGCCGGGTCGCTCAGCAGCCATAAGGCCAAGCGGCGGCTATGGTTACGGCAATCCATGCATTCCGGGGTCCTGCTCTGTGGCCGTCGGCTCTCAGAATGCCAAGCCCCCTCTGCCGGCGGGGTTGGCATTGTGAGAGAATCGGCGATCCGGCCTCGTCCGGCTGGGAGTTCTCAGAGTGCCAACCCCTGAGAGAGGGAGTTGGCATTGTGTGATTGTGAGGCGGAACGGGGGGGCCGCTGGCGGCCTGCCTTCTCGGCTCGCGCCCACGCTCGTGCGCGGTCTGCTCACTGGGGGAGGAGTTGTGGCACGGGGCGCTCGACGCGGCCGGCGGGACGCTGGCCCTTGCCGTCGCGGCCGATGTCGCCGAGGTCGTCGCGGGCCTTGTCGGCGAAGGTGATGAGGCGGGCGACGATGTCGGGGTGCTGCGCGGCGAGGTTGGTCTTCTCGCCGATGTCGGCCTTCAGGTCGTAGAGCGCGCCGGGGGCGGGACGGGTGTTGCCGCCGAAGCTCACCCACTTCTTGCCGAGCGGCAGGTAGAGCTTCCAGTGGCCGCTGCGGACGGCCTGGAGCTGGCCGAGGTAGTAGTAGAAGAATGCCTCGTGGGGCGACGTCGCGCCGTCCTGGCCCGAGAGGAGCGGCCAGATGTCCTTGCCGTCCCTGGACACAGGCAAGATGCCTGTGCCACCGAGGCGGGCGAATGTGGGCAGGAGGTCCATCGTCGTGCACAGCTCGTCGCAGGTGGCGCCCGCGGGGACGCGGGTCGGCCATCGGACGACGCAGGGCATGCGCATCGCGCCCTCTTCGGTGGTGTAGCCCCAGCCGCGGAGGGGGGCGTTGCTGCCCTGGGGCGGGCTGTGCCGCACGGCGCCGTTGTCGGAGGTCCAGACGACGAGGGTCTGCTCGTCGAGGCCGAGGCGCTTGAGCGTGGCGAGGATCTCGCCCGTGGACCAGTCGAGTTCCTCGACCGAGTCGCCGTAGGGTCCGTTGGCGGACTTGCCTCGGAAGCGCTCGCTGGCGAAGGGGGCCGCGGTGCTGCCCGGCATGGCGTGGGGCAGGTAGAGGAAGAAGGGCTTGTCGCGGTTGGCCTCGATGAAGCGCTGGGCCTCCTCGGTGTAGCGGCGGGTGAGGGTGTTGCGGTCCACGGGCGCCTCGACGACCCGTTCGTCGCGCATGAGGGGCAGGGGCGGCCAGCCCTGTGCCTTCCGCTCGACCATATCGTCGCTGTAGGGGATGCCAAGATAGGCGTCGAAGCCGTGGCGGGTGGGGAGGAAGGGCGGCTGGTCGCCGAGGTGCCACTTGCCGATGCAGGCGGTGGCGTAGCCCCTGGCCTTGAGGACGCTGGCGATGGTCGCCTCGTCGGGGTGGAGGCCCTTGGGCGAGACGGGGAAGAGGACGGCGCCGCCGCGCTCGTTGACGTGCAGGTTCACACGGCGTGGGTAGCAGCCGGTGAGCAGGCTGGCGCGCGAGGGGGTGCAGACGCCGCTGGTGGCGTAGAAGCTCGTGAGCTTCGTGCCCTCGGCGGCCATGCGGTCGAGGTGGGGCGTGCGGTGCTTCGTCGAGCCGAAGCAGGCGATGTCGCCGTAGCCCAGGTTATCGCAGAAGATGACGATGAAGTTGGGCGGTCGCATAGGCTTCTCGCGTTCCGCCGCGCCGAGCAGGCCGGCCGCGAGCGTCGCGCCGCCGGCCGCCTTGAGCGCGTCGCGGCGAGTCGGCTTGCTGGTCACGGGCAGCTCCCGGGGTCACATCTTCATTTGGCACTTGGCGGCAAAGTGCGAAATGAAGATGTGACCCCTCTCACACGGCGGCCCAGGCGGCGGCGAGGGTGCGCTTGGAGCCGGCGACGAGGGCCTCGACCGATTCGCCCTTAAGGGGCTTCACCTCGAAGCTGAGGATGGGCCGCCGCGCGTGGCTGAGGAAGCCGGCGTCGAGGAGCGCCCGGAGGTAGTCGGCCAGCTCCGCCACGTCGTTCTCGCCGCCGGGCACGCCGAAGCGGGGGTGGTTGTCGCCATACGCCTCGTGGGGGGGGTCGCGCATCACGCAGTTGCCCATGTGGGCGTGGACGAGGAACTCGCGGGTCGCGGCAGCCGCCTGCTGCGGCGTCTCGCCCTGGAGCGGCAGGTGGCTGAGGTCAATCATCAGGCCGAACGACGGGAAGTCGCGGCGGACGCGGCGTGCGACCTCCGCGGCCTCGGCGTTGGGGCCGATGAGGCAGTTCTTGCCGAACGGCACGCGGTCGAAGGTTTCGAGCACGATGGGCAGGTTGCCCGTGCGCGCCGCGTAGTCGGAGAGCCACTTCAGCGAGTCCACCAGGCGGTCGGTGGCGACCTTGCGCCCCGCCTCGCCGGGGTCGGGGCCGCTGAGGACGGCGAGGCCGACGGCGCCGAGCTCGGCCGCCTGGTCAATGGCCTGCTGGACGGCCTCGATGGCGGCGGCGCGGTCGGCGTCGCCCGGGGCGTTGAGGTCCAGCTTGCCGCCGAGGAGGATGGGCTGTGCGCCGAAAGCGACGGTCATCCGAGCGGTCTCGAGGGTGGCGCGAACGTGCGCGCGAGCCGTCGGGTCGTTGATGCGGGTGACCTCGATGGCCTCGAAGTCGGCGTCGGCGGCCAGGCGCTTGATGGTCTCGGCGATGGGGCCTTCGCCGCCCATCGTCTGGGGCCACAGCATGAAGTGGATGATGCCCGGCCGGGCGTAGTGGGAGAGCGGCTCGTTCACTGGGTTTGCCCGCCGAGGCTCAGGTGGTCATCTGCTGGCGCTGCACGCGGTCGAGGAGAGCCAGGTAGCGCGGGTCGCGCCGGATGCCGTCGAGGTCGGGGTCGCGCTGCAAGTAGCCGCTGTCGTGGTAGCCGAGGGCGACGGCGTGCTCGAGGGTCTCGATGGCCTGGTCCACCTTGCCCACGATCGCGTAGGAGCAGGCCAGGTTGTAGTGGACGATGGGGTCGCCGGGGCGCAGATGGCAGAGGCGCTCGTCGATGCCGAGGCCCTTCTCGAACTGGCCCCGCTCGGTGTAATTGTTGCCGAGGGCCATCAACACGTCCACGGATTCGGGCAGGCGTCGCAGGATTCTCTCGAAGAAGGCGATTTCGAAGTCCAGGTCGTCATCGCTCTGGCGTTGTCGTGTTCCCACTTCAGCGCCGAGCGCTTCGCTGTTCTCCGCTTCCCCCATGGGCATTCCCCCTGCGTGTCGTCATGGTCACGAAGCGATTGGTCCCATGATAGCCATCCGGCCACGGGAAGTCAAGCACGCTTGACTTGCCGGCAGTGCTGTGGTAGAACCGCCGCCGGCCGGAGTGGCCGACGCGTTCCCCGGCGAGTGGTGGACACATGGGCAAGTTCGACCTCATGGAGATGCTGCTGCGGGTGCCCCCGCTGCTCCTCGCGCTCACGGTGCACGAGTTCGCCCACGCCTGGATGGCCTGGCGCTGCGGGGATCCGACGGCGAAGAACCTGGGGCGGCTGACGTTCAACCCGCTCGTGCACCTCGACCCGATCGGCGCGCTCTGCCTGCTCTTCGGCCCCTTTGGCTGGGCCAAGCCCGTGCCCGTGAACCCCTATAACTTCCGCAACCCGCGGCGCGACGACATCCTGGTCTCGCTGGCCGGCGTGGCGGCGAACCTGCTGACGGCCATCGCCCTCGCCCTCCTCATCCGCCTGGCCGGCCACCTGGGGTTCAACCCGCTCACCTCGCGGGTTGTCTGGACGCTGTGGCTGATGGTCCACGTCCTGCTCCTCATGAGTCTCGGCCTCTTCCTGTTCAACCTCATCCCCGTGCCGCCGCTGGACGGCTCGCACGTGCTGCGCAACCTGCTGCCCCGCGACATGGCGATCGCCTACGAGCGCGCGGCCCCCATCGCGTCGGTCATCTTCCTCATCCTCATCGTCAGCGGAGGGATGAATCCAATCCTCGGCCCGCCCCACGCCTTCCTCGTCCACCTGCTGCTCGGAACCTGAGGCGCGCATGGTCTCCTCCTACGAAGAAGAGCACTACGGCTACAAGGTGGACCTGGAGGTCTTCAGCGGCCCGCTCGACCTGTTGCTCTACCTCATTCGCCAGGACGAGGTGGAGATCGCCGACATCCCGATCTCGCGCATCACCGACCAGTATCTCGCCCACCTCGAGCTCATGCAGCACATCAACGTGAACGTGGCCGGCGAGTTCCTCGTCATGGCCGCCACGCTCATGGAGATCAAGTCGCGCATGCTCCTCCCGCGCCCGGAGACGACGGGCGAGGAAGAGGAGGAGGACCCGCGCGCCGACCTCATCCGCCAGCTCATCGAGTACAAGAAGTTCAAGGACGCCGCCCGCTCGCTCGCCGCCCGCGCGGGCGAGCAGGCCCTCAAGTTCCCCCGCGGCGCCGCCGCCGTCCTCGGCACCCCCGAACGCCCGGCCCCCGAGGAACTGCCCATTGACCTCGGCGAGGTGACGATCTGGGAGCTCCTTGCCGCCTTCAAGGTGATCCTGAGCCAGACGAGCCTCGACACCACGCGCCACATCCTGCTCGACGAGCGGCCCGCGACCGCCTACTGCAACGACCTGCTCGACGAGCTTCGCTCCTGCAGCACCGCCACCCTCCGCGAGCTGTTCGACCCCGCCGCCGGCCGCCTGGCCCTCATCAACGCCTTCCTCGCTCTTCTCGAGCTCATCCGCCGCCGCCGCGTCCGCGCCGAACAGGCCGGCCACCACGGCGAGATCCGCATCGTGCTCCTCGACGACACACCCGTCAGCGAGAGCGAGTTGGTCACGCCCCAGGCCCCCGCGGAGCCCTCGCCCGCCGCCGAGGGCGAGGCCGCGCCGCCCGCCGAGGGTCCGGCCCCCGAGCCACTCCCAGCCGCCCAGGCCCCTCTCGACGAGGAGGAGATCGAGGAGTTCGCCGACCTCGACCTCCCCGACATCGAAACCATCCCCGAGCCGACCCTCGACCTCAGCGAGGAAGGGGCGGCCAAGCATGCC
Source organism: Planctomycetota bacterium (assembly GCA_035527715.1). Classification (GTDB taxonomy): domain Bacteria; phylum Planctomycetota; class PUPC01; order DSUN01; family DSUN01; genus DSUN01. The sequence continues at coordinate 125,229 of DATKZY010000096.1, read as the reverse complement.
GCGTCCTGCCCGCCGCCCGCCCCGCAAGCGCCTGTGGGCGGGGCCTCCGTGCCCCGCGTCCCTCGGGCGGGCAAGCGCAGGGTCAAGAAGCCGACCCCGAAGCCCTGGCTGCTTCGCCGCCGCCGCATCCCCAGCCTTCTCGCCCGCCTCGCCCGCTGCCGCCCCGTGCCCTCCACCCGCGGCCCCGTCGGCGTGGTCGCCCGCAAGCCCCGCTGCTGACCCACGCCCTGCACTGCCGACTGCTTACTGCCGACCGACCTTGAGCGCCTCGATACGGCGCTGGAGGAAGCCGTGGAGCGCGGAGCGGGTGGGGTTGAGCTTCTCCGCCAGCGGCAGAAAGTCCCCACGGAGGTCAGGATGGCGCTCGGCAAGGCCGACCAGAAGGATGACCTCGGTGCTGTGGTCGAGCGGCAACTCGTCCACCTCGCCCCGGCTCACGCCGAGCCGCAACAGCTCGGAGACACGTTTCTCGAACCCGGAGCGGGCAGCAAAGGCGGTGATGGCCTGCTGCCACTGGGCTTCGGCCTTCGCCTCGTCGCCGCTCTCGCGCCAGGCCATGGCCGCGACGAGATGATTCTGCCCGGCCAGCCAGGGGGGAAGCTTGCCAAGAAGCGCCTCGGCCTTGCCCGGCTCCTTGCGCGTGGCGTGCGCATAGAAGCGGGCGATGGTTCCCGCCAGGCGATCCTTGAGCTTCGCGGCGCTCGCCAGGGCCGCATCGGTGTCGCCCACGAGCAAGGCGAGGCGGAAGCTCGTGGCCGCGAGCAGTTGCTCGCCCGCCTCGTGGAGTTCCGTCTGGATGGCCTTGGCATAGGCGTCCTGGACCGTCTTGGCGCCCGCCTTGTCCCCCTTCTCCACGAGGAGCTGGGCGAGGCGAGCGATGGCCGGGAAGTCATAGGGCCTCTCGGCAAGCCAGGCCCGAAGCTCCTTCTCCAGTTGCGCGGCCTCGCCGGCGGCCCGGCGGAGGACAAAGAGGAGGTCGGCCATCTCGCTGTCGTCGGGGTCGAGGCGGCAGGCCTCCTCGGCGGGCCGGCGCGCCGCCGCAAAGTCCCCAACCGCTGCCAGGTCGAGCGCCTTGCAGAACCAGGCGTCGGCATTCTTCGCATCCGCCGCGAGGGCTCGGTCGAAGTGGTCGCGCGCCTCCGCCCGGCTCGCCGCGACCCGCCCGCGGAGGTAGAGCAGAGCCGAGTCCTTCGGCGCCGCGGCCAGCAGTTGGCCGTAGAGGGGGACGAGTGTGTCGTGCTCGCCCAGCGCCTGGCAGACGCCCTGGTACGTCCGATGCCACTTCTGCTCGACGGGGCGGCGGCCGAGGCCCTTTGCCAGGAAGTCGCGGCAGCGTGGCAGCTTCCCCGCCGAGGCGGCGAGGCTCCGGTACTCCTCGAGCAGGCGCTCCGTCGCCGGGCCGCGCGTCAGGTGGTGCTCGGCCACGGCCAACAGGTCCTCGTCCGGCACGAGGTGGCGCAGCAGGAACAGCGCCGCCACCGCATCCAGCTCCACGACCACCAGCCGGCGCTTCCACAGCGGCTTCCCGCTCTCGCTGCGCACCGACGCCGGGAAGTCCTCGAACACGTAGTCAATGCCGCTGAGCGCGAGGAAGGGCTTGCCGACGTGGAGCCGCCGCCTCGGCTCCATCTCCGTCGTGCCGTAATAGATCTCCTCGACGAGCAGGAGCGCGGCGCCGCGCGGGTTCAGCACGTAGGTGCTCGTGCGCCCGCCGATCTGGAACTCCACGGTCTCGGGCTCGCCCTGGCCGCCGGTCATCTCCGCCCGGTGCCTGCCCGTGCCGACCGTGATGCGGGCCTGCTCGCCCGGCGGCACGCTCGCCCGCACCGTGCCGTCAATGGCGACCGACACCGCGGCGGGCAGGCGATTGACGATGTGCAGGCCGCGCTGCGACGCCGCCTGCCAGGCGAGGTAGCCGCCGACACCCGCGGCGACGACCGCGAGTGCCGCGAGCGCCACGGCGCGGGCGGGGGTGAGCCGGGGCTTCGGCACCAGGGCGCCCTCCTGCCGCATCGCGCGCTCGGAGAGCCGCGCGGCCTTGCGGAACGCCTTGTCGCTCTTGAGGCCGGGGCTGCGCCGCAGCATCTCGCGCAGGATGCCGAGCGCGGCCTCGTGCTCGCGCCGCTCCTGGTGGGCCTGGGCCAGGCGGAGGAAGGCGCCCGCGTGCTGCGCGGCCGCGTCGTCGGGCATCGCGGCCAGCAGCTCGGTCGCCCGGGCCAGGTCGCCCTTCTCGATGGCGCCGACGGCCACGGCGCGGCGTGCCTGCCAGTTGTTCGGGTTCAGCTCGAAGGCGCGGGCGAAGCAGGCGTCCGCCTCGGCTCCACGCCCCTCGCCGTCGTGCCAGGTCCCGAGGCGGAACTGCACCGTTGCGTCGTTCGGGAACTGCCGGGCCATGACCTGTGCGAAATCCGCCGCCTCCTTCGTCCTCTGGAATCCCACGAGGGTGTCGAGGAACTCGACGGCCGCGGCGGGGTCGTCGGGCGCAGCGGCCAGCTCGTGGCCCGCCTTCGACACCGCCTCGTTCTGAATGCGTTGCCATTCGGCCACGGGGAGCACCTTGTGCCGCCGGCAGGCGGGACAGTAGTCGAGAATCTGCTTCCGCCCGAGCGGGACGACGGGGATGAAGACGACGACGAACCAGAGACGTGTCTCGTAGCTCTGGAGCTTTCCCGAGCGCCCGCAATGCTCGCACGTGCCCGGCGTCTCGCGCAGGTTCTTCTTCCCGTAGTACGTCGTCCCAATCCCATTCACCGTCGCGGGCATTGTCCGTTCCCTGACGCCTCCCCCATTCTACTCCAGCCGCCTGACGATGACGTAGTGGACGCCCACGGTGGCCTGCCCTGTGGTGACCCAGGCTTCGAGTCGGGCGTCGCCGGCCTCGAGTGCGGCGTCCTCGAGCGTGGCCTCTTTGGCGCCCTTGGGCACGATGGCCGTGACCCGCACGGCGCCAACCGAGCACTGCACCGACGACTCCGCGTCCACGGGCGCGAAGAGGAGGCGGATGCGGTACTTCCCCTCCTTCGCCACGCTCACCTCCCAGTGGCCGAGCGAGGTGGGCGCCCAGCCGGCCTGGGGGCCGCGCCAGTCCTGCCGCGTGAGCAGGCTCGGGTTCTCCTCGGGCGCGCCGAGGACGATCCGGGGCGGGTCGTAGCCGCGGGTGGCCGACACGTCCTTGAACCAGGCCTCGTAGCCCTTGCGCATCTTGGCCACGATGTCGCCGTGCTGGGCCGCGACGTTCTTCCTCTCGCCGGGGTCGGCGGGCATGTCGTAGAGTTCCTTGCCGTTCACGAGCTTCCAGCGCTGCGTGCGGGCCATGCACGAGCGGTACATGATCGGCTCGTCGCCGCGGTGCCACTGGGTGTAGAGCGTGCGGTCGGGCCACGGCGCCTTGTCGCCCGCGAGAAGCGGCAGCAGGCTCGTGCCGTCGAGCTTGATGTCGGGCGGCACGCGGGCGCCGCAGGCCGCGGCCACGGTGGGCAACACGTCCAGGTGCGCCGCAATCGTGTCCAGCTTCCGTCCGCCCTTGAACCCAGCGGGCCAGCGGACGAAGTAGGGGACGCGGATGCCGCCCTCGTAGACGGTGCCCTTCTGGTCGCGGAGGCCGGCGTTGAAGCGGATGGGCTGGCCCTTGTCGCGCTGCGAGCCGCAGGGGCCGTTGTCGCCCAGGAAGATGACGAGCGTGTTTTCCTCGAGGCCCAGCTCCTTGAGCTTCGCGAGCAGTCGCCCCACGTTCTCGTCAATGTTGGTGACCATGCCGTACACCTTGGCCGTGTTCTCGCCGAGGCCCATCTTGCGGTAGGGCTCGACATACTTGTCGTCCACCTGGAGCGGCGTGTGGGGCGCGTTGGTCGCGTGGTAGACGAACCAGGGCTTGTCCTTGTTCGCCTCGATGAACTTCAGCGCGGCGTCGGTGTAGACGTCGGTGCAGTAGCCCTTGGTCTTCACGGGCTTGCCGTTGTGGTCGAGGATGGGGTCGAAGTAGCCGGGGTTGCCTGGGAAGTCGGCGGGCTGGCACAGGCCGCCGCCCTTGTGGGTGAGGGCCTCCTGGAAGCCCTGGTCAATGGGGCGCATCGGGTAGTTGTCGCCGAGGTGCCACTTGCCGAAGATGCCCGTCTTGTAGCCCGCGGCGGCGAGCACCTCGGCCAGCGTCACCTCGTCGGGGTGCATCATCGCCCGGCCGAGATAGGTGTCAATCGCCCCTGTGCGGTAGTTGTAGCGGCCCGTCATCAGGCTGGCGCGGGTCGGCGCGCACACGGGGCAGACGTAGCCCTGCGTGAACTCCACGCCCTCGGCGGCGAGCTTGTCGAGGTTAGGCGTCTTGATCTTATCGTTCCCGTGGCAGCCCAGGTCGCCGTAGCACTGGTCGTCCGTGAGGATGAGCAGCACGTTGGGCCTCATTGGCTCCTTCTCCTGTCCGAGCGCTGTGGGGGTGGTGGCCAGGGCCGCGGCCGTGCCGAGTGCGGCGGAGCCCGCGTCGCGGAGGAACTCCCTGCGGTTCATCGGCGTTCTCCTTCTAGCCAATCTGGAAGCCGGCCCTCGCCTCCGCGCTGTCCTTCCAGCCGATGCGGCAGGCGCGGGCGCGGACCGTGGCGCTCTTGTCGAGCGTGAGGGGCTTCGAGTAGAGGAGCCAGTGCGGCGCCTTGCCCTCGTCGAGGGTGTAGGCGATGGACGAGCCTTCGGTGGGGCAGGTGAGCGTCACGGCGACGGGCTTGTCGAACTTGCCGCCGGCCGGCTCGATCTTCGGCTCGGCGGTCGCGCCCGGCTTGCCGCCGGGGATGCCCTTCTCGCGCAGCTCGCCCTCGGGGATCAGGCCCAGGTCCTTCGTCTCTTTCATCCAGTCCTCGAGCACCTTGCGCATCTTCGCCAACACGTCCTGGAACTCGGGCTTGGCGGCGAGGTTGTCAATCTCGTGGGGGTCCTTGGTCGTGTCGTACAGCTCCTCGACGGGCTTGGTGGGTGCGAACCAGAGGGCGGGCGGCCCCGTGAGCTTGCCCTCGGCGTGCAGGCGGCGCATCTCCTTGAGGATGGGCATCTTGTCCATGTAGTTGATCCGCTGGGCGTAGGGCTTCTGCGGCTCGAAGTTGCGGAGGTAGTGGAATCGCTTGTCGCGCACCGAGCGGATGATATCGTAGGTTTCGTCCATGCGGTCGCGGGCGGCGAAGACATAGTCGCGCGGCGGGGTATCGTGCTCGCCGAGGAAGGCGCGGCCCTGCATCCACTCGGGCGGCTTGACGCCGGCGAGGGAGAGCGCGGTGGCGCCGAAATCAATGAAGCACACGAGGCGGTCGCTCGTGCTGCCCGGCTTGATCGTGCCCGGCCAGCGGATGAGCAGCGGCACGCGAATGCCGCTGTCGTAGACCCACCGCTTGCCGCGCGTGAGGCCGCGGCCGTGGTCGCCGTAAAAGAAGACCACCGTGTTGTCGGCCAGGCCGTCGTCGGCGAGCTGCTTGAGGATGCCGGCGACCTGGCCGTCCATCTTGGTGATCTGGTCGGCGTATCGCGCCCAGTTGCGGCGCACGACGGGCGTGTCGGGGTAGTAGGGCGGGATGTTGGCCTTGGCGGTGTCGTGCTGGATGGGGCCGTTGTTGGGCCAGCTTTGGCTCTCGTGGGTGCAGGTGAAGTTGAAGACTGCGAAGAAGGGTTGCGACTTGTCGGGGCGGTTGCGCCAGTGGGCCTTGCCGCTGCACTCGTCCCAGGCCGTGATGGGCGGGGCGAACTGGTAGTCGGTCTTCGAGTTGTTGGTGCAGTAGTAGCCGGCGGCGCGGAGGTATTCGGGGAAGCAGCGGACGAAGGGCTGCGGCACGGCGTGGCAGCGCATGTGGTGCGAGCCGATGGTGGTGGGATACATGCCGGTGATGATGCCTGAGCGCGCCGGGGCGCACACGGGCGCGTGGGAGAAGGCGAGGTCGTAGCGGGCGCCCTGGCTGGCCAGCTTGTCGAGGTTGGGCGTGATGGCGTAGGGGTCGCCGTAGCAGGCGAGGTCGGGGCTGATATCCTCGCACGTCACCCACAGGATGTTCAGCGGCTTCTTCGCCTGGCCGCGCGCTAGGGCGGGGGCGAGGGCCGTCGCCGCGGCCGCGGCGCCGGTGGTCTGGAGGAATGCACGACGCGACACACGCTGGCTGGCCATGGCAGTTCTCCTATTCGGGGGGCCGTCGGATGTCGGGCTTGCCGTCGCCGTCCACGTCGCCTTTGGCGAATGCCTGGATGTCGAGATTCGCGCCAAGGTCGGCCCCGCCCTCGCCTGCGTTGCGCGCGGGGCTGTTCGGGGCGAGCCGCAGGTCGAGGGCGAAGCGGGTCTTCTCCTTCCAGTTGAGGACGAGGCCGCCCTTCTGCGGCGGCTCGGAAAGCGGCGGGTCCACGATGATGTGGTCGCTGCCGACCGACTTCACCGTGCGGACGACGCCGTCGAAGAACACCTCGACGTGGTCGCCGGGCTGGAAGAGGTCGGTCGCGCCGCGCAGGAGGATCTTCTCCGCCGTGCACTCGGTGAGCCGCCGGTCCTCGGTCTGGATGCAGAGCTTCGGGGCGCTGAGGAATTGCGGGTCGGCCGAGATCGAGTGGGCGTCCTGCCCCGAGACCTTCTGGTAGCCGGCGAAGTCGCCGGGCCAGTTGCGCCCGAAGGCGGCGAAGCAGCCCTTCGTCCCTGGCAGTTTGTAGAGCAGGTTGTAGTCGCTCGCGAAGCCCTCGGTGCTGCCGACGCCCATGGCCGCCGCGTCGCCGCCGGGATGGAGGATGTTGTTCCGCACGGTGTAGTTCTTGCCCGTGAAGCTCAGCGGCCCGTAGCCGCAGAAGGCGATCGTGTTGCCGAGGACCTGGAAGTTCGTGACGTTGCCGTGGCCGTGGATGACGGCGACGGCGGCGGAGCCGGCGATGACGTTGCCGCGGATGACGCCCTGGTCGCACTGCTCCATCATGAGGGCCTGGCCGCCGTTGAGGATGACGTTCTCCTCGATGGTCACGCCCGTGAGGCCGCCGTGGAACTGGATGTTGTCGGGGTGGCCCCAGAGGTTGTGGTTGTGGATGTAGTTTCGACGGATGATGACGTCGGCGCTCTTGCCGCCGACGACGAGGCCGTCGAACTCGTTTCGCCCGATCTCGTTCGCTTCGATGACGAGGCCCTGGTCGGCCGCGCAGGTGATGCCGTTGCTGTTCGCCGTCACCAGGTTGCTCTTGAGCACCGCGTTGTTCGTGCAGTGGATGTAGAGCCCGTTGCCGGAGTTGTGGTGCAGGTAGCAGTTGGTGATGGCGATGCCGTCGGCCGTGGGCGACCAGGAGCCGATGCCGTGGCCCGCGCCGTGGCGGACCTCGAAGCCGTCGAACCGCAGGTGGCTGCGATTGCCGTACTCGACGACGAAGCGGCTGCGGCGCGGCGCCTCGATGACATGGCTGTTCGGGTCGTCGGCCGCGGGCGGCCAGATGTAGACGCGGGAGCCCTTGTCCGCCGGTTCCACGGCCCATTCGCCGGGTTGGTCGAGGAGGTCGAGCTTGTTCTCGATGAGATAGCGGTCCTTGCCCGCCTCGACCACACGGTCGCGGTAGATCGGCTTGTCGAGGGTCAGCGTGTGGGTCTTGGCATCGAAGGCCGTCACCTTCCGCCAGCCCTGGGTCGTCACGTCAACGTCCCAGAAGAAGACCGTGCTGCCGACCCAATAGCCGTCGGCCTGGGTGAGATGCCTGGAGTCAACGAGTGTGTGGGTGCCGCCGCCCTCGGCGATCCACCAGCCGGCGTTTGGCTCGCGGGCCTTCACCAGCGGCGTGCCGTCGAGGAAGAGGCGGTTCGGCTCCCAATCGGCCTCGGCGACCCAGATGTTCTCCTTGTGGCGCTTCCAGCCGGTGAGCGCATCGGCGCCGCTGAGGACCACCCCGTCCCCTTCGGCTCGATAGGTGATGGGCTTCTCGGCCGTGCCCGACGCCTTCGGCACGACGGCCTCGCGGTAGACGCCTGGCCTCACGACCACCGTGTCGCCCGGCTGAAGCGTCGCCGCCGCCTTGCCGACCGTGAGCCACGGCTCCTCGCGCGTGCCGGGATGGGCGTCGGTCGCCTCCTTGTGCCGCTGGTCCACCCAGTACTCGTTCGCAGGGGCGGCGGAGACCAGACAGAGCAGGATTGCCTGGGAGAGGAAGGGCCTCATTCGGAGAGCTCCACAATTGCCCAGAGGTCAAGTTCCGGAACCCGGACCGTCGCCTGGGCGGCGTCGTGCGAACACTCGAGCGGGCGCGGCCTGCTCAGCCATGGCGAAAGACTCTCCTGCCAGCAGAACCAATGCAACGCTCGAAAGGGCAACGGGCCTCATCGTCGTGTTTCCTCCACGCGGTCTGCCACGGTACTGGCCACGATTCTACAGAAAAGCCTGCTTGCGCTCCAGTGCCTAGGCGCATATCATTCTCGCCATATCCGCGCGCTTGAGCAAGGAGGCCCCTCGACAATGAGCCCGCGGCACTTCACCTGCGACCCTCAGGGCTACCTGCGACACTGGCTGGCGGCCGGCCCGCGCCGCACGCCCTATGCCGGCCCCAGCGGGTCGGACGATGAGATGCGCCGCGCGGCAGTTGCCCCAACCTTCGGGGAGCCGCCTCGCGACGCCGCACTCGGCCAGCCCGGGCCGACAGGTCAGCCGTGGCGCTTCTACGCTCCCGGCCAGAACGCCTTCGTCGAGTGCAGCGGCTTCTCGTCGCTGCTCGAAGTCCTCGACCTGTGGGCCCTCACCGACGTGCACGCGCCGGCCGACGCCTCGCTCGCCGCGCGGCTGTGGGCCTGCGGCACGGCCGACCTGTGGGTGAACGGCGCGCACGTGCTGCGCCACGACGTGCCCCGCTACATGTACCCCGAGGCGGTTGCCCTGAATCTCCCGCTTCGCCGTGGGGCGAACCGCTTGTGCGCGCGGCTTCACGTGCTCGGCGTGCGCGACACGCGCATGCTCTTCGGACTCCAGGCGCTCGAGGGCGCGGCGGGCCTCGCCATCCGTTTGCCCGGCGACCCCCTGGCGACGGAGCGGCTCGCCGAGGCCGAGCGCTGGCTGATGAGGGTGCGCGCCGAGGGCCGCGATGCGCTTGCCTCCGAGTGCCCCGCCCCCTCCGACGCGCGCGTGACGACTGCCTCGGGTGGGGTCGTCTGGCCCGCGGCGGCTCGGCGCGTGGGTCTCGACCCCAGCGGCGCCTTCAGCCTCAAGGTATCCGTCGAGGCCGCCGGCCAGACGCTCGAGCGGTCGCTGGAGATCCCCGCGAATCGCCCGCCCGCGCAGCCCTCGTCGCTGCCCCTCGACGAACATCGCCGCGAGCATCTGCACCACTTCGCCCACGACGGCGCGCGGCACATCCTCAACGTCCTTGCCCGCCGCATTCTTGTTGTAGGCGGGATGTCCTCATCCCGCGAATCCCGCGGCGTGGGGACACGCCGCCCACAATTCCAGCAACAAGCCGACGACTCGGCCATCTTCGAGGCCACGCTCAAGGGGATTGACGAGCGGCGCGACTGCTCGGACTTCACCCTCGCCGCGCTGCTGCGGATGATCTGCCTCGGCCTCGCCTCGCCCGCCGAGCGGGCCGCCATCCGCAAGACGGCCCTCGCCTTCCGCTACTGGGACGACGAGCCGGGCACCGACGCCATGTGCTTCGGCAGCGAGAATCACAGCCTGCTCTTCCACGGCTGCCAGCTTCTCGCGGGGCGCCTGTGGCCCGATGAGCGCTTCAGCAACAGCGGCCGCACGGGCGCCGAGCAGACCGCCCTCGGCCTCCGCCGCTGCGCCGCCTGGCTCGCCGAGGTCGAGCCCGTCGGCTTCCGCGAATACCTCAGCAGCACCTACATGCCCCTCACCGTCGCCGCGCTGATGAACGTCGTGGACTTCTCGGGCGATGCGGCCCTGGCGCAGCGGGCGGCGGCGATCGTGGACGGCGTGTTCCGCGACCTGGCGATGCACGCCCACGATGGCGTGGTCGTCGCGCCCCAGGGTCGCGTCTACCGCAACGTGCTCTATCCCCAGACGGGCGGCACGCAGGCCCTGCTCTCGTATGCGACGCCCGAGGCCCTCGTCGCCCACACCAACTGGATCGGCTTCGTCGCCTCGTCGGTGGACTACCGGCCGCCCGCCGGCCTCGGCGACCTGATGCGCCAGCCGGCCTGCCGCCGCTATCGGCAGGACGGTGCGGAGGTGGTGCTGCACAAGACGGCGGACTACCTGCTCACGTCGCTCGCCATCCCGGCGTCGTTCGACTTCGGCGAAGGCGCGGTCGAGGCGCCCGCGAACTGGCGAGCCGCCCTGTGGCCGGGCAAGCCCGGCTACCAGCAGCACCTGTGGCAGGCCACGCTCGGGCGCGACTGCCACGTCTTCGTCAACCACCCGGGCGGCACGTTCGACGGCACGCAGTCGCGGCCCGGCTACTGGTATGGCAACGGCTCGCTGCCGAGCCTGTCGCAGACCGAGGGCACCCTGGCCGAAATCTTCGACATCCCCGAGAGCCACCCCGTCGGCTTCACCCACGCCCACTGGCCGAGCGACGCCTTCGACCGGCAGGAGGTCCGCGGCCACTGGGCGTTTGGCCAGCGGCGCACGGGCGCGGTCGCCCTCTGGTGCAGCCAGCCGCTCGTGCCCCACGACGAAACCCTCACCGGCCGCGAGCTCCGCGCCGAGGGGCGCCGCGTGGCTTGGCTGTGCGTGTGCAGTGGGCATGTGGATTTCACGGCGTTCATCCAATTCTGTCTTGACCAACGCCCTGCCTTCGACGCGTTGGCTCTGCGCCTCGATGTCGGTGGGCGCGAGGTCCTCCGCTGGGCCGAGTAGGGGCTGCTCAGAGCGTGCCGAAGGGGAGTGCGAGGGTGTTCGGGCCGAGGGGGAGGGAGGTGTCGCCGGGGTGGACGATATAGCCCTTGGCAACGCGGTCGCCGAAGTCGCTCTTGAAGGCGTTGATTCCGCTCGCCATCGCCGGGTTGGGCGTCGTCGAGAGCTTGACTTCGATCGGCACGAGCGTCTCGCCCGCGTCCACGACGAAGTCCACTTCAACGCCTGCCGCGGTGCGCCAGAAGTAGACCTGCGGCTCCTGCCCGCGATGGGTGAGGGCGCGCAGGACTTCGATGAGGACGGCGTTCTCGAAGAGCGCGCCGCCCATCGGGCCGGCCATCGCGTGGTCGGGATCCTTCAGGCCGGCAAGGTAGCAGAGGGTGCCGAGATCCGCAAAGTACAGCTTGGGGGTCTTCACCAGGCGCTTGCCCACGTTCCCGTAGTAGGGCCGGAGGACGATGACCTGGTAGGTCGCCTCCAGGACGGAAAGCCAGGCCTTGACCGTGTTGACGGCGACGCCGAGGTCGCGGGACAACGAGGCTAGGTTGAGAAGCTGTGCGGCGTGGGCGGCGAGGGCGCGGAGGAAGATCTGAAACTGGCTGAGGTCGCCGACCTGGCGGAGGGAGCGAACGTCGCGCTCGAGATAGGTCTGGACGTAGCTGGCGTGCCAGAGCGACAGGTCGCGACCCGGGTTGGCGACCAACTCGGGGTAGCCGCCGCGGAGGAAGCTCAGCCACAGGTCGCGCGGGGCCATCGGCTCGCGTCTCGCCTTCCGGCCGGGCTCCCAGGGAAGCGGAGCGTTCGGCAGGCCCGCAATCTCCCGATAGGAGAGCGGCAGGAGCTTGAGGACGGCGACCCGCCCGGCGAGCGACTCGGTGACGCCCTGGGCGACGAGGAGGTTCTGCGAGCCGGACAGAATGAACTGGCCAGACCTGTTCCGGCGGGCGTCCACGGCCTCTTTGATGTACGGCAGCAGGCCCGGCGCGTGCTGGATCTCGTCGAAGATGACAGGGGGCGGGTTCAGGGCCAGGAAGCCGCGAGGGTCGCTCGCCGCGGCGGCGCGGACGTCGGGCAGCTCGAGCGAGCGGTAGCCGTGGCTCCTGCCGAAGAGGTGCTGGAGCAGGGTGGTCTTGCCCGATTGGCGCGGGCCGGTGAGGGCCACGATGGGGAACTCGCGGGCCGCGCGGCGGACGGCTTCCTCGGCCGAGCGTTCGATATAGGCCATGGGGTGGCCTCCTTCTCATGTGCAATTATGCATTTGGGATGCAAACTTGCAAGTCCAGCGCGGAGCCGCGCACGCGACCGCCGCTTGACTCCCGCCACGCCCCGGCCAAGATAGAGGGGACCGTTCGAGGCCGGGCAGCGCGCAAACCACGCACGGAGAGAACAGCCGATGGCAGACGCGAGGCCGAATATCCTGTGGATCTGCACCGACCAGCAGCGGTGGGACACGGTGGGCGCGCTGGGCAACCCGCACATCCGCACGCCCCACGTGGACCGCCTGGTGCGCGAGGGCGTGGCCTTCACCCGCTGCTACTCGCAAAGCCCCATCTGCACGCCGAGCCGCGCGAATTTCCTGACGGGCTACTACCCGAGCACGCTGCACGTGAACCGCAACGGGAACGACTTCTTTCCCTGCCCCGAGAAGCTCATCACGCGGCGGCTGGCCGACAAGGGCTACGACTGCGGCCTCTCGGGCAAGCTGCACCTCGCCGCGGCCAACGGGCGCGTCGAGCCGCGCTTCGGCGACGGCTATCGCGTCTACCAGTGGAGCCATCACCCCTACCCCGAGAAGTTCTGGCCCCACACGCACCACGCCTACCAGGCCTGGCTCGCCGAGCGGGGCGTGGACTGGGCGAAGGCCTACGGCCAGCGCGGCGGCCTGTTCCGCACGGGCATCGAGGCGAAATATCACCAGACCACCTGGTGCGCCAACGAGGCCATCGCCTTCCTCTGCGAGAAGCGCACCGGCCCCTGGCTCTTCAGCTTCAACTGCTTCGACCCGCACCCGCCGTTCGACCCGCCCCCGGAATACATGGCGCGGATGAACGTGGCGGCCATGCCGCTCCCCCTGTTCCAGCCCCACGAGATGGAGAGCCAGCTCGCCTTCGGCAAAGTGGACCACCAGACGCGCAAGCCCGTCTCGCCGCACGACTACGACGCCCGCCGCATGGTGGCCGCCTACTACGCGCAGATCGAGCTGATTGACGACCAGGTGGGCCGCATGCTCGACGCCCTTGAGGCCGCAGGGCAACGCGACAACACCATCGTCATCTTCACCAGCGACCACGGCGAGATGCTTGGCGACCATGGCCTTCAGCAGAAAGGCTGCCGTTTCTACGAGGGCGCCGTCCGCGTGCCCCTGGTCCTCTCGTGGTCGGGCCGCGTCAAGGCCGGCCTCCGCAGCGACGCGCTCGTCGAGCTCACCGACCTGCCCGTCACGCTCATGCAGGCGACGGGCCTCGACGTGCCCGCCGACACGCATGGGAAGTCGCTCCTGCCCATCCTGGAGGGCAAGGCCGACCCCGCGCGCCACCGCGACTTCGTGCGCTGCGAGTACCACGACGCCATCCCCTTCAAGGACGGCGACGCGAGCCACGCGAACATGATCGTGGACGGCCGTCACAAGCTCGTCGTCTACCACGGCCACGACGCCGGCGAGCTGTACGACCTGCGCGACGACCCCCGCGAGTTCCGCAACCTGTGGGACGACGCGGGCAGCCGCGACGTGAAGCTGGCCTTGCTCAAGCGTCTCTTCGATGCCACCATGCTGGCCACCGACCCCGGCCAGCCGCGGGTGGGCAACTACTGAGGACGAAGGAGCCGTGCCGTGCGGGCAAGTCGGTGTGTGGTGCTTCTGCTGGCGTGTGGCCTCGCGTTGGGCGATGCCTGGGCGCTCGCGGCGCCGCCCGAGCAGTTCAGGGTGTGGGGCTCGGCCGGGCCGGAGCTGCCGCCACCGCCCGACGGCTGGACCGAGGTCCGCGCTGCGCCAGACGGCCTGAGCGCGATCGCGCCAACCCCCGAGGAGCAGCGCCGGGGCTACATTCTCTTCGCACGCGACCCGCTCGCCCCGGTCTCGCCATGCTCGATCCCCTTCCCGTCCGAACGGGTCAGCGAGTTGAGGGCCTTCGCCGCGAGGGGCGAGTATGAGCCCGTGTCCCTCTGCATCCACGCGCTCGAGCCGCTCAAGGACGTGGCCGTGGCCGCGGGCGAGCTTCGCTCGGGCAAGGACGACCTGATTCCCACCGATCACATAGACGTGCGCGTCGTCCGCGCGCTTCGCGTGCCCGTGGACGCCAAGGCGAAGACGTATCGGCTCGAGCCGTTCCTGCTGGAGAGGCGCGCGGCGTTCCCGGTGGCGAAGGGCGCGACGGCCCAGGTGTGGCTCACCCTGAGGGTGCCCGAGACGGCGCAAGGGGGCCGATACGAGGGCAAGGTGAGCGTGCGGCTGGCGGGCCGCGAGGCCACGGAGCTGAAGCTCGCCCTCGAGGTGCTCCCCTTCGCGCTCCCGCCGGCGCCGGTCGAGCTGGCCATGTTCTACCCCCGCCCGGCCGCCGATGACGCGATGCTCCTGAAGGAGCTGACGGACATGCGGGAGCACGGGCTGAACGCCTTCGAGACGCCCGTCGGCGTCGAGGTGAAGAGCCGCGACCAGACCTTCGGCGACGACGACATCGCGGCGACCCGCGCCCGCTCCCGCCGCATGATGGCCGCCGCGACCAAGGTCTTCGGCCAATGGCGCTTCCCGCTCAACTTCGACGTCGGACACCAGATCGCCTACTACTGGGACAAGGACAAGAACTGGTTCGTCCATTGGCCGCACAGCAAGAAGATAGACGACGATTTCTGTAAGGCAATTGACGTGGTCCGCGAGGAGGCGAAGGCCGGGGGCTGGCCGCCGCTGCGCGCCTACGCGCTCGACGAGGCGGGCGCCCACAACCTCCTCGACGAAGCCGTCCACTACTACGGCCTCATCAAGAAGCGCTACCCCGACATGGAGACGTGGACCGACATCGGCGGCGGGATCGCCATGGGCCACGACGAGATCGGCAAGCTGGCGCCCGTGATTGACTTCTTCAGCACCAACCGCTTCACGCCCGAGATCGCGCGGGCGCTCCTCGACCACAAGAGGCCGTATGGCGTGTACAACGGCGCCGGCCACACGCTCGCCGGTCCTCGCTACTTCTTCGGCTTCTACGGCTTCAAGACGGGCGCGGCTCAGATCGCCCAATGGGTCTACCGCTTCGGCGATGGCGGGCTGAAGGGCTTCCGCCAGGACGACGAGGGCTACGCCTACGCTGCACCCGACGGCCCGCTGCCCAGCCTCGCCTGGGAGAGCGTCCGCGAGGGCGTGGACGACTATCGCTACGTCCACCTGCTCCGTCAGTGGCTGGCC
This sequence comes from Planctomycetota bacterium, assembly GCA_035527715.1. Taxonomy (GTDB): domain Bacteria; phylum Planctomycetota; class PUPC01; order DSUN01; family DSUN01; genus DSUN01. Next base: position 110,055 of record DATKZY010000096.1, on the reverse strand, counting down.
GCAGCGGCTGCGTCGGACAAGGCGGAAGACAAGAAGGCCGTCGCGGACGCGGGACAGGCCCTCACCAGCATCCTCGGGCGGATGGGCTGGGGATTCCAGGCGCTGGCCAGCAGCGAACGCACGCCCCCGCCGCACCCGTCCACCCTCCGCAAGTGGCGCTGGGCAGTGGCGAGCCGCATCGCGGCGATCGAGCGGATCGTCGCCCGGCTGCCGGGCCAGGACCCTGTTGAGGTGCTCAGGGTTTCGCCACTCGACCTCCCCTGGCCCACGCCGGAGCCCGAGGAAACGAGCTACGGCCAGGAGCTTCTCCCGCCCTCCGGCTTCGAGGCCGAGATGAAGCCCTGGCGCGTCGAGGCCTGGAACGGCAAGGGCAAGGGGGAACTCGATGCAAACGAGCGCCATGCCGGCAAGCAATCGGTCCGCATCGAAGTCCCGACAGGAACCGGTAGCCAGGCCGTCACCGTCCTCGTCTGGCCCTCGTGGGGCGGCGGCGGGCTCAAGCTCCGCCTCGAGGGCGCCCGCATCTACGAGCTCTCCGCGTGGGTCAAGTGCAAAGGCCGAAGCGTGCCGCCGAGCCCCCGCATCGCGCTCCCCGCCGGCGCCGCCAGGTCCACGCGCGAAGGGAAGGACACGCCCGACCCCAACGGCTGGCAGCGCGTCTGGACCCGCTGCCAGATGGCCTTCCCCGCCGAGCCGAAATACCTCGCCGTCTGGGTGCAGGGGGAAGGCATCGTGTGGGCGGACGACTTGAGCCTGCGCGAGGTCATTCCCGCGCCGCTGGAGCTTTCGCTCGACCAGGCCGAGTACGACGGCGCCGACAAGGTGGGCATCGCTACGGCCTCGGTCGCGGAGGGCGTCGCCCCGGCGCAGGTGCGGTTCACGCTCGCGCGCGCGGGCGGCGAGGCCGTCGCCCAACTGGTCGCGCCATTCCAGGCGCAGGCACGCCTTCTCTCGGCGCCGCAGGGCCAGGCGGGCGAGGCGATACTCGTCGTGCCCGCCACGATGCGCCGCAGCCTGTTCGTCTTCGACCCGGCGGGCCTGGCGCCCGGCCGCTACGAGGTCAAGGCCGAGCTGCTCGATGCCCGGGGCGCCGCCACCGCCGCCAGGTCGGCTCAACTGTCGAGAAACGCAGGCCATTGATCCCACGAAAGGAAGACAACAATGGGCTGGACAGAGATTGCCGTCGGGTGCGCGCTGGGCGCGGTCGTGGCGTTCGCGGCGGAGCCAGGGCCGCCCTGGCCGCCGGCGTATAAGCTCCGCCCCGACGAGAAGGCGCGCCTCACCGCCGCCGACGTGGTCGGGCCGGACGGCATCGTCTACCCCGACTGGCGGCACGCCGGCGTGCCCGGCGGCATCCCGACCGTGCCCGAGCGCGCGAAGGTCGAGGACTTCGGCGGCAAGGCCGACGACGATCGCGACGATGCGGAGGCCATCGAGCGGGGCGCCGTAGCGGTCGCCAAGGCGGGCGGCGGGGCGCTCGTGCTCGGCAAGGGCACGTATCGCCTCGACCGCCCGGTCGTGATCACCGACAGCGGCGTGGTGATTCGCGGCCAGGGAGCTGAGGCGACGAAGCTCGTCTTCCGCTACGCCGCGCCCAAGGGCGGCGTGGGCTTCTTCCAGCCCAGGCCGGGCGACACGATCGGCCCCGACACATGGCTCGAGGTCCACGCAGCGCCCGACGGCCTTCAGCGGATCGCGGTCGAGGCAGGCGGCAAGGTCGTTGCCGAGCGCGCCCAGCACGCGCACTGGGGCGGCACGTTCTCGCTCCGCCTGGCGGGCGACGCGGTTGTGCGAGCCGTTGGCGCGGGCGACCACGCGCTCAAGGCCATCGCCGAGTGGAAAGGCGGTCGGCGCGCCGAGGCGACGCTCGCGGTGAAGGTGGACCCCCAGGCCCGCCGGCCCGAGGGGAAACGCCGGTTCCCCAACGACGCCGCAGCCATCGCCTTCGTGGGCGACAGCCGCAGCGGCCCGACCTGGAAGCTGGCGAAGGACGGCTGCCGCGGCGACACGGAGATCGCGCTCGATGCCGCGCCCGCCCTGAAGCCCGGCGACGCCCTCGTGCTCCACGCCCCCGCCACGCCGCGCTGGAACGCCCTCGTGCGCAACGCCTGCAAGTGGGGCGACTACCGCCGCTACGGCTTCCAGGTCGAGGCCGTTGACGGCCCCCGCGTGCGGCTCAACCAGCCCCTCCGCTACGACTTCCCCCTCATTGACGGCTCGACCGCGCAGAAGATCTACCCCATCCGCCGCTGCGGGGTCGAGAACCTCACGCTCGTGCAGACCGAGAAGCTGTGGACGAATGGCGTCTACTTCTGCGTCGGCTGGGAGTGCTGGGCGCGCGGCGTCACCGTGCTCAAGGCCGGCCGCTTCCCGCTCCACGCCACGTGGGGCAAGTGGTGCGAGATCCGCGACTGCGTGGCCGACGAGGCCTGGTACAACGGCGGCGGCGGCACCGCCTACGTCGGCTGGCAGCACTCGTGGGACTGCTTGCTCGACGGCGTGACGACGCGCAAGATGCGCCACGCCCCCTGCGTGCAGTGGGCGTCGTCGGGCAACGTCATCCGCCGCGGCACCTTCCACGGCAGCGACGCCCAGTGGCACGCAGGCTGGACGAATGAGAACCTCTTCGAGCAGTGCACGGTGGATTCGGACGGAAGCTGGGGCTCCTATCGCTATGGCGCCTGGGCCTCGCCGCCCAACGACGCGGCGCACGGCCCGAACGGCCCGCGCAACGTCGTCTACAACTGCGACTTCCGCTCGCCCAAGAGCGGCCTCTGGATGGGCGGGATGAACGAGAACTGGCTCATCCTCCACAACCGCTTCGTCGTGAAGGCCGGCCCGGCCGTCTTCGCCAGGACTTGCTCCTTCGACCACATCCTGCGCGGAAACGTCTTCGCCCTGGCCGACCCGAAGCAGCCGGCCATTCAGCTCTCGACCGCGGACTGCACCGGCATCGAGGTCATCGGCAACCGCATCTTCGGCGGGAACGGCCAGCTTGTGGGCGGCCCGGGCAAGCCGCTCGTCGCGCGCGACAACGCCTTTGCCCCCTTCGCGCCCGACCCGCCGCGCCCGCAGCCCGAGGTCCCCTCCATCTTCGAGTGGCAGCGGGCGCACGCGGCCCGGTGAGGCCCGGCGGGCGAAACGATTTGCCCGCGCGCGGCAGTACCATGCAGTGACCCTGTGCCTTCCGACATGCCTTGGGGGATGTGTGCCGTGACCGCTTCCTCGACTTGCCGCTTCCGCTTCTCATGCGTGGCCGCCCTCGTGGGCCTCCTGGCCGCGGCTGCTCTGGCCGACCGGGCCTCCGAGAACATGGACCCCGCCTACATGTTCGAGAAGGCCGGGAAGTTCGACCTGGCCGCGATGTACTACCAGCGCGCGCTCCGCGGCGGCGTCGAGAACTACCTGGCCTTCCACTGGAACGGCGACCCCGCCAACTATGCCACGGGCAAGTACGCCACCGAATACGTCCAGCTCCCCAAGGAGTTCGAGGAGCGCTACAAGCGCTGCCTCGCCCAGGCGAAGCTCACGCCCGAGCAGCTCGAGCGGATGGAGTTCCTCAACTACCTGTGGATGTGCGAGTTCATGGACGAGGATTACGGGGGCGTGCGGACCGAGCTGCCCGTCATGGCGCCGGCAGCGGAGAAGCACGGGGACTTCCGCCTCGCGGAGCTGTGCCGCCGCGGCGAGGCGCGCTACTATCGCGCCGTTGCCATCCCCTTCCACGAGCGGTGCGCGAAGGAGTTGGATGCCGCCGGCCAGAAGGCCCTCGCTGCCACCCACCGCATGGCGGCAAAGGCATACGAAGAGCGGGCGAAGCGCGCCGACCTCCTCGCTCTGGGCGACAAGGTGCTCATGGCCCACCCCAAACTCCGCGGGCCAACCACCTATATGGGCTTCAGCCTCCACCCGGCGAAGGTGAACCCCGTCTCCTGGCAGGGCGTTCGCGGGCGTCTCTTCGACAAGGAGAACAAGCCCAAGGGCCTCCCGGCCGATGAGGTGGCAAAGATTCTCAAGGAGGAGGGGCTCGTCCACGGCGACGAGCACGCGCGCCTCGCCGCCGTGGCGACCCTGGCCCTACTGGGCGACACGGATGCCTTGCTCGACGGCCTGAGCGATTCGTCGCCCCTCGTGCACCAGGCCGCCGCCGAGGCCCTCGCCGCGGCCCGATGGGCCAACGGCTGGGGCGCCTGCCACCACAGCAAACACCCCGCCGTCCGGGCCGCCGTCGCCCCGCTCCTCGCGCCCGCGGGCGATGACCTTCTCGCCCGCACGTGGGTCATCAGTGAGCTGATTCGCGGCCTCGGCTCCACCTCGGCGAAGACCGCGGCCTTCTGCCAGGCCGCCCTCGAAACCGTCACGGGCAAGAAGCTGTCGAAAGACGAGTGGGCCGCCTGGTGGAAATCCCTTGGCAACGCCCGGCCCGGCCTCACCCGCAAAGGCCCCGACGGCGCGCCCGAAACCGATGCGACGCTCGACTTCGGCTCCTGGTGGCAGAGCGGCTACCAGACCGTGCCCAACCCCCTGATGAAATACCAGCCGCCTGCAACCGTCGTGTGGGACGGCTGCGTCGTCGTCCCCGTTGACGGCGAGTACCGCTTCTACGCCCGCAACTGCGGCGAGGGCAAGACCAGCGCCAACTCTGTCAGGACCCCCGGGCGAATGGGCTTCCCCGGCCTCTACCTCTCCGCGCCCGCGGCCACCGTGCTCCTCGACGGCAAGCCCATCCTCCCGCACCCGACCGACGCGGTGCAGGACCCGTGCGGCGGGGTGCGTCTCGACTTCAGCGAGCCGCTCCGCCTGGCCAAGGGCCTCCACCGCATCCAGGTGAAGTTCGGCTATCGCTCGAAGCGCACCGGCTTCTGGGACCCCCAGGCCTGCCTCCGCCTCTACTGGTCGAGCGACCACTTTCCCCGCCAGGTCGTCCCTGCCCAACATCTGATCACGAAGGAATAGCGCCATCGCACGGCTACCGTTTGCGGCCTTGGTTCCCCTCTTGTTGGCCGCGTCGGCCTCCGCTACCGAGAAGGGCGGCGACTGGCCGACGTTTCGCGGCAGCTTCGCCCGCTGCGGCGCCGTGGGCGAGACCCCGCGAGCGCCAGGCGGACGCCTGCTATGGAAGTTCCGGGAGCCGAAGCTCCTCGAGCGCCGCCCCTTCGCCTCCTCTCCCGCCGTCGCCGGCTCGCGTGTCGTCATCGGCAGCGACAGCTATCGCGTCTACTGCCTCGAGCTCGCGACCGGAAAGACCGCCTGGAGGTTCGACACCAAGTGGCCCGTCTTCTCCTCCCCGGCCGTCGCGAACGGGCGGGTCTACGTGGGCGAGGGACTCCACGAGCACACCGACTGCAAGCTGTATTGCCTTGACCTCACTAATGGCAAGGAATTGTGGTCCATCCAGACCCAAAGCCACACCGAGTCCTCGCCCACCGTGGTCGCGGGCCGGGTCTACTTCGGCGCAGGCGACGACGGGCTCTACTGCGCCGACGCGCTGACCGGCAAGGTCCTCTGGCAGCACAAGGGACCGCACGAGGACGGCTGCCCGCTTGTGGCCGAGGGCCGCGTCTACGCTGGCTCGGGCTACGGCTTCCAGGGCATCGTATGCGTGGATGCGAAGGATGGCTCGCTCGTGTGGAAGAAGGAACTGCCCGCCCCGGCCTGGTCAGGCCCGTCGTACGCGGACGGCCGGCTCTACGCCGCCATCGGCAAGGGCACGTTCACCGAGAGCGCCAGGCCCCCCTACGGCGAGGTGCGGTGCCTTGACCCTAAGAATGGTGAGGACCTCTGGCGCTTCCGCGAGGTGAAGGACGCCGTGCTCACCGCCGTGGCCGTGACGGGGGGCCGCGCCGTGTTCGGCTCGCGCGACGGCGGGTGCTACGCCGTGGACGCCGCGACGGGCAAGCTCGTCTGGCGCAGCGAGGTCGGCTCCCCCGTCCTTTCCTCGCCGGCCGTTGCGGGCGACGCCGTGCTCTTCGGCGACGACGAAGGGAAGCTCACCTGCCTGCGCCTGAAGGATGGCGCCAGGCTGTGGGCGATGGACACGAGTGACGACGTGGTGGTCTTCGCCCCCGACCCCCGGATACTCTCCTCGCCCGCCGTGGCGGGGGGCAGGGTCGTCTTCGGCTCGTCGAACGGCATGGTCTACTGCGTGGGAGGCGAGGCGAAGTGAGGGCGGGCTACACCGCCCAGTTCTCCACGCGGAGGCCCGGGACGCGCCGGAACTCCCGCTCGTTGTTGGTGACGAGCGTGTGCTCTGTCAACGGCGGTGGACGCGCCGCTATCCGCGGCCCTCAAGATGATCACCCCCCTATTGCGCGCGCGTGATCATCTTGATCAAGTTCAGCCCTTTCGCTCCCCCTGCTCCGGCACGTCTTCGAGGTAGACGCCATCCTTCTTGAGGGTGGCCTGGAGGGTGGGGATGTCCACCTGGGCGAGGTCGCAGCCGGCGGCGAGGGCGAGGGCCGCCGCGGTGCCCACGCCCTGGCCCATGACCATGCAGTGGGTCTGGACGCGCACCGACGAGTGCCCCTCGTGGGTCGAGGAGGCGCAGCGGCCGGCCACCGCGAGGTTCGGGATCGTGGCGTTGAGGCACATGCCGAGCGGGATGTGGTAGCTCTTGCCCACGGGCACCATGCTCTTCGCCCCGCGGTCGTTCCACGTCGTGTAGCCGGTGCCGAGCGGGTCGTGGATGTCAATCATCCAGATGCCGTGGCCGATGGCGTCGGGGTGCTTCACGGTGCCGAGGATCATCTTGGCGTCGAGGGTTTTCACGCCCTTGATGCGGCGGGATTCGCGGATGCCGAGGCTGACGCCCGTCTGCTCGATCTGCACCTTTTCGAGGCCGGGCACGCGGGTGCGAAGCCAGTCCCAGTAGGCGTGCACCTGGCGGCGGCCCTTGATGGTGAGACGGGTCAATTCCTCCTCGTCGAGGGGGTTGCCGGCGACGGGGCACATGTTGGGGATGAAGCGGTTGCGGGCGTGGCCGAGGCTGAAGGCGTGGTTGAACGGGGGCAGCTCGCCCGCCTTGCTGGCGGCCCGCATCGCCTCCATCACCGCCCGCGCCTTGTCGGGCGGGAACGACCTGACCTTCGCCTCGTCTATGTTGCAGACGCGGTACATCATGGTCATGCCTTGCACGCGGCCGTCGGAGGCGCGGCCGAACTCGAAGGGCACGCCCGCCTTGGCCGCGACGTCGCCGTCGCCCGTCGCGTCCACCACGATCTTCGCCAGCACCGCTCGCCGCCCCAGCTTGGTGTCGGCCAGCACGCCGCGGATGCGCCCGCCCTCGACGATTGGCTCGCCGGCGACCGTGTAGCAGAAGGTGCGCACCTTCGCCTCGTCGAGCATGTCGTGGTAGACGATCTTCATCCCCTCGGGCTCGAACCAGTGGGTCTCGTGCACGCGCGGGAAGCCGCCGTCCTTCCAGATCCAGCCGTGCTTGAAGGCCCGCTGGGCCGTCTCCTCGACGAGGCCGTAGATGACCATCTTCTCGCGGTCGCTGCGATGCCAGCCGGTCACGAGTGCGGCGGTGGCCATGCCGCCGATCATCGGCCAGCGCTCGAGCAGCACCACGCTCGCCCCGTGCCGCGCGGCGGCGACCGCCGCCGTGATGCCCGACGTGCCGCCGCCGCACACCAGCACATCGCACTCCGCCAGCACGGGCACCCGGTGTTCGGGCACGGTGATGACCATTGTCTTCGACTCCTTTCCTGCCGGAGGCGCCTTCCCGGCCTGGCCGAGGGCGACGCGCCCCGCAACAAGCGGCGCCGCCGCGCCCGCTGCGGTGACGGCAAAGAACCTGCGCCGTGTGAGACCCCGGGGCGGTCCTGCTTTCATCTCTTCCCCTCATGGTCCCTTGGAACATACAACCGTTGCAGCATCATGGCACATGTCGGCCCAAAGCGTCAAGCCCGAGTGCCCACTCGTCACCTGCGCTTGACCTCCCAGGGTATCCGTGATACGCGCATCAATGAAGGCAAGCAGGAGAAGAAATATGCACAACGAATTCACGGCCATCGTCGAGCGCGACGGAAAGTGGTTCATCGCTTACTGCCCGGAGGTCCCTGGAGCGAACGGCCAGGGCCGCACGAAGAAGGAAGCGCTGGCGAGCCTGGCGGATGCGATTGAACTGATCCTCGAGGACCGCCGCGAGGACGCCCTGCGCGGCCTCCCTGCCAGTGCGGTCCGCGAGACGGTGACGATCCAGTGAAACGCGCCGCCCCGCTTCGCCACCTCCGCCGATACGGCTGTGCCTGAGGACCGGTCCGCTGCCCACTGTCCACTGTCTACTGCCTACTTCTTCTTCGGCGTCTCCATCTTCAGCATCTTGCCGCCGGGCGGGTAGATGCCCAGTTCGCGAATGGCGGGCGACTTGCCGTAGGTGCCCGTGATCTTCAGTTCCACGGTCTTGGCCGTCAGCTCGCCCAGGGCAATGACGAGGAAGTTATCGTCGTACTGGGCGTTCTCGACCTTCTTCACGACCTTGTCGTCGCAGAGGATCTCGAAGTCCTTGGGCGCGTACTGGTGGTGCTGGTAGCCGAGGATGCTGATCGCCCCGATCTTCTCGGGCTGCTTGAAGGTGACGACGAGGCGGTAGAGCTTCTGGCCGTCCGCCTCGTCCCAGTAGGTGTTCGGGTCGCCGTCAATGGCGGCCTGGTCGCCGCCGGCGCCGCCGTCGCTGTCGTGGCCGTCGGGGCTGGTGGCGGTGCCCTGGGGCGCGATGTTCAGCGCACTGTCCACCACGAGGAGCGCGCTCTCGGCCGACTGGCGCGCGGCGGGGGTCTTGCAGACGTCGAGGACCTTCTGGAGCGCAGCCTTCGCCGCGTCGCGGTTGGTCTTGCGGACGTTTTTGGCGATCTGCACGACGGCGGTGGCGGCCTCGACCTCGATGGCGGCATCGCTGAGGCAGCCCACGGCGAGGTCGAGCGCCGCCTGGTGGTTCACGTTCGCCAGCGCCGCGAGCACGAGCTTCTTGTCGTCGGGGGTTGTGGCAAGAGCGAGCGCGTCGGCCAGAAGCTTCGCCGTCTGCTCCGCCGGCCGTTCGCTCGGCAGCGCGGCCATGCGGATGAGGCCGCGGAGCGCGAGCACCTTGTGGACGGGGCTCTCGGCGGTGCGCGCAATGGTGATGAGGTCGGGCATCGGCGCCGCGTCGGGCCAGTCGGCCAGGCCGCGAATCGCAACGTCCTTCACCGAGGCATCGGCGTCCTTCACCGCGGCGCGCAGGGCCTCAAGCCCCTTGGCCGAGGGCACTTTGGCCAGGACGCGCAGGAGCGCGCAGCGCACGGCGGCGCTCGGCCCCGGCAGCGGGGCGAGGACAGGTGCCGTGGCCGCCTCCTTGTCCTCGACGCGACGGCAGGTGGCGACGACGGCTTTCTCGGCGTTCGCCCGCTCGTCGTCGGCCTTCGCCTCGACGAGCAGCTTCACGAGCGCGGGCAGAGCCTTCGCGTCGGCGAGCACACCGAGGGCGTTCATCGCCTCGGAGCGGATCGCCTTGTCGGCATCCTCGGCGGCCTTGAGGAGCATCGGCACCGCGGCGGCCGTGTTGCGGGCGGCGAGGATGCGAATCAGCTCGGTGCGAATTGCTGCCTCGCCCACCCCGGCGGCGGCGATGAGGGCGGGGTCAATGTCGTTGCCGCGCAGCTCGACGAGGCCCTTGCGCGCAGCGCCCTGCTCGGCCCCCTGGCCCTTCGCGGCGAGGCCAGCCAGGAGCGGCACGCACGAGGCATTGCCGAACCGGCCCAGCGCGCCGAGGGCGGCCACGCGGACGCTCTCCTCCTTGCTCTTCGCCGCGTCGAGGACGGCGGGGAGGGCCGCGCCGTCGCCGCGAGCCGTGAGCGCGCCGAGGAGGAGCACCTGGGCGGGCGGCGCAAGCCTTCCGAGCGCGGCGGCCAGGGCCTTTGTGGCCTCGGTGCCGGGGATTTCGCGCGCGAACTGCGCCGCCGTGCCCCACATCTTCGGGTCGTCGGTCGAGAGGGTCTTGATGATGAGCGCCCAGGCCACCTCGTCGCCCGTGGCGAGCAGGCCGCGGAAGGCGGCGACGCGCAGGTGCTCCTTCTTCTCGCCGTCGTAGACCTCCTTGTAGATGGCCGCGGCCTCGGCCTTCTTGCCCGCGGCGACCAACCCGTCCGCGCAGAGCAGATAGGCATCAGTCGCCGCCGGGCGCAGCTTGTCCGACGCTTTGGTGCGCACCGCAGCGATGGCCTTCGCGGCGTCGGCCCCGCCGATCTTGCCGAGTGCCGCGACCGCCGCCTCGGCCACCGCCTCGTCCGCGTCGCTCGCCAGCTTGATCAGCGCAGGCACGGACGCGGCGTCGCGCCGCTCGCCGAGCGAGTTCATCACGCCCACGAGCAGCGCCCCTTGCACCTTGCCCAGCGCGTCGCGAAGCGCCGCCACGGCCTCGGCGCACGGCATCCGCTCCAGCGCGATGCGCGCGTGGTGCGACATCTCCTTGTCGGGCAGCAGCTTCGCCAGCGACGGCACGGCCTCGGCCGAGCCGACGAATGATAGCTGGCGGCACACGAATGCCTTGCCGTCATTCGTCCCCTCGCCCGTGAGGAGCGCGATGAGGCGCTTCTCGATGGCCTTCCGCTGCGCCGCGTCCTGGGCGAGGGGCGGGATCATCCGCTCGGCGTCGGCAAGTGCGGCGCGGCTCTCGCCGTACTGGAACGCCGGCACCTTGGCCAGACACCCCTCCAGGTCGGCCATCGTCGGCCCCGCCGCCTCGCCCGCCACGAGAACCGACGCCATCGCCAGAGCGGCCGCACCCGCCGAGAGCTTTGCACGTGCCATCGCACTTCCTCCAACCAGCAAGCCTTCGGTTCCTGGCCAATTGCTGTCACTATAGCAGACCGCGGCGCTCCCGTAAAGCGCCGCCCCTCTCCCTGCCCCCCTTGTTGAGGGCCACTCACGCCTCCTGATGCGGAAGGCGGCGGCCGAGGCCCGAACGGAGCCGCCGCGCTTGACTCGTCATGCGAGGCGTGGTTAAATGGCACCGCGGCCCCAGCTTTCAGGAGAGACCCGTGGTTGACCCGGAACTCGAGTTCAAGATCGAGAAGCTCGACGAGCTGCTCAACCAGTGGAAGCGCTTCTTCCTGCTGTACCGGAAGATCCAGAAGCCCGGCGAGGCGACGCCGAAGGAGGAGCACGACTACGCCGAGCTGGCCACGACCTTCGCGCGCGTGTACATGCCGATCGCCACGCGCATGGGCCTCAAGATCGATCCCGGCACCGGCGTGCTCGAGATGGTGACCACCGTGCCCGACGCCCAGGCGGCCCGCGACCTCTCCGACATGCAGCGCCGCAAGTTCGAGAACGACTGGCGCACCAACAACACGGCGATGAACCGGAAGCTCGGCGAGCTCCAGGTGCTCCGCGAGGAGCTCGTCCACGTCAGCGAATTCACCTACTACGCCCGGCGCTTCTTCGCCAACAAGGTCGCCCAGTGGAGCGTGGGGGCCTCGGTCATCATCGTCCTCCTGGGCGTGTTCGGCTTCTTCCACATGATCTACAAGCTCCTCAGCGAGCTGATCGCCCGCATGTGACCCGCGGAGCGCGACTGCCGGGCGCCCATTGCCGATTCCAGGCCGCCCGCTCCGCCTCAATCGGCCATCCGCATTCCCTCGGTCGCTGCCTCAGTGCCCATGGCCAAGAAGCTGATCTTCCTCGCCGACGTGCATCTGTGCCCCGAGCGCCCCGAGCGGGCCGAGGCCCTGGGCGCCTTCCTGCGCGCCCGGCGCGGCGAGGCCGACGCCTTCTACGTGGTCGGCGACCTCGCGGACTACTGGGTGGGCGCCCGCCAGCTCCGCCGGCCCGCCTGGGCGCGCCTCTTCGAGCAGCTCGGCGAGGCCGCGCGCGGCGGCCCACCCGTCCGCGTCCTCGGCGGCAACCGCGACTACCTGCTCGATGCTGCGGCCCTCGCCCCCTACGGCCTCGAGAGCCTCGGCCTCCAGCACTCCTTCGAGCACGACGGGCTCCGCTTCTGCCTCGTTCACGGGCACATGGAGTTCCCCGACAACTGGTTCTCGCGGCGGTTCCTGCGCTTCATCCAGGGGCGCCTCATGCGCTGGCTGGCCAGGGCCATGCCCCTGTGGGTGTGCACGAGCGTGGCGGGGCTGCTGCGGTGGTGGCGGCGCCTCGTCGGCGGCAGGAAGAACCCCAAGAACGCCAGGCGATACGACCCCGCCGCCTTCCTCCCGCTCTTCGCGGCGGGGGCACACGTCGTGGTCTGCGGCCACAACCACTGGGCGCACGACTACACCGCCCAGCTCGCCCGGCCCGGCTGCCGCCTCTTCGCCGTCGGCCCCTGGCGTCCCGGCCCCTCCTGGCTCGAATACGCCGATGGCGCCTTCCGCCTGGTGGACCCGACCCTGCAAGAGGCCGTGTGATGATCCCCAGGAAGATCCACTACTGCTGGTTCGGCCCTGCGGCCAGGAGCGCGCTGGGCGAGCGCTGCCTCGAGGGCTGGCGGCGCGTGATGCCCGACTACGAGCTCAAGGAGTGGAACGAGGCGAACAGCCCGCTGGACGCGCCGTACGTCAGGGCCGCGCTCCGAGCCGGGGGCTGGTCGAAGGCGGCCAACTACGTGCGAGGCCACGCCCTCTACACCGAGGGCGGCCTCTACCTCGACACCGACGTCGAAGTGCTCAAGAGCTTCGACCCGCTGCTGCGCCACGACGCCTTCCTCGGGTTCCAGGCCGAGGACCATCCGACCGACTGGGTGAACAACGCCGTGTGGGGCAGCCGGGCGGGACACCCCTTCGCGCGGGCCTACCTGGATGGCCTCACCGACCTGCTCGAGACACGGAGCCGGTTCGCCCGCGGCCCCGACGTGATGACCGCGCTGCTGCGGCAGATGGGGCTGAAGACCTACGGCTTCCAGGAGATCGCCGGCGTCGCGCTCTACCCTCTGGAGTACTTCTACCCCTTCTCCTGGCTCGAGGCCTCGACGCCCGAACGTGTCAAGGAGGCGACGTACTGCATCCATCACTGGGAGAAGTCCTGGCGCGATGAGCCCGAGCGGGCCCCCTTCTCGCTGCGGAGGGAGCTGAAGCGTTTCCTCGCCCGCGGGTTCCGCCGATGAGCCGAGTTCGCCGCGGCGCGGGAGGCAGGGCTCGACCGCGGAAGGCATCCGCCACTTGAAACTGCCTTCGGAAAAGGGCAAGATCGAGGCAATGGAGGCACGCAGGCGCCTCGCGGCGAGCCGCCTGGGCGCTAGTTCGTAGGAATGGGTCGCATGTGGAATGAGCCATTGCCCGAGGGGCTGAGCGTCGAGGGGCCGGTGCGGCTGTCGGTCGAGGCCGATCTGCGGCCCGACGGCTCGTTCGGCCGCGAGCTGCTCGTGGTGACCGCCGAGAAGGTGCGCGTGGTGACGCTGGACGACGCAGCGCCCACGGTGCGTCTGGAGCTGCCCCTCTCCGAGCTGAAGGAGCCGAAGGCCGAGAGCTTCTTCGGCGGCGGAGCGATCGAGGTGCTCCACGACGGCACGCGCCTGGAGCTGGTGCGCTACTCGGCGGCGCGGGCGCGCCGCTTCGCGACGGCGGCGAAGATGCTGGACAAGTGGCTGAAGGGCGAGGAGGCCCACCTGCCCGAGGCCGAGGAGGAGCGCTGCCCCCGCTGCGGCTTGCCGCTCGAAAAGGGCACGAAGGTCTGCTCGGTGTGCGCGCCCAAGAGCCGGGCGCTCCGCCGCCTCGTCGTCTACCTGCGGCCCTACATGCCGTGGGTCCTCGTGCTCATGGCCCTCACGCTCGTCGCCACGGCGCTGGGGCTCGTGCTGCCGTACCTGTGGAAGTTCATGATCAACGACGTGCTGGCGCTCCACGGCACGCCGCGGCCGCTGCCCGACCGCCTGAGAATCCTCACGCTCATCGTCGTTGCGTCGGTCGTCGCCCACGTGCTCATCGCCGCGCTCGGCGTCGCCCAGTCGTGGCTCTCGGCCTGGGTGGGCAACCGCATCACCCACGACGTCCGCTGCCAGCTCTACCGCCACCTCCAGTACCTCTCGCTGCGCTTCTACGACAAGCGCGAGCTGGGCACCGTGATCTCGCGGGTGAACCAGGATACCGGGCAGCTCCAGGCCTTCCTCGTGTGGGGCTCGCAGGACCTCGCGCTCAACCTGCTGCTGCTCGTGGGCATCGGGGTGATGGCCTTCATCATCAACTGGCAGCTTGCCTTCTTCATCCTCGTGCCCGCGCCCTTCGTGGTCGTGCTCTCCGGCTCGTTCTGGAAGCGCATCCGCCACATCGTCCACCGCCTCTTCCACCGCTGGGGCCGCCTCAACGCGCTGCTGAGCGAGACGCTCAACGGCCTGCGCATCGTGAAGGCCTTCTCGCAGGAGCACCGCGAGATCGACCGCTTCGACGTGCGCAGCGCCGACTTGGCGGCGACAGGCGTGCGCGTCGAGCGCGTCTGGTCGGTGCTGTTCTCCGGCATCGGCCTCTTCATCGCCCTCGGCACCCTGCTCGTGCAGTACATGGGCGGCCGCGACGTCGTCTTCGGGCGGATGAGCCCCGGCGACCTCGTCGTCTTCATGCTGCTCGCGGGGAAATTCTACGAGCCGCTCCGCTGGATCTCGCGCCTGCTCAACTGGTGCTCGCGCTCCCTCACCGCCGCCGAGCGAGTCTTCGAGGTCCTCGACAACCGAGCCGAGGTCCACGACGCGGCCGACGCCGTGGCCATGCCCGACCTCAAGGGCCGCGTGGAGTTCCAGGGCGTCACCTTCGGCTACGAGCCGCACCGGCCCGTGCTGAAGAACGTGGATTTCGTGGCGGAGCCCGGCGAGATGATCGGCCTGGTGGGCCACAGCGGCGCCGGCAAGACCACCACCATCAACCTCCTGTGCCGCTTCTACGACGCCGACGAGGGGCAGATCCTCGTGGACGGCGTGCCGATCACCCGCATCCGCGTCGAGGACCTCCGCACGCAGCTCGGCGTCGTGCCCCAGGACACGTTTCTCTTCAGCGGCAGCATCGCCGAGAACATCGCCTACGCCAAGCCCGGCGCGACCCGCGAAGAGATCGTCCGTGCGGCCAAGGTGGCCAACGCGCACGACTTCATCCTGCGCAAGCCCGACGGCTACGAGACGTATCTCGGCGAGAAGGGCGGCGGCCTGTCGGCCGGCGAACGCCAGCGCCTGGCCATTGCCCGCGCCGTGCTCCACGACCCGCGCATCCTCATCCTCGACGAGGCCACGAGCCAGCTCGACGTGCAGACCGAGAAGCAGGTGCAGGAGGCCATCGGCCGCCTCGTCAAGGGCCGCACCACCTTCGCCATCGCCCACCGCCTGTCCACCCTGCGCAACGCCGACCGCCTGCTCGTGCTCAAGAACGGCGAGGTCATCGAGAGCGGCAGCCACGACGAGCTGCTGGCCAAGGAGGAGGGCGAGTTCAAGAGCCTTGTGAAAACCTATCAGGAGATCTCGAAGGTTCGCGAGATCGAGCGCTGAGGTGAACCATGCCCCACCATTTCCACGATCACGGGGGAGGCGCCAAGCCGGCCGACACCGGCCCCAGCCTGCCCATGCCCGACGAGACGTCGAGCGAGCTGCGCTTCCTCGACCCGGCCTCAGCGCAGTTCCGCCAGCAGGGCGCCCGACTCCAGTTCCGGGAGAAGGACGCTGAAGACTGGCGCGACGTGACCCTCGTGCGCCTCTTCCCCCTCACCGAGTCCGAGCGCTGGGTGTCGCTCGTCGAGATGAACGGCAAGGAGGTGGGCATCCTCAAGGACGCCACGCGCCTCGCGCACGACGCCCTTCTGCTGGTTCGCGACGAGCTGCGCCGCCGCTACCTCGTGCCGCGGATCACCCGCATTCTCGCCTGCCGGCCGCGCGCCGACCTCGTCGAGTGGACCGTCGAGACCGACCGCGGCCAGCAGAAGTTCCTCACCCGCGACCTGCGCGAGCAGATCAAGGAGCACCTGCCGACCCGCCTGAGCATCGTGGACGTCGAGGGCAACCGCTACGACATCCCCGCCCTCGATGCCCTCGACCCCGAGAGCCGCCGCCGGCTCGACGCCCAGTTGTGAGGAGGAAGGCACACGTGAGGTGGCTCTGGCTCGCGATCGGTTGGGTGGTTTCCGTGTCGGCGTGCGGCGGGGAGATCGCGGCCACAGGGATCAAGGTGGAGCATCGCAACGGGCAGAGCTTTGTCACCTGGATCGACGCTGCCGAAGGGGAGGACGGGGCGGCGCTCCGCTACTCCGTGTACCGCTCGGGTAAGCCGATCACTCAGGAGAATCTGCCTCTTGCGGAGCTGTGCATGAGCGGGGTGCTCAACAACTCCGCAAAGCTCTTCGGGGCGGCCTTCAACAGAAAGGACCGCCTGGACCCTGCCAAGCCCACCGCGCCAACCGTCGAGGGCGGCCAGCCCCTGCCCGTCGGCTCCGGCCTGGCCGCTGTCACCGTCAGGAAGCAGGCCAGGAGCTACTACGCCGTCGTGGCCACGGACGACAAGGGCGCCCCCGTCTCCACGGTCGTCCCAGGCAAGAGTGCGACGACCGAGCCAGTCGAGGAGAGGGTCGCGCCTATCCAGCCCATCAAGTTGGAGGACTCTAAGTCGCGCAAGGGTCCCTACATCCAGCAGACCTGCATCAGCGGCCAGAGGGGCCTGCCGCTCTGGGTCGAACTCCACGCCTCGAGCGGTCAAGGCGGGGGCGCAGGCGAGTATGGCGACTACTACCTCTACTTCTCGCGCCCCGAGTGGGGCTGGCGGGACGGGCTGCCGGGCGTCTTCTCGGTGGATGAGCGCCGCCACCCCAGCGGCAATATGCTCTACCTGCGGAGCCGCGAAGCCATCGAGCACCCCTCGGGCAACTCGGCGATGGAGACCTACTGGTTCGGCTACCTGTGCGTCCCGCAGTGGGCCGGCCACAAGGAGCCGCGCGCCTACCCGTTCACCGAGCGGCGAACGCTGTGGATGATTGACTGGGTGGCCAAGAGGTACGAGGCCGACCCGAACCGCGTGTACGCCGGCGGGGGCTCGATGGGCGCCTGGGGCTCGGCCACGCTCGCGTTCCGCCACCCCGAGATCTTCGCCGCCGTCTATCCCAACCGCCCCAGGACCCGCCAGCGCGGGATGCCCTCCCTGGCCGAGCTCCCCAGGGACCAGAAGGCCCTGATGGACGACGGCAAGACCGAGTACCTGGCGCGCATGGACATGGTCGCGTTCGCCTCCGAGCACCACGGGGACCTGCCCTTCTTCGGCTGGTGCTGCGGCCGTCGCGACGGCTTCGCCACCTGGCAGGAGCAGGTGGACATGGCCAAGGCCCTCACCGCGGCGCACCACGGGTTCGCCTTCGCGTGGAACGACGGCGACCACAGCTCCGGCTCTGCCGCGATGGGGCAGGTGATGAAGCACTACCCCGCGCACAAGTTCGCCCGCAACCAGAGCTATCCCGCCTTCGGGAACAGCTCGATCAACAGCGACCCCGGCCCCGGCGACCCCAAGGCCGGCGACATGGAGGGCGGCATCAACCTGGGCTTCGCCTGGAGGGACGTGGCGGACGAGGAGGGCCGGTGGTCGGCCACACTCTCCAACGAGCTTTGCCAGGCGGAGATGACCGTAGACGTCACGCCGCGCCGCTGCCAGAGGTTCAAGGCCAAGGCCCGCGAGAAGCTCAAGTGGACGAACTCCGCCGGGGGCAGCGGCGAGATCGCCGCCGACCCCTGGGGCCTGGTGACCGTCGAGAAGGTCAGGATCAAGCCCGGCGAGGAAACCGTCCTGACCATCAGCCGGTAAGCCTCAAGGAGGCAATGATGACACCCACCCTGAGAGCGCTCGTCCTGGCGGGCCTGGCCTTGCTGCCGGCGCGAGTCGGTGCGGCGGAGCAGCCGAGGCCCGCCATCCTGAACCCCTGCAACGGCAGGCAGGAGCGGCAGGACGTATTCGAGTTCGCCGAGAGGCCCAGGGTCGAGAAGCAGGGCGGGAAGTGGAGCATCTCGTTCGCGCCCAAGGCCGCCTGCGACGCGACCGTGGCCATCGTGGACAAGGAGGGCAGGATCGTCCGCCACCTGGCCTCGGGCGTCCTCGGCAAGAACGCCCCGTGGCCCTTCCAGCAGGACTCCCTGTCGCAAAGGGTCGAGTGGGACGGCAAGGACGACAGCGGGAAGCCCGCCCCGCCCGGCTGCCAGGCGAGGGTGAGCCTGGGGCTTCGCGCGCGGCTCAACAAGGTGCTGGGCTGGAGTCCGAGCGTGCCGCGCACCGAGGTGGAAGGCGTGGCGGTGGACGCCCACGGCCAGCTCTATGTGCTCAGTAGCGGCCCGACCCTCCGCGTGTTCGACCGCCAGGGCCGCTACCTCCGCACCCTCATGCCCCACGCCGCAAACGTGCCCCCAGGCCAGATGACCCTCATCGAATGGAACCAGACCACCTGGGGCACCCAGGCCGTCCATCGCCCCCGCTCCGGCGGCGCGAGCACGTTCGACCTCTTCCGCTTCGCGAACTTCGGGCTGCCGAAGCAAGGCATGGCCATCACGCCCGACGGCCGGCTCGCCCTGGTGACCAAGTACCTGAGCTGGAAGCTCAAGGACCTCGGGCGCCGCCTCGTGCTCCTGAGCACGCGCGATGGCGCGGCGGCCCCGGGCGGCCTCGCCCAACTCGACCAGGGCACCGGGGGCTGGAAGCCGGGCGCCCTCGGCAACGACGGCCGCCCCTTCGCCGCCCTCGCGCCCGACGGCAGGAAGCTCTACCTCGGCGGCTTCGCGACGAGGGACCCCGGCGCGAAGCGGGCGGTCATCCACGCCGTCTTCGCCGCGCCGATGGACCCGCCGGGCCGCGCCGAGCGCCTCCTCGGCGATCCCGCTGCGCCCGGTGCGGTCAACGAGCACTTCAACGAGCCGCGCGGCCTCGCCTGCGACAACGACGGCAACCTCTACGTGTGCGACTACGGCAACGACCGCGTCCAGGTCTTCAAGCCTGACGGCGCGCACCTCAAGTCCATCCCCGTCACGAAGCCCGACCAGGTGGCCGTTCACCCGAGGACGGGCGAGATCTACGTCCTCCGCGCCCCGCCCGCCGACAGGCATTTCAAGACCGAGGTCGTCAAGCTGGCCGGCCTGGCCGACCCGACGGTCCGCGCGACCCTTCAGCTCCCCACCAACCAGTTCAGCGTCCACGCCCTGATGGCCCTCGACGCGGCGGCCGACCCGCCCGCCCTGTGGCTCGGGGCGGCCGAGGGCAAGTACGGCGTGAACCGCGCCTTGTGGCGCTTCGAGGACCGCGGCGAGGAGTTCGAGAAGGTCGCCGACGTCGCCGCCCTCGCCCAGGGGCCGGAGGGCTGGGCCGATTGGGACCCCCACTCGAAGAAGGTCTACGTCGCCGCCGACCCCTTCCGCGAGGAGCTTTACATTCGCCTGGGCGACTGCTGCTTTCCCAGCCAGGCGATCCGCGTGGACGGGCGCTCCGGCCGCCTCATCGAGCGGCTCGAGGCCCGCATCGAGCAGATCTGCGTCGGCCCCGACCGATCCGTCTACCTGCGCATCGAGGACGGCGGCGAGTGGCTGGTCCGCTACGACCCCGAGGCCAGGAAGTTCGTGCCGCTCACCGCGCCCGAGGCCCAGCCCGTGCGGGGCGGCGGCTATGGCCTGAAGAAGTACGACTTCGCCAAGCGGAAGCCGCTGAGCTTCCGCGGGCAGCCCGTCATCGGCGTCTACGGACCCGCCGCGGGCGGCGGCCGCACCTGGCAGGACCCCTTCGGCGTGGCCCCCAACGGCGACGCCTATGTCCCCGCGGGCGTCGTCGAGGAGCACATCGCCGCGATGGAGAAGGCGGGCCTGCCCCGGCCCGCGAAGCCGTCCGGCACTACCTTCTGCGTCCTCCAGGTCTTCTCGTCGGAGGGGAAGCTCAAGTGCGTGAGCGCCCTGCCGGGGCTGGGGCTCAGCTCGGGCGTGCGCGTGGGCCGCGGTGGGGCTGTCTACATCGTCCTCGCCTGCCAGCCCGCCGGGCAGAAGCTCCCCGAGGGCCTCGCCCCCGGCGGCTCCTTCGTCGCCTCCGAGTGGGGAACCCTCGTCAAGTTCAACAGCACGTTCGACACGTTCCCCGTCGGCAGCATCAGCGGGCGCTGGGACGCGGCGAAGCCCGAGAAGCCCACGCACCACTACGGCAACTGCGGCGGCAGCTTCGACACCGGCCGCGGAGCCCCCGTCGTCATCGAGAACGCGCTCTGGGACTACGGCGGCGTGTGCCCCGTCACCCTCTCGGGCTGCACGTGCATGAACTCGCTTTTCGACCTCGACCGCTTCGAGCGCTCCTTCGTGCCCGCCGCACAGACGAGCACGGTGAGCGTGCTCGACGCGAACGGCAACATCATCGTCCGTCTCGGGGCCTACGGCAACGCCGACAGCCGCGGCAAGGACAGCCCGGTGCCCGACCCCCAGACGGGGCTCCTGCGCCCGAGGCGGCCCGACGACCCGCCCGACCTCAAGAGCCCACTGGCCGAGCGCGACCTCGCCTTCGCACTCCCCAAGTTCGTCGCCGTCACCGACGAGGCGGTCTACGTCCACGACGAGGAGAACGAGCGTATCCTCCGAGCCGTCCTTGGCTATCACACCGAGGAGACGGCGCCGCTGCCCTGATGATCGAAGGAGGAAGGAAAGTGAGCTCCATTCGGCTGCTGATCGTGCTCGGCCTGCTGTTCGGAGTCGCCGGCGCGGCCGAGCCCGAGCCGGCCTGGGCCACGGCGTGGAAGAAGGGGCCGATGAATGCCGAGGAGACGAAGGCGTTCATGAAGCGCCTTGCCCAGTTCGTCTTCGACAACCACCTGAAGAAAGACCCCGCTTCGCCCCAGCGCGGGATGATCTACGAGTATATGAACCCCGCGCGAAAGGGCCAATTCGACCAGTTCGTCCAGGGCGAGGGGCTCGACACGATGCACGATGGCGCCTGGTTCGCCGCCGCACTCGTCAACGCCTATCGCGTCACGGGCGACGCCTTCTACAAGGACTTCCTGACGAAATGGGTGCTGCCCTTCTACCTCAAGATGCTCAACCACAGCGACGAGTTGTTCACGGCCAAGGGCGCCGTGGCCCGCGAGGGCGCCATGCCCTGGGGCAAGCCCTGGGCCTTCCAGGAGGGCGAGAAGGGCTTCATCCCCTACTGGTGGGACGACGGCGGCTCGGTGAGCCTCGAGCGCTCGAAGGACAAGAATCCGCTCCCCAACCGCCCGAGCCAGGATTTCACCGTCGGCAAGCCCAACCCCAACGCGCTCCTCAACGGCTACTCGCTCGGCATGTCGAACCACATGGCCCAGGACATCGGCGTGATGCTCCAGCTCGCGTGGCTGCTCTTCAAGGATTCACCCGACGAGGCGGACAAGAAGCTCGCCGCCGAGCTGGCCGAGGCCGCGAAGAACCTGCACGAGAGTCGCATGCGCCACCACGGCCCCATCCCCATGTGCGTCGCGCCCGCGGCCCTGGCGCTCAACGACCCCGAGCTGATGAAGCGCGTGCCCGACCCCGAAGACAAGGCGCTGTGGAACCCCAGCAACCACTACACCCGCGCCCTCTACGACTTCGAGCCGGGCAAGCAGTACAGCTTCCCCGGCTTCGCCGACGACCAGCAGTACCGCTACTACTTCGGCATCGCGAGGGCCGGCGGCAAGCTGCCCAAGCCGCTCGCCTTCAAGACCATCTACGACGCCTACACCGAGCCGATGCTCTTCCGCGCCTGGTGCGACGACTGGGAAATGCCGCCCGGTATCAACAAGTTCGACCTCTTCCCCTACAACGCCGTGGACGGCAAGCCGACCGACTACCGCTCCGAGCGCAAAGGCCCCCACAAGAGCGTCAAGCCCATGGGCTCCCGCTTCGGCCCCCAGAACATGGTCTGCTGCGGCTGGGCACTCCAGGCCCTCAAAGCCTACCCCGGCATCTGGGAAGAGCGGCTCAAGCACGCGACGCGAAAGGACCTGCGCGTCTACCTCACCAGTTCCGGGGCCGACGTGAAGGCGTGGCTGGAGCGCGAGCTGGGCTGCGGGCTGCGGACGTGGCAGGCGATCTTCAACGAGAAGGGCTACATCCCCACGAGCCTCGGCTCGACCTACGACTGGGACAAGTTCTCCGACACCGGCGGCTACGCGCACCTGCTCTCCGCCGCCGCCCAGTGGCTGCTTGTGCTCGAAGGCAAACGCGACTGGGAGATGCACCACATCCCCCAGGTCGGACAGCGGTAGGGCCTGCCTGCCTGCGGAATCTTCAGTACCTCTCCGCCACCTCGCGGGCTACCTCGGTCCAGCGCGTGAAGCGCTCGGGGTGGTGCTCGCAGGTGTGGGTGTCCTTGAGGATCATCTCGACGACGCAGCCGCGCGTGGCCTCGCAGGCGTGGCGGATGTAGGCGCGGAGGCGGTCGGCGTCGAACTCGCCGACGAGGTGCGACGGGTGCGGCTTCCACGAGAAGATGGCCTTTGCCCCCAGCTTCTTGGCGCACTGGTCCACGTCGGCGAAGGGGCTGATGCTGATGCGGCGGATGTTCGGAATCGCCAGCACGTAGTCGAGCTTCCGCGTCAGGTCCTCGCAGCAGCCGTAGCCGTTGAGCCCGAAGGGGGTCAGGAGGCGCCGCTCGTACTGGAGGGCAAACTCCTCGTGCATCTCGGGGCTGACGAGGGCCAGCTCCTGCGCCTCGGCCGACGCCCACATGTCGCAGGGGCGCACGCGGGCGGGGTCGAAGCCGGGCGCGGGCAACTCGTCGGTGTAGCCGTTCCCGCCCGAGGAGTGATAGGTGCCGTCGTTGTTCAGGCTCAGCAGGTTCAGGTGCTCGTAGTGCTGGACGACGCGGCGATGGCCCTCCTCGAAGAACGCCATCGCGTCGTGCACCAGCTTCGGCTCGACCGCCATGTCCATCATCGCCTCGTTGAGGCCGCGGAGGCGGGTGTAGAGGGCCATCGGGTGGAAGGAGATGTGCGAGATGCCCTTGAGCCTCACGTCGAGAATGTCGCCGAACAGCTCCTGGGCCTCGGCGAGGGCGAGTTCGGTCGCCTTCTCGTCGTGGCCGACCTGGGGGAACGTGAGCTTCTCGAGGTCCTCGGGCGACTTCAGCACGGGGTCGAACTTCCAGGCCCCGCGTGCCTCGGTGGCGGGGATGTTCTTCGGCTCCAGGCCCCAGCCCGTGTGCTTGATCGCCTTGCCGACGACCCATTCGCGCTCGATCACCGTGTCGTCGTGGAGGTGTTCGTGATAGTAGAGCCGGCTGCGGAGCTGCCACTCGATACGCCGTGCCTTCTCGTCCTTGCACCTCAGGACCGATTGCGGCAGCAGCTCGCCCCACGAGCCTTCGGGGGAGACCAGGATCATCGGCCTCACGCGCTGGAGGGCGTTGTGTCGCTTCCACATCGCCCGCCGCTCGGCCATGATGGGCAGGCTGGCCACCTCGGCCACCTGCTTCGCCAGGTCGCGGACAATTCCTCTCTCTCTGGTGCTCAACGCCATGCCCGCCCACTCCTCACGATGTGCTTCCCGACTCTCCCGCCGAGGATTCTACCGCCCGGAGCGACCGACAGCAAGCGCGGGAGCCAACCAGGTACCGTTGACGCGGGAAGCCGCGCCCATTGTGTATCAACCCTAGGGAGGGGCGGGGTGATACAGAATGAACAGAATGGCGAGAATCGCCCGTTGTCGCCTCCCCAGCATTGTGTATCAACCTTATGACGGAATGGTGGTGATACAGAATGGGTGGAATGGGTGCTGCAGAATGGGTAGAATACCACTTGTGCCTGGCACGATTGCACTTGCGATTGCAGTTGCCGGGTGGAAGTCCCGTTGGCCCAAAGTGTTATGGCTGCTGGAGGCAAAGGGAAGGCATGAAGGGCGTTGCTGGAGCCGTTGGCATGGCGCTGGGCGCCGTCTCCTGGCTCGCCGCGGCGGCGGACAGGGGCGACGAGGTGGCGGCGCGCCTGGAACGGCGATGGGCGCAGGTCGAGAAGACACCTCCGAATATGGGCGTGCGCGAGCTGTTCGGCTTCGCACTCGATGCCGCGGCCATCGGCTGGCACCCCGAGCGAATCGCCAAGGCCCTCGGCCTCGCCGAGCAGATGCAGGACCGGGATGAGAAGAGCCGCACGTTCGGGAACTTCCGCTGGTACTGGCGGGCCGAGCGGCCCGAGGACCTGAACGCGGTCGAGTTCTCGATGCAGCAGGGCATCCTGGTCTGGATGCGGCACAAGAAACGGCTCGATGCCGAAGGGGTCGAGCGACTCGACCGCCTCATCCGCTTCAGCGTCGAGGGCATCCGCCGGCATCGCGTGGCCGAGACCTACACGAACATCTTCCTGATGAAGACGTGGAACTGCATCGCCATCGGCGAGGCGACCGGCCGCCCCGACCTGGCCGACGAGGGCTACGCGATGCTCGACCGCTGGCTGCTCCACGCCTGGGACTGCGGGGTCCACGAGTACGTCAGCCCGACCTATTATGGCGTTGACCTCGATTCACTGGGGCTGATCGCCCGGTTCGCGGAGCGGGCCGCGGGGCGGGAGAAGGCCGAGGCGGCGCTGCGCTTTTTCTGGACCGACATCGCGGCGAACTGGTTCGAGCCGGGCCTCCGCCTGGGCGGCGCGCACAGCCGCGACTACGATTACCTCACGGGCCACGGCTACCTCGACGTGCACCTGAAGGTGGCGGGCTGGGTCCCCAGCGACCCACCCTTCGTGCCGGGCACGTTTCTCGAGCTTTGCCGTTGGGAGCCGCCGCGCGACCTGAGAAGCTCCATCGTCACAGTGCCGCCCAGGATGGTGCACCAGCGCTGGGGCGCGGAGCCCTGGCAGCGCGCCGCGAACTATGTCGGCCGCCGCTTCAGCATCGGCTCGGGCACCATCTACGAGCCGACGGGCAAGCAGCTTGTCGTGAACCTGCCCGGTGGGCCGGCGATGCCGGTCGTGAATTTCCTGATGGACGCCCGCGGCGACGCCTACGGCCAGAGAAAGGCCCTCACCGGCGGCGGGCATGCCAAGGCGCTGCACCTCGTGCCGTTCCAGATGAGCGCGCAGCACGAGCGGGACGCTCTGGTCTTGTCGTCGGCCGACCCTGGGGTGGGCACGTTCAAGCGGTGGGCGCCGGAGCCGACGTGTCTCTTCTCGCACGTGGTGCTTCCCTCGAAGGCCGAGGTATGGGTTGGCGATGCGCCCGCCAAGGTCGAGCCGCAGGGCCAAATGCCCGTGCCCGAGGGGGCCGCCGTGTGCCTGCGGGTCGAGGACGTTGCGGTCGGGATTCGGTTTGTGTTGGGCGCGCCCGTGGTACTGGTGAGCGACGGCGGGAAGCATCCCGTGATGCGCCTCACGTGCGTGCACGAGGCCGGGCCGCCCAAGGCGCGGGCCACTGTGGCCGTGTGGGCGCGCGCCGCCGAGGGGCTGGACGATGCGGCGTTCGCCGCGTTCCGCCGCGACTTCGCCGGCGCCGAGGCGAAGGTCGAGGGGAGCCAGGTGGACGTGTCGGTGCCCGCCGCGGGCCGCCGCCTCCGCCTCGTGGCCGACGTGGTAAGGGAGCAGCGCCTTGCGTGCGAGGGCTGGGAGCCGGGCAGTGAGAACGCGCTGCTGATGGTCAACGGCCGCGACCTGGGCCGCGAAATCCTGGGCCAGGTCGAGCCGATTCGCACCTACCGACGCCTCCTCGAGCGGGCCGAGCGGGGCGCCCGCGGCGCCGCGCGGGCGGGCGAGCCATTCGAGGCCGAATCCGCCGCATTCGTCGTGCCGCCGTTCCGCGTGGACAGAGATGGGGCGGCCTCGGGCGGGAAGTTCCTCTGGGTGCCCGGCGAGCCGGGAGGCAAGGGGAGCAGCCCCACCGCGCGGGCGCTGTGGACCGTTCACGTGCCGAAGGCAGGCGACTACTACCTGCTCGGCCGCGTGCAGGCGGCGACGCCCGACGACGATTCGTTCTTCGTCCGCGTGCGGCAGGCGGGCCGCGACGTGCTGTCGCGCGCCGAATGGCACACGGGCGTGCACGCGACGTGGGAGTGGACGCCGTTCCGCGCGGGCAAGGCGGCCGAGGCGACGGCGATGCGCCTCGACGCCGGCGTGGCGCTCATCGAGGTCTCGTGCCGCGAGGACGGCACGAAGCTCGACGCCTTGCTGCTGGGCCGAGAGCCGACGCCCGCGCTGCCGCCCCGCGGCCGCTGAGCGCTCCCGCCCTAGTTGGACAACACTCGCGCTGTTTCTCATCCCGCCGCGGTGCGGTTCGCAGGGCGGCTTGATCTGCGAGGGGAATAGATGTATCAACTCGTTCTTGTTGCGGAAAGTCCCCGGTTCGGAGTGCGGCCTTCAGGCCGTATCTTGGATTGGCGATTCGACCGCGAAGATACGGGCTAAAGCCCGCACTCCGAACGTGGCCTTCGCGGCGTGGGCGCGCAGTGGACGCTCTTGCCGGCGGGGGCAGGCGCCTCTAACAGAAAGGAGCAGAAGATGCCGACGCTCACCCGCCGCCGCTTTCTCGGCACCGTGGGGGCGCTGACGCCGGCCCTGATGGCCGGGGGAAAGGCTGCCGCCGCGCCGCCGCAGAAGCCGAGCTTCATCGTCATCTATGCCGATGACCAGGGCTATGGCGACCTGGGCTGCTACGGCGCCACGAAGTTCAAGACGCCCAACATTGACCGCATGGCCACCGAGGGCACGCGCTTCTCGGACTTCTACGTCACCGCCCCCGTGTGCACGCCGACCCGCTCGTCGCTGATGACGGGTTGCTACCCGCGGCGGGTGGGCATGCACCAGCACGTGCTCTTCCCCAATTCCACCAAGGGCCTGAACCCTTCCGAAGTAACCGTCGCCGAAGCGCTCAAGCCACAGGGCTACGCCACCGCCTGCATCGGCAAGTGGCATCTCGGCTACCAGAAGCAGTTCCTCCCCACCAGCCAGGGCTTCGACTACTACTTCGGCATTCCCTTCAGCAACGACATGTGGCTGCCGCCGGACATGGACTACGCGCCCGACGCGAAGCTGCCGGCGGACCTCAGCGACGAGGTCCGCCGCAAGGGCGAGCACAAGCGCAGCACCGTGCCGCTGATGCGCAACGACAAGGTCATCGAGTATCCCGTTGACCAGGCGACCCTGACCGAGCGGTACACCGAGGAGGCCGTCCGCTTCATCACGGCGAACAAGGACAAGCCGTTCTTCCTCTACCTGCCGCACACGATGCCGCACTACCCGCTGCATATTTCCGAGAGGTTCAAGGACAAGAGCGGCGCGGGCCTCTTCGGCGACGTCATCGAGTGCATTGACTGGAGCGTGGGGCAGATCCTCGCCGCGCTCAAGAAGCTCGGGATAGACGAGAAGACGCTGGTGGTCTACACCTCGGACAACGGCCCTGCCGCCGGCTCGGCCGGCCCGCTCCGCGGCAAGAAAGGCTCCACCTGGGAGGGCGGCATGCGCGAGCCGTGCATCGTCCGCTGGCCCGGGCAAGTGCCCGCGGGCGCAGAATGCCGCGAGGTGGCGACCATCATGGACCTGCTGCCCACCTTCGCCCGGCTCGCCGGCACGGAGGCGCCCAAGGACCGCATCATTGACGGCAAGGACATCTGGCCGCTGCTGGCAGGGGAGGCCGGGGCGAAATCGCCCTACGACGCCTTCTTCTACCACACGGCGCAGGGCCAACTCGCCGCCGTGCGGCAGGGGAAGTGGAAACTCCACGTCGTCGCGCCCGGCGGGCGACCGCAGACCAAGGGCGCGCCGCAGGAGAAAGCGCCGCTGCTGTTCGATCTCTTGACTGATATCGGCGAGACGAAGAACGTCGCGGGCGAGCATCCGGACATCGTGGCCCGCCTGACGGACATCTTCCGCCGCTTCGACGCCGACCTCCAGGCCCACCTGCGGCCTCCCGGCAGTGTGTAGGGGGTTGGCCCAGGGCGGATGGCGGCTCAGATCAGTTCCTCGCCGCGCTCGATGGCGTGGTGCCAGGCCTCCACGAGGCTTGTGCGCCGCAAGACGCCGAGCAGCCTGCCCTCGTCATCCGGGTCCACGATGGGGATGCGCCCGAAGTTGCTCTCGGCGGCACGGGAGAGCACGTCGCCCACGGTTTCGTCGGGATAGGCCGTAAGGAGGGAGCGGGAGCATATGTCGGCGACGACCAGGGCCTCGTGACCGATCAACTGCTCGGCCTCGCGCAGGTCGGAGAGGGTGACGACGCCGCAGAGCTTGCCTTTGCTGTCGAGGACGGGGAAGCCATGGTGGCCGGTGTCGTGGAATCTCGCGGCGAGGTCCGCGAGGCTCATGGCGCCGGGCACGGTCGGGAAGTCCACCGTCATCACGTCGCCCACGCGCACACCGGCGACGAGCCGGGCGCGCCCCATTTTCTGGAGGTCAATGCCGCGCCGGATGAGTTTCTCGGTGTAGATCGTCTCGCGGCTCAACAGGCGCACGATGCCGGTGCACACGACGACCGTGGTCATCACGGGCAGGATGAGGGCGTAGTTGCGTGTGAGCTCGAAGATCATCACGACGCTGGTGATGGGCGCCCTGGCGACGCCCGCGAAGAGCGCCGCGGCGCCGACCAGGGCATAGGCGCCCTCGCCCGTAGGACTGCCGGGGAAGAAGCGCGCCGCCGCGAGTCCCACGATGCCGCCCGTCATCGCCCCGAGGAACAGGCTCGGGGCGAACACCCCGCCGCTGCCCCCGCTGCCGATGGTCGTCGAGGTCGCCAGCAGCTTCAGGAGCACCAGGACGAGCAGCACCTTGAGCGGAATCTCCCCCGCCAGCACGTTGTCAATGCTCGCGTGGCCCACCCACGGCGTCTTGCCGTAGCCCACGCCGAACAGGTCGGGCGAGTAGAGGCCGATGCAGCCCACGATCAGCCCGCCGATCACCGGCTTCACCCACTCGGGGATGCGGCGGATGGCCTCGAAGAGGTTCTCGGAGAAGTGAATGGTCTTGATGAACGCCACGCCCACCAGCCCGGTCAGCACGCCCAGTCCCACGTAGAGCAGCATCTCGCGGGCGTCGGCCAGCGCGTAGTTGCCGACCACGAACGCCGGGCTGTTGCCCAGGAAGGCCAGCGCCACCAGGTTGCCGGCGACGGCGCTGACGACGACGAAGGCGAAGCCCTTGGTGGCGAACGACCGGAACAGCAGCTCCATCGTGAAGAAGCAGCCGCCGAGCGGCGCGTTGAACGTGGCCGAGATGCCCGCCGACGCCCCACAGCCCACCAGGGTCCGCAGCCACACGGTCGGCAGCCGCAGGAGTTGGCCCACGGTGGACCCGAGCGCCGAGCCGATCTGCACGATCGGCCCCTCGCGGCCCACCGAGCCGCCGCTTCCGATGCAGACGGCCGACGCCAGGATCTTGGCCGCCGCCACCCGAGGCCGGATTCGCCCCCCCTTCGCCGCCACGGCCAGCATCACCTCGGGCACCCCGTGCCCCTTCGCCTCCTTGGCGAAGTAGTTCACGATCAGCCCCACCAGCAACCCGCCCGCTGCCGGCACCAGGATCACGTAGTACTGCCCCAGGAACCCCAGCAGTTCCCTGCCGCCCCCGAAGAACAGCCCCTGGAACGTGGCGATCAGCCAGCGGAACAGCACCGCACCCAGCCCGGCCCCGACGCCCACGACACCGGCCAGGATGAGCCCCAACGGCACCCCCGGCGTGCGCAGCCGGCGCCACGCCTCGGCCACCAACTTCCGCGGCACTGCAACGCTCCTGTGGTTTCCCGCCTCCGCGCGGCGCAAGCCTGCCCCATGCGGACCGCCCACGCCTCAGAACACGCCATAGTCTACGCATGGCTCCCCCTCGTTTCAAACCGAGGGGGTGCTCCTGCGGCGGCCTTGTCGCCGGCGTCAGATTTGCGAATGGTAGATGCGGTCCACGAGTTCCATCGTCTTCACGGCGTCATCGAGGTTCGTCTCGGGCTGCACGCCGCGGCGGACGCAGGAGAGGAAGTGGGCGTTCATGTCGTACTCGCCGTAGGCGCGGTGCGGCTCCTTGCTCGCGGCGAGGTCGAAGGGGTCGAGGGTGCGGAGCGGCTCCTTCTGGTTGTCGGCGTAGGCCTTGCCGCCCTCCTCGGGGTCGCCGAAGACCGAGATGCCCGTGCCGTGCACCTCGAACGTGAAGAAGCGGCGGCCCGCCATCCAGTTGGTCAAGAGCACGCCGGTGACGCCAGAGTCGAAGCGCACGAGAGCGTAGTGGGCGGTGAAGTGCTCGGCCAGCAGGCGGCGCACGTCGCTCGCCACGCTGCGCACCTCGCCGCCGCACAGGTAGCGGAGCGTGTCCACCGCGTGGATCGCGTCGCAGGTCAGAATGTCCATCGCCCCGCCGTAGTAGGGGCCGGCGCCGACGGTGTTCTTGTAGAAGGTCGCGACAGCGGAGTGGACGGGGCCGCGCTCCTCGCAGAGCTTCCTGGCCGCGCGGACGACGGGGCTGTAGCGGCGCTGGAGGGTGACGCCGGTGATGAGGCCCTTCTTCCGGGCGAGGACGGCCATCTGGCGGGTCTGCTCGGCGGCGACGGCAGGCGGCTTCTCGATGATGAGGTGGCAGCCGGCGCTCATCACGGCGAAGGCCACATCGTAGAGGTGGTGCGGCGGCATGATGGCGTAGACGACGTCGGGCCGCTCCTTCTCGAGCATCTCGCGGTGGCTCGTGTAGATGGCCTTGACGCCGAACTGCTCGGCGGCCTTGCGCAGCTTCGCGGCGTCCAGCTCGGCGATGGCGCAAATCTCGGCGCCCGGGAGGTCGCGGATCGAGGGGTAGTGCGACATCGTGGCGCGCGCCCCCGCGCCGATGAAGGCGACGCGGATGACCCGCTCGGGGGCGGGGGGCGCCGCACGCTTGGGCCTGGGCATTGGGTGTTCCTTTCGGCGGTTGAGATGGGACCGATGGGACATATGGGACCTATGGGGCAGAACACCCAGGTCCCATATGTCCCATGCGTCCCATGGGTCCTATGGGCAGCACGGGTGCGCTCATCTACGTGTCGGGCCCCAGCACCTCGACAATGGCCGGCGGCTTCTGGCGCTTGCGGATGATGGTCTTGTCAATGATCGCAGCCATGGCGAAGAGCGCGACAAGCAGGCCGAAGCCGAGAAGCAGAGGCGCGGCGTCGCCCCCTCCCCACTGCGCGCCGACGATAACCCCCGCAACCAGCCCGGCCAGCGGGAGCACGAAGAGCAGGAGCGAGCTGAGCCAGGGATTGCCCCGGGGGATCTCGACGAGGACACGGGAGCCCGGTAGGAGGGGGAGGTCGGTCTCGACCTCCAGCTCGCGGTCGCCCCCGCCCAGGGCGGAGCAGGCGCAGCACCGGCCGCACTGAGCTCCGGGCTTCATGCGCACACGCGCGAGCCGCCCCTCGACGTCCACGACGGTGCCTTCCTCGCGCATGGCCCTTCCCTCGTCACGGCTTGGGCGGCTCGGCGAGGGCCTCGACGAGCGCCTCGGCGAACCGCTTGGCGGCCTTCGGCCCGTTGCCCGTGATGATCCGCCCATCGCGCGCGGTGGGCCCGTCGGACCAGCGGGCGCCGCACTTCTCCAGGTCGTCCTTCTGCGAGTCCCACGCGGTCGCCTCCTTGTCGCGGAGCACGCCGGCGCGGGCGAGGATGGACGGGGCGACGCAAATGGCGGCAAGCATCTTGCCGGCGGCCACGGCGTCCTTGGCCAGCGCGTGGGCGGTCGGGTCGTCGAAGTAGACGCTCGCGCCCACGCCTCCGACGAACACGATGGCATCGTAGTCGGTGGCCGCGATGTCCTTCAGGAGGACCTCGGGCTTGACCTTCGCGCCGAGCATGCCGGCCGCCTCGTCGAGCGAGGAGCAGGCGACGGCCACCGAGCAGCCCTTCGCCCGGAGGAGCGCCAGGGGCGCCTCCAGCTCCTCGTCGCGGAAGTCCTTGGGGGCGACGATGAGGACGGCCTTCTTCCCGGCCAGGGGCGTGCCAGTGCCCCGCTTCTTCGCGCCGCCCCGGCCGCCCTCCTGGCCGCACCCGAGCGCCATCACGACCAGACAGCCCAGGACCACCGCTATGCTTCGCACGACCGTTCTCCTCTTCGCGGGAATGCCCCGGACCACAGGGCCGCAACCAGAGGGGCGAGTCTTGCCCCGCGCAGCCTGTGCGCAGGGCGCACGCGCTGCGGCGCAGAACTCTAGGGTAGTCATTGCGGCTCGCCGGGTCAAGTTGTCTTCGCATTCGCGCTTGACACGCGGGGGTCTGGGCGGGTATAATTAGGCGACGCTAACTTTGTTACCCGAGGTTCACAACCGCCGTGTCGCCGGAACTCTCCGCCAGCCTGGAAGACTATCTCGAGGCGATCTACCACCTCGAGCGCGAGGAGCGGGTGGCGCGGGTGCGCGACATCGCCGCCCGGCTCCGCGTGCAGATGCCCTCGGTGACCGGCGCGCTGCGGAGCCTGGCCTCGAAGGACCTGGTGAACCACACGCCCTACAGCTACGTGACGCTCACGCCCGCGGGCGAGCGGATCGCGCGCGAGATGGTGCGGCGGCACGACGTGCTCACGGGATTCCTGTCGGACTTCCTGGGCCTCGACCGCGCGGTGGCGGAGCGGAACGCGTGCGCGATGGAGCACGCCATCGAGGCCCAGGTGCTCGACCGCCTGGTGGAGTTCGTCCAGGGCGCCCGGGAGCGCCCCGGCCCGGGCCCCCACGCCAGGGAGGCGAGGGGATAGAAAGGACTCGCGGTGGCCCTGGAGCGCGGAGCAGGGAAGAGCGACGCGGGCGGCACGCTGGCCCTCGGCAGTGTGCCCGAGGGGCAGCGGGTCCGCCTCGTGAAGCTGGACGCCGGCTGCGGCATGGCGTCGCGCCTCTCGGCCATGGGCCTCGTGCCCGGTGTCGAGGTGCGGATGCTGCGCAACCGCGGCCGCGGTCCCGCCCTCGTCGAGGTCAAGGGCACGCGCCTCGCCCTCGGCCGCGGCATGACCACGAAGATCCTGGTCCAGCCCCCGGCCTGAGGCCCCCGTGAATTCTTGGACAGGCTCCCATGGCGCACAAGACCCTCACCATCGCTCTCGCCGGCAACCCCAACTCGGGCAAGACGACGCTCTTCAACAACCTCACCGGCGCCCACCAGCACGTGGGCAACTACCCCGGCGTCACCGTCGAGAAGAAGGAGGGCACGTGCATCCACCGCGGCGTGCGCATCCAGGTGGTGGACCTGCCCGGCACCTACAGCCTCACCCCCTACAGCATCGAGGAGGTGGTCGCCCGCGACTTCGTCATCGAGGAGCAGCCCGACGTCGTGGTGGATGTGGTGGACGCCTCGAACCTCGAGCGGAACCTCTACCTGGCGACGCAGTTCATCGCGCTCCGCGTGCCGCTGGTCCTGGCCCTGAACATGAGCGACGTGGCGGAGCGCCGCGGCTTCGCCATCCACCACCAGCGCCTCGGCGAGCTGCTTGGCGCTCGCGTCGTCCCCACCATCGGCCACAGGAACAAGGGCACGGCCGAGCTTCTCGACGCCATCCTCGACATCGCCGAGGGGCGCGACGTGCTGCGCCCCGCCGAGATCCACTTCGGCCGCGAGATGGACGAGGAGCTGGACAAGCTCGAGCCCCTCATCCGCGCCCGCCCCGGTCTGGCCGGCCACTATCCCCCGCGCTGGCTCGCTATCAAGCTCCTCGAGGACGACCGCATCATCCGCGAGCGCATCGAGCAAGGGGGGGCCGGCGGGGCCGAACTGCTCGAAGCCGCCGCCGCGTCCCGCCAGCACCTCCGCCACATCTTCGGCGAAGACCCCGAAACCGTCCTCGCCGACCGCCGCTACGGCTTCATCTCCGGCGCCTGCCAGGAGGCCGTCACCCGCACCGTCGAGGCACGCCACTCGATGTCCGACCGCATTGACGCGGTGATCCTCCACCGCGCCATCGGCCTGCCCCTTTTCCTGCTCCTCACCTACCTCACCTTCCAGTTCACCTTCTCGGTGGGCCACGCGCCGACCGACTGGATCGAGAGCTTCTTCGGCTGGCTCTCGGGCACCGTGGCCGGGCTGTGGCCCGCGGGGGCCGAGAGCGCGCTCCGCGACCTCCTGTGCGACGGCGTCATCGCCGGCGTCGGCGGCGTGCTCACCTTTCTGCCCTACATCCTGCTCCTCTTCCTGGCCATCGCGTTCCTCGAGGACACCGGCTACATGGCTCGCGCGGCGTTCCTCATGGACCACCTGATGCACAAGATCGGCCTGCACGGCAAGAGCTTCATTCCCATGCTCATCGGCTTCGGGTGCTCTGTGCCGGCCGTGCTGGCGACGCGGACGCTCGATAGCCGCCGCGACCGGCTGACGACCATGCTCGTCGTGCCCCTGATGAGCTGCTCCGCCCGCTTCGTCATCTACACCGTCATCGTCGGCGCCTTCTTCGCCGACCGCGTGCTCGTGCACGCCGGCCCCATCGCCCTGCGACTCCAGCCCGTCATGTACTTCCTCATGTACCTCATTGGCGTGGTCCTGGCCGTCCTGGCCGCCAAGGTGCTGCGGATGACCGTGCTGCGGGGCGAGACGACCCCGCTCGTGATGGAGCTGCCGCCCTACCGCATGCCCACGCTGCGCGGCCTCGCCATCCACATGTGGGAGCGCGGCTGGCTCTACGTCAGGAAGGCCGGCACCGTCATCCTCGCCCTCTCCATCATCCTGTGGGCGCTCACCACCTATCCGAAGAAGACGCAGTTCAGCCAGGACTACGCGGCCCGCCGCGCGAACGCCGAGCGCCTGGCCGACCCGGCGAAGCGGGAGGCCGAGCTGGCCGCCGCCGAGCACAGCCAGGCGGCGGAGCGGTTGGCCCACTCGGCGGCGGGGCGAATCGGCAAAGCCATCGAGCCCGCGCTGCGGCCGCTGGGCTTCGACTGGCGGATCGGCACGGCCCTCATCGGCGCCTTCGCCGCCAAGGAGGCATTCGTCGCACAAATGGGCATCGTCTACGCCGTCGGCTCCGGCGAGGCCAACCGCGAAGCCCTCCGCCAGCACCTCCGCCAGGACTACTCGCCGCTCACCGGCTTCTGCATCATGCTCTTCTGCCTCGTGAGCATGCCCTGCGTGGCGACCATCGCCGCCACGCGCCGCGAGAGCGGCTCCTGGCGCTGGGCGCTCTTCCAGCTCGGCGGCCTCACCGCACTCGCCTACCTCCTCACGCTCATCGCCTACCAGCTCGGGCACCTGCTGGGCATCGGCGTCTAATCCCTCAGCCCGTAGAAGCGGACGGCGTTGTCGTGGAGGAGCTTGCGCTGGTCGGCCTCGGGGCGGGGGGCGATGACTTGGCGGAACGCCGTGAGCCATTCGCGCAGGGCCGCGCCGCGGGTGCACACGGGCCAGTCGCTGGCCCACACGCAGCGCTCGGGGCCGAAGGTCTCGATGCAGGCATTGATGGCGGGGGCCAGGTCGTCGGCTGACCACTCGCCTCTCCGCAGGCTCGCCACGATGCCCGAGAGCTTGCACACGACGCGGCCGCCCGCCTTCGCGAGCCGACCCATATCGCGGCGCCAGGCCTCGGCGACGGCCTCATCGCCGCCGGGCAGCAGGCTCTTGGGCGGCACGTTCCCGCAGTGGTCCACGACGAAGCGGGTGTCGGGGCACACCTCGACGAGCTTCGCGGCGTCGGCGAGGAGGGCCGGCCTCGTGCAGACGTCGAAGCTCATCCCCAGCCCACCCAGCAGGCGAATGCCCTTCACGAAGGCATCTTCGAGGCACTGGCCGGGCTTGCCGATGATCTGCCGCACGCCCTTGACGTAGGGGCTGCCCTTGAAGCGTGTGATGTAGTCCTTGAAGCCCGGCTCGGCCACGCGGCCGCCGATCACTGCGGCACAGGTCGGATTGTCCTTCTGCCTGCACAGGCCCACCACGTACTCGGCCTCGGCCAGCTTGTCCTCGGGCGCGACGTCCACTTCCATGTAGACGGCTTTCACCACGTTGAGGCCGTCGATCGCCTCGACGTAGTCCTTCATCACGAAGCTGCGGCTCAGATCGCTGCCCGGCTTGAGCCACGGCAGGCGGAGCTTCGCGAGGTCCCAGAGGTGTTGGTGCGTGTCTACGGCGGGGAGCATAACCTTCTCTCCTGAGAGCGCGGCCTTGCCCGCGAACGCCCCAAGTGAGGCGGCCACGGCCCCGGAACGCGAGAGGAACCACCGACGTGTGATGTTCATCACAGCCTCCTCGCAGCCCCCGAAGGGGGCGATTCTCCTCACCGAAGCGTGTCCAGTCCGCGAATCATGTAGGCCTGGAGCAGGCCGCCCTCGTCGGAATTGAAGAAGGCCATCGAGCCGTCGGGCGACAGGAAGGGGTGGGGGTGTGCGCCCTTTGTGCGCGTCGCGCGCGGGTCGAGGAGATACCACCACTTCTCCAGCGGCTCACCCTCCTTCGCCGGCAGGTCGGCCAGGTAGAGGCACCAGCCCTTCTCGTGCCAGGCGTCGGAGACGATGCGGCGGCCCGCGACGTCGGTGCCGAAATGGCAGAAGCGCGGCTTGGGGAACGTGCGGGTCAGGTCGTTCCGCACGCCGCCGGGGGTGCGGATGCCCACGTGTCCCGCGAAGGGCGCGGGCGGGCTCTCGATGAGCTGGTTCTCCGGCGGCTTGCGGGTGCCGGTGCTGGTGATGGCCCGGGTCGAGCGGCCGCGCCAGCACTGGTGGCCCTGGGGATGCTCGTTGCCGTCGCGGCCCCAGGGCATGTTGCGGAAGGCCGAGCCGTCGTCGCGCAAGGCGTGGATGTCGCAGCCCTCGGACCCGACGAGCTTGACGATGCCGCCCCGCTCGTTGCACTGGTTGCCGTGGTTCTCCTGGACCAGGATGTCGTGCGACGCGGCCGGGTCGAGCGAGCGGCAGTATTGGGGATGGACGTTGCACCAGGTCTGGCCGTGGAGGATGAGGCGGACGGTTGCCTTCTCGAGGTCGAAGACCATGAGGCCGAAGGGCGCGTCCTTCGTCTGCCCGTCGCCCAGGAAGGCCGAGAGGGCGAGGCGCTTGCCGTCCGACGAGATGGTCGAGAGCGGGTAGATGCCGCTGGGGCGGAACTTGGTGTCGGGCAGCGGCGAATCCAGAACGAGAATCGTCCGCCGGTCCGAGCCGTCCATTCCCACCCGCTTCAGCGTCAGCTTGCCGCCGTTGACCTGGGTTTCGTTGACGAAGTAGTAGAGGGTCTTGCCGTCGGGGGAGACGGAGGGCGCGGTGGTGCCGGTTTCCTCGGTGATGGCCGTCAGCTCGCCGCTGGCCGTGTCGCAGATGAGGTAGCGGTGGTCGGGGTCGTGCTGGCTGCTGCCGTGGGCGTGAGCCGAGCGATGGAGGATGAAGCGCCGCGAATCGGGCGTGAAAACCTGCGCCTCCATGTACACGTGGCTCGACGGGCAGTCCTCGCCCGTGATCTGGAACACCTCGATCCTCTTGGGCGACCGCGCGTCGAGCAGATCAGGCCGTGGGTCCATAGCCAACCCCCTTTTCCTTGTGGCGTCCTCATCCTAGCCTTCCTGCTGCCCCCGATCAAGCCCAGCGCGCTTGACAGGGGGCCACCAACATCCTATGAAGGGAGGCGTCAGGAGGAAGCGCCGCTTGCGAGGGTCTGTCAATGCAAAGGTCCTTTGCTCTGGTTGCTGGCGCAGCGGTTCTCCTGAGCCGGGCGATTGCGGCGGAGCCGTGGGCCTGGGAGCGGAAGACGAATGTCCTCGCCGAGCGCCGCGAGGTGGCGGCGATGCTCGTGGGCTACTTCGAGGAGATGTGCCGCCCCAAGCCGCTCGAGGTGCGAAAGGGCGAGGAGTTCCAGGCGCACCAGAAGGCCCTCCGCCAGAAGCTCCTGGAGTGCGCCGGGCTGTGGCCGCTGCCCGAGCGCGTGCCGCTCGACGCCCGCCTCTCCGAGCCGCTCGACCACGAGTGGTGCACCGTCCGCCGCGTGGCCTGTCGGCTCTGGCCCGAGGTCTACACCACGGGCCTGCTCTTCATGCCCAAGCAGTTCGCCGAGCGGCCCGCGCCCGCCATCCTCTGCCCGCACGGGCACTGGCCGAACGGCAACGCGCATCCCGAGGTGCAGAAGCGCTGCCTCGTCCTGGCGAAGATGGGCTACGTGGTCTTCTCCTCGACCCAGAACCACTACGAGGACCCCACCCTCGGCATCTCGCACCAGACGCTGATGATCTGGAACAACATGCGGGCGCTCGACTACCTGGCAAGCCTGCCTGAAGTGGACAAGGCGCGCATCGGCGCCACGGCCTGCTCGGGCGGAGGGCTCCAGACCCAGATGCTCGTCGCGGCCGACGAGCGGGTGAAGGCGGCGACTATCGTGGGCATGACCTGCGACTGCCGCGAAATCGTGTTCGTCGGCGCCCACCACTGCGCCTGCAACCACTTCCCGAACATCATGCGGCACACCGACGAGCCCGAGCTGAGCGCCCTCGGCCTCCCCTGCGCCGTCCAGTATCTCACGATGAACGACTGGACCCGCTCGTTCGAGGCCAACAACTACCCGACGATTCGCAGGCTCTACGAGGCCAACGGCCTGGCCGGCCGCCTCGACTGCAAGTACTGGCCCACCGAGCACAGCTACGACAAGGCCAAGCGCGAGCGGATGGTCTGGTGGATGGAGAAATGGCTCCGCAACAAGGACCACGGCGGGCCCGTGCCCGAGCCCGAGGTCAAGACATTCCCCGTCGAGACCATCCAGAAGCTCAAGGCCGACATGACGGGCGACAAGGGCTTCGGCCACATCGGCCGCCTGTACGCCCAGAAGGCGGGCGGCCCGCCGAAGCTCGCCAGCCGCGACGACTGGCTGGCCTATCGCAGGAAAATGCGCGGGGCGCTGGAGGACCTGCTCGGCAAGCCATTGCCCCGGCGCGCCGAGGCCAGGGTCATCCGCACCGAGGAGGCCGATGGCCTTGCCACCGAGCGCGTCCTCATCCCCAGTGAGGGCGGCATCCTCGTGCCCACCCTGATCGTCCACCCTGCGGCGTGCGTCGGCAAGCTGCCCGTCGTCATCGTGTGCGACGACGGCGGCAAGGACGCGCTGCTCGCCAAGGTGGGGGATGAATTGAAGATTCTGGCGCGGAGCGGCACGCTCGTCGTCCTCCCCGATGTTCGTTTCACGGGCGAGCTTTCGCTGCGGGCGATGGCGGGTCTCACCGGCGGCCTCCTCACCTTCAGGGCGTGCAGCCCCATCGGCGAGGGGAATCCCGCGTCGTTCGAGGGCTCCTGGCAGCGGAACGCCATGCTCTGGGGGCGTCCGTTGCCGGGCATGGCCGCGACCGACCTGTGCGCCATCCTGGACTACGTGGTGTCGCGGCAGGAGGCCGATGGCGACAGGATCACCCTGCGCGCCCGGGGGAATGTGTCCTTCGCCGCCCTCTTCGCCGCGGCGTGGGACGACCGCGTGGGTGCCCTGGACGTTGACCTCGGGGGCCGTTGCTTCGAGAAGCGCAACGCCCCCCTCGTGCCCTTCGTCCTTCAACACGGCGACGTGTTTCAGTGGGCGGCCGCGATGGCCGACCGGCGCCTCACGCTCACCTGCGTGCCGCCCGAGTCGGGCGACCCTGCCTGGCTGAAGGACGCCTTCCGCGCCGCCGGCAACCCCGAGGGCCTGCACCTGCGACCGTAGAGGGGGGTTGACCGGACGGGTGGAGGGTGATATGATCCCCTCCAGTGCGCTCATTCCCCCTGCCATGCGACGCGGAAAGGGACAGGACGTGGAGAT
This sequence comes from Planctomycetota bacterium, assembly GCA_035527715.1. Classification (GTDB taxonomy): domain Bacteria; phylum Planctomycetota; class PUPC01; order DSUN01; family DSUN01; genus DSUN01. The sequence goes on along the minus strand of DATKZY010000096.1, from coordinate 70,513 downwards.
TCGGTTCGACGGCAAGACGGCTATCGTGACGGGCAGCGGCAGCGGCATCGGGCGCGGCATCGCCAGGGCACTGGCCGCGTCGGGCGCCAACGTGGCCATCGCCGACATCAAGCTCGACCTCGCGGAGCAGACCGCCGCCGAGATCGAAAAGGACTTCGCCCCCGCGGGCGCACTCGCGGTCCAGGTGGACATCTCGAAGGAGGCCGACGCCACCCGCATGGTGGCCGAGGCCGTCGCCCGCTTCGGCAGCGTGGACATCCTGGTGAACAACGCGGGGCTGTCGTATCCCGTGAGGCTGGTGAACATGACGCCGAGGGACTGGGACCGCATGATCGCGGTGAACCTCACGGGCACGATGTGGTGCGGCAAGGCGGCCATCGCCCAGATGGTGAAGCAGGGCAAGGGCGGGGTCGTCATCAACATCAGCTCGAAGAGCGGCGTGCGCGGCTCGAGCGAGCTGTCGCACTACTGCGCCACGAAGTTCGGCGTCATCGGCCTCGCGCAGTCGTGGGCGCGCGAATATGCCAAGCAGGGCATCCGCTGCTGCTCGATCCTCCCGGGCAACGTGTTCGAGGGCAGCGGCATCTGGAACGCCGAGTTCATCGCCAAGCAGGCGGCGAAGCTCGGCATCGCGCCCGACCAGGTGCGCGCCCACTACGACTCGCTCGTGCCGCTGGGCCGCTCGTGCCTGCCCGAGGACATCGCGAACGCCATCCTCTTCCTCGCCTCCGACCTGGCCTCCTACATCACCGGCATCTCGCTCCTGGTGGACGGCGGGCAGGAGATGCGGGCGTAGGGCAAGTCGGCAGTCGGCAGGAAGCAGCAGGCGGCGGCGGGACGGCGGGGGTGCGCGGCGGGAGGCTCCGCTGCGTCGGCCCCCATCTTGCGCCCCCCTGCCGCTTCGTGGGGCGCAAGATGGGGGCCGCCCGGGGGCACGGACGCGGGATAGCGGGGAGCCGTGAGTTCCGTAACCGTCCAATCTCCAATGCTTTACGGCTGGCGCGAGAGGCGTGTGGCCGCGTGGCCCGGGTCATATCGTCGTGCGCATGTGTGGGCACGCGCAGGGGCGCAAGATGGATGAAATGGCGATTCTCAGCGGAATTCGGGGGCGTACCCCTTCTTGCGCCCCCTCGGAGGGGGCGCGAGATCGCTAGAATGGCGATTCTCGGCAGCATGGAGCCGTTGCGGGTCATTTCCGCCTAAAGGCCGAACTACGAACCAGGTCGCAACCTGTTGGTAGTTCGGCCTTTAGGCGGTCTTCATCAAGAGGCCATCACTCGGCTGGGGCTTTGGCCTTGGGGGCGGGCTCCTCGGGCTCCGGCGCGGCCTTCGGCTTGACCTTCGGGGCCGGGACGGGGGCAGGCCTGGGCCTCGGCCTCGGAGCGGGGGCCGGCGCGGGGGCCGGTGCGGGAGCCGGGGTGACCGCGGGGGTCGCGGGGGGCGTCGCGGGCGGGGTGACAGGGGGCTTGGGGACGGGGCGCGGGCGCGGCCTGGCCGGGATGGCGGGCCGCGGGGGCTTGGGGACGAGGGCGCCCGGGAGGTCGAGGACGCTCTGGGAGATGGCGTTGAGGGTCTTGGCCCGCAGGTTGTGCTCCTCGGCCGCCTTCTTGTCGTTGTGGTAGCGCTGGAGCGCGGCGTCGTTGTCGCGGTGGGTGGCCTCGAGCTCCTGCTGGTACCGGCGCTGGAGGTCGGCGTTGCGCTGGCGAAGGGTCTTGAGGGCCTCGTCGTTGTACTTCTTGCGGTCCTCCTCCTTGGCGAGCCAGTCGGCGATGAGCTTCTCGTTGGCCTTCACGGCGTCGTCGTGGCGGCGTGCGTAGTCGCCGTAGGTGTGCGTCTTGCCCCACGGGGTGGAGAAGGTGAAGAGCCAGGAGCGTGCGTTGGGGAGGAGGGACCAGGGCTGCTGGGTGTCGAGGGAGCCGAAGGTGAGGCGGTTCTCGGGCCGGCCGGGGGTGATCTCGTCGAGGTAGGCCTGGTGGTTGTCGGGGACGAGGCGCCAGCCGTAGTTGAGCGGGAGCGTGATGGGGGTGGTGAGGGTGCCGACGAGGGGCGTGCGGTCGAGGACCGAGTAGGTGGCGTCGAGGAGGTCGAAGGCCGTGAGGGTGCCGAGCGAGAGCTGGAGGATGTAGTTGGAGGTGCCGCCGGGCGCGCTGCGGGCGGAGGCGACGAGGGGGAAGAAGGTGGGGAAGGGGTCGGTCGAGGCGAGTTGCCCAAAGGTCAGGGCGCGGCCGGTCGTGATGTCCTCGCGGAAGCGTTCGTGGGTGCCGGCCCGGCACAGGAGGGAGAGGCCGCTGTAGCGGTAGAGGGCCGAGGTGGCGGCGCCGAGGAGCGGGACGCGGTCGGTGGTCATGAACACGGCGTCGAGTGCGTCGCGCGGGAGGCCGATGGGGAGGTAGAGGAGCGCGGCGAGGGGGTTGAAGCATCGGGGCGGGGCGGGGATTTCGGGCAGGGGAAGGAGCTCGGGCTGCGGGACGGGGGGCTTGAGGGGGCGCTCGATGTCCTCGAGGGTCAGCGGGGCCGGCTCCTTGGGGTCCTCGCGTGGCACGGGGGGATCGGGCAGGGGCTTGGGCTCGATCTGGAGGAAGGAGTCGGCGCCGTGGAACTTGCCGGCCCAGGCCTCGGAGCCATCGGCGAGGCTGGTCAGGCGCATGGAGAGCTCGATGGAGCGGTCGTCGGCGCTGCGGATTTCCCCAAACAGATAGCCGTCGAGGGCGAATGCCTGGGCGAGCGACTGCTTGTTCGCCGTGGCGGTCGCCTCGCTGTCGCGGGTCCACGCCGCGACCAGGCGCGCGATGTGCGTGGGGTCCACGTAGGCGTGGTTTCGCGTCTTCGAGACGGCGACGAGGAGCTCGTCCTGGAAGGCCTTGAGGTCGAAGGAGGCGTTGATGGGGTTCTGGACGCCGATGCCGGCGGAGCCGTCCTTGGCGGGGGTGGAGAGGGTGATGACCTTGGGGGCGGGCTCGGTCTCCTCGGCGGCCTCGGGAGCGGGGGCAGGGGCAGGGGCGGGGGCGGTGGGGTCGGGCTCGGCGCCCTCGGCGGGAGCGGGGGGCGGCTGGAGGGGGTCGGCCTTGCGGAGGCTCTCGGCGATGGCCGTGGCCAGCTCGCGGTAGCGGGTCGAGCCCTTGGCGGCTCGCACGTCGCCCAGGAGTGCCTTGAGGGCCACGGGGTTGGCGCCTTCGATGAAGTTGGCCCAGGCGATCGAGGCGGTCTTCGCGTCGGTGAGCTTGGCAAGGATGACGCAATAGGCGTCCTGCTCCTGGAACTCGGGGTGCGCGAAGGAGGTGTCGAGCACCTCGATGGAGAGGAAGCCGTCAATGCCCGCGGCGGCGAATGCCTTCATGGTGGCGGGGTCGGCGACCTGGGCGAGGGTGACCTGGTGCTCGCGGAGGATTTGGCGGAAGCGGTCGCGGTTGAAGTACTGGAAGCGGGGGGAGTTGATGAGCGCGATCTCGAGGTCGTCGCGGAAGGCGCGGCGCACGGGCTCGGGGAGCTTGTCGTCGAGCCAGAGCCAGATGGCGATGCCGTTGATGGTTTCCTCGGGAGCGCCGTCCTCGAGTTGGGCCACGACCTGCTGTATGGCCTGGTCCACGCAGGTGGCGGCTCGCGCGGGGACGCAGGGGGTGAGCAGGCAGCAGAGGCCGAGGCAGGCCAGGAGCCACCATTGCCGATTGCGGATTGCGGATGGGCGATTGTCAGTCCGAAATCCGAAACCCGAGATCCGAAATGGCATCGTCGTCATGTCCAATCTCCTCCGGGCGCGACCGCGCCGCGACAAAGGTGGCCTGGAGCGATCCAGCGTATCCATAGAGTACAACTATGGGGCAGGGAATTCAACTGCGGCGTCGGACGAACTTGGTGAGGTTGACGAGATTGCCCGCCTTGTTGTAGCGCACGCGGTCGGTGAGGCGGGTGAGCATGAGGATGCCGAGTCCGCCCTGGCCGCCTTCGGCGTGTCGGTTGCGCGCGGCGGCGGCGGCGTCGGTGGCCGCGGCCAGGCGCAGGTAGTGCTCGGCGTCGAAGCCGGGGCCTTCGTCGCGCACGGCGAGGGTGACGGCGGCGGGGTTCTGGCGGTACTCGACGCGGACGCTCTTGGCGGGGTCGCGGCGGTTTCCGTGCTGGATGGCGTTGCCGATGGCCTCGCGGAGTGCGGCCTGGAGGGAGGCCTGGGCCGCCTCGTCGAGGCCGCTGGCGTGCAGGAGCGGCACGGTGAGCTCGACGGCGCGCGCGAGGTCGGCCGGGCGGCTGGGCAGGATCATGCGCACCTTCCGGGCCGAAGGCGGCTGGCTGGAGCGGATGGCCTTGCTCTCGGCCGCGGCGACGAGGTCGTGGATGGCGACCGGCTCGACCAGCTCGACGTCGGCCCGCACGCGGAGCTCCTGGGGGCGGCGCGGGTCGCGCTCGCGCGGGAACAGGGCCACCACCGGCACCCAGTTGGTCTCCGCCTGAATCTTCAGGGCCTCCAGGGCCTCCTGGGCCCAGCGGTGCCCCATGTCGAGCACCACCAGGGCCGCTCGGCGCTCCTCGGCCGCGGCCAGGAGGGCCTCGGCACCGTCCACCAGGCGCGCCTCCCACCCGCCGCGGGTGAGTGCCGCCTGGATGATGGGCGCGAAAAGGCCGTCCTCGGGGACGGCCAGGAGGATGCAGCGCTTCGCGGCGCCGGCGGGGTCAGTGTCTCCCATGGCTGTGTGCAATCCCTGGTGTCGTGGGGTGCCGCCTGCCTCGCGTGCGGCCAGAATCGCCGGCGTCGCAGCCTCACGCGGATTCTCGGACAGGCTCCTAGGCAATCCGCACGGCGCGGAGTGGGCCTCGCGAGGCGTGGACGGCCTCCCACCGGTCCTCCGGCCCGCGGGCCGCCTCCTCGTACTCGGCATCCGAGATGGGGAGGGCGCGGACGGCCTGGACGGCCGGCTTGGCGGCAGCAGGCTCGTGCATGAGCCGCCTCAACAGGATTTCGATGTGGTGCGGGGGGCATCGGAGCGCCTTCACGCGCAGCCCCGTGGCTCGGCGGACCGCCTCCGTGGCCTTCGGGTTGACCTCGCCCGCGAACGCGACGCACAACAGGTCGCCGATCCGGTCGATGGGGATCATCTTGTACTTGGTCAGGATCTCCAGCGGCACGAGGCGTGCCACCGCGATGGGAATCTTGCACTGCTTCAGGTCCACGTCCGGCACGCGATAGTCCACCGCGAGCAGCCTGACGAGCCGCGCTTCGCCCGGGGCGTGCACGGTGGCGAGCAGGTGGCCCAGATACGAGTCGGCCTTGCCGCTCACCGCGAGCTGCTGGTGGAGGAACTCCCGCGTGACCGGCCCCTCGGCGAGCAGGTGCCGCCCCAGGTTGGGGTCCACCGGCTCCTCGACGGCTTCCCCGGGGGGCGGGGTCTCGTCGCCCGTGGCGAGCATGCGGAGCACGTCGTCGGCCGTGCGGCTGTGCGCGTCCTCGGCAGGGGGCAGGGGTGCGGGTTCCAGGGGCAGCGGCGTCGGGGCCTCGGGCCGGCTGGCGGGGGCCGCCGCGGCGGCCGCGTGCGGCGTGCGTTCGGGCTCGGGGCCACTTGGCCTCTTGTGCTTGCGTGCGAACAGCCACTTGAGCATGGCCAGCACTCCGGGATTCGGGCTCAGCGGTCTTGCATGGCCTTGGCCATGACTTCCTTGAGGGCGTCCGCGATCTGCTTCTGTTGCTCGACTTCGGCCTTGAGCTCGGCGATCTCGCGGCGGGCCTCGGCAAGCTCGGCGCGCAGGGCCGCCACGTCCTCGCCGCCGAGGATCTCGGCGGCTTCCGCCGCGGGGACCAACTCGGGCTCCTCGGCGAGCGGGGTGTGGGCCTCCTCGATGCCCACCTCCTCGGGCGGAGGTTCCACGGCGGGCGCGTCGGCGGCGGCCTTCGACGCGCCCGACTCGGACTCCTCCTTCTCCTGGGACTCCACCTGCTCGCCGGACGCGCTGCCGAGTTCTCCGAGGGCGGTGCGCACCTGCTCTGCCGTGTCGGCATCGCTCAGGCGCGCGGCGAGAGCCGCGGCCTGCTCGAGGGCCTGCCGGGCGTCGGCCGGGCGGCCCGCGGCGCGCTGGGCCTTGGCCAGGGCGAGCAGCCCGGCCGCCTCGCCGCCCGGGTCGCCGAACGACCGGGCGAGCGTGACCGCCTGCTCGAGGCACCGCACCGCTTCGGCGGGCTCGTGCTGCTCGAGGTGCATGGAGCCCAGGATGCGCAGGTGGCTGCCCTCCGCGTGGCGGTCGCCCAGCGAGTGGTCCAGCTCGATGGCCTGCTGCACGCAGGTGACGGCCTTGCCCGTCTCCTTGAGTTCCTCGAAGACGAAGCCGAGGTTGCACAGGTCGTCAATCTCGGCCCGCGCGGCGCCGTTGCGGCTGTTGAGGCGCCAGGCCTCCTGGAACCGGGCCACGGCCTCGCGCCGGTTGCCGAGCTTGCGGTGGATGGCCGCGATGCGGCTGAGCTGGGTCGCGGCGTCCAACTCGTCCTTGAGGCCGCGATAGAGGTCGAGCGCCCGCTGGTGCGAGTGCAGGGCGTCGTGAAGGCGCCCCAGGCGCTCCTGAAGCGTCCCCAGGCTCGTGAGGTCCGAGGCCAGGGCCGCCTTGCTGCCCAGGGCCTCGTTGATGGCCATGGCCTGCTGGAGCGACTTGATGGCCTCGTCGTGGTGCCCGAGGTCGCACAGCGCCGAGGCGATGCAGCCGAGCTGCACGGCCGTGCCGCTGCGGTCGCGCTGCTTCTGATAGGTGTCGAGGGCCTCCTTGTGGTGCCGGAGGGCCTCCTGGTGCGCCCCGAGCTGCTGGTAGATGCGGGCGAGGTTGGCCGTGCACAGCGCGCGGTTGATCGGGGTGTCGCTCGTCCTGGACCACATCAGCAGCAGCCGGTACTCGCTGGCCAGCAGGTGCAGGAGGCCCAGGCCCTGCTTGAGCCTGAGAGTCCTGGGAAAGTCCTGCATGAACTGCGTGGGGTCGCCCGAGAGCCGGATGTGGTAGGAATGCGCGCTGAGGGCCTCGACGTGGTGGGGGTCCTTGTGCACGAGGCCCAGGAAGTGCGCGGCCACGCGCTTGTGGAAGACCGCGGTCTGCGGGTCCTTCTCGCCGAGGTACAGGTCGCCCAGGCTCTCGTGGGAGAGGCAGGCATCGATGCCCCGCGGCCCGCGCTGCAGCACCACCACGTTGCGGATCTCCTCGCACAGCAACAGCCGCTGGAGATCCGCCTCCGAGAGGCCCAGCAGCACGCGCAGCGCCGTCGCATCCAGCCCCGACGGCACGCGGGCCAGGCAGTCCACCAGCGCGCGCTGCTCCTCGCTCAGGTGGGCCAGCAGTTGCTGGCAGAGGTCCGGGGCCGACGCCGGCAGGGTGCCCAGGGCGGCCGCGGGGCTCGCCGAGTCCGCGACCAGCTTCGCCGCCAGATCGGTCAGCAGGGGGGAGCCCTGGAACACCTCGAGGGCCACCGCCGCCAGCGGCTGCACCGCCGTCCCGCGCGGCAGATGGAAGTCCAGCAGCCGCGCGACCTCTGCCTCGCCGAAGGGCGGCAGCTCGGGCACGATCGCCGCGTTCCGCAGGTCGGCCAAACCCTCGGGGACCACGCCTGCCGCGATCACCAGCTTCACGTTCTCGGGCAGGCGCCGGGTCAGGTACTCCACGGGAAAGGCATTCCCGCTCTGGGCGCGCCCCAGGTCGAGCAGCAGCACGAGGCGGCTCTCGGGGGCCAGGTGGCCCGAGGCCACCGAGAGCAGCCCCAGCAGCTTCTCGCTCACGGGGCGGTGGTCCTCGCCCAGCAGGTGGCCGAAGAACTCGCGGGGATTGGGCACCAGCCGCCCCGCGGGGCCTCTCTCCGACGGCATCCCCCCCGCGTGCAGCGCGGCCGGCTCATGGGCCGCCGCCACCGAGCTCAGGATGGCATACTGCCGCAGGTCCGCGTCCAGCAGGTGCCCCAGGCAGCAGTGCAGCACCACGTGGCGTCCCACGCGCTCGGCCTCGTGCCGCAACTGACGCAGCAGGTGCGACTTGCCGCAGCCCTCCGCGCCCGCCACCAGCAGCGCCTCCCCCTCCGGGCGCTCCAGCATCTGCCGGAACGCGGCGACTTGAGCCTCGCGGCCAACGAACGTGAACCCTGCCAACGCTCTGTCTCCAACGCCCCACGCGCGGAGGACACACCCACGCAGGCTCCCGATTATACTAGCGCCCCACCTCCTTTGCAACACGGCGCACGGCGAGAATCGCTGCCCGCGGGCCGCACGCCGGGGTTACATCTTCACTTGGCACATAGCCGCCATGTGCGAAATGAAGATGTGACCCCTGGCCGGGGGCGTTTGCCGCGCGCTGCGGTTCATGGTAGGATTCCCCCGGTTACCCCCTTGGAGCCGAGGATGAAGAAAGCTCACTTCTTCGCCCTGATCGCCGGGCTGGCCGTCACGTTCGGCGGGCCGGCCCTCGGGCTGTTTCTCGCCGTGCGGCGCATGACCGCCGTCGTCGCCCTCGCGCAGGCCCACACCGACGGCTCGCCGCCCGACCTCGCCACCGCGGTCGTCCGCGCCCTGGCGCCCACCCAGGCCGGCCTCCTCGTCGGCGCGCTCGGCCTCGCCATCGCCCTCGGCGCCATCGCCCTCCACTTCGCCGCGCGACGGCGCAGGAGGAGGACCCCGCCCGCGGCCTCAATCGCGGCGTCGCAGCCGCACGTGGATTTCTGGACAGGCTCCTAGAAGGAATCCCCGCCTCGGCGGGGCTTCCTGCCGGGCGGGGGGAGGGGCCTGGCCATTTCGTCGAGCAGGTCGCGGAGGCTGTAGCGGACGTAGGGCTGGTCGCACGCGGGCGACCGCCCCTTGGCGTTGGCCACGTGGAACACGAGGTCCTGCGGCACGAAGAGCACGTTGTGCAGGTTCGCCCGCATGGCGACGGGCCGCTTCATCAGCTCGATGGCCGCCTTCTCGTCGAATTGCCCGTGCTTCGCCTTCACCGCCTTCACCAGCTCCTGTAGCCGCGTGCCGGCCGAGAGCAGCACCGCGTCGTCCACGGGCGCCGGGAGCCTGGGGTGGGCCTCGCCGGGCTTGACGAACTCGATTCGGTCGGGCGTCGCGGCGACGCCGACGGCGCTCGGGCCCTTGCCGTCCGAGATGACGTAGTAGTACTCACACGTCCGCTTCGCCTCGCGGAAGATGCGGATGGCGTCGTCGAGGGTCTTGGCCCGTTCGAGGCCCATGCGCATCAGGATGGCCATGGGCGTGCCGTCCCACTGCCCCTCGCCCTTTCCGCCCATCTCGCCGAAGGCCACCTGCTCGGCGTTCATGCCCGACACGCTGCCGATGAAGCCGGCGTAGCCCACGTTGGCGAAGGGGATGGCGCCCTTCTTCTTCACCACGAAGACGACCGCCTCGCGCTGGAGGCCCAGCTCGGTCATGTAGTCGAGCACCCGCCCGTGGAGCAGTCTGCCGCCCGCCGTGGCCTTGCCGAAGAGCGCGAAGCCCGAGCAGTGGAACAGCTCGGGGAACACGCTGGCCAGCCGCGCCTCCTCGGGCGCCAGCCCCGAGCCGTTCGCCAGGCCCTGCACCTCGTCCCAGTACTCCTGCGGCACGTGCGGCTCGAGCCGCGCGAGCGCCCCGCGCAAGGTGTCGAGGAACCACTCCCGCTTCGTCACCGTGTAGTAGAGGCCCGCCACGTAGAGCACCGAGTCGGCCACCCGCCGCGCCTCGGCCGCGAGGAGCTTGCCGTGCTGGAAGCCGACTTCGAGGGGCGAGCCCTCGAGCAGGGCGACCCGCTGCCCCTTGCGGATGACCAGGCGCCCGCGGTCGGCGATGCGCTCGCCGTCCTTGAGCTTGCCGCCCGACTGCTCGTGTGCGAGGATTTCGGCGGCGCGGCCCAGGCCGCGGCCGAGCGTGCGCTCCAGCTCGTCGCGCGGCACGTTCACCACCACGACATCGTCGGCCAGCGGCTCCGCGGGCAACTTCGCCTCTTCGGCGATGGCGATGCCGACGCCGGCCTCGACGCCCTCGGCGTCGCGCCACAGGAGCTGGCGGATCGCCTTCCCGTCGTCGGCCAGCTCGATGGAGAGCGTGCCGCCGCCGAGGTCGCGCTTCGCCACGAAGTGCCCCGCCGGCTTGTCGGGCGCCCGCGCGATCTGGAGCAACGCCTGGACGATCACGGCCACGGCCCCCGGCTCTGCCGTCTGCATCACGCCGAGCACGGTGAGCGAGGCGGGCCACAGGCCCGCGATGCGGCCGAAGAGGCGCGCGGGCTGAAGCTCCGACTCGGCCGGCAGCGGCCCCTTGCCCACCACGGCCACCTTCAGCAGCGGCACGACGAGGGCCGTCTCGTCCTTCGTCCGCTGGAGGGTGAAGCTGAGGAGGTCGGACTTGAGCGCGAGGCGGAACTGGTCGGCGTCGCGGCGCGCGATCGTCAGCTCGGCCCCCTGCTCGAGCGCGCCGTCCTTGTAGCGCCCCGCGAGCGTCACCGTGTAGACGGGCAGCTTGCCCTGAACGACGGCGACGACCTTCTCGAGTGACTTGGAGAGCGCCTCGATGTCGGCCGCGGCCAGCGGCGGGGCCGGCTCCCCTGCGAGGCCGAGGGCCGCGGACAGGGCGAGGAGCCCGGCCAGGAACGCCGAAGCACGTTGTCTCAATGGAATCTCTCCACGAATGCCACGGGGTATCAGCTTCTCGGACCAGTATATCGGCGCGCGCGCCCGCGGTCAACCGGCCCTGTGCTGTCGGTTCCGATGAAGACTCGTTAATGCCAAATTTGGCCCAGGACGCGTCGCGCGGAGCAAACTCGGGCGAAAGACCCGGCGCCGCAAGCGCAGTGAACATATACACTTGCAGCCGGGCGGCCAAGGCCAAGCAGGCCCCAATGACCCGTAGGTCTCATGTGCCCCCGAAGTCGCGTCCCAGGCCCCTCTACGTGCGTCGGATTTATCAGACGCCGAAGTACTTGGGAAACATAGACATGCGTGCCACACGATCTCGAACTGGGGCGGTCACAGCCCCCACGGGGCGCGCAAGGGGCGGGAGAGGAGGCGGTTGGCCTCGGGCTCGTCGGGGAAGCACTCGCGGGCGGGGTCCCAGCGCAGCTTGCGGCCGAGGTCAATCGAGAGGAGGCCGAGTTGGCACAGCGAGTTGGTGCGGTGGCCCACCTCGGCCGGCTCCATCGTCTCGGCGTGGTGCTTGATGGCCCAGATGAAGTCCTCCTTGTCGCTGCGGGTCGGCAGGCGGATCTCGCTCGGGCCGATGACCTCGGTGAGGAGCGACTTGGGCTGGGCGTCGAGCCCCTTGCCGCCGTAGGTGGCGTGCACCCAGCCGTCGGCGCCCTCGAAGCGCACGTAGGCGCCGTCGGACTTGTAGATCATGTCCACGCCGTCGGCGAACTTGTAGCGGACCTCGAAGCGCAGGAGGACGTTCCACAGGCCGTCGGCGGGGTAGTCGCCGCGGCCCTCGACCTCGACGGGGCCGGTCCGGTCGGTGCCGTGGCCCCACTGGGCGATGTCGTTCAGGTGTGTGCCCCAGTTGGAGATCTTGCCGTCGCAGTAGTCGCGGATGCACATCCAGCCTGGGCGGCCGTAGCCGCTGGCGGGGTGGACTCGGCGCTCGGTGTAGGGCGCCTCGGGCGCGGGGCCGAGCCACATCGCGTAGTCCAGCCCGTCGGGCACGGGCGTCGTGGGCTGGTGCGGGCAGGCGGAGTCGCCGCCGGGCACGCCGGTGCGGATGGTGTGGAGCTTGCCGATGCGGCCGTTGAGCACGAGCTCGCAGGCGCGGCGGAAGACGGCGATCGAGCGAAACTCGCTGTCGGTGCGGAAGACGCGCTGGTGGCGGGCCACCTCGTCGCACAGCAGGCGGCCCTCGGCGATGCTGAGCGTGGTGGGCTTCTCGCTCGACACGTGCTTGCCCGCCCGCACGGCGGCGATGGCCTGCGGCACGTGCCAGTGGTCGGGGGTGGAGATCATCACGGCATCCACGTCGGCCCGGGCGAGCAACTCGCGGAAGTCGCGGTGGGCCGTGCACACGTTGGCCGCGGCGTAGTGCTTCTCGACGGCCTCGAGGGCGGTCTTGAGGCGGGCGGCATCCACGTCGCACACGGCGGCGACGCGGGTGTCGGGCGAGCCGAGGAATGGCCGCAGGTTGGCATAGAGGGCCTGGCGCCCCATGCCGATCATGCCGACGTTGATCCGGTTGCTGGGTGCCGCGGCGCCCAGCACGCGGGCGGGCACGACGACGGGCGCGGCCATCGCCGCGCCGAGCGCCTTGAGGAACTGGCGGCGGCTTGCGCGCGAGCAGCGCCTCATGCGGCCGGCTCCTGCAAGAGGGCGGTCATGCGCGGCGCCGCCGCGCTGAGAGCGGCGGCGCCGCGCAGAGGCGGGTGCGGACTTCGTCGTGTGCTACTTTGTCGCGAGGTTGTTGATGCGGCAGCAGCCGGGCGAGTCCTTGGCGAGGCCGCAGCCCTCGCACTTCACCGCGTCGGCCTTGCAGCAGAGGTCGGAGCCCAGGATCTGGCCGCACTTGGTGCACAGGGTCACGTCGTCGCCCTTCTTGATGCGGCAGCAGCCGGGCGAGCCGACGACCAGGCCGCACTTCTCGCAGATCTCGGCGCCGGCCTTGCAGCAGACGTCGGAGTCCTTGACCTGGCCGCACTTGCCGCAGAGGGTGATGCCGGCGGCAGCCTTGGCCGGCGCGTCCTTCGCCGTGTCCACCTTCGTCGGCCCGGTCTTCGGCTTCGGCGTGGGCGTGGGCGTCTCCTCGCCGCAGCCGGCCAGGAGTGCCAGCGCCATCACGCCCCCCATCGCCACAGCAATCCATCCACGCATCGTCCCGCCTCCTTTCTGCCCGCCGCACGGTGGCGACGGGCGCTCGAGCCAACGCCCCAGCCATCGGGCGGGGCTGCGTCCTCCCCTAGCGTAGCCAACGGGCGCCGCTGTGTCAAGCGCTAAGGCGGTCGCGCGGCCCTCTCCTCTGGCATTCCTGCCGGAACATGCTATACTGTCGCTCCGTGGCACACCTCTCAGGAGCGCTCGGATGATCCTTGAATCCACGACGGTTCACGAACTCGCCCAGATGCTCACGCCCCACATGGGCCTGCCGGCCTGGCCAGGGCTTCGCGACGCCAAGGCCAGGGCGAAGGCGCGGCAGTGGGCGAAGAAGCTGGGAATCTGGCAGCGCCTCGGCCGCGAGCTGGACCCCCAGAAGCCCATCCCTGCCGTCAAGCGGTCGGAGTATCGCGACTACCGCCGCACCGGCAGCCGCACCGTCGGCGAGGCCGCGCTGCGCGGCCGGGCCCAGCGCACCGAGCAGGCCGCCCTCGCCCTCTGGCTCGGCCACCCCGCCGCCGACCTCGACCTGCTCCAGGACCTGCTCTGGGCCTGGTGCGAGACGACGAGCTGGATCTGGCCGGCCCACGAGCGGTGCACGATTGACCTCGGCTCGTCGCACATCGCCCGCCTGCTCGCCGAAATCCTCTGGATGCTCGACGGCCAGCTCGAGGACGAGGTGATGCAGCGCGTGGGCGCCGAGCTCGAGCGCCGCGCCCTCAACGCCCTCCACGACTGGACGCGCCCCGACGGCTGGTGGACGGTGACGATGAACTGGAATCACGTGTGCAACGCGAACCTGCTCACGACGGCGCTCTACTGCATCCGCGACGTGGGGCAGCTCGCCGCGTTCATCCACCCGCTCGTGCAGCGGCTCGACTATGCGATCCAGGGCTTCGCGGCCGACGGCGGCTGCCTCGAGGGGCCGAGCTACTGGAACTACGGCTTCGGCCACTTCCTCGACGCGGCCGTCGTCCTTCACCACCGCACGGGCGGGAAGCTGAACCTGGTGCAGGGCGAGCACATCGAGCGCATCTGCCGCTACCCGCTGGCCGCGCACATCGAGGGGCCGCTGCGCTCGACCTTCGCCGACAGCTCGAACGGCTATCTCAGCGCCGAGAGCGCCCTCCAGATCAACCGCTTCCTGCGCATCCCCGAGCTGTACGAGGTCGCGGCCCACACCGAGGATGGCCGCCTGGCGGTCGCAAGCTGGCGCGGCTTGCTCCTCTACAACGGCGAGAGGGTCGCGGGCAAGCCCGATACGGGCGATTACCTGCTGCCCGACCTCGGCATGGTGAAGCTCCGCGCGGCGGGCACCACGCTGCTGGCCCTCGCCGGGCGCAACGACGTGCCGCACAACCACAACGACATCGGCAGCTTCATCCTCCACAAGCACGGCGCCTGCCTGCTGACCGACCCGGGGGCGCCCAGGTACACCGCGAAGACCTTTGGGCCGAAGCGCTACGAAATCCTCTTCTGCCGCTCGCGCGGCCACTCCGTGCCCCGCATCAACGGCAAGGAGCAGCCGCCCGGCGCACAGCACCACGGCACGCTGGCCGTCGAGGGCCTAAACGGCTCGGGCACCAAGTGCGCTACAATAGACGCAACGCACGCCTACGACGAGAAGACCCTCCAGCGCCTCGTCCGCCGCTTCACGCTCGCGGCGGACGGCGGCCTGGAGCTCCGCGACGACTATGCCTTCTCGCGCACGCCCCGCAGCATCGAGGAGGCGTTCATCACCTTCGAGCCGGTGCGGATCGCGCGGGGCGGGCGGGCGGCCGTCGTGGGCAAGGGCCGCCGCTCGCTCACCATTGCGAGCGCGGGCGCGCCGGGCAGGTTCGCCGCGGAGCGACTCGTCGAGGAATCGAAGGAGGGCCGCGAGCACGCCGTGGTCACCCGCATCGCGTTCGTGCCTGCACGACTCGACCGGCAAATGACTCTGACATTCAGGATTGACTGAGAGGCATTGATAGTGGCTGGCCGAGACCGCGTTCATCGGAGCAGAGGGGCGCCTGCGGAGAGTCGGGGCGCGGCGTCGCGGCCGCCCCGGGGCGAGGAGCGTCCGCTACGCGGCATTCGCGGCCTGCGCGAGCGGCGGCGGCGCGAGGCGCAGCGCTCGCGGCGGCCGATCATCGCGGCGGCAGTGGGCGCCGGGGTGCTGGCGGCTCTGGGCATCGTGTGGCTGGTGTGCCGCGGGGGCGGAGGCGACGGCGCGACGGGGCAAGGCCCCTCGCGCGTCACCACGGCCGGGTCGGTCTCGCGCGACGTGATCGTGGTGCCGCCGCCCGTGCGGTATGCGGACAGCACCGTGCAACGGCTGGCGGCCCGACTGCGCGCGGGGGACCTGCGCTCGCGGGTGGAGGCGGCGCACGCTCTCGCGGCCCTGGGGCCGCGGGCCTACGAGGCCGTGCCCGCGCTGCTCAACGCGATGGCGCGGCGGTCGTGCGAGATCGAGTTCTCGCAGGCGGTGGGCAAGGCGATGAAGGCCATCGGGGCCTCGGCCCTCCCGGCGCTGGCCGCCGCCCTGCGGTCCCGCTTGCCGGCCGCGCGCTTCCATGCGGCCTCGGCGCTGGCGAAGCTGGGCCCAACCGCGGCGCCCGCGGTGGGCGCCCTGGTGGACGCCTTGGAGGGCGACCCCGACTACTCGGTGCGCTCGAACGCGGCGACGGCCCTGGGCGCCATCGGGCCGGCCGCCTCCTCGGCCCTGCCCGCGCTGCTCCGGGCCGCGGGCAACCCCAACGAGAAGCTCACCCACGACCCCGCGAGGGCCGAGTTGCGCATCCGCGCCCGCGTGGCCCAGATCCAGGTCCGCGGCGGCGAGGGGCGCTAGGAGCCTGTCGCGGCCCTACCCGCGGAACAGGCTGACGAACGCCACCGCAGCGGCCAGCGTCACCACGCACGGCACCAGGAAGATCGGGCGCCAGCGGAACTTCCCCTCCGCCTTCAAGGCATCCATCACCACGCCCGTGAGCTGCGTGCCCCCGAAGAAGCCGAAGCCGAACAGGCTCACCGTCAGCAGCGCCTGCGCCGAGGCCGAGAAGTCCGCCGTCGCCGCCTGGTTCACGTAGATGAACCCGATGCCGATGAAGAAGGCATAGGCCATGCCGTGCAGCGACTGCGCCGCGAGCACCAGCGGCTTCGGCCGCCCCAGCGCGTAGACCGCGTAGAGCACCCCCCACATCGCCACGCCCAGGGCAAGAGTCCAGCGGAACCCCAGCGCCTCCAGCACCCACTTCTCGTTGAAGGCCACAAACAGCGTTGCCAGCACCTGCGCGGCCTGGGCGATGGACATCACGGCCGGCATGTTCTTGCTCTCGACCCCCAACTCGCCCAGGAACGGCGCGGTGCCGAGGAAGTAGAACTGGAGCTGCGTGGCGACCACGAACGCGACGACGAGGAAGACGAGGAAGTTGGGGTCGCTGAGCAGCCCGAACGCCTTGAGGAAGGGCAACACCTCGCCGGGCGTCTCGGGCGGCGGCGTGTGCGGCAGGAACAGGCAGTAGGCCGCCAGCAGCAGCGACAGCCCGCCCGCCAGCTTCAGGCAGTCGCTGCCGTCGCCCGCGCCCTTCGCCTTCCGCCACGCCGTGAGCCCCCATCCTGCGAGCACCCAGGCAACGACGCCCCAGACGGTGACGGCGAAGAAGGTCGTGCCCGCTGCGGTCACGTGGCGGAACACCAGCGAGTTCAGCAGCGGCAACGTCGGCGCGAACGCGAGGGCGTAGCCGCACATCACGACGAACAGGCTGCGGAACGTCGTCTTCGTCGCGGCCAGGAGCAGCAGCACGCCGCCCGCCAGGTGGGCCGCCGCGAGAAACCACTGGGTCGCGACCCAGCGGTCGGTGATCAGCCCGCCGATGAGCGGCGCCACGATGCAGCCGAGATACATCGTGCCATACGTCCACCCCACCTGCTTGCCGGTGAACTTCAGCGGCCCGAACAGCCGCGCCGCCAGCACCGGCGACCACGCCCCCCAGATGGCGAACTGAAGGAACACCACCAGGCACAGCCGCAGATACATCACCCAGTCCATCGCGTCCTCCTTTCAAAGAGCGCGTCACGTGGACTCGTACCTGCCAAACTCCTTGCACGCGGCGTACATGGCCGCGACGTTGGCGACGGGGGTGAAGGGGGCGAGGTTGTTCCCCTCGCGCAGCACGAACTTGCCGCCCGCCATCACGCCCGAACGCAGGATGCGCTTCGCCTCGGAGCGGACGGCTCGCGGCCTGCCCGTCCGCAGCAGCTCGACGTGCGGCCCGCCCTGAATCGTCACGTCAGGCCCCAACTCGCGCCGCAGCGCCCCGTGGTCCACGGGGAAGCCGGTGTCGAAGCTCGTCACCTTCAACTCGTCGCGGATGGTCCTGAAGTGGCGCGTCGCGTCGCCGCACAGGTGAATCGAGTTCGGCCCCTCCGGGCCGAACGCCTCGATGAGCCGCTTGTGGTAAGGTAGCACAAGCTCACGGTAGGTGTCCAGCGAGAGGAGCGCGATGCTGTCGTCGGCGAAGCCCCAGGCCTTGCTCTCGACCGGCTGCCCGAGCCGCTCGCGATAGGCGCGGATGCGGCGGATCGCCCCCTCGACGAGCAGGCTCATCAGGCCGTGGTAGAAGGCGGGGTCGGCGTACATGTCGAGGCAGATGCCGGTCGGGCCGCGCAGCGCGCAGGCGATGGTGAACGGCCCGTCGGTGCCGCAGCCGGTCGGCGAGCCGGCCTTCACGGGCCGGCCGCAGAACTCGTAGCTCTTCCCCCGCTCCTTGAAGTGCTCGAGATAGTCCCAGTTCCGCCCCATCCAGCCGCCGAAAGGGCTTGGGATGCCGCGGGCGATGAAGGCCGCCTTCGTCGCGTCGGTGATGCAGGGCGGCGAGTCGGGCACGTTGCCCTCGATGAACCGCAGCGGCGCGCCCCACCAGAGCGCCTCGTAGCTGTTCTGGAAATCCACGCTCACCGTCCACGCCTCGGGCAGGCCCATCTCGGCGTCCTGGACCAGGTTGTGGCGAATCCAGTGCTGGTGGCGGAGCTGCGTCTCGAACATCACGTCGGGGTCGTTGAAGTACTCCTCGTAGGCGACGCTCTTCGTGTTGATGGCGGGGTTGAGGATCGTGAAGCGCGACGAGATGCCGAGCACCATCGGCACCCGCGAGGGCTTCCCGTCGCGGAAGCGCTTCCACACCTCTTTCACCTCGGCGTTGTGGGCCGCGAAGTCCATTGCCATCAGCTCTTCCCTCTTCGGTAGGGCGTGCATACTTGCACGCGGAATCCCTTGTCCCTGGCGCCGGCGCCGATTCGTTCCGCGTGCAAGTATGCACGCCCTACCGTGCTTCACTCAAAGCCCGGCTCTGGCCCGAGTTCAGCGGCGTTCTCCGGGTCACACCACTGCTCGCCGTAGAGCCCGAGCTTCACGTAACGGTGGAAGCTCGACCACGGCCACTTCGCCGGGGAATCCGCGTATTCGTGCTTCACGGGATTGTAGTGGATGTACTCCACATGCCGGGTGAAGTCCTGGTCATCGCGGATGCGGTGCTCGTGGAACCGCTTCTGCCACACCCCGCGATTCCTGTGGCGAGTCCGCCCCACGCTTGTCGCGCCTTCCTCCCCACCGGCTGCCAAGTATGCGCGGGTGAACGCGTACTTGATGGAGCCGAGACGCGTTGAGAAATCGTCGTCACCATCGGGGAGTTGCCAGAGCATGTGGAAGTGATCGGGCATGAGAGCCATCGCCGTCACCTCAAAGGGTCGAATGGCTCGCACCTTTGAGATCGCCTCGCGGAGCAGTTGTCGCGTCCACTCCGCGGCGAAGACTCGCCGCCGTTCATGGGTCACAACCGTCAGGAAGTACATGCCGCCCTCGACCCGCCACCTGCGATATTGCGGCATGCCCGGTCTCCTTGGTAGGGCGTGCATACCTGCACGCGGAATCTTCGATAGCCGAGGTCACCCCAATTCGTTCCGCGTGCAAGTATGCACGCCCTACCATCGCACCTTCCCCTCTGCGTCCAGCTCCTTGGCGGTGACGGTGCGCGGCTTGCCGTCGGGGAGGGTGATGGTGACATCTACATCGGCGGTCAGCTCGAACTGGCCGGCGGCGGTGCGGCGGACGTTGACAAACGTGCTCTGGCGCACGGTGTCGCCGACGCCATACTCCCACAGGCGCAGGACGCCCGCCTTGCCGAACGCCTCCTTCGTCACGGGCGCGCCGGTGAGCTTGAACGTCTTGTCGCCCACGAGGTCGGCCCGCCAGAAGGTCGTCATCTCGTCGTCCGAGGCGACCCAGCCCTTGTTGATGCCGGGGCGGTTGCCCATCGTGGGGCCGAGGGCGCAGCGGACAATGCCCTCCTCGGGCTTGATCTCTTCGATCCCCGAGCGGAAGTAGTCGGCGCCATTCTCGACCGTGATGCGGGTCAGGTTCCCATCGGGCTTCACGTCGAGCGCCGTGTAGGTGGTCCAGTGGCCGGGCACGCCGATCTCGAAGACGCTCGGCCGCGCGCTCGCGGGCCAGGGCTGGTCAATCCACAGCGTCTTCGTAAGGTAATCCACCTTCACGACCCTGCCCGTCCGCACGCGCTGGGCGGGCACGAGCTTGATGCCCGGCGCTTCGAGGAGCATGCCGCCAGCAAGGGTGGCCAGGCGCAAGCCCTCCTTGTCGGTCGAGACGCAGGCGAACTCGCCCGACAGGTGCATCTTGGCCTCCGGGATGAGGCGGTCCACAAAGGGCAGCCCATCGGCGAAACAGATGTCGGTGTGGCCATTCGCCGTCTTCACCTCGACGGCGACGGCCTTGTAGGCCGCGTTCCCCAGGTTCTTCGGCGTGCCGTTCATGTTGCCCACCTGCACGTTGAGCAGCCGTTTGCCGGTGATGAACGGCTCGCCGACGAAGGGCTCGATGAGGGCGACGAAGGCAGCGTCCTGCGAGTCCTTCTCGGCGACTTTCTGGACGAAGAGGTTGGCGAAGTCGTACTTGAAGTTGCGGCAGTTGAGGCTGCCGCGCATGGCGCGGGCACCCTTGGCATCGAGCAGGTGGAGGCGGGTGAAGCGGCG
Source organism: Planctomycetota bacterium (assembly GCA_035527715.1). Classification (GTDB taxonomy): domain Bacteria; phylum Planctomycetota; class PUPC01; order DSUN01; family DSUN01; genus DSUN01. The sequence goes on along the minus strand of DATKZY010000096.1, from coordinate 50,718 downwards.
GGGCAGGTCGTCGGAGAAGTTCGGGCGGCGGTGCATGCCCTCGTTGCCGAAGAGCCGCGGCTCGCGCGTCTGGCGCCAGGTGGCCTCCAGGAGGTCGGGCGCGGTGCCCGCGAAGCGCTTCTGGGGCAGGCTCTTGAACCTGTCGAGGTACTGGCCGACCTCGCTCGCGTCGTCTTCGGCCACGGGCTTCGCGTCGGCCACGTTCCACTGGAAGTCGTCCTCGACCGTCGCGTGGAAGCAGTAGGTGTGGGTCTTGCCGCCGGCGACGCGGAAGACGTCGAAGACGTAGGAGTTCGCGGGCGTCACGCCCGCGGGCAGCTTGGAGCCGGGCTTCTGGGCCTCGATGGGCAGGGGCTTTGAGCCTTGCCCCTCGTCCACGTCAATGAGCGCGACCTGGCGGCGGAAGAGCGTCGCCCCCTCCGGCGGCTCGGCCTCGGCCGCGAGGTAGCGGGCGCCGGGGGTGTCGGCGAGGGCCCGCACCCACGAGTAGCCCTGGAAGCCCTTGCCATCCACCTCGACGACGTTGTGCACGCGAGTCGTGCCGTCGCCCGGGCTGGAGTAGCCGGGCCGCTGGCCGCCGTCCATCGTCGCGGGGCAGCCCTGGGCGATGACCTGGAGGTCCATCGTGTCGGCGTGCTGGTGGCCGATGCCGAAGCCGACGCGCACGTAGGCGGCGCGGCGGAAACGCGGGTCGTCGTGCTCGAGGCCGCTCTCGAGCACGCCCGCCCACATGGGCATGACGCGCGAGCGGAGGTCGAGCCACGGGGCGCGCTTGAGCTTGGCCGCGGCCGCCTCGATCTTCGCCCAATCGTCGTCCGATTCCTCCTTGCGGCCGATGGTGTGCTTGAGGATGAAGGCGAAGCGGGGATCGGCCGTCCACTCCCAGCCGTTGCGGGCGAAGCCGAGGTCGCGAAGGGTGTGGCCCGCCACCTTGTCGGGGCCGCAGACGTCGCCGATGCGCACGAAGTCCCAGCCGGCCACGACGTTCTTGAGCCGCCAGGTGCAGTGGGCGACGGGCTTCGGGTAGCGCGCCTTGTCGCTGAGGTCGTACTTGCGGTTGCCACCGGCCGTGAGATAGCGCTCGAGCGATTCGGCCACGCGCGACGCCCCCTCGCCCCCGGCGTAGAAGGTCGAGCCGATGTACTCGCAGCCGTCGCGGCAGCACCCCGTGATCATCGCGTCGGCGATGCCGACCGGCGGCAGGGGGTAGATGAAGGTCTTGGAGAACAGCCACTCCATCCACGGGTCTGTAACCTTTGTGTCGCCAACGACTGCCGCCGCATTCGCGATGTCCATCGGGTCGGTGTAGTAGTGATAGCGGAGGATGCGCTTGGCCGTCGTCTGCACGAGATAGGCGTCAATCAGCTTCACCACGTCCTGCGGCGTCTTGACCCAGGGGACGAAGCGGCCGATGGATTCGGCCAGCTCGGCGTTGCCCTTGATGAAGTCGAACAGACGGTCGTAGTCGTAGAGAATGGGGTCCACGTAGAGCGGGTAGTGGGGGTAGAAGGTGGCCGTGGAGTCGCGGCGGCGGCAGCGGATGTCGCGGCCGTAGGGGCCGGGGTCGCGGGTGACGTAGAGGAGGAAGTTCGCGGCGTCAATGGTGGGGAAGGCGTAGGCCCAGCGGGCCAGGGCGACGGCGGCCTCGCGGGCGGCGTTGGTGTCGCCCGTCTTGAGAAACTTGTCCACGTTCCGCCGCACGAGGGTGCCGCAGTAGTTGCGGAAGCGGCTCTGCACCTCGTTGGCGATGGGCGCCCAGAGGTGCCCCTTGCCCGGATCGGCGGGGTCGGGGAAGAAGAGGCCGGCGCCGTCGTCGCGATAGGGATAGGGGGCGGGCAGGGGCAGGCCCTTGCGGTAGTCGGCCACGGTATATTCGAGCTGGAGCTTCTTGTTGACGAGGAAGACGTCGCCCTTGCCGGGCCGCCAGTCGCCGAACTCGTCGGCGATTTCCCTCGCGGTCTTGCCTGGGACGCCGATGGCGACGTTCCGGCGGAGGGTGTGCTCGTCGCCGCCCATCCAGCCGTGGCCGAATGCCTGGGCGTTGTCGTGGGGGAAGGCGAGCCAGACCTCGGCGTCGCGGGAGAGCCGCTGCTCCTTCGGCGGCTCCACGTTGGAAGGCGCGGGCGGCCGGGCCTCGGGCAGGGTGGTGCGCGACTTGATGGCGCGGCGCTCGACGCCCGCCAGCGCATCGTCCAGCGAGATTTCGTGGAGCAGCATCTCCACTCCGCTCCCCTCGTCCACCGCGACCTCGGCGTTGAACCGCCGCTTCTCGTCGGCGTGAAAGTAGATTTCGGCGATGCTGTAGAACTCGTCGCAATAGCCGAGGCGCAGGCGATAGGTGTTGGTCGCGCCCTTCGGCCCGTCGTTGATCTTCGCCCGCACGTAGAGCGGGGTGCGGAACGGCTTGAGCTGCTCCGTGGGCACGGCGGCGACGAGCCGAATGGCGTAGACGCCGATCTCCAGTTCCCCGAGGTCGAGCTTGAGGACGGGCGAGCCGACGGAGCAGCGGACGACTGGCAGGGCCTTCCACTTCAGCCCCGTGTTCACCACGGCCTCGTGGCGCGGCACCCAGTAGAGCGGCGTGGCGTAGTCCTCGGCCTTCGCCGCCCCGGGGATGTTCGGCGCCACCCAGCCCTTGAGCTTGCTCTGCCGGTCGAAGAAGCTGCGGGACGGGCAGTACTTGAACCAGTAGTTGCGGTACAGCTCGGGCGAGCCGGGGTTCAGCTCGAAGCAGGGCGCGAGCGGGTCGCTGTCATGCTTCCCTGGCAGCTCCCCTGGCTGTCCTGGCTTCTCGCCGTGTTGTGTCGGGAACGGCGGCAGCCTGTAGCCCGCCAGCGCGCCGCCGGTGTCGTACTCCCCGGCGCGAGTAAGCGCTAGCATTGAAGCGAGAATCATCACGGCCAATAGTGAGGTCAGAGTTCTTGACAAGGCAGGGACCTCCTATCCGTTCTTGGGTAGGGCGTGCACACTTGCACGCGGAACTTGCTGCATCGCCCTCTGAGCATAGCTGCCCAGCACGGGCGGGTCAAGTCGCCTTTACTCCGCCTGCCGCCGGTGTGCATCGCCCTCAGGGAAGGGAGAGGAGATACGGGCCAGGCAGAAGGCGTGGAATCGGCGATTCGCGGGCGTGTCGGCGTAAGATCAAGCACGCGATATGGTTACGCGACGGGTCTTCCGAATGGGGCGCCAGGCCCCCTCCGCCGGTCTCAGAATGCCAAGCTCCTCGCCCGGGCGATGTTGGCATTGTGTGCAAATCGGCGATCCGGCTGCGTCCGGCCAGGAGTTCTCAGAATGCCAACCCCTGAGAGGGGCAGTTGGCATTCTGTGAATCTGAGAGAGCGACGGCCGGGGGAGAGCAAAGGCGCTGGCGGGAGAGTGGGCAGTAGTCTCAGGCGTCCCCCCGTGTTGACGGCCCGCCCCGTTCTGCATACCATAGGGGCCGCCAAGGGAATGGATGGGTGGATGAATGGAGGGTTGGCTGGGTGGCCAGAATGTCGAGGACGCTGCTGCTTGCGCTTGCGGCGCTCTCCGCCGCGTTCGCCGGGGAGGAACCGGCCTCGCCCGAGCCGGTGCTGACGCTCGAGGGCCACATGTCGCTCATCGGCGGCCTGGCCTTCACGCCCGACGGCAAGACGCTCCTGAGCGCGGGGAGCTACGTGGACGCGACGCTGTGCCTCTGGGACGCTGCGTCGGGCGAGCTGAAGCAGAGCATCCGGGGCGAGAAGGGCAGCGTGTCGTGCCTCGCCCTGTCGCGCGACGGCAAGACGCTGGCGGTGGGTGGCGGGGACGCGACGCTGCGCCTCCTCGACCCCGCCTCGGGCAAGACGCTCCGCGCCCTCGCCAGGCACAAGGGCGGGGTGAATGCCGTGGCCATCTCCCGCGACGGCAAGCTGCTCGCCACCGCCTGCGACGGCGATGAGGCGGTGCGGCTCTGGGGCGTGGACAAAGGCGAGGTGCTCCACGCGATGACCATTCGCTGGGGCGCGCACTCGGTGGCCTTCTCGCCCGACGGGATGGTGCTCGCGGGCGGGGGGCGCTTCGGCAGGCTCATCCTCTGGGGCGTGGGCACGGGCACCCCGGCCGCCTCGCCCTACATCGGAAAGGGCAAAGTCACCGTCGCCTTCTCCCCCGACGGCACGATGCTGGCCAGCGGCAGCGATTCGGCCACCGTGCGGCTCTTCGCCCCCCGGGGCGGCAAGCTCCTCCGCACGCTGCCCCACTGCGCGCCCAACACGCCGCTCGCCTTCTCGCCCGACAGCAAGCTCCTGGCCACCGGCGGCCCCGAGGGCGCCGTGAAGCTCTGGTGCCCGCAGACCGCGCAGCTCCTTGCCACGCTCAAGGGCCACAAGGGCGCCATCTCGGCCCTCGCCTTCTCCCCCGACGGCAAGACCCTCGCCAGCGGGAGCGAGGACCGCACGATCAACCTGTGGGAGGTGAGGAAATGACGCGTGACCCGTGACTCGCAAGACGGGTCCCATCGGTCCCATTCGTCCCATGCGTCCCATCGAGTGCGGCGCGTGCTCCGTGGGAAGAGAGGCCCTGATGAAGCGCAAGATCGTGCTCCTCGGCGGCGGCAGCCACTATTTCGAGACGGTCATCGGCGAACTGGCGACCACGCCCGAGCTGGCCGGCTGCTCGGTCGTGCTCTACGACATTGACCCGAGGCGGATGAGCCTCGTGCGCCGAGCGGGGCAGCGCATCGTCGAGGCGGTTGGGGCGAAGCTCAAGCTCACGGCGACGACCGACCTGCCGCGCGCGCTCGACGGCGCCGACTTCGCCATCGCCTCCATCGGCGTCCACGGCCCGGGCCAGCGCTGGCACAAGGCCGACGTGGATGCCGTCGCCCGCCTCGGCATCGTCCACACCACGGGCGACACGGTCGGCCCCGCGGGCATCTCGCAGGGCCTGCGCATCATCCCGATTTTCGTTGACATCGCCGTCCAGATGACGCGCTACTGCCCCGGCGTCGTCCTGCTCAACCACTCGAACCCGATGGACCCCATTTGCCGCGCGGTGATCAAGGCCACGGGCATCGAGACCATCGGCTACTGCCACAACGTGGCCCACGAGACCCAGTGGTTCGCCAAGGTGCTCGGGGTGCCGGCCGGGGAGCTGGAGGTCACCGCCGTCGGCCCGAACCACATCCTCTGGCTGCTGGGCATCCGCCACGAGGGGCGCGACGTCTATCCCGAACTGAAACGCCGCATCCTGGCCGCGGCGCCCGAGCCGACGCGCACCTTCGCCCGCGAGGTGCTCGCGCTCCTCGACCTCTATCCCATCGCGGGCGACCGCCACATGGTCGAGTTCTTCCCCCACGCGCGCCTCGCCACGAAGCCCGAGGAGCTGCTCTACGGCATGCGCTGGCGGTCGAAGACCATCGAGGAGGGCGCCCTCGCACGCGAGCTGAGCAAGGAGCCGCTGAACATCGAGCTTCGCGCGAAAGGCAAGCTCCCGCCCGCGGTGCCGACCGGCGTGTCGCCCGAGAGCATGGGCGAGCAGATCCGCTCCCTCGCCCTTGGCATCGAGAAGCTGCACTACGTCAACACCCCCAATCGCGGCGCCGTGCCGAACCTGCCCGACTGGGCGGTGATCGAGCTGAAGGCCGTCATCAGCTCGCGGGGCGCGACGCCCCTCTTCGTCGGCGACCTGCCCCCGCAGGCCGCCCGCTGGAGCCTCGCCCAGGTCCACGCCCACGAGCTTCTCGTGGACGCCGCCCTCGAGGGCAGCCGCGCCAAGGCCCTTCAGGCATTAGCCTGCGACCCCATGGTCCTCAACTTCCGCGAGGTCGAGCCCCTCCTCGACGCCCTCATCGAGGCGCAGGGCCCGCGGCTCCGGCAATTCAGGAAAGGGACCCGCTGATGGACTGGCTGACGTGCCTGAAGAACAACGTTGATGCGGGGGTGTGGATCGCGCTGGTCGGCGTCGGAGTGTTCCTCGCCATCCGCACGCGGTTCATCCAGTTTGCACGGTTCGGCCGGATGTGGCGGGAGACGATCGGCAGGGCGTTCCGTCATGAGCCGGGAGCGGAAGGGGACGTGACGCCATTCCAGGCCATGACTGTGGCCATGGGCGGCACGGTGGGGGTTGGGAACATCGCGGGGGTGGCGACCGCGATCGCCTCGGGCGGGCCGGGGGCCATCTTCTGGATGTGGATCTCGGGCCTGTTGGGGATGGGGACGAAGTTCGCGGAGGTCGTTCTCGGCCTGCACTACCGGCGGCGCGAGCCGGGCGGGCCGATGGTGGGCGGCCCGATGATGTACATCCGCCGCGGCATGGGCCGTGCGTGGGGGTGGCTGGCGGCGGCCTTCGCGATCTTCGGCGCCGCCGCCGCCTTCGGCATCGGCAACATGGTGCAGTCGAACTCGGTGGCCGACGGCATGAAGAGGTTCGGCGTGGCGCCCTGGCTCACCGGCCTCCTCCTCGTCGTGGCGGTGGGCCTGGTGACGGTCGGTGGGATCAAGCGCATCGCCCATGTGGCCATCGTGTGCGTCCCGTTCATGTGCATCCTCTACATGCTCGCCGCCTTCGTGGTGATCCTGCTCCACGCGGGCAAGATCCCTGGCGTGCTTGGGCTGGTGGTCAGGGAGGCGTTCTCGCTGAAGGCGGCAGGCGGCGGCTTCCTCGGCATGGCGATAATGAGGGCCATGCGCTACGGCCTGGCGCGCGGGGCGTTCAGCAACGAGGCCGGCCTCGGCAGCGCCCCCATCGCCCACGCCACCGCCATGACCGACCATCCCGCCCGCCAGGGCATGTGGGGCATCTTCGAGGTCTTCGTCGACACCCTCGTCATCTGCTCGATGACCGCCCTCGTCATCCTGCTCACCGGCGCGTGGGAGAGCGGCGAGACCGGCGCCACCCTCACCATGAACGCCTTCGCCCACACGTTCGGCGACAAGATCGGCTTCTCCCTCGTCGTGCTCTCCATGATCCTCACGGCCTACGACACCAACCTCGCCTGGTGCTTCTACGGCGAGACGTGCGCCGCGTACCTGCTCGGCCACGGACGCGCCACCCGCATGGCCTACCGCGTCCTCTGGCTGCCGCTGATCATCGTCGGCGCGCTCTGGAAGCTCGAGCGGGTGTGGGAGGTCTCCGACCTGCTCAACACGTTCATGGCCATCCCGAACCTGATCGCGCTCGTCGTCCTCAGCGGGCTCGTCGTCAAGCTCACCAGGGGCTTCTTCGCCGGCGAACCGTACTCCGCGCCCCTCGAGCGGGACGAGCAGCCATGAGCGCCGATGGCACTTGACAGGCGGCCCAGTCGTGGTATGATGGCTGGTACTACCGGAGGCAGGCCATGAGCACCGCAAAGATCGCCATTTCCCTGGAGAGCGAGCTTCTGGCCAAGGTGGACCGCCTGGTCAAGACCCGCGTCTTCCCCAATCGCAGCCAGGCCGTGCGCAGCGCCCTGCGCGAGAAGATCGAGAGGCTGGAACACACCCGGCTGGCCCGCGAGTGCGCCAAAGCAGACCCCAAGCTCGAGCAAGCCATGGCGGAGGAGGGCTTTGCCAAGGACATGGAGGAATGGCCCGAATACTGAGAGGGGACGTCTTCTGGGCCGACCTTGACCCTGTGCGAGGCCACGAGCAAGCCGGGTTCCGCCCCGTGCTGATCCTGAGCCATGAGGTGTTCAACGAGCGCATGGGAATTGTCATTGCAGTGGCTATCACCAGCCAGCCTTCGCGCCTGGGTTTCCCGCTCACGCTTGAAATCCACAGCGCGCGGCTTCCCAAGCAATCGTGGGTGAAGATCAGCCAGATTCGCACACTGTCCATCCAGCGCCTTGGCGCCCGCCTCGGTCGCCTCTCCCCCGAAGAAGTCAGCCAGGTGGTCGAGGGCCTCAACGAGATCGTTGGGGACAAGTGAGACGCGGGAAGCTTTGAACGCCCCCCGACGGCCGAGGAACCCCCATGAGGAAACGCTCGCCAGCCGAAACCACCCCCCGCCGCCGGGTCGAGATGGTGCTGCGGCAGGAAGTGCCCGACAAGACGCCGCTGACGATGTACCAGGGCATGGTGCCCCAGTGCGTCGTCGAGCGGCAACTGCGGAACGACGGCCTCTGCATCGTCCACCGCTGCGGCGTGGTAAACACCACCCGGCCCAACGTGACCACCGAGTCCCGCCGCTACACCGAGGACGGCAAGGAGCGGGTGCGGACGCTCATCCACACGCCCGTCGGGGACCTCACGAGCCTCGACCAGCCCGCGGGCTTCACGTCGTGGAAGCTCGAGCGACTCTTCAAGCGGCCCGAGGACTACAGGCCGCTGCTCTTCCTGGTCAACGACCAGCGCCACGAGCCGGCCTACGAGGCGTTTGCCGAGGCCGAAGCGATGCTCGGCGAGGACTTCATCCTCCGCGCCGGCATTGGCCTCACGCCGCTCCACGAGATCATGATCCACTGGATGGGCCACGAGGCGTTCGCCGTCGAGTGGGCCGAGCGCCGCGACGAGGTGCTGCGGCTCTACGACGCCATGGTCGAGCAGCAGCGCCGCATCTACCCCCTCGTCGCCGCCTCGCCCGCGCTCCACGCCAACTACGGCGGCAACGAGGTGCCCGAGGTCATGGGCAAGGAGCGCTTCGAGCGATACGTCGTGCCCCTCTACAACGAGGCGGCGGAAGTCTTCCACCGCCACGGCAAGCTCGTGGGCGCCCACCTCGACGGCAACAACCGCCTCTGGGCGAAGGCCGTGGCGGGCTCGGGCCTCGACTACGTCGAGGCATTCACCCCGTCGCCCGACACGGACATGAGCGCGACCGACGCGTTGGCCGCCTGGCCGGGCAAGGTGCTCTGGATCAACTTCCCCTCGTCGCTCCACCTGGCCTCGATCGAGAAGATCGAGGCGACGACGCGGCAGGTCCTCCGCGAGGCTGCCCCGGGTAATCGCCTGATCATCGGCATCACCGAGGACATTCCCGATGGCCGCTGGCAGGCCAACATGCTGGCCATCTCGCGGGTGATTGACGAGGAGGCGCGTGGGCGGAAGCGATAGGGGGAAGCGCGTCCCTGAGAAAAAGCGGCGTCGAGCCGCCGCACTCCCAAAGGCTCACGCATCTCCTGGAGCGGATTGGCGTCTCAAGACGTGGGTGGCTATCATGGGGGCACAGTCGAGGCTGCTCCGCCCTCGAACCGGCGCCGCCTCCTAGAACGTGCGGCAGCCCTTCGGAGTGCGGCGGCTCGACGCCGCTCTGGATTGGGCAGGACATCGAGGAGGCGCTCCATGCCCAGCGAGGTCAAGATTGACCTGCACGCGGTGGCCCGCGACGGGCGGGCGATTGAGGCGACCCTGCGCGAGGCATTCGACGAGGCCCGGCGCCTCCGGGTAAAATGTCTCCAGATCGTCCACGGCAAGGGCACGGGACAGCTCAAGCGCCGCGTGGACCGCTTCCTCAAGGAGCCGCAGGTCAAAGCCGTCACGCGCAACATTGACCACGATTCGAAGAACTGGGGCCGCCTCTTCCTCCACTTCCGCTGGCCTGAAAGGAACAAGGCATGAGATGGCTTCTGCCGCTTCTCTTGCTGGGCATCGGCGCACTCGCGGGGGCCGAGGTGAAGGAGCCCTGGGTGACGACGGACAGGACGGTGGACTGCTCGAGCTTCGAGTCGATCGTCGCCGGCGTCGTCCAGCCGGGCATGACCGACGAGCAGAAGGCCATCGCCATGTACGACTTCTACTACCAGCGGGTCTACCACTACCAGAACATCCCCGAGAGCCGGGACCCGCTGAAGTGCGTGAACGCGATCGGCAACACGCTGTGCGGCTCGCAGGCCACGTGCATGAAGGGGCTGCTCGGCGCCGCCGGGATCAAAATGCGCATCGTGTCGCACCCCGGCCACACCTTCTACGAGGCATTCTACGACGGGGCGTGGCACGGCTTCGACACGATGACCAACTTCTACGTCTTCACCCGCGGCGAGAAGCGCCACGTCGCGTCGTTCGAGGAGCTGAATCAGGACCCCTCGCTCATCCGCGACGCGGTGAAGGAGGGCCGCGCGTGCCCCGGCCTCTGCCCCTGCGGCGACGAGCCGATGGCCTTCGCCCAGAAGATCAAGACCCTCGACTACCAGGTCCAGAAGAGCGACTGGTCGGTGAAGGGCTACGGGCTGCGCCCAGGCGAGGAGATCGTGCGCTCCTGGTGGCCCCACGGCAAGCCGCTGCCCAACACCCACCGCGCCAGGGACCCCGGCCCCATCCACACCTGCGGCGGCAAGGACCGCAAAGGCCCGCCCGAGCTGTTCAGGGTCTGGGAGCCCTACGGCATCCCCAAGTACGGCGGCGTGTCGGTCAGCTACCGCCACTTCTTCAACGGCTGGATGAGCTACTCGCCCGACCTGGGCCAGGCGCCGCTCAAGGACGCCCTGGCCGCCGGCGAGCTCATCGTCCCCGTCAAGTGCCCCTTCTACATCACTGCCGCGACGGTCGCCTTCGAGGCCACCTGCCCCGGCGAGGGCGACCGCGTGGACGTCGCGGTCCGCGTGGAGAAGGACTGGACGCCGGTCCTGACGGCGAGCGACGCAGGGAAGAAGGAGTATCGTGCCGAGCTGGACAAGGCGGTCGTGCGCCCCAGCCGCGGCCGCCACACGTACGAGGTGAGGCTCAAGCTCAGCGGCAAGGCCACGCTCCACCGCCTCCACGTGAAGACCGTCTTCACCCACAACGCCATGGCCGCCCCGCACCTGATGCCCGGCAAGAACAGGGTGACCCTCACCGTGGCCAACCCCGAGGCCGTCAAGGCCAATCCGCTGACCCTCATCTACCGCTACAAAGAGGCCCCCGACTGGAAGAACGACAAGGTCGTCGAGAAGCCGATTGCCGAGTGCCCGTGCACCTTCGAGGTCGCTCTCCCCGAGACCGACAAGCTCCCGCAGATGCAGGACCTCACGCTCCGCTGCGGAAGCCTCCACTGGGTCCCCACGGAAAGCGCCGCGGCGGGTCCCGCCGCCGCCAAGGAGTGAAGCAACGATGAACGCTGTGGCCCGCCTTGCCCTGTTCCTGCTCGGCGCCGCCGTGGCGGCCCAGGCCGCCGACGCGCCGTCCCTCCGAGCCCGGTGGGAGATGCCGCCGAAATGCGACCCCTTCGGCGAGCCGCGCATCAAGGACCTCAAGGAGGAGCTTCGGGCGACCGGCTACCGCCTCGTCGTCTCCATCCACCCCGAGAAGCCGCCCGACCCGAAGGGGGCCTACCCGCCCCGCGACCTCTACATCGTCAACGCCGACGGCTCGGGCCTCAAGCAGCTCACCAACACGCCCGACAAGGACGAGCGCACGCCCCGCACGTCGCCCGACGGCTCGATGTTCACCCACAACTACGGCGACCTCGTGGTGGACGTGAAGTCGCTCAAGACCCGCCCGCTCGACGGCTTCTACGTCTGGACGCCCGACAGCAAGCGCACCGTCGCGTGCGAGAAGCGCGGCATCGTCTACAAGGACGTCGAGACGGGCAAGGCGACCGAGCCGATCAAGGTCGAGCGCCGCGTGAGCGTCGTGGACCTCTCGCCCGACGGCAAGTGGTTCATCTTCGAGATCCGCGACTACCTGGGCTCCAAGTACACGATTGACTTCATGCCGGCCGAGGGCGGCCCGATCCGCAAGCTGCCCAACCATCCCGTCAAGAAGGGCGAGTGCCACCCCGCCTTCTCGCCCGACGGGGCGTGGATGTGCTGGAACGCGGGCGATTCGCTCGGCGTCCGCCGCTTCGACCCGTCGCTGCCCGACGGCACGGACGGCAAGATCGTCACCCTGCCGCCCGAGGCCATCGGCCAGGACCCGTGCGGCCGCTGGTCGCACTGCGGGCGCTACATCGCCTATGTGAAGATCCCACTCAGGGGCAGTTGGCGGGTCCACAGCCCCCTGTGCATCGTGCGCGTCGCCGACGGGGCCACGATCACCGTCAGCCCCAAGGGCTGGGTGGGGCACCACTGGGACTACGATTGGCTGCCGCCGGAGGAGAAGTGACGCCGTGAAATCGTGCGCGGCCATGTTGCTCCTATTCCTGGCTCCAGCGCTCCTCTCGTGCAGCGAGACGCAGGAGCCGACGGCGACGAGCCCGAACGCGACAATTGCGGGGCACCTTGAATTGATGGTCCACATTCCCGGCGGCTCGTTCGTGATGGGCAGCGACGCCAGCGACGAGGTGGACGAGCCGCCGCACAAGGTCTTCGTCGGCCCGTTCTACATTGATACGCACGAGGTGACCCAGGAAGCCTACGAGAGGCTGATGGGCAAGAACCCCTCGCTGTGGAAGGACCCGAAGAACCCCGTCGAGCAGATCCGCTGGAGCCAGGCCGCGGCCTACTGCAACGCGCGGTCGCGGCGCGACGGCCTCGCGCCCGCGTATGACGAGCAGTCGTGGGCGTGCGACTTCACGGCGAGCGGCTACCGCCTCCCCACCGAGGCCGAATGGGAGTTCGCCTGCCGCGCCGGCACCACGACCACTTACTTCTTCGGAAACGACCGCGCGAAGCTTGGCGACTACGCCTGGTTCCGCGACAACTGCATGCGCACCCCCCAAGCCGTCGGCCAGAAGCGCATCAATCCCTGGGGCCTCCACGACCTTTACGGCAACGTGTGGGAATGGTGCCACGACTTCTATGCCGAGGATTACTACAGGAAGAGCCCGGAGCGCGACCCGCGCGGCCCGGCGAAGGGCAACACGCGGGTGATTCGCGGCGGGGCCTGGAGCTCCAAGGCCAGCCAGTGCCGCTCCTCCTACCGCGACCAGGAGTATCCGCAGTTCACCGACGTCTGCTTCGCCGCCGACCGCAACGGCCTGATCGGCTTCCGCTGCGTGCGGCCGGCACGAGGCGCCGCATCCGGCGACTGAGAGAAGGGGCGCAATGACCACCAAAGACACCGCCCTTGCCGCGGCGCGGGCCGCGGGCGAGATTCAGAAGCGCCTCTGGGGCACGCTGCTGGCCGTGGACCAGGCGACGCGGAACGACGTGAAGCTCGAGGCCGACCGCCTGTGCGAGCAGGCCATCGTCGAGACGATTCGCCGCGACTGGCCCGACGACGCCATCCTCACCGAGGAGGCCGGCGCCCTCGGCGGCGAGGGCGACTGCTGGTGGCTGATTGACCCGCTCGACGGCACGGTGAGCTTCTTCTACGGCCTGCCCTACTTCTGCACCTCGGTCGCCTGCTATCGCCGGCCAACGGGCACGGCGGCGGCATTCCCGCGCGGCCTCGAGTCGCTCGGCGAGCCGCTGGTCGGCGTGGTCTACGCCCCGCCGACGGATGAGCTGTTCGTCGCCGAGACGGGCAAGGGGGCGACGCTCAACGGCAAGCCCATCCGGCCGAGCACGGTCGCGACGCTCGAGGAGTCCATCGTCGGCACGGGCTTTGGCGCGCGGCCGGGGGCGGTGGCCCACTTTGTGGAGCAGACTGGGCGCCTCGCGCCCCGCGTGCGCAAGGTGCGGGCCATGGGCTCGGCCGCCTACGATTTGTGCAACGTCGCCTGCGGCCGCTTCACCGGCTTCTACGAGCAGCGGCTGCGGAGCTGGGACATCGCGGCGGCGGCCGTGGTCCTGCGCGAGGCGGGCGCCGTACTCGACGCCATCGAGACCTCCGAGGCCGAGTGGAACACCCTCGCCGCCGCTCCCGGCATCCACGAGGTGCTCCGCGACTTGGTGAGGGGAAGGTGAATGCTGCCCCGCGAACGCGTCCTCGCCGCCCTCGACTTCCGCCCGCCCGACGTGGTGCCGCTGCGGATTCTGCCGGCCGTGGGCGGCCTCTACGAGCACGGGCAGAAGCTGCTCGACCTCACGAGGGCCTGTGGCCACGACTTCGGCGACCTGAGCGGCGTGACGCTCCCCGCCGGGCCGCCGCCCGGCGATTTCGACCCCGACGGCCGCTACCACACGATCAAGACCGACGAGTGGGGCTCGACCTGGGAGTATCGCATCTTCGGCGTCTGGGGCCACCTGATTGACTGGCCGCTGCGCGACATGGGCCGGCTCGACGCCTACAAGCCGCCTCCGCCACCGACGGCCGAGGGGCCGGACGTGGAGAAGGTCCGGGCCAGCGTCGCCGCCCAGAAGCGCCGCTGGTTCACCCTCGGCGGCAGCGGGAGCCTGATGGAGAAGCTCTGGTCGCTCCGCGGCTTCGAGGACACGCTGGTGGACATCCTCCGCGACACGCCGGAGATCAACCGCCTGGCCGACCTGCTCGTCGAGCACACCGCCGCGGGCGTCCGCCGCTCGCTCGCGCTCGACGTGGACGGCGTGGCGTTCGGCGACGACTTCGGCACGCAGGAGGCGTTGCTCCTGCCGCCGAAGGTGTGGCGCCGCTTCTACAAGCCGCGCTATGAGGCCCTCTTCGAGCCGATCCGCAAGGCGGGCAAACACATCTTCTTCCACTGCTGCGGCCAGATCGGCGACATCCTGGAGGACTTCTCGGAGCTTGGCGTGGACGCCCTTTGGCCTCAGCTTACGGTCTTCGACCTGCCCGAGCTCGCCAGGCGCTGCCGCGAGATGGGCATTGCCCTCGAACTTCACCCCGACCGCGGCGACCTGATGCAGCGCCGCTCGCCCGCCGAGGTGCGCGACCACGTGCTGCGCCTCGTGGACATCTTCCGCCCCGCCGCCGGCGGCTCCTGGCTCTACATCGAGATTGACCCCGGCTTCCCCTGGCCCAACGTGGAAGCCCTGTTCCGCGTGGCGATGGAACTGCGGCAAGGCGCCACGGTCTGAGAGCAAGGAGCGCCCAATGGAGAGGCGGAACGCGCTGTGGGTCGTGGTCGCCTTCCTCGCGGCCGGGTGCGCCGGAAGAGTCCTCGGGCCGGCCCAGGTGACGGTTCACACCACGGCTGGCGACGTGCGGATGCAGAAACTCCTCCCGCACGAATGGATCGTGGCGGGCCACCCTCCGCGGCGGGCGCTGCCCTATCATGGCGGCAGGGAGCTGAGGATCGAGGAGCGCGGCCCGCGGGTGTTCGTCAGCGTGGACGGCGGGCCGATGCGGCTGGCCGGGGTTGCGCTCGACACCCCGGAAGGCATGGCCCCACTCCACGAGGCCATCGCCACAGGAACCAGCCCCCTGACAATCTGGGGCATTGGGGACGACTTGGGGGCGCTGCCGCGGTTGCCGGCGGGCCGCGAGTATGCCCTCGTGGTGACCGGCAAGCCCGACCTGGCGCCCCTGACCACGCAACCGGGCGTGTCCGCGGCGTACCTCTATCTCTCCCGGCCCATGAGCGCTACGGACATTGCGACTCTGGGAAACCTCACCGCGCTGCGTTCCCTGGTGCTTTGTCGGTTGGGGGACGTGGCAGATATCTCACCGCTCGCGGGCCTCCGCCAGTTGCGTGCCCTTTCTCTGTACTCGCTCTCCCGGGTCACTGATCTCCACCCCCTGGGGGCGATGAAGGAACTGCGGGCGCTCAACATCGGGGGATGCAGTTTCCGCGACCTCTCGCCCCTCGCCGACTTGCCGAAGCTGACCTCCCTGACCCTCGATTGGCGTGACCGGGACGCCGACGCTCTGGCCAAGGTTTCGCGTCTTCGCCACCTCAGCGTGAATTGCCGCGAGCCGAAGACTGGCCTGGGCGCGCTGCGCAAGCTGAAGCAGTTGACATCGCTCAGCCTCGACGTCCGCGGGTACGAGGCGCTGCCGGCCTCGTTTCTTCACGAGCTGCCGGAGTTCACGACCGCGCTCGAACTATCCCCGCCAGCGCCGCACGATCTCGGTCCCCTGGCCAGGCTGAAGCGGCTGCGACGGCTCCAGATTCACCGGGCCGCCGAGGCCTTGGACATCACGCCACTCGCCGGCCTCACGGAACTCGAGGAACTCGACCTGCCCGAGGTCAGCACCATTGCTCCCCTGGCCGGGCTGACCAGGCTGCGGAAGCTCAATGTTCGCCTCAAGGACACCATTGCCGACCTCGCCCCGTTCGCCGGTCTTCGAGAACTCGAGTCCCTGAACCTGGTGAACTCCTCTGGTGTGAGCGACCTCACGCCGCTTGCCGGCCTCCGAGAACTCGATTCCCTGAGCCTGACTAACTGCTCTGGTGTGAGTGACCTCGGGCCGCTCCGCCACCTCACCAAGCTCACCCACCTTGAACTCACCCACTGCACCGGGCCACTCGACCTGAGGCCCATCGGCCACCTGACGAAGCTGACCCGTCTCGAGCTCTCGCAGACGCAGGTGGGTGATCTCGCCCCGCTGGGCAGCCTGGTCGAGCTTGGAAGCCTCACACTCCACGAGATCGGCGAGGGCGCCGACGTTGCTCCGCTGGGCAACCTCACGCAACTCACATCCCTGAGGCTGCGCGGGAAGGCGGTCCGCGGCCCGCTCGCGCCCCTCGGAAGGCTCACCCGCCTCAAATCGCTTGATCTCGCTGAACTCGACGCGGCCGACATCTCCTTCCTGTCGGACCTCACGGCGCTGACCTCGCTCAGCCTTTCGGCCAGGAGCGCCCTCAATGCCACCGACCTGAAGCCACTGGGGAATCTCGCCCGCCTCCAGTGGCTTTACCTCGACAACTTCAGGCACTTGACGGATCTCTCCCCCCTGGCGAACCTGGGTGAACTGCGCTCCCTGAGCCTGTTCACGACCACGAAGCTCAACGACCTTGCGCCGCTGGCAAGCCTCCCGGAGGTCTCACAGTTGTCCCTGTCGTGTTGCGGGAACGTCTCCGACCTGTCGCCTGTCGCTGAGATGAAAGGCCTGCGCAGCCTCCAGCTCAACGGGTGCCCCAAGGTCACAGACCTCACTCCGCTGGCCCGGTTGGAGAATCTGGGCGATCTCACGCTCACCTACTGCTCTGGCGTGACCGATCTGGCGCCCCTGGCCAAGATCGCCAAGCTCCGAACCCTGGCCATCTGCGGGTGCGGCAAGGTGAAGGACTACTCGGTGCTCGACGAGCTGAAGAAACGGGGCGTCCAGTTGATGCAGTGGATCGGCGGCTCGGACCACTGATGCGCAGCCTTCGGCTATGGCGTTCTGGCCGACTGGGCGCTGGCCGATGGCGGCTCCTGGCTCTACATTGAGATTGACCCAGGTTTCCCGTATCCTAACGTCGAGGCCCTGTTCCGCACCGCGATGGGGCTGCGGCAGGGAGCTGCTTGATAGAGCTTCGGTCTTCGCACGCGGCCTGCGGGCAGTCGGAGCAATCCACACAGCCAGGAGAGAACCCATGTGGCACACAGTTGCCAACTACGACCCCCAGGAACTCGACCGGGCCATGGTGCACGTGCCGGCGGGCGACGTGCTCTTCGGCCTCACGCCCGACGAGAAGGCCGAGCAGGCGCGGAAGGCCGGTGTGCATCCCGACATGCTCCACTTCCACGCCGACCGCCGCGAGCTGGAGACGGGCGAGTTCTGGATGGATAAGCACCCCGTCACGCGCGGCCAGTTCCTGCGCTTCATGCAAGAGACGGGCTACAGCATCCTCTACAACGGTTGGCTCGTGGGCTGGGCGGAGCTGACCGGCTGGCACCACTTCAGCCCGGAGAACCTCGCACTGCCGATGGTCGGCGTCAACTCGGAGGATGCGGCCGCCTACGCGGCGTGGCTCGGCAAGCGCCTGCCGACCGAGGTCGAGTGGGAACGGGCGTGGCGCGGCGACGACGGCCGGCTCTTCCCCTGGGGCAACGAGTGGCGCGACGGCTTCTGCCTTCGCAACCCGGGCAACGTGGGCCTCGGCGTCGCGATCCCCGTGGGCGCCTATGCCGACTGCGGTCCCTTCGGCCTCGGCAGCTACGGCCTGGTCGGCGAGTGGGTGAAGGTCGTCTATCCGCAGACCAACCGGGCGGGCGCCTCGGCCGACCCCAATCCCGCGGTCCTCGCGGGCGGCGCCTTCTGCCACAAGCAGGCGTACTCCTTCCTGCCGTCGAACCGGCTCTCGTGGTCGCACCAGATGCGCATCTACGACAGCGGCTTCCGCTGCGTCGCCGACGGGCCGCCCGCTGAGGTGTCGCATCTTCATTTCGCACATAGCCGCCATGTGCCAAATG
Source organism: Planctomycetota bacterium (assembly GCA_035527715.1). Classification (GTDB taxonomy): domain Bacteria; phylum Planctomycetota; class PUPC01; order DSUN01; family DSUN01; genus DSUN01. The sequence continues at coordinate 32,768 of DATKZY010000096.1, read as the reverse complement.
AAGATGCGACACCTGCCGCCTATCGCGTCGAGCGCTTCGACCCGCCGAAGCCCGTCGCCATCCGCGAAGACCTGTATCTCAAGGCGCCCATCCGCCTCGTGCCCACCGAGTGGGCGACGCTCTCGATCTTCGTCCCCTGGTTCCCCCAGAGCATGTGGGTGCTCGACTGCCCCGAGGGCGACTGGGACGAGTTCGGCGGGGCCAACTCGTGGCCGAGCCGGCCGCGGGCCGACTGGTTCATCCCGTGGAAAGTGGAGGGAATAGCCACGAAAGCACACGAACCCGCACGAAGTTCCGGGAGACCGGCTTCGGGCGGCTTCGGCGTTCGTGCCCATTCGTGTCAGTTCGTGGCTACTCCGCGCGGCGGCACGCGCATCAGCTACCTGCGCGAGAATGCGGGCAAGCGGGTCCTCTTCGAGGCCTGGGCCGAGGGCCACACGGTGCGGTGGAGGTTCGAGCTGGAGGGCGTGTCGCCCGTGCACGCCGGCTCGTTCTGCCTGAAGACGCTGAGCCCCTTCTTCTCGAGCCAGGAGCGGTTCACCCAAGTGCGCATCGAGGGGGAGAAGCTGACCCGTTGCTGCGAGCTGCCGCTGGCGCCCGAGCCGTCGGCCGGCTTCTTCTGGAGCCTGGGCGAGGTGGCGCCGCCGGCGCGCGCGGGCTACGTGTCGTATGATGGGCGGGGGCGGATGCTCTTCCCCGAGGGCGACCTGGTCTTCTCGGGCAACGGCTGGCCGCCCTGCACGCACGTGACGCCGGGTGGGTGGGGCACGGCCGGCCGCCGCAGCGACCTCATCGAGAAGTCGGGCGAGGGAGGCTGCTCGTTCCTGATTGAATGACGGCGCCCCGGCGGTATAATGTTGCGTGCGCAGGGATTGCGCGCGTCGGACTTTGTGGAGCAGCGCGTGAGTGGGCCTCTGACCATCCTTCTGCTTCTCGCCTCGGCGGCGGGCGGCGCGGCGGCGCCGGCCGAGGAGTGGCGCACGCACCTGGCCTGGCAGATCGCGCTGGACCGCGTGGGCTTCTCGGGCGGCATCCTCGACGGCAAGGTGGGCCCCAAGGGGCGGCTGGGGACGCAGGAGTTCCAGCGCGCCCGCGGCCTGCCCGCCACGGGTGGCCTCGACGCCAAGACCGCCGAGGCCCTCGGCGTGGAGCCCGACAAGGCGCTGGCGGCCTACACGGTGCAGGCGAGCGACCTGGCCGCCGTGGGGCCGCTGCCACACACCTGGCTGGAGAAGAGCAAGCTCCAGCGTCTCCCGTACCCTTCCCTCGACGAGGTGCTCGCCGAGGAGTTCCACTGCACGCGGGCGCTGCTGGCGCGGCTGAACCCCGGCAAGGAAATCGCCCAGCTCAAGGCCGGCGAGAGCCTTCAGGTGCCCGCCGTGGCGGAGGCCCCGCCCTCCACCCGCGCGGAGTCCCTCGAGATCAACCTGGCCGAGAAGGTCATCCGCGCGCGGGGCAAGACGGGCGAGGCCGTCGCCCTCTTCCACTGCTCGATCGCCACGGACAAGGAGAAGCTGCCCTCGGGCCAGGCCACCGTGCTCGTCGTCTCGGAGAACCCGAGCTACACCTTCGACCCGAAGATGTGGCCGGAGGTGAAGGACGTGACGCAGAAGCTCACCATCCCGCCCGGCCCGCGGAACCCCGTGGGCCTGTGCTGGATCGGCCTGAGCCTGCCGGGCTACGGCATGCACGGCACGCCGATGCCGGAGATGATTGGCAAGACCGGCTCGCACGGCTGCTTCCGGCTGACGAACTGGGACGCGCTGCGGCTGGCGAAGATGATCCGGGTGGGGACGCCTGTGTCGTTCGCGAGGTGAGGGCCGCCGTCACGGCCTGGCGGGCGGGGGCGTCGCGTGCCGCGCCCTGTGCTGCCGCTCGACGAGGTCGAGGTAGCTCTTGAGCCTGTGGAGCGCCGCGGCGTTCGTGAACACGTAGGTGGCCGTGACGGCCATGAGCACGAGGACCACGATCAGGCCCACGCCCCTGCGTCGCCGGGTCCGCCTGCGTTTTCCCTCGAGCATGGGTCACCTCGGCGCGCGGCCGCTCGGCACCGCGCGGAACGAGAACAGGGGGCGGATGCCCGCCTTCGCCCTGCTCTCCAGCTCCACCTCCCAGCGCCACGAGCTGACGTGCTTGCCCTCGTCGAGCTGCATCCTGGATGCCTTGACCTTCGGGAGGAAGGGCGCCCACCTGGCCTCCGCGGCCCCCTTCCGCAGCACGGCGTCGCCGGCGAACTTGAACAGCACGTCGCCGTCAGGCGTGGCGACGTGCAGCACGCCGTCCACCAGCCGCGGCGGGGCCGTGGCACGGCGGACCTCGGTCCGCCACCGCTCGCCCGACTTGAGCGCGCGGGTGATGTCGTCCACGTTTCGCAGCACGCCGAGCGAGTGCTCGATGCACCGGTAGTAGACGAGCCAGGCGACCCCGACGACGATGGTGAGCACGCCCATGTAGACGAGCAGCTCGATGAGGGTCAAGCCGCGGCGGGATGAGCGTGCGACGTTCATCGGACCTCGGCCTCCCTGACGACGCATCCGCCGTTGCCGGAGCGCGCGGGCGCCCATTCGAGGCGCAGGTGCCGCCCCGCGAGGGTGAGGGTGAAACGCCCGTCGGGCAGGTTCCGTGCGGCGTCGGCGCGCACCGGGTAGGCGTGGGCGCCCTCGGGAACCGCGCGCCATTCGCCCGCGACCAGCGCCTCCATCTCGCCGTCCACGATCTCGATGGCGATGGCCCGGTAGTAGTTCGCGCGGAGGGCCTGCTGGTCGGTGTGGCAGGCGACGGCGAACGCCGCCATCACGACCGCCAGGACGCCCACGGCGACCGTCAGCTCGATCAGGGCGAACCCCGAGCGGCGCCCTCTCACCAGGGCAGACACGCGTTGATGACGGTCATGAGGCACTGGAACACTCCAAGGGCCACGAGGGCCACGACCAGGCCGTTGACGAGCGTGATCGCGCTGGTGATCACGTGCGCCGCGGCCTGCTCCTGCTGAAAGGCCCGGGCGTCGAGCGACTGCTGCCAGCCGGCCAGGGCCTCGGCGAAGCCGGTGCCCACGTGTGCGGCGTTGGCCAGGCGCCAGCGGAACTCGCCCGAGTCGTCCAGCCGCGCCACGGCCTCGGTGAGCGGGTCGCCCCGCTTCATCGCCAGCGTGGCCCGCGTCGCGCGGCGGAGGAGAAGCGGGTTGGCCGTGCTCTGGGCCGCCTTCGCCACGGCGTCGGGCTCAGGCGCCCCGGCGTCGAGCAGGATGGCGAGCATGGCCGAGAAGTCGCGCTGGAGCCGTTTCCGCCGCCAGGGCAGGTGGTACTGGAGCCAGCCCGCGGCCGGGCCCAGCCGCAGCGCCCGCACGAGCCTCGGCCCGCCCATGTAGAGCAGCGCCCCGACGAACAGCACGGCTGCCACGGCGAGCATGGCGAGGAAGACCCACGGGTAGTCCCCCGGCCCCCGCAGGAGGCCGAAGACCGGCGGCATCGAGAACCGCATGTCCCCCATCATCTCCTCGAACAGGGGGGTCACGCGGAGGCTCATCCAGGCGAGCACGGGCAGCGCCAGGAACGAGGCGCCGATGAGCATCAGCGCCAGGTAGTTCATCGCGGCCCGCGTGCGCGAGGCCGCGTCGGCCAGCACCTGCCGGCACGCCGGCAGCACCTTCGTGAGGTCGCCCACCTCGCCGCCCACGCGCAGCGTGGCGATCACCTGGGCGGGCAGCAGGTTGTCGCGCGGCTCGACCGCCTCGTGCAGCGGCACGCCGTTCATCAGCCGCTCGCCGACGTTGCGGACGCCCCTGCCGAACACCACCTCGTCGCGCCGGATGCCGAACACGCCGCAGAAGAGGTGATACGGCCAGCGGAAGAGCAGGGCGCCGAGCCACCCGAACCGCGCCAGCACGCCGAGCGGCTCGATCGCGGCGAGCGACACGAGCGCCTCCTCCGCGCTCTTGCCGCGCGCCACGGCGCTCTCCAGCACGTCGAGGAACAGCCGCGCCCGCTCCTGCCGCCGCAGCGGCAGCGACATGAGGCGATAGACCACGTACGGCACCACGACCGTGACGAACACCCACAGGAGCACCTTCAGGAGGGCCAGAAGCCCGTCGGTGACCACGACCGTGGTGTATGGGTGAATGAAGGCGGGCGGCGCCAGGGGGCAGGCCACGGGCATCATGGGCGTGCACTCACATTCCACCCCCGCCGATCTGCCGCATCAGCTCGATGAGCGGCAGGAGGACCGCGGAGACCTGGGCGAGGAGCATGCCGCCCAGCACCAGGATCGAGCACGGGAGCGCGGCGTAGAGGAGCATCTCGGTGCGATGGCCGGCGCGCGTGCGGTAGAGCAGCGCGGCACGCTCGAAGCCGCCCGCCATGTCCTCGCCGGCGTTCTCGACCATCCACACGAACAGCCGCGGGAGCGCCACGGCGTCCTCGGCCATCTCGCTGAAGTGCGTGGCGCCGTCGGCCAGGCGCTCGCCGATGCGGGCGAGGTCGGCCCCCGCCAGGGTGCGCCCCTCGAGCTCGCGCTGAAGGGCCACGGCATCGGCCAGGCTGCACCCGCCGCGGAGCATCAAGGCCAGGCCCGACGCCAGTTGCGCCAGGCTGGCCTCCTTGAGCGGCGACAGGCGCCACCGCAGCCACCGCCGCACCGGCCGCAGCGCGAGCGCCGCCACCAGGGCCACCAGCAGCCCGGCCACGATCGCCGGCGCGGCCACGAGCCGCACGCCCAGGAGGGACGAACCGCCCCCGAGACTGAGGAAGCCGCTATCCTCAGCGAACTCGGCGAACGCCGGCCCCAGGTAGAGCGCCAGGAACACCGAGACGCCCAACGCCAGCGCCAGGACGAGCGCGGGGTAGACGAGCAGGCCCTTGAGCCGCGCCCACACGGCGCCCGTCTCGCGGTAGTGGTCGGCCAGCCGCGTGAGGACGGCGGGGAGGTTGTTGGCCTTGACGCCGACCTTGACCATGCTCGTGTAGAGGGTCGGCAGGCGGCGGCTCGCGAGCGCCTCCTCGATGGGCGTGCCGCTGGCGAGGGCGGCCCGCAAGGCGTCCAGCTCGGCCCGCAGCCGGCCGCGCCGCATGCTGCGGCAAAGCGCCGCCATGGCGCCCTCCAGCGGAATGCCGTCGCGGAGCATGTGGGCGAGTTGCTCGTTGAAGAAGGCGAATTCGTCGTGCTTCACGGCCCGAAGACCCTCGCATATTCGGCTTCGTTGGTGATGCCCTGGGCGACGAGGCGCCGCCCCTCCGCCTCCAGGGGCGGCGTCGGGGCCGCGGCGGCGGCGCCCTGCTCGCGGAGCCGCGCCCGCAGCGACTCGTCCAGCGCCAGCCACTCGACGGCGGGCACGCGGCCCCGGTAGCCGGTGCGGAGGCAGGCGTCGCAGCCCTCCCCGCCGCACTGGGGGCAGAGCTTTCGGACGAGGCGCTGGTTGAGAATCATCTCGACGGCGGCGATGGCGGCGTAGCGGTCGTCGCACATGCCGAACAGGCGCTCGAACACGCCCCGGCACGACCCGGCGTGGAGGGTGGAGATGACCATGTGGCCGGTGAAGGCGGCCCGGAGCGCGAGGTTGGCGGTCTCCTCGTCGCGGATTTCGCCGAGGACCAGCACCTGGGGGTCCTGGCGCAGCAGGTGCCGCGCCGCCTTGGCGAAGTCGAGGCCCACCGCCGGGTTCACCTCGGTCTGCATCACGCCGGGGACCACCTGCTCGACGGGGTCCTCGATGGTGATGATGTGGCGGCCGGTGCGGGCGGCCAGGTGCTGGAGGCAGGCGTAGATGGTGGTGGTCTTGCCGCTGCCGGCCGGCCCGGTCAGCAGCAGCGTGCCGGCGGGGCGGGCCAGGAAGCCCTCGAGGGCCGCCCGGGCGTCGGGTCGCAGGCCGAGCTGCTCGAGGGCCAGCACCTCGCACGACGAGAAGAGCCGCAGGACGATCTTCTCGCCCGTCACGGTGGGGTACGTGGCCACGCGGACGTCGCTCCGCGCCCCGAGGTTGGCCTTCTCGATCCGCCCCTCCTGGGGGAGCGACTCCTGGTAGGTCTTCAGCCGGGCGAGGTACTTGATGCGCCCGAAGACGTGCCGGGCCAATTCGTCGGGCAGGGCCTCCACGCGGGCCAGGCAGCCGTCGAGGCGGAAGGCCACCTCGGTGCGCTCCGGCCCCCTGTGGAGGTGGATGTCGCTGGCGCCGCCGGCCTCGGCGCATCGCACCAGCTCCTCGAGCACTTCGGGCGCAGAGCGCTCCACTGTCGTTGCCCCTACCCGTGGGAACACCCTGATTATAGTGGCGCGCCCGCAAACGTCAAGGCTGCTATTGACACGCGCCGCGGCCAGCACTACAATAATGGGGCATCGGGCGGGCTGTCCGCGGCTGCTGAGCCGCGACGGAGGGCAGAGGGCATGCCGATACGCGGCAGACGAAACCGGCGTTTTGCGGTCGAGGACTCCACGGTCGAGTACCGCAAGCATGCGGCCCTGTCGTTCTTCAAGGGCGCGCCCAAGGTTTCCCCCCTCATTGACCTGTCGGTCGCAGGGCTCCAGTTCGTCAGCGACGATCTGTACGAGGTCGGGCAGCGGCTGGACCTGAAGGTGATCATCCCCAGCGCCTTCCGGGCGCTGATCGCGCACGGCGAGGTCGTGTGGGCGAAGCGCGTCGCCGACCGCAGCTCGTACCGCATGGGCGTGCGCTTCCTGAGCCCGTCGGCGGAGGACATCAGCCTGCTGCGCTCGCTCGAGGAGCGCCACTGGTCGGTGCCCGACCAGCGCAAGCGCGAGATGGAGGCGGCCCTCGCGCGGCGGTTCCCACTCCATATCGAGCCGCCCGCGGCGGGTGAGCTGCCCCGGGTCTACGACGACGCGGCGGAGGGCGAGCCCTCGCCAGCCCCCGCCGAGGCCCCCAGCGGCGAGACGCCGCCGCCGGGCGTGCCGGCCGAGCCGTCGGCGCCGCCCGCTCCCGTCGCCGGCCCTGATGCGCCCGCGGCTGCCGAGACGCCGCCGGCCCCCCCGGAGGAGGAGGCGCCCGCCGTCGAGGGAGCGCCGAAGGAGGCCGAGTCCGCGCCGCCGCCCCTCCCCCGAGCCGAGGCCGCGCCCGAGGCCCAGGAGCCGTCGAGGCCCGAGCCCCCGGCGTCCGTCCCCCTCTACGACCTCATCGCCGGCATCGAGACGAAGGCCGACGCGGGGCTCCTCCTGCGCGGCGCGCCCAAGGGCCAGCTCCTCCTGCCCGGCATCACCGACCGCGATGCCTTCGCCCTGGAAATCCACGACAACACGATGCGGCACAGCGGCGCGCCGTCGTTCGACCGGGGCGACGTGGTGGTCTTCTCGCCCAACGTGCCGGCGCGCAGCGGCGACCTCGCCTTCGTCGTCACCCGCGAGGGCAGCGCCCTCCGCCAGGTCTTCTTCGACGCCAATAACGTCGTGCGGCTGCGCCCCCTCAATAGCTGGTACCCCGAGCAGTGCTTCCACCGCGGCGAGGTGCAGGGCCTCTGGCGGCTCATCGCCAAGTTCGAGAGCTACCCCGGCAAGTAGCCCCCTCAGGATTGCGAACTGCGGAATGCGGATTGCGGAGTGGAGACAGCGCGCCCGCGCCGAAGCCCTGAGTCCTGAATCCCCTGCGCGGCGTTGGCTGGCGCTCCTTGCGGTGCTCGCGCTCTGCGGCTGCTCCTCGCCGGCCCGTCGGGCCGCGCGCGAGCGGGCGGCCCGCCGGGCCGACGAGGCGCTGCACGCGCTCGAGGCGGGGCGTCGAGCCGAGGCCCAACGCCTCTACCGGCTTGCCCTCGGCGATGCGCCGCACCTCGCCGCCGCCCACAACGGCCTGGGGCTGATCGCCTACGAGGAGCGACGCGTCGAGGAGGCCGTCGCCCGCTTCCGCCGCGCCAGCCGCGGGCGCCCGCCAGCCGCTTACCTCAACAACCTCGCCGCCGCCTATGCCGCCGCGGGGCGCCTCCGCGCGGCCGAGCGCACGTACCAGCGCGCCATCCGCGCCGACCCCAGCGATCCCGCGGCCTGCGTCAACCTGGCCGCGCTCCAGCAGCAGGCGGGCCGCCCCGAGGCGGCGCTCGACCAGGCCCGGCTCGCCGCAAAGCGGTTCCCCGACGACCCGCACGCGCGCCTCGCCCTGGCCACCGCACTGGCCGCCAACGGCAAGCCCGAGGAGGCCGAACCCACGTTCCGCGAACTCAGCGGGGTGCCCGAAACGGCTCTCGCCGCGCGCCGCGGCCTCGCCTGGGTCGCGCGCGTGACCGGCCGGGCCGCGCAGGCCGTCGCGTTGCTCGCGGAGCTGCTCGCACGCGACCCGAAGCGGACGCCGCTGCGCTTCGAGCTCTCGGCCTGCCTGCTCGCCGTCGGCCGCACCGACGACGCCCTCGCCGAGGCGCGGCGGGGCCTCGAAGCCGAGCCGCAGTCGCTCGCCGGCCAGCTCTGCCTCGGCGCGGCGCTGGTCCGCGGCGGGCAGTGCGAGGCGGCCATCGCGGTGCTCGACGGCGTGGTGAAGCGCGAGCCGCTCCAGATGGAGGCCCGCGCCCTGCTCGGAGACGCCTACGTGGGCCTCGGCCAGCCCGAGCGCGCCGTGGCCCTGCACCGGGAGACGATGGAGCTGGACCTCGACAGCCCGCTCGCCCGCCGCCTGCTGGGCGACGCGCTGATGGTCGCGGGCCAGTTCGGCGACGCCGCGCGGGCCTACCAGCGCGCGCTCGACCTCGGCGACCGCTCGGCCGTCACCCACGGGCGCCTGGTGGACGCCTACGCGCACCACGGCGACGTGGCCCTGGCGCTGGCCGAGCTGGCCGAAGCGGCGAGCCGCCACCCCGACGACCCGGCCGTGCGCCTGCGCCTCGCCGCCTTTGCCGCCAGCCGCCGCGACGAGACGGGCGCCCAGCGCGACTTCGCGCGCGCGCTCCAGCTCGACCCCGCGAATCCCCAGGTGCACCTCGCCTGCGGCCACTGGCACCACAGCCAGCGGCGCTTCTACCGCGCCATCGAGTGCTTCCGCCGCGCCATCCAGCTCGACCCGAAGGCGGCCGAGGGCCACCTCGCGCTCGGGCGCGCCCTCGAGGCCCTGGGACGCCTCGCCGAGGCCGCCGAAGGCTATCGCCGCAGCACGGAGCTGGCTCCCGAGCGCCTGGAGCCCTGGCTCGCCCTCGGCCGCGCGGAGCTCGCCCTCGGCCGTCGCGACGCCGCCCGGGCCGCGCTGGAGCGCGCCCAACCCCTCGCTCGCTCGCTTGCCGACCACGCCGCCGTCGGCGCCCTCGCCCGTCAGCTCCAGGAACCGAAGCCCTGAGGAGCAGCCGCGGGATGCCTGCGCTTCCCCGTGCGGAACTGCGTCTGGGGGCCGGGCAAGTCCTCCGCGACGCCCGCCCCGCAATGAATGCCAACCCGGGCGATGCGCGGTTGGCATCCATTGCAGCGCCTCCTCCCGCACCGCTTCACCCCGCCTCGACCGGGGTCCATAGGGCGTGTTGCCCAAGCCGCCTCACGCGCCGAACGCTGCCCGAACGACCCCGACGCCCCGAGGCCAGCGCCGACCGCGGTCATGCTGAGCGAAGCGAAGCATCTCTCCTGGCCCAGGGGTGCAAGCCCATAGACGGGTGTCAAATCTGGCTCATCCGCCTCAAGCGATCGCCCGGAGCGGCCCACCCAGGCGCCCCGCGCTAGGCGCTCACCCCCCATAGCGCACACGTGAGCGCCTAGCGCAACTAGCCAGCTGTGTGGGACTCTCCACTGGCTGTAACCTTTGGCAGATCAGGCTCTTAGGGCTGCCATGCCGCTTGCTCGGCCGCCCCCAGCTAGGCGCTCACCCCCCATAGCGCACACGTGAGCGCCTGGTGGGCGAGACGCGGGTCGAGAGCCGCGCGGATGATCGCTCGGGGCGGATGAGCCGAGATTCTTCGCTCCGTGCCACTTCGCTCAGAATGACCCCGGGACGAATGTCTGGCGTGAACCAGTCGTGGTGGCGCCGTGAAGGGCGAGCAATCCCATTTGGGCAACATGCCGCACAGCCAAGAGCGTACCGTTATATGACACTGCTAAGTATCTGCATGCCAATGGCTTACAACCTTGCTCCGGAAAACTGCGTAGGAACGCGTACAACGCGTCCGGAGAGGGACACTGGGCTCCTGATACCTTCGAGCCCCGGGGAGAGGGCTCCCGGGAGCGTAAGTGTAGTATCTCGGGACGCTTGTGGAAATCGGCCCCGAAGCCCCTTTGCCGGCGCCGGAGGCCCCAAATCGCCTCCAAACGCGTCGCGGTGAGCGGGGGGGTGGAGTCATCGTGCCGGGGGGAGCTTGGGGACCGCCATCTCGCCGAGCGCGAGGGCGACCTCCGCCTGCCGACGGGGGGGGGCCCAGCCGAGCACCGAGCCGACGATGTCGGCCAGTTCCCCGAGCACGGGGGCAGTGGCCAGGCCGCGGATGGCGATGGTGCTGCGACGGCAGAGGAGGTCGGCCAGGTGCACGACCTGCTCGGTCGCGGCGATCCGCTCGATCTCGCCAACGGTGTAGTCGGGGAGGGACTTCAGCGGGCTCTCGGCCCGGGCGTCGGCCTTCGCCAGGTACGCCTCGGCGACCGTGCCGTAGCGTGCGAGGAGAGCGGCGACGCGCTCGCGGCTCGCGCCCGACTCCTCGGCGAGGCGTGAGATCCACTGCTCCTTCGCGTGCCCATCAGCGGGAAAGTTGCCCCCGCCACCGATGGGGAGGTCGTGGGTCGAGCAGCGGCGCTCGACGCCCAGGCGGGGCAGAATCTGGTCGGCGACCTGCTCGGCGAAGGCGCGGAACGTCGTCCACTTGCCGCCGATGAGGCAGAAGACGGGGAAGGGCCGCTCCCCCTCGGGCTCGACGACGCGGATGCTGTGGCCGCGGCTGATGATGGCCGTGACCCCCTTGCCGCTCGCGGGCAGGGGACGGACGCCGCAGAAGACGTAGGCGATCTGCTCGCGGCGAATCTCGATGCCTGGGAACACGCCCCGCAGGGTCGTCAGCATGTACGCGATCTCGTCCTCCTCGCAGTGCGCCGCGTCGGGGTCGTCCACGCGGAGGTCGGTCGAGCCCATCAGCACCTTGCCCATGAAAGTGAAGGCGATGCAGACGCGGCCGTCCTTGTGCTCGTAGTAGACCATTCGGTCGCCGAGCGTCTTGTGGAGCTCTGGGCAGTCCACGACCAGGTGCGAGCCCTTGGTGCCGCCCATGAAGTGCGTCGCCAGCCCGAGGGCCGCGTTGGCGAGGTCCACCCACGCCCCCGTGGCGTTCACCACGATGCGGGGCCGTACGGTGGCGGTCTCGCCCGTCACCTCGTCGCGGAGGACGACGGCTCCGCCCTCGACCTTCTCGGGCCGCACGTAGTTGAGCGCGCGGCAGGCGGGGTTGGCGGAGCAGGCGTCCTGGAGCATCTCGATGCACAGGCGCTCGGCCTCGGAAATCTGCGCGTCCCAGTAGGTCGCGGTGGCCTTGATGTGGGGGTTCAGGCCGGGCAGCTCGCGGAGGGACTTCGCTCTGCCTGTGAGGAAGTGGCGGGGCGTGCGGCGGTTCTTGCGGGTGACGAAGTCGTAGAAGGACAGGCCGAGCTTGACCAGGAGCGCGCCGCGCCCGCCGGGCCGCACGTCGCAGCCGAGGAAGATCAGGACGGAGTGGAGCGCGCCGCCGAGCCAGGAGAACAGGGGAATCGTCGTCTTCAGCGGCGTGACGTAGTGGGGCGCGTTGTCGAGCAGGCGGTTGCGCTCGAGGAGCGACTCGCGGACGAGCTTGAACTCGCGGCTCTCCAGGTAGCGGAGGCCGCCGTGGATCATCCGCGACGACTTCGAGCTGGCGCCCGCGACGAAGTCCGCCTTGTCCACCAGCAGGCACTCGACGCCCTGGAGCGCCAGCTCGCGGAACAGGCCGGCGCCGTTCACGCCGCCGCCGAGGATGAGCACAGGCACCTCGGCATCCTGCTTCAGGTTCCGAAACGCGGCGCGCGAGTCTGCCATGGGCCGTGGAGTCCTTACGGGATCAGGGGCGCCACCATTCGTCGAGGCGCTTCGTGAGGGCGGCCACCTTGTCGGGGTGCTTCTCTGCGAGGTTCGCTTTCTCGAAGGGGTCGTCCTTCAGGTGGTACAGCTCCGCCTTCGCCGGCGGCGCAGCGGCTGGCCTGCCGACCTTGGGCTGCAGGCCTTGCCAGAGGATGAGCTTCCAGTCGCCCTGGATGCACACGCGCGCCCGCAGGCTCTTGGCCGGGGCGGCGACGTCGGCCATGTCGTGAGTGTAGTACTCGGCGAAGACCGCGTCGCGCGCGCCGACGGCCTTCTCGTCCAGCAGGCTGAGGCCCGGCATCTCGGGGGGCGGCTTCAGGCCGCAGGCGGCGAGGATGGTGGGCACGAGGTCGAGGCTGCTGGCGAGGTGCTCGCGGTCCATCCGCGGCGCGAGCCTGCCCGGCCAGCGGAGCATGATGGGGGTGCGAAGGCCGCCATCGTAGGGCGTGAGCTTGCCGCGGCCGGCGCCGTGCCCGGGCCGCTTGGGGTCGGGCTGCACCCAGCCGTTGTCGCACACGTAGACCACGAGCGTGTTCTCGCGCAGGCCCTGCTGGTCGAGGTGGTCGAGGAGCTGGCCGCACGATTCGTCGAACCACTCGCACATCGCCCAGTACTTGGCCAGGGGCAGGTTGTCGGTCTTCGCCTTGTACTTGTCGAGCAGGCGGGGCGGGGGGTTGTGCGGCAGGTGGGGCATCATGGGCGCGTACCAGAGGAAGAACGGCTTGCCGTCCGCCTTCGCCTTGTCCACGAAGTCGAGGACCGGCTTCATCGTCTGGCGCCCGATGCTCAGGCCGGCCTCGCCGTGGCGGCCTTTGACCGTCATGCCGTCCGTGAAGCCGGCACGCGAGTAGTGCGCCATCCAGAACTTGCCCGACTGGAAGCTCGCGTAGCCCGCGCGGCCTAGGATCTCGGGCAGCCGGGGGCATTTCTCGAATGCCTCGAAGAACGGCGCGCGCGGGCCGCGCCCGCCGGGGTCGTTGCCCGTGATGCGGTGCTGATGGGGATACAGCCCCGTGAGCAGCGTGGCGAGCGACGGGCCGCACAGCGGCGCCGTCACGTAGCCGCGCGTGAAGACCACGCTCCCGGAGGCCAGGCGGTCCAGCCGCGGCGTCTGGATGGCGTCGTGGCCCATGAAGCCGTGGTCGCCGAAGCCCTGGTCGTCCGAAATGATGAGGACGACGTTGGGCCTGGCGGCCGTCGGCGCCTCGCCCGCCCGTGCGAGCTGCTGGCCCGCGGGCAGCAGCGCGACGCCCAGACCTGTCGCCTTGAGGAAATCCCGTCGCTTCATCGTCATGGCTCCCTCATTTCTGCCAGGCGGAACGCAACTTGTTGACCTCGAGCGAGACGATCTTCGCGGCGCCGCCTCGGGCGAAGACCTCGATCGAGCGATTGTCCTCGGGCGGGATGACACCCACGGGCATGTAGACGCGCCCCCGATTGCCGAAGACCTCGACCGACGTGCGGTCCACGAGCATCTCCAGGCGAATCTTCCCGCCCTCGGGCTTCAGCGCGGCCTTGCAGCCCTTGGCATCGAGTTGCTGGGCCTTGGCGTCGTAGGCCACGGGGGTGCCCCGGAGGCTGAAGCCGACCTGCGCCGCGTCGCCCGGCTCGAACTCGGCGACGATGTGGAACAGGTCGCCCTCGATGCCTTTGAGCGGGTTCTCGCCCTCCTTCAGCGTCAGCCCATTCCACGAATGCTTCTTCGCGTGCAGAAGCGCGATCTCCTTGACCGGCTCGGCGAACATGCGGACGCCTTCGTCGGTCGTCCGCAGGGTGAGGACGACGGGGAAGTTCATCATCTGGTTGAAGGGCATGTCCTTGTGGCCGATGCGGCCCCAGGCGATCTGGATGCGGCGGCCATCCTCAGGGGGGATGTCGCTGAAGGTCTGCGAGGCGTAGAAGCAATTGCCCCAGTTGAAGCGGTGCTTGCCCTGGTGGTCGGGCGTGAAGGTCTTCCCGTCGAACGAGCCGACGGCGTAGGCCCCGTCGGCGGCGTAGATGACCCAGCGGGTCTTCGACTTGTCGCCATCCACCGGCAGCTCGAAGATTTCGGGGCACTCGAAATAGCCCTCGGTGCGGCTCTGGAACGTCCAGTCCTTCAGGTTCGGCGAGGTGTGGAAGGCGATCCAGCGCTTGCCCTCGTGCTCGTCGTAGACGGCCATGACCCAGTGTCCGGGGGTCACATCTTCATTTGGCACTTTGCCGCCAAGTGCGAAATGAAGATGTGACCCCGCGTACCAGATGAGCTTGGGGTCGCGGCCGCTGTGCTTGACGACGGGGTTGCCCTCGTAGTCGGTGAAGGTGCGGCCGCGGTTGAGCGAGTAAGCGATGGCCTCGCCGCGGCCGGTGCTGGTGTAGGCGGCGACGATCACGTCCTCGTCGCCTTTCTTCCACCCCGCCGCGTTCTCCTTGTCCACGATGGCGCTGCCGCTGTAGACCCAGTCGCCATAGCGGAAGGGGTAGATGGCGACGGGCAGCTCGGTCCAGTGCACCAGGTCCTTGCTGACGGCGTGGCCCCAGTGCATGTTGCCCCAGTTCCAGCCGTAGGGGTTGTGCTGGTAGAAGAGGTGGTACTCGCCCTTATGGAAGACGAGGCCGTTCGGGTCGTTGTTCCAGCCGCGGCGCGACGAGAAGTGGAACTGCGGGCGGTACTTCTCCTTGTAGAGGTTCGCCGCGTCGGGCACGTCGTCGGCCTGGGTGATGGCGGCGAGGCCCTTGGATTCCTCGGGCAGACGGCCGACATCAATCGTGGCCTTCTGGCCCTTGTAGGGGGCCATGTCGAGGAACACCCAGAAGTCGGGCTCGCCGTCGGCCAGCTCGATGTCGAACTCGTCCACGATCTTGTCACCCACCGACACCTTCATCCGCTGCTTGGCCGCGCCGTTCTTCACGGGCAGGTGGAGGTAGCGTTTCTCGACGACGAGTTCCCGCATGGCAGGCTTCTCCTCGCGTTTCCTGTCGCTCTGAATGATGTGGTCCACGTTGATGTGGCCCCAGCCGCCGGTGCGCTTGTCCGCGACCTGGATCGCAGCCTCTCTGCCGGCGAGGTCCGTCACGTCCCAGCAGTGCCAGCTCAGGTGCTCGGAGCCGCCAGGCTGGACGTTTGGCCCCGTGGACCGCTGCGCTCGCGGGACCTCGGTGAGCCATCATAGGCATCCCGTTCGCCGCGGTCAAGCGCGCGGCTCGTGTCGGATGCGAGCAGGGACTGTGAGTAGCACATTCGCGCCACAGAGAGGCAAGCGGAAAAGACACCCGCTGTCTTTTGTGCGAAGCACCCGCAGGGCCGTTCCGGCAAAAGACAGCGGGTGTCTTTTCCGCGCTCGTGTCAGGCAACGGTGTCGCCATCGAGCGAGCTGATGCTGATCTGGAGCTCGGCGCGGTGTGCGATGCGCTCGATCTGGCCGTCGCGGATCCACACGACGCGGTCGGAGGCGGCGAGCATTTTCATGTCGTGGGTGGCGCAGACGACGGTGGCGCCGCGCTCGGCCTGGAGCTCGCGGAGGAGGGCGAGGATTTCCTCGCCGGTGCGCAGGTCGAGGTTGCCGGTAGGCTCGTCGGCCAGCACGACGGCGGGGTTGTTCACGAGTGCTCGGGCGCAGGCCACGCGCTGCTGCTGGCCGCCCGAGAGCTCCTCGGGCCGATGGTGGAGGCGATGGCCGAGGCCGACGCGTTCGAGGGTCTCGGCGGCGCGGCGGTCGGCCTCGGCGAGACCCACGCCCGCGAAGACGAGCGGCAGCCGCACGTTCTCCAGCGCCGTGAGCGTGGGGAGCAGGTTGAACGTCTGGAAGATGTAGCCGATGCGGTTGCAGCGCAGCCAGGCGAGCTTGCGCTCGGTGAGCGACGCGATGTCCTTGCCGTCCAGCAGGATCTCCCCCTCCGTCGGGCGGTCGAGTCCGCCGATCATGTTGAAGAGCGTGCTCTTGCCGCTGCCCGACGGCCCCATGATCGAGAGGTATTCGCCGCGGGCGATATCGAGGTCGATGCCGCGGAGGGCATGGACCTCTTCGCCTTCGAGGCGGTAGATGCGCCGCACGCCGCGGGCGCTGATGATCACGTCAACTGGCTCAGGCATTTGCTCCAGCCAATCCCTTCGGTTCAGGCATCGTGACGCGTGACCCGTGACGCGTGACAGGAAGAGAGCAAGCCAGCTTGCGTTCCGACCACGCGTCACGCGTCACGAGTCATCGAATCTCCCCCACCTTGATCTCCAGGTCCTTGCGTTCCTCGATCCGGTCGCAGATGCCGTCGCGGATCCAGACCACGCGGTCGGACACGGCGAGCATTTTCATGTCGTGGGTGGCGGTGATGATGGTGACGCCGTGCTCGGCCTTGAGGCGATGGAGCAGCTCGATGATCTCCTCGCCCGTCTTGAGGTCGAGGTTGCCGGTCGGCTCGTCGGCGAGCACGATGGCGGGGTCGTTGGCCAGGGCGCGGGCGCAGGCCACGCGCTGCTGCTGGCCGCCCGAGAGCTGGGGCGGCTTGTGCTTCAGGCGCTCGCCGAGGCCCACGAGCTTGAGCAGCCCCGCCGCCTTGTCCCGCGCGTCGTCGCTCGACAGCCCCGCGAAGACCATCGGCAGCATCACGTTCTCCAGGCACGTCATCACGGGGATGAGGTTGAAGGTCTGGAACACGTAGCCGATCTTGCGGCAGCGCAGCCAGGCCAGCTCGAAGGCGTCGAGCTGCGCGATGTCCACCTCGTCAATGAACACCTTGCCCGAGGTCGGCTTGTCGAGCCCGCCGATCATGTTGAAGAGCGTGCTCTTGCCGCTGCCCGAGGGGCCCATGATGGACATGTATTCGCCGGCGAAGATGTCGAGCGACACGCCGCGGAGGGCGGGGGTCTCCACGCTGCCCATCTGATAGACCTTCCACACGTCGCGGGCCGACACCACCACGCGGCGCGCGCCGGCGTCGTCCATCCCGTAGAGCAAATCGTGAATGGCTTGAGCGGAAGGCTCCGGCATAGATTGCTTCCAGATCAGACATGCGACGCCAGGGCCGCGGCGGGCACCATTTTCGCCGCGACCCGTGCGGGATAGATCGCCGCCACAATGGCCAGCACGACCCCCGCCGCCACGCACAGCAGGGCGTAGAGGCCGAGCGTCGCGAAATCCACGGCCACGAACACCTTGGCCGCGCCAAACGTGTAGCCGTAGGCCAGCAGCGGGAAGGCGACGCCGAGCAGCACGCCCAGCACCGCGCCCACCAGGCCCATCAGCAGACTCTCGATGAGGAAGAGCTTGACGACGAAGCTGGAGAGCGCCCCCAGGCACTTCATCGTGCCGATCTCGCGGAAGCGCTCAGTGACCGACATCAACATCGCGTTGGCGATGCAGCCGACCGTGATGAGGAGCGACACCGCGACGATCCAGGCCATGCGATACGTGGCCTGACGCTCGCGGCGGGCCGCCTGGGCGACTTCCTCGGGACGCAGCTCGATGCCGAGATGCCGCAGCCGCCCGCTGGCTGCCGCCACGCGCTCGGCTGCCTTTGGCGTCGGCTTCCCGAAGGCGAAGAGCGGCTGCGCCGCGAGCACGGCAGGTGGGGCGGACGCGAGCAGCGGCTCGTAGTTGCCCAGGAGCAGGGCGCCGCTGACTCTGACGTCCGACGGCTGGGCGAGCGTGGTCGCGTGGACGGCCGCGCCCTGCGCGGCGAGGGCGCGAAGGAAGGCCGAGTCGGCCTCGCCCGGCTCGCGTGCCGCCACGAGGAACGCCTTGCCCTTGAGCGTGCCGACCTCGCTCCGCAGCGTGGCGAGGCGCCGCTCGACGTCGCGCGCCTTCGCTGCCTCGGCCGTCATCGCCCGCTGAATGTGGAAGCCCGACAGCACGGCCATCAGGAACGCGATGCCCAGCCCCACGCCGAACAGCGTGATGGCCGACCGCCCCAGCCGCGTGCGAATGCCCCGCAGGCACATGCCCACGGCGACCCGAAGGGGCAGGATCACCTGGTCCTGCACGTCGGCGCTTGAGAGGATGGTCTGCTCCTGCATCGTCAAGAGATCCTATAAGGAAGCCAGGAAACCAGGAGAAGAAAGATGAGCGGCCAGGCCGACTGGCTTCGCGGTCCCCATGCCTCTTCTCCTTTCCTGCATTCCTGCGTTCCCTATCATTCCTCCTCCTGTCTTCCTCAGAACGGGGCCATCGAGATGGCCGAGGTGATCAGGCGAATGGCAACGCCGGCCATGCCAATGAGGCCGGTGCCCACCAGGTAGCCCGCCAGCAGAATCGGGGCGGCGAGCAGGAACGGCTTGCGGCCGAACCGCTTGTGGAGATAGAAGCGCGCGAGGAGGGCGCCCGTCAACTCCAGCAACAGCCCGTGCGGCATCGCGCCCAAGCCCCGCGCGAGGCCGTAGACCAGCATCGTCGGCAGCCCGAACGTCGAGAGCACCGTGAAGAGCAGCACCGAGAAGCCGAAACCTGCCCCCAGAAACTCGGGATGGAACGACCGCTCGAAGAGCGTCACCGTGCCCGGCTCGCCCGTCGTGGCCGTCCAGAGGATCATCGTGCTCTTGGCATTGAGGTCCCACATCTTCTGCGCGTAGGGATAGAGGTCGGAGGGGATCGGCGCGTCCTTCCACAGGAAGCTCCAGAACACGAACGACAGGACGAAGATGAGCGGGGTCGTGAGCAGCCAGGCCTTCACCTGGCCGGTCAGCTTCGTGCCGGTCAGCTCGAGGGTGCGGAGGCTCTGGGCCATGCCGCCGTAGTTCTCGATGGGGATCGGCGCGATCCAGGGGTCCACGCCGCGCGCGCCCGAGAGGAGGATGAATGCCTCGCGGACGAATGGGATGTCTATGTGCAGCCCCGCGATGCCCGAGATCCGCGCGTTCAGGTACGACGTCAGCGGCGTGTAGACGAAAGCGAACAGGATGAGGAAGAACACCGGGAAGCCGGGCACGAGGAGCTTGCAGGCGACCACCACCGCCCCCGCCGCCAGGGCGTAGCCGGCGAGGCACAGCTTCAGCGACCAGTCGCCACGCCCAGGCGGCGTCGCCCAGAGCGAGCCGCCCCCGCCCTCCCGCCGCCGCGCCCGCAGCTCCCGCAGCGACTTGCGGAGCTGGCGCACCGTCTGGAACACGCTCACCGCCGCCACGCCCAGCGCCATGCCGATCCCCGCGCTGAAATAGAAATCAATCGAGTTGCAGATCTGCGTGTTGATCGTGTCCATCCCCGGCTTCCACGAGGCCAGCACGCCGACGCGGTAGAGGATGGGGTTGAGCACGAAGGTCATGCCCACCGAGAGCGCCGAGCCGACGACGGCCCAGAACGGGATGACGAAGCCCACCAGGATCAGCCCGATGTCCACGATGATCCCGGTCGGCGTCGCGGGCAGGATGCTCTCGGTGACCCGCGTGAGGTCGAACCACGGAATGGGCAGGATGAGGATCGGCTTCTCGAGGAAGGCGCTGGACACGGCGGGCACGCCGACCTGGACGATGCCGAAGGCCACGCCGAGCATGGCGCCCAGCGAGAAAGTCGTCCAGCGCCACGTGCGCTCGCCCTTCTCGCCCTCGCAGAGGGCCGTGACGCCTTGCGCGCCCACGGGCGCCATCGGAAAGGGCAGCTTCTCGACGTCCGAGCACAGGCGGAACAGCGCGTAGCCGAGCGTGAACTGCTTCACAAAGCCGATGACGGTCATGAACACCAGCAGGGCGATGGGCACGGCCCAGTCGGAGTGCAGGAACGTGCGGTCCACCAGCGCCGGCGAATCGGGCGCGGGGGCGAACCACGACGGGAAACGGCCGTAGAGCCCGGCGTCCCGCGCCGCGTCGGACGTGACAAGGAACTGCCGCCAGATGAGCTGGCCGAACGGCCCGCCGGGGATGAGCGCGCTGCCGCCGATCATCGCGCTCGCCACCATCAGCAGGATGACCATCTCCTCCCGCGTCATCGCCCGCAGCGCCCGCCGCGCCAGCTCGGAGAACACGATCACCGTCACCCACGTGGCCGCGGCGTTCATCCCCATGCCCGACAGCAGCCCCAGGTAGATCGCGCCCGGGAACATCAGCAGGCCGCAGAACAGCGCGCCGAACACCGAGGTCCACGTGAACCCCGAGCCGAAGCTCGTGGGCGTCTCCACGAGGTTCCGGTATTCCTCCAGTTCCTTGTCAACGACAAGGTGGGAGGGGTTCGGGTTGGGTTGCTCGTCGCTCACTGTGTTCGCCCGTCTGATGCGTGACCTGTGACGCGTGACCCGTGACCAGAAGAGCGCGGTTCTGTTCTTCTCTGATCACGCGTCACGCGTCACGCGTCTTGGCCAGCCTCCAACATCCGCCTCCCCCTTTCGAGCAAGCGTTCGCGTTCCTCATCGGGGATGGCTCGCCAGGTGAGGAAGCGCTTGCGGAGCAGGCCGACGAAGGCGTGGCAGCAGCGCTCCCACGACTCCTTGTCGCCGCTCTTGCGCGTCATCACCACCGTGGCCACGTTGTCGCCCGTCTGTTGTGGGCGGCGTGTCCCCACGCCGCGTATCGTCCGCACAACCAGGCTCACCGCCTGGCTCACGCCGAGGTCGTAGGGCTTGAGCCAGGTGGTCGTCTCGACGAAGGGCTCGGCCTGGCCCGCCTCGTCGGCCCGAATGCCGCACTCGGGCGGCGAGCAGAAGAACTCGCCCGCCGAGCCCTCGCCGTAGTCCCCGAACCAGTCCACAAAGTAGGGCACAATCGCCACGCGGTCGCGGCGGTTGAAGGTGAAAGGCAGATCCAGCTCGATGGCATCGCCCGCCGCGGTCTCGCGGCGGCGGGTCATCGTCTCGGCGGGGGCGGCGAGGCGCGCGGCCATTCGCGCGGGATACAGGCTCGAGCCGAGCACGACCAGGATGATCACCACGCTCACGAGCACGCTGGACAGGCTCGAGTAGTTCATCGCCAGCCCCGCCGTGAGGCCGGCGGCCCTGAGGGCCGTGCTCGCGCCCTGTGCCAGCAGGTAGCCGCCCACCGCGCCCACCACGGCGTAGACCGATGCCTCGGCGAGGAACAGCGACCGAATGTGGTTCGGCGAAAGCCCCACGGCGTTGAAGACGTACAGCTCGCCCCGCCGCTCGTAAACGCTGCCCCGCATGGTGTTCAGCACCGTGAGCGCCGCGATGATGATGGGGAGGATGAGGTCGAGCACGCCCTCGAGCGACTGCATGCGGAACTTGCCGCCGTAGAAGGCCACGCCGTCGAGGCCGTAATAGGTCGGCTCGGCGGACCGCTCGAGGTGCGTGGTGATCGCCTGCCGCGCCGCACGGTAGTCCATGCCCTGGAACGCCACGGCGACCGAGGCGGTGAGGGTCCGCGAGGGCATGGCCTCGACCGGCGTGATGACCACGCGGTCGGCGGCGAGCCGAGGCACGTTCTCGGGGATTTCCGTCGCCTCCTCGCTGTAGGCCGCTGCGCCCTGCGCGGGGCTGCGGACCGACAAGATGTCCACGGGCAAGAGCGGCTGGCCGTCGAGGTCGGTCACCCGGTCGAGCCGGGCCCCGTCGAAGATGCCGAGCACCGTGTAGCTGCGGCCGCCGACGCTGGCCGTCGCCGTGCCCTTCTCCACCGCCTCGTCGGCCACCCGCAACTGGTCGGCCATCGCCCGCGACAGGAAGCACGACAGCTCGGTGTTCGATTCGAACCAACGGACGAGCACGTCGAAGGCTCCCTTGACCGGCGTCACGTCGGGCTCGCGGCGGCTGAGGCCGAGAATCGCGTTCGCCGTGGCCTCGAACGTCTTCTCGCCTGCCACCGACGCGACGGTGAACGCGGCCAGCTCGGGCGCCTTCCCCCAGGGAATCTCGAGGTTCCCAGCCCAGTCGCGCTGGACGATCACGTGGTCCTCGCCGTAGAGTTCTCGGAGCGGCGCCGCGGCATCCGCTACGTTCTTCAGGCCACGGTCCCGCACCAGGAGGCCCGTGTAGGGCGCCTTGCCGAGCGCGAACTCCACGTCAACAACGTCCGAGCTGAACGACGCGAAGCAGAGCATGACGAACGTCGTGAGGATGAGGGTGCCGATGGTGAGGCCGGTGCGGACGGGGCGCTTGCGCAGGTTCGACAGCCCGAGGACGAACGCCGTGGCCGCCGCGCCCGCGCGCGACACGTCGGCCGCCTCGGCGCGCTCCTGGCGACGGCGGCTCAACTCCGCCAGGTTCTTCTTGAACCGCCCGCCGAGGAACGCCGTGACCATCGCGGCGAGGGCGAACGTGATGAAGCCCAGCAGGATCACGTACGGGCTGCGGACGAGCTGCACCGCCGGGTGCACCGCCCGCAACGCCAGGAAGAACAGCAGGAAGATGAGGCCCTGGACCGCCACCTGCACCCGCAGGTCGGGGTGGCCGACGAGCAGCTTCTCGGCGAAGAGGGCGAACGGGACGGCCAGGAGGAGGTAGAACAGGATGCCGACGACCGCGTCGGACGCATTCTTGCGGATGACGGGATGGATGTTCGAGCTGTAGGCGAGGGATTCGGAGGCGAGGCGCTTGGCCTCGACCATGCGGCCGGCGGCGGCGAGCTTCTGCGCCTCGTCCGCCAGGCCCTCCGCCTTCTCGTTGTAGCGCAGCACCATGTCGTCCGCCATCCCGTAGCGGTCCTGGAGCCGCGTGCGGCGGGCGTTGACCTGGGCCATGCTCAGCGAGGCGTCCAGCTCGAGGTTCGTGATGCTCGGGCTGTCCGCGGCGAAGTAGCCGTTGCCCGTGATCTCGGGGGCGCCTTCGAGCTGCGAGCCGTCGGCGGGGCCGGAGGCGCCCAGCGCGAAGGCCCGTATCTCCATCAGGCTCGGGTTCCGCCGCTGGCCCTTCTTGAACGTGAAGTAGAGGCGCGAATCGGGCGGGACGAAGCAGACGTGGGTGCCACCCGACGACTCGGTCTTGAAGTCCTGCGGCGGGGCCATGCTCTTCGTCTCGAGGAAGTCGAAGCCTGCGTAGGGCCGCAGCGTCGCGGGGTCGGCCATCGGGAACATCTGCACGGGCGCCGCGCGGAAGACGACCGCCGTGGCCTGGCTCTTCTGATACTGCGCCAGCCGCACGCGTCGCACGGCGTAGGGCGCCCCCTCGCCGCTCTTCGGCGTCGAGAGGGTCCAGGTCACTTCGCCATCCTCAGGCCGCACCACGGCGGCGTCAATGTCCACCTCCGCCCCCCAGTCCTGCGACAGGGCGGTGGGCCAGACGCACGGCAGCTCGAAGCGGCCTCGCCAGTCGGCCGTCACCACCCAGTCGGTGCCCACGCCGGGCGGGACGACGGTCGGCCTGCCCGAGACGAGCGGGGGGCCGAAGCGGACGAGTGCCCCCGGCATCGGGTGGTTGGGCGTCAGGCTGTCGCCCACCTGGCTCACGACCTCGCCGCGAATCGTCGTCAGGTCGCTCCCGCGTGCGAGGGGCACGATGCGGCCGTGGCCGCGGGCGAGCTGGCTCACCGCTGCGGTCACGAGGCGGGTGACGACGCACAGGTTCCGCAGCGGCGGCTCCTCGTCGGGCGATGCGGGGGGCTTCAGGAGCGCATCCAGCGTGTCGAACGGCGTGCCGAGGGTCTCGCGGTTGTCGTCGAGGGTCACGAGGCTGAACGCGGGATAGCCCGCCCAGAGCGCGGCGAGCGACTCGAAGTAGCTCGGCGCGCCGTACCATTCGGTCGCAAAGCCGAGGTCTTTCGTGTCGTTGCCGCGGAGCAGATTGGCGAAGCGGCGCTGCCCCTTCTTCGTCTTCGCGTAGTCGAGCGACGGGTCGGCGGCCTGGAGCCGGTCGGCGGCGAGGCGGAACTGCGCGGCCACCTCGGCATCGGCGGGCATGCACGCCGACACCTGCTTCGGCTCGCCGCACACCAGCCCGATTCGCCCGCTCCGCGCCGTGAGGTCGAGGCCGAGGAAAAGGAGGCGCTGGTACCGGCCGAGGGCCCTGGCCAGCTTGCGGCGAGCTATGGCTTTGTCGTTGCGATGGCTTGCCTCCGCCGCTCTGCACCCCGCGTCGAAGATCAGGTTCTTCACCACTTGCGGCCTATCCCGGGTCTCGTCAGCCGGCGTCCCCAAGGGGTTCAGCCACTGCTCCTTCAGCCTCCAGGGGGGCCTGGCCAAGGCAGCCTGGGCCGCCAGTTGGCGCTTCCTCGCTTCATTGTAGGCTGAAAAGCTGTTTGTCTCATTGCCCTCGGTGTCGCGCACTGCCAGGTTGTCGCGGACCCAATCCACCCTCCGTTGGGTCACTTCCTCGACGGACGCCATCAGCTCGCGGTCCGCGAAGCCGGCGAGGACATCGTAGAAGGCGCGGCGCACGCTGTCATCCTTGCCCACCCAAAAGGCATTCTCAGTTTCTCGTGTCGTCGCGGTCCAATAGGCGTCGTCCATCGCCACCTTTGCGACGTCTCTGGCCAGCCTATAGCCGACGAGGGTCTCTTGTTCCTCGGCCTCCGCCTCACGGATCGCCTCCTCCCGGCGCTCGCGGGCGCCGAGAACGCGGAAGAACTCCCGGATGCCCGCAAGACCCTGCCCGTGGCCCTGTGTGGCGAGGAGGATCACGGAGCGCTTGAGGCGCCCCTTCTCGTCTGATAGATGCCGCGCCAGGGACAATAGCGCCGCCGCGCCACACGCCTGCTGTGCCCCGGGAGCCAGGTTGGGGACGTAGCTGTAGGAGTCGCAGTAAGCGTTCACGACAACGGCCTCGCCTTCGGGATTCGGCACGTCCAGAACCGCGACGAGATTAGGGTCGCCCCACTCCGTCCACCACACCTTCGACCGGATTGTGACAGTGTTGCCCACGAGGCTGGCCGCGTCCCCCGTCACGAAGAAGCGGGGCACACTCACCGAGGCGTCCACGTGGTCGCCCCAGCGCGCGCCCGCGAGCTGTTTGCCGTCGTCGTAGTAGAGTACGGCAGCCGCGCCCATTCCCGCCACAGTAATCCACGGTGTGCCAAGCGGCAGGAGGACGAAGTTGCTGCGAAGATCAACATCCCTGAACTCGCGTGCCAGCCCCTTCTCGCCCCTAAACACCTTGCCAGTGAGCCCCAGATGCGGCGTGCACGCGGTCCGAAACCAGTTGGGCTCCATGGGGTGGATCTCTATGCCCTTCAGCTCCACGCTCGATTCAATGGTGGCCTCGCCTCTGGGAACAGTGACCTCAAATGGTTGGAGGTACACGGCGAAGCCTAGCCCCCTGAGCGTGTGCTTGACGTACCGCTCCTCGGCGGTCCAGCGCCAATCCTCCGGCACATCAGGGCCAGGATTCTGGGGGTCCCTCACGAGCACACCGGGGCAGCGGCTCGGCCCCGAGCAGAGCGATCGCAGGCCATTGAGGAGACCCTCCTCGGTCACGGAGGCGGCGATGGCCTTGTAGTCGGGCGGCTCGACGCCCGAGGGCGGCAGGATGCACGGCTGCGGCGCGGCAGCACGGTTGAACGCGAACAGCGCAGCGATGCACAGGCCGCCCAGGACCAGCGTCAGCGCCGCGTTGCTCAACAGCTTCCGCATCGCTCACCTATTCCCTCCCGCGGGTTCCAATACCCGCGGGAGGGTAATGTCGGAACAAGGCACCCGCTGTCCCCGCCAACCTCCCGCAGGTATTGGAACCTGCGGGAGGTCAGGCTATGGGAAACAGGTGAACACATCGCTCACGCCCCGGGCCATGCCCACGAGGGCGACGACATCCCAGACCAGCATGCCGACCACGCATCCGACGAAGATGCCGCCGAAGAACGGCGTCATCTGCTCGCGGACGGCTCGCGGGCCGCCGATCTTCAAGCCCACCCACTTGATGAGCCACGCGGCGAGCAGCGATCCCCAGCACATGTAGCAGAAATAGCTGTTCGCCAGAATGTAGCCGATCGGGTGGAGCCAGAAGCCCACGAAATGCGTCCGCAAGAACGCCAGGAGCAGCGTGATGGTCGTGCCGACGCCCACGCCGACGAGCGGCCCGGTGGGGTACCGCGGCTTCGGCTTTTCGCCCTGCTTGTCCGCCGCGACTACCTCGGCGTCGGCCTCGGCCGTGGCGTTGCGTAGCGTGGTGAAATACCAGTTCTGGCCGGCCGCCCAGTTCTTCATGTACGGAATGTTGTCGGCCCCCCTCCCGTAGGCCCATACCATCATCACGTAGCCGCCGATGAGCACGCCGCCGAGCGCGCCCACGATGAGCGCCCAGCGCACGCCGCGCGGGCTGGCCTTCTGCTGGTCAGCCAGGTGGAGCATCTCGACCTGCGTCGGGGCGAAGAGGAGGAACTGCGCGACGGCCATGAACCCGCCCGCCGCGTAGGCCAGCACCATCGTCGGCGCCCCGAACGTGAACAGCCCTCCGAGCAGGAAGAAGATGAGGTAGGGGAAGTAGGGCGTGAAATACGTCGCCGGCGCACCGCACTCCGTGCGTATCCGCGAGGCCGACAACCCGCACACGGTGAGGAACCCGAAAAAAAGGAGCGCCGAGCCGGCCCCCAGGCCCGACATCGCGCCCCACACGCCGAAGAACACGAACGCCCCGACGATGAGCAGCGCCGCGGCGCGATAGCTCATCCCCTCGCCCGAGTCGTCCACGCCGCCCTTCAGGCCCAGGATGCGGCGGCCCACGCCTGCCAGGTGTTTGCGCGAGGTCCAGAGCACGACGAGCGCCAGGCTCAGGAACGCCCCGATGTGCTGCTCGTGCGGGAACGGAAAGTCGTCCATCGGCCCCTTGATCGTCTTCCAGCCGAACAGCTCGCCGAAATAGAACGGCACCTTGGCGAGCCAGAAGAACAGGATGATGCTCAGCAGCATATCGAGGTCCACGAAGAACGCGATGGCGGTGAAGAGCAGGATGATCTTGAACTGCGCGCCGCCGAAGCCGCGGACGAATGCCTTCATCTCAGGCGACGAGAAGTACTGCGCCAGGTCCACCTCCACCGTGGGATTGGGCATGCCGGGGATGTAGTGGTTCAGCCCCTGGAGCAGGCAGAAGGCGAGGGCCACGATGATCCCTGCCTTGAACGCGGCCTTGCGCCAGATGGGGCGGATCGTGCGGCCCCCCTCCTCGCGTTCGTCGAGCAGCATGCGGGGCAGGACGACCATTGGGAACGAAAAGCGTTCGTTCTCCGACCACTGCTTGCGGAAGATGACGCCGATGCCGAGGAGGCCGAGGAACATCGCCATCACGATGCTGCCCCAGTAGACGAGCGGCGTGAGCCACTGGCGGTAGGGGATGTAGCCCTTCAGCGTGTAGGCCACGCCTGAGGGCGAGGCCAGGCTGTCGGGCCGCACGAGGAGCGAGTCGCGCTCGTTCTCGGGCAGCTTCGCCAGGTCGCTCTCGCGGATCTCCGCCACGCCCTTCCGCAGCCGCGCCACCGCCTCGTTGCTGAAGAAAACCACGTCCGTGATGATCGCCTCGCCCGGCCCGCTGAGCGTGAAGTCGAGGTCGGCGAACTCCGCGATGTCGCGCGGCATCGTGAGATAGGGCTGGCCGGCCCGCTGGAACGCCCCCGGCCGCGAGAATGCCCGATTCGTGTCGCGCCGCAGCGTCACGATGGGCGCCCGCTGCCCCGTGTCGGTCACCAGCTCCATCGTGAGCGCCGAGCGGCTCTGAAAGCCCGAGAGCCTGAAGAGCGCGGTCGCATAGTAGCGCTCGCCGGGCACGAGCAGCTCGCGGCCATCGCGGCGGCGAGGAACGCGGAGGCGGAGACGAGTCTCCTCGCCCTCGTCGGCCCTCAGGCGCATGCCCGTGGTTCCCCCCACGGGAGATTCGGTGACAGATAGTTTTCCTGCGTGCCCAGCCGGCTCGGCCGCGCACGCCGGCCCGAGGCCGTCGGCGAAGCGGCGGTCGGCGATCAGGTGCTCGCCGTGCGGCCAGAGCTTGTCGGAATAGCTGTCCACCAGCGGCATGTTCTCCTGGTGCTCGGGGATCGAGATGACGAGCCCCAGGAAGCGGTGCCACATGCCCTGGCTCATCAGGGGGGCGGCGATGACGAGCATCGAGTAGACGACGATCAGCTCGCCCGTGGCGAGGCGAAGGGTCCGGCGGAACTTGGCGATGAGGGCGCCGATCAGCAGCACGCCGAGGAAGACGCCCACGGCGCTCGCGGGCGGGTTGTTCTCCGCCAGGATGTTGGGCTGCGGGGCCATCACCTCGTGGTAGTGGACCCACATGCCCATCGCCACCATCGCCACGATGCCGATGAGCACCGCCCTGAAGCTCAGTGTCCGCCTCGAATCGTCCATGCGTGCCCCGTCGAGGCACCCTCCGCGCGTGCCGAGATCACCGGTCCGCCGAAACATCCGCGACGGAGAAGATGACGGTGAAGAAGGTGCCGTGGCGGTCCACGCCGATGGTCTTCTCCTCGCCCGGCCTGGCGAGCCAGCGGCCGATCATGAAGACGCGTCCGTCGCGGACGTCCATTCCCCAGATGCCGTGGCAGGCGCGGCCGTCCTGGTCGGTCAGCTCGCCGTGGTCCACGACGGCGGGTCGCGAGGCAGGGTCGAGGACGAAGCTCCTGAGGCGGGTCGCGCGGCGCTTGTCGGGGGTGGTGCTGGTGATCGTGTAGAACACGCGATTGCCCCGGCGCGCGGCCCCGAGGTGGAAGCGCCCCGTCCGCTTGATGGGGAAGAAGGCGGCGGGCGAGTCGCGCTCCTGGGTCGAGTCGAAGAGGCACATGTCCTCGCCGGCCATCACAAGGCAGCGGTCGCCGTCCGGCAGGTCGCCGTGCCAGTCCCAGGCGTCGCGGTGGGGGGGCACGGCGCGTTCCCAGCGTTCGAGCTTGCCGGTCGCGCCGCGGGCGACGTGGAGGGCCTCGAGGTCGCTGCGGATCTCGAACCAGCAGTCGCCGCGGCGGTCCACGAAGATGTGGAACGCCGGCATGTGGGGGTCCTTCGTCTTGCCCGCGAGCAGGCCGAGGTCCTGCTTCCTGCCCGACGCGATGTCCACCCAGTAGAGCCGCGGGCCGTCGCCCTTACCGAAGGGGGTGACGTAGAAAAGCAGGCGGTCGCGGGCGGCGTCGAGGCCGACGCCCGAGTAGTTGGTGTAGTTGGGGTGGACGACGCCGAAGTCGCGCCATTTGCCCGTGGCGAACTGGTAGCCGAGGAGGTGGGCGCCGGTGTAGGCGGCGATGCCCTCGGGCGTGTAGTTGGCCAGGTGGGTGCCGAAGTAGAGCCAGCCGTCCTTCTCGACGACCTCGCTGTGGATCTTGCCCTGGGGCGGCTGCTTCGTGATGTCCTCGCCGCACACGGGGCTGATGTCTTCGCAGATCATCTTCAGCTCTTTGCCGCGTGGGTCGTAGCGGAAGAAGGCGGAGCCGTGATCCTTCCAGTGGCCGCCCGCGGCGAAGTAGCAATTGCCGTCGGCGGCCACGCGAAGGCCCTGCCACTGGCCGTCGAGCATCCGCACCAGCTTGTTCAGCACGTGGCCCTCGACGACCAGCTTCTCGCGCTTCTGCTCCTCGGCCTTCGGCCCCTGGATGCAGTCGAGCGCGTAGCTCGTCGCCCATTGGAGGCCCTCGCTCTTCGCGGAGCGCAGGACGCGCTCGATCTCGCCGGCGGCGGGTTTCGCTTCGGCTCCCAGTTGGCCGAGAGCGCGAGCGGCTGCAAAGATGACATTGGCATCAGGATCCGCCAGGAGCGCGGTGAGTGCGGGCACGGCCTCCTTGGCCTCGGGGCCGATGAGCCCGAGCGCGGCGGCCGCGTTGCGGCGGACGACCGCCTCCTTGTCCTTGAGCGCCTCGGTGAGCGCCGGGCCGGCGGCTTTCGCTTTCTTGCCCATCCTGCCGAGCGCGAGGGCCGCATAGCGGCGCACGAGCACGTTGCCGTCTTTCAGCTTCTCGGCGATGGCGGGAGCCGTCTCGGCCGGGCCGGCGGCCAGGGCCACGGCGGCCCTCCAGCGCGCCTCCTCGCTCTGGTCGCCCAATTGCCCAAGCAGCGCCTCAAGCTTCGCCTCACCCGCGAGGACGGCGCAGGCATGGGCGATTGACCAGACCGCAAACAGGGCCGCGACGATGCGCTTCACTTCGATTCTCCTTTCGATGGGTTGCCGAGCTTTGGCTCGAAGTCCTTCTTCCAAACGGGCGGGAACGTGAGGTCGCGGACCTCGAAAGCGTGCGGCCCCGCGGGCAGGCTGAGGGCCATGACCCGAATCTGGTTCATCCGCCCCCAGCTCGAGCCGGGGTAATCGGTCCAGCAGGCCATGTGCTCCTTGCCGTCAATGAAGAGCTGCGGGCGGTCGAAACCCTCGGGGAACGTCATCACCAGGCTCCGCTGCACGCCGTTGACGAAGCCGACCACGCGGTCGCGGGCGAAGACGACCTCGAACGGCCCCTCGCCCTCGACGAACAGGCCGTTCTTCTCCACCCGCCCAACGCCCTCCTTCAGCGAGAGGCGCACCCCGTCGGCCTCCACGGGGCGTAGGGCAAGCGCCGCGCGGGCGCTCTGCTTCAGCCCAGGCTTCAGCCGGGCCAAGGGGACGGCTTCCTCGAACGGCCCGCAGCCGTCCACGACGTAGTCCTTGTAGCCCACGCGGCCCTCGCCGGGGCCGAGGACGAGTCGGGCGGCCTTGCCCGCGAGCCGCACGACCGCGGCCTTGCCCGCCAGGGTCAGGTCGCCCTGGGTGAACTTCGCGGGGGCGTCGGCCAGGAGGACGAAGTCGGTGCCCTCCCGGTGCGTCACCTTCAGGACCGCCGGCGAGAGGACCTCGACCTGTGGGGCCGGCTCGGCGTCCTTCCTCGGATAGAGGACGTAGAAGAAGGGCTTGCCCGGCTCGTTCTCGATCTGGAGGATGCTCTTGGTCTCGGTCTTGGGCCTCCCGCGCGGGTGGAGGCCGGCCCAGGGATACTCGATGCGGCCGAAGGTGTGCTTGAGCGCCGCAGGCTCGGCGAACCAGAGCCAGGTGGACGCGCCGAAGTCGGTCTTCAGCTCGGCCTGGCGGCCCGCGACGGCGACCATCTCCTTCTCGCCGCAGTTGAGGAAGTGGGCGAACGAGCGCTGCGGGGTGCTGGTGGATTGCGAGTCGCGGAGGACGAAGTAGTTCGGCCCGTCGGGCTTGGGGCTTCTGAGGAAGAGGACCTGCCGCTGCCAGCGCACGTCGCCCGCCCCCTGGCCAAAGAGCTGGGCGGGGTAGAAGCTCACGCCGCTCGCGTAGTCCGCCGAATCGGTGGAGCCGTACTCCTGCACGTAGCTGTCCACGCGCCCGAAGGGCATCTCGGTGCCTCGGGCGCCGAAGCGGAGGCGGTTGTGGATGGCGAACTCCTGGGTCACGGGCGTCGAGAAGTACTGGTAGGCGGTGCCGGGCAGGAGCGGCGCGCCCTTCGAGTAGAGGACGAGGTTCCCGTTATCGGTGTCCCAATGGCTCCAGTTGTAGCCGCAGCGGAAGAGCAGCATCGTCTCGTCGGGCGTGCCCCAGTGGGCGCGGAACATCACGCCGTAGGCGGGGTGGAAGGCGGTCGTGAGGTCGGGCTTCGCCTTGGGCACGGTGGGGTCGTAGAGGATGCCGTAGCCGGGGCGGATGGGCGCGCCGCCCGACAGCTCGTCGTGCAGGGCGCTCAGGGTGCCGCGGAACGGCTCGTCGAGGCCCCGCAGCGCCTCCATCGAGAGGCCGAGGATCTGCTCGCTGGTGTTCGACGAGTTGCCCATCCCCGCGAACATCCGCGACTTCGTGCGCGGGTCCACGGGCGTGATGAGGCGGCTAAGGTAGAGGAGCGTCGCCTCGTGCGAGCCGGTCTCGAACACGTTGCCCCAGCCGCTGTTCCGCAGGCACACGCCCGCCACGTTGATGTTCCGCGTCGGGCCGTACATCTGGTAGACCGGCGGGGCGATCCACGCGCCGTCCGACGCGGTCTGGCTGGCGAGCTTGAACTCGAGGAACCGCTTGACCGTGCCGAGCCAGTACTGCTCCTCGGGGTGGCCCTTGAGCAGGCAACCGACGATGGCGAGCGCGAGCGTGCGGTTGATCGTCATGTTGTTGTTGCCGCAGTGGACGCCGCTGCCGCGGGGATTGAAGTCCGGGTCGGCGAGCTGGTAGGCCATCGCCACCAGGTGGTCGAACACCCTGTCGCGAAGCTCGGCCGGCAGCTCGGGGCAGGCCAACGCGTCGTCCGCCCACACGATGACGGAGCCGAGGTCGTCCGACTGGCGGTAGCCCGTCGTGTAGGGCGAGCTCTCGCCCATGTGGATGCCGGTGCGGAGGAAGCGATTGGCGGACTCGACGGCGTCCTCCTTCCGCCCGCTGAAGACGTAGAGCTTCTCGAGGGTGCCCTTGTAGGGGTTCCGGTCCATCGCGGCCTTGAGCGCGGGAATGGCGGAACGGGTGAGGATGGCGCGGGGGAACTCCTTCGGTTCGGGCTTCTTCCAGTCGAACTGCCAGTCCTTGTAGCGACGCAGGCCGATGAAGCCTGGGCGGAGGCGCACCTCGCCGAGGTCCACGGCGGCCGGCGCGAGGGCGACCTCGCGGCGGCCATACGTGCGGGGCAGCGTCTCGTCGTGCTCGTGGGTCGAGAAGGGGCTCTGGTCGTCCACGATGTCCTTGTACCAGCGCGTGCGGCGGGCGCCGATGGGCATGGCGACGGCCACGCCCCGCTCGCCGGCGTCCCACACGTAGAGCGCCGTCGCCCGCCGCCACGAGCCGGTGTGGAGCGGGGTGAGGCCGGCGAAGGCGGCGATCTGTTTCGCCGCGTCGAGGGCGCCGAGGGCGCACCACGACTGGAAGCCGCCCCAGCGTCCCCAGGCGCTGATCTTCTCGAGCAGGCGCCAGCCGGCGACGGGCGGCGGGATGTCGGGCGGCTCGTTCCCCGGCACGCTGCCCATCGGCTTCCTTACCTCGGTCCGCTTCTTCGCGGCATAGTCGGCCCAGTTCGCCGCCGCGCCCTGAAACTGCGATTGGGTCTCCCACGCCACGTGGGTCGGCGTCCAGCCGG
>DATKZY010000095.1:0-30725 GCA_035527715.1 Planctomycetota bacterium | reverse complement strand
CGCTCGCGCTCTCGTCCGCTTCGTGAGGATTCCCACGGGTCAGGGTGTTCCCGCGCCGCTCCGGCGATTGTCGCGCTTTCGCGCGAAAGCGCGACGGTCCGCTGCCCCCGGTCGCGCAGTGCTCCCCGCGTGCGGGGAGTCACGTACACGCGTCTGTCAAGAGGATTCGCGGCGCAGGCGAGGGGGCTACTCGAAAAGCCGGCGGAAGGCTTCCTCCTTCGGGATTCCCTGGGCCGCGACAATCGCTCGAAGGATGCCGTTTAGTGTGCCGATGCGCAGTGCCTGGTGGTCAGGAACCGCGGTACGGTGCCGCCGCGGGGTCTCCGTCTGGAGGACGATGTGGCTGCCCTCTTGATGCAGGAAGCGATAGCCGAAGGCGCGCGGGAGGCGCGTGGCCAGCTCGCGGCCAGAAAGGTCGCGGGGAATCTTCATGTCGCGCTCAGTACTTCATCGCGCACGAGATGGAGCCGCAGCCTCGCCGGCGGCGTGGAGTCGAAGTAGAAGGCCCGCACAGCCTCAAGGACGTTGGCGCGCAATTCGTCCCACGTGTCGGCCTGGGTGATGATATCCTGGTTCAGGCATTCCGCCACGTAGCCGCCGTCGGATTCCTGCGTGATATCGAAGACCAGTTCGTCCATCGCCGCCTTCTCCTTGACTTCGCTTCCGGTCGTGTCATCCCATATTGTCGCAGATCGCCGCAGAAGACTCAAGCTGGGTGTTGCGGTGAGCGCGTGTCCAGAAGACCGAGGACGAGGGACGAGGACGATGGGAGAGCGAAGCCACAGACCGTCGGCTTCCTTGACCGCTGGGGCGGGGCCTGCTAGAATGCCCGCCGCTTTCGGGAGTGGATGGGTGGATGATTGGATGAATGGATGATTGGCAGGCCGCATTGCCGCTCTTTCATCCATCCACCCATCCATTCATCCCCTCATCGTCCAGGAGACACCAATGAAGCCGGAGCAGTTGAGCCAGCTCTCGCCCGAACGCCGCACGGCCATCCTGAAGCGCTCGATGGAGGACGTATCGGCCATCTTCGCCGACATGCGGGCGATCTGCGTGGACATCAAGAAGCGCGGCGACGCGGTGACGCTCGAGCACTATGCGAAGTACAAGAAGGGCATCTCGCCCAAGGACCTCGTGGTGACCCGCAAGGAGATCGAGCGGGCCTACGACGCGATTGACCCGAAGGTGGTCGAGAAGCTGCGCTTCGCCGCGGCCAATATCGAGAAGTTCCACCTCGCCCAGCGCGAGCGCGAGATGTGGAGCATCGAAATCGCCCCAGGCATCCTCGCGGGCCGCATCGTGCGGCCGATGGATATCGTGGGCTGCTACATCCCGGGGCGGCGGGCGGCCTACCCGTCGAGCGTGCTGATGACCGTCGTGCCCGCCAAGGCCGCGGGCGTGCCCCGCATCGTCGCCTGCACGCCGCCCGACGAGGGAATGGTCGTCAACGACGCCAGCCTCGTCGCCGCCGACATCGCGGGCGTGCAGCAGATGTTCAAGATGGGCGGCCCCTGGGCCGTCGGCTCGATGGCCTACGGCACCGCCACCGTGCCGAAGGTCAACAAGATCGTCGGCCCCGGCAACCGCTACGTCACGGCCGCCAAGATGGCCGTGTTCGGCGAGGTGGACATTGATAGCCCCGCCGGCCCCAGCGAAATCCTCATCCTCGCGGACGACTCGGCCAACCCCCGCTGGCTCGCCATCGACTTCCTGTCGCAGATCGAGCACGACCCCGACGCCGCGGCGGTGCTCGTCACCCCGTCGGAGAAGCTGGCCAAGGCCGCCTGCCGCCAGATCAACAAGGCGATGAAGACTGTGCCCCGCAAGGAGATCATCACCCAGGCCCTCACCAACAACTCCGCCGTCCTCGTCGCCGACTCGCTCGATGAGGCTCTCGCCTTCACCAACGACTACGCGGCCGAGCACCTGGAGGTCGTGACCGCCGACCCCATCGCGTTGCTGCCCCGCATCATCCACGCGGGCAGCATCTTCCTCGGCCCGTATGCCCCCGTGCCTGCGGGCGACTACGCGAGCGGTACCAACCACGTCCTGCCCACGGGCCAGTGTGCCAAGATGTTCAGCGGCCTGAGCATAGACGACTTCATCAAGAAGCCCACCTTTCAGTATCTCACGAAGGAGGGTCTTGCCCACCTCCGCGACGCCGTGATAACCCTGGCGGAAGCCGAGGGGCTGCCCATCCACGCCCAGACCATTCGCGAGCGATTCGGGAAATGAGGCGGTTGTCGGTTATCGGTTATCGGGGTAAGAGGAAGAAAGAGAAGGCCGGGCGAGCGCACCCAGGCGGTTGCCCGGCCTCTGTGTTTGCGGTCTGGCTCTTGCCCGGCTTTCTTCACCCCGAAAACCGACAACCCTTCTCCTACTTCGCGGGTTCCCAGCCGCGGTAGTGGACCTCGAACCACAGGGCGTCCTCGGGCAGGGCGAGGAGCTTCTCGAGCTTGTAGAGCTTGCCCTGAATGGGCAGCCGCACGCGAATCGGCTCGACCCCCGCCGCCCGAGCCTGACGCTCGACCCGCTGCTGGACCTGCTGGTCCATCTGCTGGGCCTGCTTCTCGGCGTCGTGGACGATGACGACCTGCTGCGCGCCCGTGGCGAGGGCGGTGAACTCCTTGACGATGCGCAGCGGCCCCGAGAACCCGCTCCAGCCGAACAGCCCGACCGTGTACTTGCCCTCGGGCGGCAGGTAGTAGTTGAACATGATGTGCATCGCCGGCGAATCCACCGTCGGCAGCTCGACCCGCAGCGTGCCGTGGGTCGGCGTCTCCGCCCCCGCGGCCGGCGTCTCGACGTACACCATGTCCACGGGGAACGAGGCCATCTCCTGCGCTCCGCCGCCGCTACGGATGAGGGGGATGAGGACGTTGCCCTGCTCGTCCTTCGCGGGCGAGGCGGTGTTGCCGCCGACCTCGACCGACCAGATGTCGGCGCCCTTGGGCAGCTTGAGCCGCAGGAACTGGTTGCGGTTGTTCCGCACGGTGTAGACGACCTTGGTGATGCGCCGCCCGTCGTTGAGCTGCATGGCGGTGAACAGCGCGCTGTCCACGATGGTCACGAGCACGCCCACCTCCTCGTGCCGCTTGACCATCAGCGGGATGCTCACCTGCTCGCCGACGTAGCGGAAGGCGAGCAGGATGGGCTGCTTGGTCATCGCCACGAGGTCGGCGGGGAGCTGCCGCACGTCAACCTGTCGCGCCCCGGCCACTTTGTCGCCCGTGGTGATCTCGACGTTGGTGACGGCGAAGATGCCGATGAAGCCCTTCTCGCGCTCGACGCCGACCGCGCGGATCACGGGCGCCTCCACGGCGTCCTTCACGACCCGCTCGAAGCTGATCTGGAGCTGGGTCGAGCCGATGACCTCGTTGCGGAACACCACGGTCAGCTCGCCCTGGTCGGCCACCCGCCAGTCCTGCAGGTTCTGGCCCAGCACCGTGAGCACGCTGGCGTCGGCGGGCACCTTGAGCTTCAGCTCGCGCACCGCGGTGTGGAGGATGTTGAAGCTCACGGTCTCCTGGCAGATCAGCACGCCCTCGGCCACGCCGACGAGGGTGCTGGTCTCGGCGTAGAGCTTGGTCGGCGCCGCCTCGATCTTCGGGAGCGCCCGCTCCCACGTGACCGTCAGCGGCACGCCGCTCGCGATGGCCGCGGCCACCTGCGTCTTGTCCGCCGCCGTCTTCACGAGCTGCGACTGGGCGCCCGCCACCTTCACGTCCACGTTCCCGCGGGCCACGGTCAGGTCGAGCACGCTCGCGCCCGGCGTGATCCGCTGGAAGTTCACGCGGTTGATCCCCGCCTCCTTCTCGACGGCGACGGCGAACTCCACGGTCACGTCGAGCGCGCCGGTCTTCTGCGTGAGGAGTTCATACGCTTGCCCCGTGCTGTTGAGGAACACGCCTTCGGGCAGGGTGCTCTTCGTGATCGCCACGGTGCCGGGCAGGATGGGGATGCGGGTCCACGTATTCTGCCGCAACACCTCGGCCTTGAGCTTCAGCGTCAGCGTCGCCCCGTCGTCCGTGAGACTACCGCTGTATTCGGACGACGCCACGACGTAGTCGGTCGGCGGCGGGGCGGTGGGCTTGCCCGCCTTCTGCTGGATGGACCATTCGAGGAGGGCCTTGAACTCGGTCCAGGGCAGGTCCACCGTGGCGGCCTGGCCCATCTTCTCCACCTTCACGCCGAGGAGGTTCTGCACCTCGGCCCAGGGGATGGTGAGCATTTGGCCGCCCTTGTTCGCCGGGTCGTAGCCCGTGATCTTCACGAACTGGTCCCAGCTCAGCACCACCTCGCCCTTCTCGCGCGCTGCGGCCGCCGGCTCGCCCGCCCACAGCGCGGGCGCCGCCAGCACCGCCAGCCCCACCAACGCCACCATTGCCATTCGCCTCATCGCCCGACTCCTTTCAAGACAAAGGGACACAAGGGACCAAAGGGACCTAAGGGACACATTCCTACGCGGGAGCCCAAGGTTCGCTTCCGTCCCTTGGGTCCCTTTGGTCCCTTTCGTCCCTTTCTTGCCTCCTTCTCCGCCTCTCCCTACTGGGAATACCGATAGCTGGCCCTCAGCACCAGCTCATCGCCCGGCTCGACGAGGGCCTTCTCGAACTTCACCAGCCGCCCCACCCGCGGCACCTCGATCTCGGGCGCCGTCACGGCGAACGGCAACGGGTTCATGGCCTCGGTCCAGTGCTGCATCGGGTTCGCCTGCACCGCGGTCAGGTAGCTCCCGTTGTTGATGAGGATGTAGCTCTGATGCGCGAGCTGAATCGGGTTGCCGTTGATGTCGAGCGTGTTGCCCGTGTCGCCGGCGAAGCGGACGTTTGCCCGCATGCTGTTGGGCAGCCAGGCGTCGGTGCCCACGATGGTTTCCTGGGCGTTGGGGTTCGCTGCCACGCGGCCCCGCTTCTTCGCCGCGTCGAGCTCCAGGAGGGTCTTGAGCTGCGCCTCATCCACCACGGCGTACGACAGGTCGTTCTTCCCCTTGTTGAACGCCACGCCGATCCCATTGGCCTCCCCTGGCGCCACGTTCAGGTTGATCCCGTTCACCTGCACCTTCTGCTCAAGGTTGGACTCGAGCTTCACGCCGAAGTTGGCTATGTCGTCAGCGTCCTGCCCGCGGTCCGTCGCATCCACGTCGCCGTTTGCCTCGTACTGCCAGGCGTAGTTCCGCGCCACGAATTGCCGTAGCCGCGGATCGGCTGCGGGGCCTTTCGAGAACGCTTGGAAGCCGGCAGCCGTCAGGGCGGAGTAGTCGTCGAACTTCCCGCTCGCCTTCTGGAGGGTGATCTGGCTCCCGACCTGGACCTGCGGCCCGCGGGCGGCGCGGAACTCCGTCAGGAGGTCCTCGATCTGCTCCTGCACCTCGGGGGCGTGGACGACGACGATTCGCCCGTTGCGGTAGCTGATGGTGTAGGGCGTGTTCTGGCCGGCGCCCGCCGCCTCGCGGACCCGTTGCGCCAGCTTCTTCCCCTCCTCCTCATCGCCATCGCGCACCAGGTCGCTCACATCGTAGTTGCGCAGGACTTTGCCCTCCGGCGCCCGGGCGTGCCATTCTCCGCGCTCTGCCCCTTCGCGCGATTCCCGCAATCCCGCCCTCTCCACGGGGCGGAAGAGGGCCTCGTGCTCGGAGCGCGCATAGCCCAGTTCGCCCGGCTCGGCCGACCGCCGCGCCTGGAAGTCCTTGATGTCAATCGTCAGGTCGGTGACGTCGTACATGCGAAGCGCCGGCTTCTCGGAGATCGCCTCGGGCCGGGTGAGCAAGACGGCGCCGTCCTTCTCCACCAGCCTGGCGTTCGTTATCTTCGACACCCAGTTGAGCGCGCTGTGCAGATCCATATTCTTCACTCGCAGCGTCACCCTTTTCAACTCGTGACGCACCAGGTCGGGATCGAGGATAATGGTCGCGTCTGTACTGTTGCTCAGGAAGTAGATGACATCCTGGAGCGGTGTCTCGACGAAGTCGAACGAGACCTTCTTTCCCATCTCCTCCCTGATGCGCCGTTCCAAGTCCTCCTCGACGGCTTCTTCGCCGATGTGTGTCGCCCTGCGCTCCCTCACCCGCTCGTGTCTCTCACCCGGGACGGCCACCGTCCCATCGTCCCGCGACACATCGGGCCTTGCTGTCGTCCCCCAGCGCTCCCCCCTCGGCCTGACAGGCTCCTTCACGACTCTCCTGATCTCCTCTTGGCGTTGCGCCAGGCGATCCACCCGTTCTGCCTGCTGTTGGACGAGGCGCGGGGCCCCCTTCTCGGCGCCTTCGCGGCGCTTCTCCCCATCCTCCCGGCCCGGCACCCGGCCGGAGTAGATGCCGCGCCCCTGGCCGCCCTCGCCCGGGCTGGCGGCGGGGCCGTTTGCCACATCCCAACCCTCCTGGAGATCGCTGAGGCGCTTGGTGACCTGTCCCTGAGCTTGTTCGGCCACCGGCTCATTGGCGCGGTGCTGGACGAGTTGCTGGGCCTTCTGTTTCGTCGCCTCGACGGCCAGCTCCTCGATCTCGGTCTGGAGATTCGCCTTCCCGCCGCCGAACCCGCCGCCGGTGTCGAGCTTCTGGATCTCCTTCGCGTGCTTGAGCGCTTCGTCGTAGCGGCCCTTGCCCTTCAGTTCCTCGACCTTCTTGTAGAGCCCCTCGACCTGAGCCTTCTCCTGCTTGCGCAGGGCATGGAGCGTTCCCTTCGCGTTCTTTAGCCGCGACTCGACCTCTTCCTTGTTCGCGCCCTGCGCAGTGAGCTGCTCGCCGAGGGCTTCGGCCGCGCCCAACTGGGCCTGGGCCTCGCTCTTGCGCCCTTCCTCGGCCGCTTTGAGACCCTTCTCAAGGAACTCCTGCTGCTGCTGTTCGAGGGACTTCAGGCCCGCCTTGACCTGTTTCTTGACTTGGATGCCCGCCACCTTCTCGGCCTGGGACTTGAACAGCGGCTGGGCTCCTGCCTGGCCGGGCTGGACGAGTTTGATGTTCCCCAGGAGCTTGCTGGCGTTGAAGGCGTCCTGCGACTTCGGGTTCAGTGCGATGGCCTGTTCGAGGCTCTTCGCCGCGTTCGCGTAGTCGCCCTTCTCATAGGACTCCTTGCCGGCACGATAGTAGTTCCGCCCGAGGAGCAGCTTGTTCGAGAGGCTGGACTGCGGGATGTCCTCGACGGTGGTGTCCTCGATTTGCCCGTCCTGGTTCTGCGGCGGCTGCTCGGCGGGCGGTTGGACCGCGGGGGCTTCGGGGGTCGTCGTCCCTCTCGGCCTCAGGATGCCGAGCAGCCCACCGCCGCTCGATCGAGGCCGTGGAGTCTTGGGCGGAGGCGGCGGCAGCTTCGCCGGCTCCGGCTCCGCCTTGGGCTTCGGCTTCTCGTCCGGTCTTGCCGTTGACTCCGACGTGTCCACAATGAGCACTTGTGGCGGGATGGGGCGTTCCTTGGGCTTGTAGCCCTCGGCGGCCATGCCCAGGCCGTAGTCGAGCGAGGCCGTGGCCGTCTCGTTCGAGTAGCGGTCCACCTTCGCCAGCGGGCCGGTCCACCTCCGCACCCGCATCCCCTCGGGCACGGACGCCTCGCACCAGGCGTAGGCGATGGGCAGGTCAATCCTCGGCAGCGGCAGCCCCACATCGCCACGGCGACCCAGCCCCTCGATGCGGCAAAGGAACACCACGTCCACGGGGAACGTGACAAGACCCTGGACACTCGCGACCGAGCGGACGAGGGGGACGAGGTAGGTGTCCCGCGCGTCGGGCGCGGGGGTGAGGGGCTTCGGCTCCTCGTTCACGCGGGCCTGGAGCACGGTCGCGCCGCGCGGCAGCTCGAGGCGGAGGAACTGGCGGGCTCGGTTGCGGATCTCGTAGCTTGCCTTGCACAGCAGCATCCCGTCGTCGCGGAAGAGCAGCTCGTAGTGCGCGAGGTCTGCGATGGACTCCTTGAGCGCGAACTCGGCGAGGTTGAGCAGCTCGACCTCGGCGGTCCAGCTCCGCCCCGCGATCTCGCAGGCGACCGCGGGCGTGCCGACGGCCAGGGCGCGAGCCGCCTCCGCTGCGTCGGCGATCGCCGTCTGCCGCAGGCCGCTGAGCGTGCCGGGGAGCACCTCGACGCCGCCGGCGGAGTTGCTCACGACGAGCGTGCCGCCGGCCCAGTGCCCATCGGCGAGCGCGGGCGGGTCGAGCCGCTGCATGCCCTCCTTGGCGAGCGGCATCTCGTAGCTCACCCGCAGCCGCGTCCGCTCGCGCACCTTGCCGCGCAAGAAGATCGTGGCCTTGCCGCCGGTCACCTGAGCCTCCCGCACGTCCGGCCCGGACACGCTCACGCGCTCGGCGGTCAGGGGGAGCGACAGCTCGAGCCGTTCCGTCGCTCCGCCCATGATTCCCACGTCCAGGGCGGCCGTCACCTGCTGCAACGCGGAGTCGAGGTTCCACGCCACGTCGCCTCTCACAGCGTACCGCGGCGGGCGCTCCGTCACGGGGAGCACTGGCCCATACGTCACGTCGAGGCGATTCCGCGGGCTGACCGCCAACTGTCCTTGCGTGCCCTCCGCCGCCCCCCGGAGCGTCTGCGCCGCCCCCTCGAGCGCGAACTCCCACGCGCCTGGCGAATCCACCGCCACCAGCGTCCGCACGGTGCGCGGGACGTCCAGCCTCAGCGCCCCGCCGGAGGCCGTCGCCTCGCGCAGGGCTACGCGCGCGGTCACCACGTGCGGCCCGGCCGCGGTCGCCGACAGGCGCAGCCAGCCCTTGTCGCTCGCCAGCCTGGCCGGCTGGCCGTTCACCTGGACGTCCTCCCACGCCCACGCCGCGGAAAGCACGGGCACGCTCGCGCATTGTTCGGGGTTGAAGACGTGCAGCCGCAGCGTCGCGGCCAGCAACGGCTTGCGGTCGGCCGGCAGGCTCAGGGCGTAGACGCCCTCATCGGCGATCATCGCCACGGGGGCGGGCCGCGCCTTGGCCGGCTCCAACGCCTCGCGCACGTAGCGCTCGTAGACGGACCGGGCCACGCGGAACTGCGCGTCCTCCAGCAGCCGCGAGCGGTCGAGCATCTCCTGGATGATCGCCTCGCGGTCCACTGGCTCGGGGACATCCGCGCACCACGCCCGGGCGCCGACCAGCGCGAGAGCCGCCACGCAGTATGCTCGGATGCTCACAGCAGCCCCCGGGGGTCGGGATGCCTTGTGGATTCAGCCGCTCGTGTGACTTCCTGATCCTATCAAGCCGAGTCCCGTCGCGCAAGGTGCATTTTCGCGTCTTTACACTCCCGTTACATTCGGACCGGTGAACAACTCGACCGGAACTGCGTCTAAACCTGTAGGGGAAGGTCCAGCCTGAGGATTCGCTCACCCCGCCGGAGTGAAAGCCATGCGACAGACCAGCCGAGTTCCGCTGTCCGTCCTCGCCCTGCTCGGCCTCATGCCCGCCCTCGCAGCCGCCCAGGGCGAGGCCGATCACCCCGAGAACGAGGTCACGCGCTTCCTGGGCCGCCTCCTCGTCCACGCCCCCGAGCACTTCCGCGGCCTCACCATCTTCGCGCTCGAACTCCGTGGGAGCGAAGACGATACGGACTACACGACCCTCGACGACGCCCTCCGCCAGGGCGTCCTGCGAATCTTCGACAGCGGCACCGTCGAACGCGTCACGATGGAGAACTCCTCCCGCCACCAGTGGGTCTTCGTGATGGCCGGCGAGGTCATCGGCGGCGGCAAGCAGAACCGCATGGTCCGCCACGACGTCCTCATCGCCCCCGACACCCGCGTCACCGTGCCCACCTACTGCGTCGAGAAGGGCCGCTGGATCGGCGGCGACCAGTCGCGGTTTGGCAGCGGCAAGTACCTATCCAACTATGCTTTACGTCAACGCGCGATGGCTGGCGCCCCTCAGGCAGAGGTGTGGGACCAGGTCGAGGGCGAGCAGCGCCGCTTCCGCGTCGAATCCGCCACCAGGGACTACGAGGCCGTGGCCGGCAGCCCCGCCGTCGCCCGCGAACTCGACGCCTACCGCGACGCCTTCCGCCGCGTGTGGCGGCCCCGAATCGTCGGCTGCGTCGTCGCACAGGGCGGCCAGATCGTGGGCGCCGACGCCTTCTGCAACCCAAGGCTGTTCTTCAGGTTACGCGACAAGCTGGTGGACTCCTATGCCTTCGACTGCGTGGGCCGCTTCGAGCGCATCCGCCCGCCCGTCTTCCGCCAGGAGCACGCGCGCGACTTCATGGCCCGCATCTACTCCGCCCGCTTCCGCCGCGAGGGCACGCCTGGGGCCGGCAGCTCCCTCGGCTTCAGCGGCTCGGGCGTCGAGGGCGCCGCGCTCCTCAACCGCAACGCAGTCCTGCACTTACACGCCACCCCCGGCTATCGCATCCTGCCTCCGCCGCGCCCCATCCCCATCGAGCCCATGCCCGTGCCCCAGCCGCGCGAGCGGTGACGCCCGGTCGGCCGTCCGCCGTCTCCCTCCTGCCTAGGCGCTCACCCGTGCACCAGGGGGGGTGAGCGCCTAGCAGGGGGCGGCTGAGCCAGTGCCATGATAGCCGTAAGAGCCCACTCTGCCGAAGGTTACAGCCGGTGGAGAGTCCCACGCAGCCGGCTAGTTGCGCTAGGCGCTCACGTGTGCGCAATGGGGGGTGAGCGCCTAGTGGGGGGCGCCTGGGTGGGCCGCTCCGGGTGGGCGCGGACAGGTCGGTCGAAACCCCGAACACCGAGCACCGAAAACCGACTTCGCCCCGCCAGCGCATCGCTCGGACCGCCGCGAATCAGGAGAGAAGAGTCTCACGCAGAGCGCGCAGAGCCGGCGGAGTGCGTAGAGAGTAGGGTAGCGACCACGGATCGCACAGACGTAGGGGGCCGGGCAATCCGTGGTGGACTTCCCCGTTTCGTGTGGATTCGTGGTGCTCCGCGGCTTTGGTTCTCTGTGCCCCTCCGTGCCCTCTGTGGTGAGATCTTCTGCTTCGCGTCGTTTCGCGTGTTTCGCGGGCAGCTTCTCTCTGGCTCTGCTCGGTCAAGGCCGCTCGACGAGGAGGACGGGACGGATGATGCCGCCGAGGAAGAGCTCGGTGATCCTGGAGTGGTCCACGCGCACGGCAACGACGTTCTCGCCCGACT
This sequence comes from Planctomycetota bacterium, assembly GCA_035527715.1. Classification (GTDB taxonomy): domain Bacteria; phylum Planctomycetota; class PUPC01; order DSUN01; family DSUN01; genus DSUN01. Next base: position 19,664 of record DATKZY010000095.1, on the reverse strand, counting down.
TGGCGACGGCGGTGATGTCTATCTCGAAGGGGGCGCGCTTCTTGCCCGCCTCGGTCTCCTTGCCGTTGACGTAGACGATCGAGTTGCCGTCCACCTCGGTGAAGAAGAGCGACAGCTTGCCGTGCTTCTCGGGCACCTGGAACTTCGTGCGATACCACAGGATGGTCTTCAGGTCGGGCAGGCCCTGGGCGTCGAGGGTGTTGCTGTAGGTGGCGACAGGCTTCCACTGCGAATCGTCGAAATCGGGCTTCACGTAGCCCTTCTGCACGCCTTCGTCCTCTTTGTCATAGGCCAGGCGCCACTGGTCGGGGAGGACGGCGAGGAGCTTGGCGGGCGGGGCCGTGGCGGCGGCGCCGGCGTTCACGTGGGTGGCGACGAAGCGCTTGAGGTAGATGAGCGTGTAGTGGTTGCCGTAGCCCTTCTTCTGCTCGGCCTCGTTGCGGGCGTAGAGGGCGTCGTAGAGCTTCTTGGCCTCGGCGAAGTCGCCTCTGTTCATCGCGTCGCGGACCGCGAGGAACTCGGCGGCGTTCCTCCAGCCCTCGGTGTGGAGGCCGACGCGGGCGGCGTAGGCGGCGTCGCCCTTGGCGGCCTGGGCGGCCTGGTCGAGGAGGGCCTTCGTCTTCGCCAGGAACTCGGGCGTGTAGATGAGGTGGACGGCGAAGAAGCAGCCGGAGTGGCATTTGAGCTTGTCGAAGGCGTCGTCAATGGCCATCCAGTACTGCTTCATGAGGGGGCCGGCCTTGGGGCCGTAGAAGCGGGCGAAATAGTCGTCCATGATGGCCGCGGCATCGGCGTCGGGGCTGTAGGCGAGGCGGATGCTGAGGTAGAGGTGCGGGCCGTAGATTTCCCAGTTCTCCAGCGACTCGAGGTTGATGCCGACGCAGCCCTTGGACTTGAGGAAGGGAATGTCGTGCTTCCAGACGGAGTACATGAAGAAGGGGACGCAGCACTCGGCGAGGTTGAAGTTGTAGGTGCGGTAGCCGATCTTGGAGGCGACGGCGGCCCAGCCGTCGAGGAGCTCGGCGAGCTGGGTGCGGCTCGGGCAGCCGGGGTGGCCGATGCGGTGGTAGCGGCAATAGCGGATGGGGGCGATCCAGGTGCACAGGTTGGGCGGGAGCTTCTCCTTGCGCGTCGGCGGCTGCGTGTAGTCGGCGTAGGCGTAGAAGCTCAGGATGGATTCGGGGTGCTTCGCGGCCACCTGCTTGCCGAGGAAGTCGAAGAAATCGCAGTAGCGGTTGGTCATGTTCACCGCGCCGGATGACGGCTCGAGCGACTTCGGGTCGTCCTGGGCCTTGCAGGCGGGGCACTGGCAGTAGGTCGTGCCGTCGGGCGGCGAGATGGAGGGGTTTGTCGCGCCGCCCTCGATGGCCTTCAGCAGGTTCTCGGCGAAGAGCTTGCGCAGCTCGGGGTTCGACGTGCACAGCCATTCGCTCTGGACGCGCTTGTCGAGGCGCATGGGGAAGTAGTCGGGGTGGGTGTCGAATAGGTTTTTGCGCACGTAGCCGCCCCAGGAGTGTCCCATGCCCATGCCGAGGCCGCCGGCGCCGTTCCACACCTTCCAGAGCGAGTTGCCGCTCCACTGGGAGCCCCAGATCGAGCGGTAGAGGAAGCCGGGCTGGTCGGTGATGTCGAGCTTGCCGACGCTGATGGCCTTGGTTCGGGGGTAGACTTCGCCGATTGGCTCGTCCATGAAGTAGCGGCAGCCGAGCTCTTCGAGGAATCGGCAGGCGGCCTTGACGGTGGCCGCGCCGCACTGGCCTGCGAGGAGCACGCGGTCGCCGTCGCACACGACGCGCATCCCCTCGTTCGTCGGGCTCTTGATGTCGTCGAGCTTGAGGCCGGCCTTCACCGCGGCGGCGCCGACGTAGATGGCCGGCTTCCCCGCGGGGGCGGCGTCGGCGACGGGCAGTTCGGCGTCGCTCATCTTCTTCACCCAGTCCACGAGCACCTTGGCCGCGCCCGCGTCGTCCCACTCGCCGCGTCTTCGGCCGCCCTTTTCGGGCGCAGGGGCCTTCTCGGTGACGATGACAGCGACGGGCTGGCCGTCGCGCACGATTTCCATTCCCGCTGCGGTCAGTGCGGAGAGGACCACGGCGGCGACGAGGCACGCTTGACACAGGCTCGGGCGCATTGCGGCGACTCCAACAAAGGTTTCGCGTGCAGGCAGGGACACCCTACTTGGTGAGCGGCGAAAGATCAAGCTCCTTGATCACCTTGCCGCTCGTCGTGTCCACGTTCAGGAGCGAGTAGTCGTAGTGCTTCCCGCCGAGGTCGCACTGGTAGAGGAGGAACGGGTGGACCCAGCCGTTCGGCGGGGCCAGCTCGCGCGCGGCGGGATTGCAGTCCCAGTTGACGTTCGGGTCCTTGCCCTTCCGCTCCATTTCCTTGCGGAAGTGGCCGTTGTGGGCGTTGGCATCGTTGAGGAAGGCGACGGGTCCGCTAGCCTTGACCTCGCGGAGGATATGGCCGTTGGCCCGGGCCGTGGCGCCTTGGCGGACCGCGCGAAGGAGCATCGCCGGCGCGGCGTCGGCGACCGCGACGTCCACCGTCACGTCCTCGTAGTGCTGTGCACCACCGATGAAGCCGCACTTCACCCGCTTGCCCTTCGTCGTGATCTTGCAGCGGGTGAACGAGGTCAGCTCGCCATTGCCGTAGTCCACGGCGGGCCGTTCGGCGCTGCCGCACTCGGCGAAATCGCACTGGTCCACCATCACGACGTAGGGGCGGAACGGCAGGTGCGGGTTGCCGCCCATGAAGTCGAGGCCGGGGCCGTCAATGTCCCTGAACGTGCAGCCGATGACGGCGCCGTGAATGAGGTTGGTGAACCTGGCCGAGATGCCCGCCCGCTTCTGCCCGACGAACTCGCCGTGCAGGCAGAGCCACTTGTCGAGCATGTCGTTGTTGAAGTAGATGCCGTAGTCGCCCGTGTTGTGGAAGCGGAGGTCCACGAACTTGTTCTGGTCGAACTCCGAGCCGCCGGCGATGGCCGGGTCGTCGGTGCCGACGTGGATGCCGGCGAACGTCTGGCCGCGGAAGGTGAGGTTGAAGTAGTTCTGCCCGGCGACGTAGGCGGCGAGGGTGGGGCTCACGTGGTCGTTGTGGTCGGCGCCCGTGATGGCCAGGCCCACGCGCCCGCCCTCGACCGCCAGGCCTGCGATGGTGCCCATCGAGTGCTGCTCGATCACCTTGGGCACGTCGGGGCCGGCCTTGAGAATGGTCTTGTCAGGGCCAGCGCCCCAGAGCGACCCATAGCCGACGAGCACGAGCGGCCGGGTGAGGAGGAACGTGCCGGCCGGGATCTCGACGCGCGGCCGGGCGATGCGGCGGCCCTGCTTGTCGCCGGGGATGGGCGGGTGGATGACATCCACTGCCTCGTTGATCTTCGCCCAGGCCGCCTTCTCGGCCTCCTTGTCCTTCTTCGCCCGCGCGGCTCGAACCTCGGCGTCGCCTTGGGCCGCCTTGTCGAGAAGCTCGTCGAGTTTCTTCCTGTCTGCCCCATACATGAGCTTCGCAAATGCGTCGTCGCTCGGCCTCTTGCCCGTCGGGTCGGCGCCGGCGTCGAGGAGGGCCTTACCGAAGTCGGGCGCCTGCGTGAAGGCGACCGGCCGCCGCAGTCGCGGGGCGTTGGTGGCGGGGATGGACGGGGGCGGGGGCAGCTTGCGCCCGCCCGAGAGTCTCGCGAGGCCGGCCGTCAGGTCGTCCTTGCCGTATCGGAAGGTGACCTCGTGTCGGGCGTTGATCGGCATCCACGAGTCGCGGCCCGACAGGATGAGGGCCTCCATTTGCTTCCTGCTCTCGTCGGTGGCGGGGATGCCGCGCTCGCGGAGGTTCTTCGCTGCGAGTTGGGGCGCCCGCTTGCGGAGCTGCTCGAGCGCGTCGCCCTCGGGCGTGTTGGCGTGGGGCGTGGCGCAGAAGGCCAGGATGCCGTCGCCGTCGAGGCCCTTCGTCTCGAAGTCGAAGCTGGCCGACCAGAGCTGAAGCTCGGGGTCGGAGTTGACGCACGACTCCTGCTGGGCGTTGCCGAATCCGCTGAAGACGTGCAGGACGTTGCCCTTGCCGCCCTCGATGGTGATGTCGTGGGTCGGGATGGCGCCCTTGCCGCCGCCCCGCGTCGCGCAGAAGATGCGGCGGACGCCGAGCTGCACGCCCTCGCAATTCTTCAGCCAGTAGACGCCCGGGCCGACCGACGACGCCCGCTCGGTCGCGCCGTGGTAGAGGGCCATGCCCTTGCAGTTCTCGAGCAGGACGCCCGGGCCGGGGTTCCCGTAGTTCGTCTCGACCATCAGGTACATGCGGGTGTGGCTGCCGCCGCCCTTGCAGTTCATCCACATCTGCGCGTTGTCCAGCCAGTTCTTCCCCGGCTCCTTCAGGTGCGCGTTGTAGTCGGCGAACGGCCAGTTGATGCCGAACCAGAGGAAGAGGCAGTCGTCCACGCGGGCGTTCGCCGTGACCGTTCTCCTGCCGAACGCGTTGTTGCCGCAGATCCACGAGCAGCCCCAGATGTCGTTGTTGATCTCGATGCTGCCGGTGCAGAAGAGCGCGAGGAGCTGGGTCGCCGGCCGGGCGTCGTCGAAGAGGCGGACGTCGTTGAACTCCTTCGCGGCCAGCAGCGGCGCCTCGCGGATGCCGCGCTCAATCGCGGTGTCGAGTCCCAGGAAGACGAGTTGGATTCCCCTCTGGCCGCCGCCGAGGACGAGTCGCCCGCCGTGGCCGCCCGTGATCTGCACGTCGTCGGCCACGCGGCGGAAGTCAAGGGTGCCGCAGGGCGCGCTGCGTGGCAGGTCAATGGCCCCGCCGGCCGGCAGGCTCTCCGCCAGAGACACGATGGCTGCGCTGATCGCAATCTGGGGGATGGCGGAGAGCGATGCCCCGAACCTCCTGCGCAGCGCCTTCTCGGCGTCAACGAAAGCCGTTCCGTCGGTCGAAGACATCTGCCCGACCGGCCCCCTCCTCTCAATGTGGGCCGGCTCGGTTGCTGAGGCGACGAGCGGCATGAGGAAGAGCAGGAGACAGGCTCTCATCGCTCACTCCTTCGGCTCGGCGAAGGCGGGCTCGGATTCGTTGCCGTGGCGGTCCACGGCGGTGAGGGCGTAGAAGGCTCGGCCCTCGCGTGGCGCCAGCCAGTCGAGCCACTCCGTCGTGCCGCGCGGCGGCGAGGCGATGCGGCGCGCCTGAACCGCCTCCGGCGACTTCGACGAGGAGAAGTAGAGGTTGTAGTAGCGAAGGTCCTTCTCAGGCGAAGCCGTCCACTTCAGCAGGTAGCCGCCCGACAAGTCCTTGGTGGCAGTGAAGCCTACGACCTTCCGCGGTGGCCTGCTGTCGAGGCCGCGCGTGCCCTTCCTGGACGGGCCGAAGGCGCACTTGCCATCCTGGCCCACGGTTACGCAGAGCATGGGCGACGTGGTGTCGCTCTCCAGACCAGAGAATTCCTCAGCGGTCACGGCGAACAGATGCCCGCCCGGCTGTTTGGGCACCGGGAGGGTGGTCTCCCTTCCAGCCACCGCCTCGGCGGTCGCCTCATCCATCCCGATGCCTGCGTCCGGGTGGAGGACGTAGACATGGTAGCCCTTGACCTCGCGGGAGATGGGATGGGGCTTCCAGGTGAGCTTGAGGCCGTCCTGAACCACCTCGCCCTTCAGCTCGACGGGCGGATGGGGGCGGCGGAAGACGGCGATGTAGCTGCCCGTGAAGGCGTCGCTCGGCATGAGCATCGAGGAGTGGAACCAGCACTTCGTGGCGTCGGGGCTCTGGATGGGGCGGGGGATGCCGTCGTAGCCGGCCCTGCCGCCCCGCTTGCGATCGTGGGGATTGCAGAGGACCTTGAGGACCGAGCCGTCGGCCTTGCCGGTGACGATGCGGCCCTTGATCGGGCTGTCCCAGCCCTTCTCAGGACGGCTCACGTGGGCGAAGAACCAGTCGGGGTCGCCGCCGCACCAGGTGACGTGTCCGCCGGAGGCGGGGATGCCGGTGAAGATGGGCGGCTTGTCGCGATGGCGCACCCAGATGCCCCAGCCGCCCTTGACGGCTGCGGCCTGCAGCTTGTCGCTCGGCCCGGCGAAGTAGGCCGCGCGGCCATCCGTCCAGTGGTCGGGGTGCGACATGTACTGGCCCCACGGGTCGTTCTTGGAGTCGCGGTAAGCGGGCGGGCCGTCGAGATTGTCGGCGGGGACGGAGAAGCTGACATATTCGCCCACCTCGGTCATCGAGCCGTAGCCCCACTTCACCGTCTTGCCGTCGCGGCTGATGGTGATGCCGTGGACGCGGTACTCGTTGTTCGGGTCGTGGCCGGGCACGCCCTGGATGCCGCCGTAGCCGAGGGTGTGGACGCGGACGAAGCCCGGCTCGCCGGGCTTCTTGTTGAGGTCCACGATGTAACAGCTGGGCATGTCGTCCATGCCCTTGCCATTGACGTCCTGGATGCAGAGCCGGTTGTCGTCGGAGATGTTCTGGATGATCTTGCGGCGGTTGTTGGGGAACTGGTAGATGGGCTCGGGCTTGTTCTCCCGCAGGTTGGGGCCGACGCGGACTCTGATGAGATACATCGCGGGGTCCTTCGGGCCGTCCTGCCGCCAGCCGACGAAGCTCTCGCCGAGCTTGAGGGCGGTGAAGTAGAGGCAAGCGGGGTCGCGGCGGTCCCAGGTGTTGAACTTGTCGGTGAAGTCGGTGCGCGAGCCGTCGGGATTGGTGGCGAAGAACTTGCAGAGGCCCGAGCCATCGGCGTGCATCAGGTAGCTGAAGCCGTCCCAGTTCTGCTTCACGAGCTTGCCATCGGGGCTGCGAAAGGCGCGGTTGCCCTTGAGCGAGATGACCGAGCCGTTGGCGTTCCACGGGCAGCGGCGCTCGATGTTGGCCAGGTCCTTGCACTCCTCCATCGTCAGCGACCAGATTTCGGCGCCGGTCTCGGCGTCGCGGAAGATGAGGATTTCGGGCTGGCAGGTGCCGTCCTTCGCGATGAGGCGTTCGAGCGGCTTGTCCTTCAGCCGCGGGATGCGGCTCGTCATCTCATCGAGACCCTGAAGGACATCGAGATCCGCGCCAAGGGCGGCGGCACCGAAGAGGAGGATGCATCTGACAGGTCCGCTCGGTCCCATGAGTCTCGCAGGTCCCATCTCGCGCCCCTTTCTGCTGCGTTCGGAGTGCTAAGCATATCAGATCGCGCTGGCTGTTTCGACTCCGCAGTTGACAGAGCCGGGGGCGCGGGTTATGCTGCGAACGGTCCTGGTTCCCATTTGGAGGAGACGGGCATGGCGTTGAAAGTGAGTCGTGTAGACACGTGGGCGGCCGCCATCGTGGACAAGCCGGGCGGCCTCGAGGGCAAGCTGGACGCGTTGGCTCGGGCGGGGGCGAACCTGGAGTTCGTCGTCGCCCGCCGCGCGCCCGACAAGCCGGGCACGGGCGTGGTCTTCGTGACCCCCATCAAGGGCGCGAAGCAGGCGAAGGCGGCCAAGGCCGCGGGATTCTGCAAGACGAAGAGCCTGAACGCCGTGCGGGTGGAAGGCGCCGACAAGGCGGGGCAGGGCGCTCGGATCGCCCACGCCCTGGCGGTGGCCGGCCTGAATCTGCGGGGGCTTTCGGCGGCGGCGATTGGCAAGTGCTTCGTTGCCCACATCGCCCTCGACACTGCTGCGGCTGCGGCGAAGGCCATGAAGGTCCTCAAGGCGCTGAAGTAGCCGCCGCCTCGGTGTTTCCTGCAACCACGCCCTCCTGAGAACCGGGGAGCGCCATGAAGCGACTGTGCGCCCACACACGGAGGAGCTTCCTCGGCAGCCTGGCCCTCGGCCCCATCCTCGGGCGAGTGGCCATTGGAGCAGAGCAAGTGACTGAGCCGCGAACGAAGAAGCCGAACTTCGTGGTGATCCTCGTGGATGACCTCGGCTACGGGGATCTCAGCAGCTACGGGGCGAGCGACCTGCGGACGCCGAACGTGGACCGCCTGGCCGCCGAGGGGATTCGCTTCGACAACGCGTACGCCAATTGCCCCGTCTGCTCGCCCACGCGGGCGTCGCTGCTCACGGGGCGCTACCCCGAGATGGTCGGCGTGCCCGGCGTCATCCGGACGCATCGAGCGAATTCGTGGGGCAACCTGATTACAGACGCGAAGCTCCTCCCCGCGCTGCTGAAGCCGCTGGGCTACACAAGCGCGATCATCGGCAAGTGGCACCTCGGCCTCAAGTCGCCCAACACCCCCAACGAGCGCGGCTTCGACTTCTTCCACGGCTTCCTCGGCGACATGATGGACGACTATCACACCCACCGCCGCCACGGCATCAACTACATGCGCCGCAACGACGAGACGATTGACCCCAAGGGCCACGCGACCGATCTCTTCACCGACTGGGCGTGTGAGTGGCTGCGCGAGCGGAAGCCGGGGCAGCCCTTCTTCCTCTATCTCGCCTACAACGCCCCGCACACGCCCATTCAGCCGCCGAAGGAATGGCTCGAGAAAGTCAAGCAGCGGGAGCCGAACCTGCCCGAGAAGCGGGCGAGAATCGTCGCCCTCATCGAGCACATGGACGACGGCATCGGACGGGTGCTCAAGTGCCTCGCCGACACGGGCCTGGACAAGGACACGCTGGTCGTCTTCGTGAGCGACAACGGCGGCGACCTGCCCGCCGGCGCCCGCAACGGAGCCGTCCGCGCGGGCAAGGGCACGATGTACGAGGGCGGACTTCGCGTGCCGATGGCTGCCCGCTGGCCGGGGCGCATCAAGCCCGGGAGCCGTTCGGAGCGCGTGGTTCTCACGATGGACATCCTGCCCACGCTCGTCGAGGCGGCGGGCGGGCGCGTCGAGCACGAGATTGACGGCGCGAGCTTCCTGCCGACGCTTCTGGGCGAGTCGCAGCCCGAGGCAAAGCGCGACCTCTTCTTCGGCCGCCGCGAGGGCGGCCCCTTCAAGGGCGGCACCATCGAGTGCGTGCGCAGGGGCGACTGGAAGCTGCTCCGACCCATGCCCGGCAAGCCGCTCGAACTCTACAACCTGAAGGCCGACCCGCAGGAACAGAAGAACCTGGCCGAGGCCGAGCCCGCGAAGTTCAAGGAGCTGGAGGCGGCCCTGAACGCCCAGCTCGGGCGTTACAGCAAAGTCCCTTGGCAGCCTCCCGAGTGAAGAGATGAGAAGACTCCTCTGGCTTGTCCTCGTGGGCGCGACGGCCCACGCGCAAGACCGCGGCACGCCGTGGGTCCGCCACACGCTTGACGATTCGTCGCGGGGCGCCGACGGTACGCGGCTGGCCGACGTGAACGGTGATGGGCTGCTCGACATCGCGACGGGCTGGGAGGAAGGCGGAACGATTCGGGCCTACCTCAACCCCGGCCCCGCGAAGTCGAAGGCCAAGTGGCCGGCGGTCACCGTCGGCAAGGTCGGCTCGCCCGAGGATGCCGTGTTCGCCGACCTCGATGGCGACGGGGCCGTGGACGTGGTGAGCTGCTGCGAGGGGAGGGTGCGCTCGGTGTTCGTCCACTGGGCGCCGAAGGAGAAGGGACGCACCCTCGACTCCGCGGCGTGGGCGACTCAGGCCGTCCCCGCGCTCGAAGGCAAGCAGATGTGGATGTTCGCCCTCCCGCTCCAGCTCGACGGCAGGAACGGGATTGACCTGGTCGTGGGGGCGAAGGGGGGCGGCGCGCAGATCGGCTGGCTCGAAGCGCCCGCGAATCCGCGCGACCTGGCGGCCTGGAAGTGGCACCCGCTCCGCGAAGCCGGCTGGATCATGTCGCTCATCGCTGCCGACGTGGATGGCGACGGCGACCTCGATGTCGTCGCCTCGGACCGCAAGGGGCCGCGACGCGGGGCCTTCTGGCTCGAGAACCCCGGACCCGGCCCCGCCCAGGCCGAGCCGTGGCGGGAGCACGCCATCGGCGCCAGCGACGAGGAGGTGATGTTCCTCACCCTCGCCGACCTCGACAAGGACGGGTTGGTAGACGTGTTGGCGGCCACGCGGGGCAAGGAACTCGTCTGGCTTCGCCGCACGGCTGCCAAGCCGCCAGCGTGGGGGACCGTCACGATTCCGCTGCCGCCGAACACAGGGACAGCGAAGGGCGTGGGCGTCGCCGACATTGACCTCGACGGGAAGCTCGACATCGTGTTCACGTGCGAGAACGCCCGGGGGAAATCGGGCGTTCTCTGGATGTCGCGTGGCGACGCTGGCTGGGATGGCCACGAGATCAGCGGTCCGCAGGGCACGAAATACGACCTGGTGGAGCTGATAGACCTGGATGGGGACGGCGACCTCGACGTCCTGACGTGCGAGGAGGCGGAGAACCTCGGCGTCATCTGGTATGAGAACCCGACGAAAGGCCGACCCGGCCCGCCGTGAAGCGCGGTCGAGACAGGGGTTGCATGATGGGGCAGCGCTACGAGCGCCTCACCGGCGGCGGGAGACGAAGGCCAGTCGCAAACGCAGCAGGGGCACCTGTGTTTCGGCACCGGTCACCGAACTCCTTACGCATCAGTTGGTTACGTGCATGGAGCGGCGGCAGGAAAAAATCCCGCGAAAAGACATGATTTCGGGCCCTTATTTGCGCAGGGGCATTGCCGTTGTACAGGTGGAGAGAAGAGGGCCCGATGCCGGCAAACCCGGGCCTTCTTCCCTCGTAGGAAGCGCGCTCCGAGGCGCGGCGACGATGCGGCCCCTGGCAACCCCCAAGCCCATACTCGTCCCGCGCCGCACATGTTCTTTGACAACTATCAGTTGCGGAAATGGGGCCGATGGGCGACGCGTGGTCAGGAATCGCCTCGGATGAGCTCGCGGGCGAGCTGGCGGAGGGCGGCGGGGCCTTGCTGGCGGAAGAGGTCCAGGGCAGGCTTGTCGGCCAGCTCGCGGGCGATGGCGGAACGACGCTTGATGTCGGGCACGGCGGCAGCGACCTCCGCGCGAATCTCGCCGAGCAGGGAGACGAATTCCGCGAAGTCCTGGGGGATCAGAGGCTCGAGTTCGAGCCGCAGGCGTCGGGCCAGGGCGGGGCCGGCGCCGCCGGTCGAGACGCTGATCGTGAGGTCGCCGCGGGTGAGGGTGGAGGGGACGATGAAATCGCACTCGGCTGGGGTGTCCACGACGTTGACGAGTGCTCCCTGCTTCCGCGCGGCGGCGGCGACGGCGCTGTTCACCGCGGCGTCGTTGGTCGCGGCGCAGACCAGGCAGGCGCCGGCGACGTCGCGCTCCTCGAAGGGGCGCTCGATGCGACGAACGGCGTCGAGCCGGAGCAGTTCCTCACAGAACTCGGGGCTGACCACCGTGACGTCGGCGCCCACGTCGAGGAGCGACTGCACCTTGCGGCGGGCCACGGCGCCGCCGCCCACGACGAGGCACCTCCTCCGGGCGAGCGACAAGCAGATGGGGTAGTATCGGCCCATAGGCTCAGGCCAACTGGATGCGCTTGCGCATGTACCACTCGACGGCGGCCATGGCGACGAAGAAGAGGAAGAACGTCGGGGCATGGTGGAGCGGGAACTTCACGGGCTCGGTCCGCCGCTCCTGGTCGGCGGTGAGGCCGCCCGCCAGGTCCAGCAGGCCCAGCCAGGAGCAGTAGGTGCCGCCCGTGCGGTCGGCGATCTCCTTGAGGAGCTTCTCGTTGAGGCTCAGCTCGGCCATCTCGACGTCGGGCTTGCCGATCGCGAAGGTGACGGACTGCGGCTTGCCGAGGACCTGCTCGCCCAGCTTGGCCTCGAAGATGGCCTCGTGCGGGCCGGGCCGGGGGTCGAACGTGCCGCGGTACTCGCCCAGCTTGCCGTCCACCTTGGGCAGGATCAGCTTCGTGCGTTCCTTCGAGGGGCCGATGATGGAGACGAAGACCGTGGCGTCGCCCGTGGCCTGGCCCTGGGGGTCGCGCACGGTGGCGAGGAGGCGCACCTTTTCGCCCGGCTCGTACTCGCTCTTGTCGGTGTAGGCGGCGATGCCGGGCTTGTCGTCGCGCTTGACCTCTTCGCTGGCGAGCCAGCGGACGGCTTGCCCCCAGAGCTTCACGTAGGGGTTCTCGCGCCCGAGGGCGCGGTTGGGCAGGTACCAGCGGTGCGTGGTGTCGGCCGTGACCAGCATGCTCCGGCCGTTGCCCACGTTGGCCACGGCCACCACGACGAGCGGCTTGCCGTCGGGGCCCTTCGCGGTCGGGTGCGCCGCGAGCACGGAGGCGACCCCGGGCTGGGCCGCGCCGACCCGCGTGCAGCCGGCGAGCTTCTGGATCGGCACCTCCGCCACTCCGCCGCGGGTGGGGAAGAACTGCGTGGTATTGGCGAAGATCGGGTGCACCTGGCCATCGTCGGTCATTTCCCAGGAGAACTCGCCGTTCTCCTGGCCGATCGTCGCGGAGTCGAACCTGGCGGGGGAGATTTTCTCGATGGGGGTGCCGGCATACTTGCCTGGGCCGAGCGCGGCCATGCCGCCCAGGAGCAGGATGCCGCGGCCGTCCTTGACCGCCTCCTCGAGGTCGAGCATCTGGTTCCGGGTGAAGAGGCTGCTGTGGACGTCGCCCAGGATGATGACGTCGAAGCGCTTCCAGGTCTCCAGGCTGGTGGGGATGTTGGCGAGCGTGATGCCCTTGATGTTGCCGCGCTGGAGGAAGCTGCCCTCCTTGCTTCGCACCAGGTACAGGAGGTCCACGTTCGGGTCCGTCTGGAGGGTGCGCATCAGCCACTTGCCTTCCTCGCGCAGGACCCCCTCGATGTAGAGCACCTTGATGCGGGGGCCGGTGACGTTGAGGGTGACCGGCTTGCGGTTGTCGCTCAGGCGATTCTCGTCCTCCAGCTTGGGGATCTCGATGACGCCGTCCACGCGGCCGACCTCGGTGGGCGTGTACTTCAGCACGAGGCGCTGGCCGCCCTTCTTCGTGTCGAGCACCAACTCGCCCGAGGCCAGCTCCTTGTCCTTCTCCTTGTCCCGGAAGATGACCCGCACGGGCCGGGAGCCGTAGCCCTGGGAGTCCACGAGGACCTTGATCTCGGTCGTGTTGTCTTTCGCCACGAACTCGTCGTGCTCGACGTTCATGATGGCGACGTTCTTGAAATCCTTGTCCTCTTCGAGCCGGGAGCCGAAGGCCACGGGGTAGACGGGGACGCCGAGCGAGGCGATTTCCTCGATGGGGCGCTTGCCGCTGTTGTCGATGCCATCGGTGAGGAGGACGATGCCGGCCACCTGGCCGCGGTGCTGGCGGGCCTCGGTGACGCTGGCGTTGCACGCGCCCGCGAGGTCGGTGACCTCCTGGTCGGCCTGCAGGCGGCGGAGCTCGCGGTAGGAGATGGGCTGGCAGGCGGCGCCGAACTTGTACAGGCTCACCGAGTACTGCTCTTCGAGCTTGCTGAGGAACGCGCCGTGGCGGAGATTCGTCTTGGCCAGCTCCAGCCGCGGCTCCGGCCGGCCGCCCGGGCTGGGGTCCGCGTGGCTCATGCTGCCCGACGTGTCCACGAGCACAAGCAGCCTCGGCGCGCTCGTGAAGAACCGCTTGAACACCAGCTCGGGCTGGAAGATGAAGAGCAGGAGGACGACGACGATGAGCACCCGCATCGCCAGCAGGATGGCGAAGTACCAGCGCGGCAGGGTGCGGGCGTTATTGAGATAGAAGTAGACGATGAGGCCCAGGCACAGGAGCAGGAGCGCGACGAAGGCCGTGTTCGAGTAGCCGCGGGAGAGGATGAACGTGAGCGCCAGGGGGCACACGGGCTGGGTTCCTCACGAGGCTAGCGAACGGGGCTGCGCGACGGGGCCCGACACTCGCGCTCCAGGTCCTTCAGGCGGCCGCGAACGCTCAGGCGGCTGGCCGGCGTCATGCGGTCGATGATCAGGCGGCCATTCAGATGGTCAATCTCGTGCTGGAACATCCGCGCCAGCAGACCCTCGGCCACCGCCTCCGTCCGCCGGCCCTGCAGGTCGTACCAGCGGCAGGTGAGCTTGAGGAAGCGGGAGATGTTGCCCCGGACGTCCGGGAAGCTCAGGCAGCCCTCGTCGGCCACCTCCTCGCCTTCGGTGTCGGTGATGACCGGGTTGACGCACACGATCTCGCGCGAGGGGTCCTCCGGCGCGGGGTTCATCACGCAGAGCTGCACGCTCCAGCCCACCTGGGGCGCGGCGAGGCCCACCCCCTTGGCCTCATACATCAGCTCGAGCATCTCCCGCGCGCGGTCCGCCACCTCGGGCGTGATCTCGCGGATGATCGCGCCCTTCTTGCGCAGGATGGGGTGCGGGTAGTGCAGAATCTCCACGGGCTTCCTCGCTGCCTCACCCGCATTATAGCGCCCGCCGCGCCCCCACGCAAGCTCGGCGAACGGCCCGCGGCGCTTGCGCGCTGCACGGCTTTTTCCTATAAGTCCCATAGGTCCCATGCGTCCCATTCTTGTCCGAACTGGAAGGAAGCACCCTGTGGCCGCGCAGAAGATCCAGGTCAATCGTGCCCCCGTGCTGACGCTCTGGGCCGCCGTGGTGGCCGAGCGGCAGGGGCATGACCGCGACGCCGCCCTCACACTGGGCAAGGCGGTGGCTGGCCTGAACGCCCAGTCGAAGGGCAGGATGCTCGGCATCTTCGGCCCGCCCAAGGCCGTCGAGCGCGGCGGCGCGCCGAAGAAGCGCGGACTCGGCGAGGAGTTCTGGATCGAGGTCTGCGGCCGACCCGTTCCCGCGAAGAACACCCCCGAGGGCGTTCGCGCCGTCATCAAGGACCAGCCGATTGACCCCGCCGGCGTGCAGCGCTATCTCGAGAGCAAGTTCGGCGACGACCTCGCCGCGGTCGAGGACGCAATGAGGGAGCTGGCAGGGGCCTTCGAGCCCGAGAAGCTGGCCGACGCCGCCTACGGCCTCTACGAGCAGTTCCGGCCCCAGATCGCCCCGGGGCGGCGCGGCTGGGGGCAGAAGGGGGAACTCGACCTGGCACTCATCCGGTCGCTGAAGGAGTGATAGGGATGCGTGACGCGTGACGCGTGAGAAGAGAGAACCGACGGACAGCCCTCTCTGGTCACGCGTCACGGGTCACGCGTCCTGCGCTGGCCGCTGTTACGGCTTTGCCAATCCCTCAATTGCGGCGATGACCTTCGCCTTGAAGGCATCGGGGTCGAAGCCCTCGGGCGGGGTGCGCTGGTTGAGCTTCACCTGGGCGGTCGCGTCGTCGAGGAGCTTGGCGGCGGCCTTCACGGCGTCGGTCTCCTGTCCCGCCTTGCGCTTCGCCTCCACGAGCTTCCAGAGGGTGTTGTAGAGATAGAAGTCCTCGGCCCCCTCGCGGCACCGCTCGAAGTGGATGGTGGGGTAGATCGTGTCGCGGCCGTAGCAGATCATCGCCGTGTCGGGCTCGCGGCCGTCGAGGTCGAAGAACTGGTAGCCGTGCAGGATGTTGAGGTGCCACTGCCAGCGTGCGGCGACGCCCTTGCGCCACTCGCTCCACTGGTAGAGGCCGAAGCTGTAGCGGTCGCGGCCCTGGTTGTAGATGTGCACCTCGCGGCCCAGCTTCTTCGCCTCGGCCATGACCGATTCGTCGTGGAGGTTGAGGCTCGAGATGTCAAGGGCTTCGAAGAAGCGCTGGTGCCAGTAGAGCAGATCGTCCTTGTCGGTCGGCCGCTTGTCGAAGTGGACGCTGTAGCTGCCGCTGGTGCGGACGGTCTTCGGGAAGGCGGCGGAGACCTTGGCCATGGCCTTCATGAAGGCCAGCTCGCGCTCGGCCACGTCGCGCACGCGGGTCTCGTCGCACATGGCGTATTGGATGGCCGGCCAGCCCTTCGCGCGAGCGTGGGCGTCCACGGCCTTCCACGCGCGCATCAGGGCCTCCTCGTAGGGCAGGCCGCTCTCCTTCTCGGCCTTGTCGCCTGAGGCGCCCTTCTGATAGCCGTCGTGGAGGCCGCGGAAGCGCAGGCCGCCGTAGCCGCAGATCTCCTTGCCGAAGCCGTGCTTCTTCAGCAGGTCGAAGAAGCGGTCGCAGTCGCCGAAGTCAATGATCGGCTCGCCATCCTTCCAGCCCTTCAGCTCCCAGCTTGGGCCGCCGCACACCGCGTTCATCCCATACCCGCGCAGGAGGGCGAGGGTCATGTCGAGTGTGTCCCAGCGCCGCTCGTCGGGCACGAGGTTGCCCGGCATCAGGCCGAAGAAGCCCATCTCATAGTCCGTCTCGCGGTCGAGGGCGACCGGGCGCAAGACGAGGGTCAGGGCAGCGCTCCAGACTTCCTTGCCCTCGGGGGTGCGGAAGGCCAGCTTCCCGCGCTGCTCGACGGCCATGGGCACCTGCACGTGAACCTTGAGGACGAGCAGGCGCGTGACGTCCCTGGGGAAGACGACGGCCTGCTTCGGAGAGAGCCGTCGCAGGGTGTGTGGCTTCACACGATAGGCGATCTGGCCGAAGCCGCGGCTGGTGTTGTAGCTCACCACGTTCAGTTCCTGCCCCAGTGAGTTGGCCCATGGCGTCCAGGTGGTGTCGAGCGTGAGGCGCTGGGCAACCAGGGGGCGGATGGCGAGGCAGAAGGTCTCCGTCTCTCCGCCGACCGCGGTGCGCGCGAGGCTCAGCTCGCCCGGCCCCTTCGCGCCGGGCGGCGGGACGGAGTCTGGCGTGATGTCGTCCTCGATGCGGACGGGCCAGGCGACGAAGCCGAGCTTCTTCCAGTCGTCGGATACCTCGAAGGCAGGGGCCGGCTTGTCGAGGCAGACGGCTTTGCTGCGGAACTCGGCGGCGATGGCGTCGAGCTGGCCGGCGAGCCACTTCTCGCCCTTCGCGTCGCCTGCCTTGTGGATGGCGATGCCGGCGACCTTGCTGCCCCAGACCTTCTCGGCCTCGAAGCGGAGCGTGAGGCCGTTCGGCCCCGCCTCGGCCTCGAAGGCCGCGGGCTTGGCGATCTCGGCCTTCATATAGGTGTCCCAGATGTCCACGCCGACCGGCTCGACGTTCTCGAAGCGGTAGAGGGCGTGGGCGGGGCCGTCGGGGCGATCCTCGCGCCAGACCTGCTTGCCGTTGGCCGAGATCGTGCGCCAGAGGTGGCGGGCCTGCTCGCCGCCCCAGTAGCCGCAGTTTTCGTAGAAGACGGTGACCTTGTAGCGGCCGGGCGGCACGTCCACGCGGAAGTTGTAGCCGCCGCACTCGGCGGAATCCTGGAGGAGCGGGCCACCGAAGCCCGTGTCGCGTCCCCAACCCGATGGCGGCGTGCCGCCCTGAGGCCCCCAGCCGAAGCCGCGGGGCTTCGTGTAGGCCATAGCGTTGCTGACAGCGGTCCAGCCGAGCATGAGCGACTGGCTGGGCGGGCCGAAGTCGAAGGCCCAGGCGCCCTCCGGCTTCGCGGCCTTGACGAGGCGGAAGTTGTCAATGATGACCCTGCCCGTCGAGCCTTTGCGCCCGAAGCCGAAGTCGAGGCGCACCATGCTGTCGGGATCAATGTTCCGCTTGATGTCGTTGTTGCGGCTGCCGGCCTCGCCGCGATAGAGTCCGCGGACGGGGATCACCCATTGCGTCTTGCCTGGGGCGAACGTGGTGCCCTGGTTGTGACGGTTCCAGTAGCTGCTGTTGCCGTCGCGCCAGGCCTGGTCGGCGACGAGGATGTAGCCGGCGATCGGCTCGGGATTGGGATTCGTCACGTCGAGCACGACCGCGTCATAGGCCGACCAGTCGCGGACCACGCGGTTCCAGTAGACGTAGGCTGCCTGGTATTGGCCCTTGGGGTCGAAGGTGATCTGAAGCGCCTTCGTGCCCTGCGTGACCCCCTCGGCGACGAGGCTGGGCACGCCGCTTCGGAACTCCCAGGCCTTCACATCGCGGTCGTTCTCGAAGCCGCAGAGCAGAAGGGCGTCCTCGGCGCGGGCGGTTGCCGCCAGGAGAGCGAAGAGGACGCACACCACGATGGCCTTCGGTGGTCGCATGGGGTCACCCCTTGCTCACAGGAGGAAGATCGAGGACGACGACGAGGACGAGGACGATTCTTGTCACGCGTCACGGGTCACGCATCACGCCTGGAAGAGGTCCTTGCTGGAGAAGTTGGGCTCGCAGGTGAGGTTGACGCCGAGGCGCTTGAGGCCGGCCTCGTCGCCGGGCGTGGGGATATGGGTGAGGTGGACCTCGCAGCCCTGGAGCTCCTTGAGCTTCTCCATGGCAAGTTGGGCGGTGGGGTTAGTGGCCGCGCCGATGCTGAGGGCGATGAGCGCCTCGTCGAGGTTCAGGCTCACCGTCTTCGCGCTGAGGACGTGTTCCTTGAGTGTGCCGATGGAATCAATGATGTTGGGCGAGAGCAGGTGGATGCGGTCGGGGATGCCGGCGAGGTGCTTGATGGCGTTGAGGATGAGGGCCGACGTGGCGTGCATGAGCGGCGAGTTCTTGCCCGTGACGATCGTGCCGTCGGGCAGCGCGATGGCGGCGCCGCAGAAGATGCCCTTGTTGCCCTTGCCGCTGGCCTGCGCCTCGGCGGCGGCCTGGCGGGCGGGCCCGACCACGCCGCGGCTCGCCGGCTCGACGCTCATCTCCTCCATCAGGAGCTCGACGCGCTCGACGGTCCCGTGGTCGGTGAGGCCCATGGCGTATTCGCAGGAGTAGCGGAAGAAGCGGCGGATGATCTCCTGGGCGGCTGCCGCGCGCACCGCCTCGTCGTCGGTGATGGCGAAGCCGGCGCGATTCACGCCCATGTCGGTGGGCGACTTGTAGACCGCCTCGTCGCCCATGATGCGGGCCAGGATGCGCTTGATGACCGGGAAGACCTCGACGTCGCGGTTGTAGTTGATGGCCTTGACGCCGTAGGCGTCGAGGTGGAAGGGGTCAATGAGGTTGAAGTCGCGGATGTCGGCCGTCGCCGCCTCGTAGGCCACGTTGACCGGGTGCTTGAGCGGGAGGCTCCAGATGGGGAAGGTCTCGAACTTCGCGTAGCCGGAGCGGACGCCTGCCTCGTGGTCGTGGTAGAGCTGGGACAGGCAGGTGGCGAGCTTGCCGCTGCCCGGCCCTGGGCCGGTGACGACGACGAGGGGCTTGGCGGTCTCGATGCGCTCGTTGGCCCCGTAGCCCTCGTCGCTCACGATGGTCTCGACGTCGGTGGGGTAGCCGCGGGTGTGGGCGTGGGTGTAGACGCGGATGCCGCGGCGCTCGAGCTTGTTCTTGAAAATCTTCGCGGCCGGCTGGCCGTCGTAGCGGGTGATGACGACGGCGCGGACCTCGATGTCCCAGTCCCGCAGGTCGTCAATCAGCTTCAGAGCGTCTACGTCGTAGGTGATGCCGAAGTCGGCGCGGACCTTCTTCCGCTCGATGTCGCCCGCGTAGATGCACAGCAGGATGTCGGCCTTGTCCTTCAGCTTCTGGAGCAGCCGCATCTTCACGTTGGGGTCGAAGCCGGGCAGCACGCGTGCCGCGTGGAGGTCGAAGAGCAGCTTGCCGCCGAACTCCAGGTAGAGCTTGTTGCCGAACTTCGCGACGCGCTCCAGGATCGCGGCGGATTGCTCGCGCAGGTACTGCTCATTGTCAAATCCGATGGCCTTGGCCGGCATGCGGAAGCCCTTCGATGTCGGAGGTCGAGAGCGGGAAGGCGCTCCTCGCGCGCCCTTGGGGCGAAAGCATACCCTGCTTACACCTTCGCGTCAAGTCGCATCCCGTCACGAGTGCGTGTAATCTCCTACGGTCAAGGGTGCAACGTGAACGCCCGTAGGGCGTGGCGGAGTACAGCCCACGGTGCAGCGAAGCGGAACCGTGGGTTTGCGTCCGAGAAGAAGACCCAGCCCCCGAAGGGGGCGGCGGAGTTC
>DATKZY010000094.1:0-17943 GCA_035527715.1 Planctomycetota bacterium | reverse complement strand
CCCCGCCGGGCTGGAAGAAGCCCGGTCGAGAGGCCGACGCCTGGCCGGCAGGCAAGAGGCCCCTCGGTTCGAGCGCGGCTCGGAGGCGGCCGGCGAACGGCATAGCCAAACCCGTCGCGTCGGGCCGTCGCACCTGCTCTTTGACAACTCGGTTCCCCTCCCGAAGGCTAAGGCAGCCTTCGGGAGGGGGTTCCTCCCGCGTCATAGGGCGGCAGCGCGAGGATTGCATACTTGAATAGGTATGCAATCCTCGTCTACCGCCCCACGATGCGGGGGGGATGGTGCGCCCGGAGACGGCGAGGGGGTTACTGCCTCTTCCAGACGAGCTCGACCTCGCGGACGATGAAGAGGCACTGCTGCTGCGGCTCGGCCGCGACGAAGAAGCCGATCGTGACCTCCTGCGGAGCGTCCTTCAGGGCGTCGAGCGGGAGGGGCTCGCCGAGCGGGGTGCCGTTGAGATACGCGTCGAGGGCCTCGGCCGCGCGGGCGCTCGGTCCCAGCCCCAGCCGCAGCCGCTCCAGGGCGATGGTGCCGGGGAGGTCGGCCCAAGGCGTCGGCGCCTGCCCGCGCACGATGCGGTAGGCGAGGCGGCGGCTCAGTCGGGGCTGCCGCGTGGTGCGCAGGGCGAGCTGGAAGGTGGTCTGGCCGACGCCGATGAGGACGCCTACCGTCGCGTCGTTCGTGAGCGGCACCTGGGCAACGACGTCGAAGCGCGCGAGGCGGCGAGCCGGGCTCTTCTCGGCGGCCGGCCTCGCGAGCGGCACCAGGCAGGTCACGGCGCGCTCGACGGCTGCGGCGGCCACCCCGTCGAAGCGCAGCCCATTCGGGCGCACCTCGGGCGCCGGGCTGCCCTCGCCGGCGGCCTGCCAGCCGTCGGGGAGCCGGACCGCTCCCGCGGCGCCGAAGGCCACGGTGGCGACCTCCTCGCCGCGGGCGGCGGCGAGGCGTTCGAGGGCGGCGGCCGCGTACGTCGCCGCGTCCGGCGCGTCGGTCGCGCGGCGGGCCTGGCGGAGGCGTTCCTCGGCCAGGCCCACGGCGCCGTCGGCGTAGGCCACGTAGGCCAGTGCCGCGAGCGCGTAGGGGCTCGGGGGCCGCACGGCGGCGCGGGCCTTGTCGAACAGCTCGCCGGCCTCTCTGCGGCGGTCTGGCTGGTGCAGCAGGGCCATGCCGAGGCGCACGAGGTCGTGGGCATCCGCGCCCTCGCGTGCAGCGAGGGGGCGCAAGACGTCGGCCGCGGCGGCGAACCGCCCTGCCCTGTAGTGGCAGGTGGCAAGGCCGCGCGGCGCCGAGGGGTCGGCGGGCGCGAGCACGCGCGCCGTCTCGAAGGTCTCGGCGGCGGCCTGCGTGTTGCCGCCAAGGAGCTGGCAACGGGCCGCGCCGCTCACCGCGTAGAGGCACGCGGGGTCGAGCGTGCGCGCCGCCTGGTAGGCGGCCAGGGCGCCGTCGGGCTTGCCCAGGCGCTCGTGCACGTAGCCGGCGGCCAAGTGGTAGCCCAGCGAGGTGGCGGGGGGCTGGGCGATCGCCGCGAGGAGCTTCCGCGCCTCCTCGGGCCGGCCGAGGGCGGCGCAGGCCAGCGCGGCGTTTGCCGTGGCCTTGGTGTGGCGGGGCGCGGCGCGGCGGCAGGCCTCGAAGTGCGCCAGCGCCGCCTCGCACTCGCCGGCGTTGAACAGCAGGGCGCCCAGGTTGTTCCGCGCGCTCGCCGGCGCGTCGGGCGCCTCGGCGAGCTTGGTGAGGGCGGCCCGCGCGGGCACAGCTCGGCCGGCCAACAGATCGGCGAGGGCCTGGACGTTGCTCGCCGCGGGGTCGCCGGGCGCCATCTCGGCCAGGCGCTTGAGGAGCCCGGCCGCCTCGGCGGCGCGCCCGCCGAGCAGGCGGGCCTCGGCCTCGAGGCGCAGGAGCCGCGGCGCCAGGCCCTGGTCGGCCGCCTTGGCCGCGAGCGCGCGGCCCTGGGCGAAGTGCTCGGCGGCGAGCCCGAACAGCCCCAGCTCGAGGCAGCAGCGGCCAAGCCGCTCGCGCACGGCGGCGGCGTCGGCCCCCGCGGCGAGGGCGCTCTCGTAGGCGCCCACCTCGGGGTCGCGCCGGCCCTGCGCCGCGTACAGGTCGGCCAGCTTCAGGCGCGCCGCGAGATTCCGCGGGTCCACCTCCGCCGCGTGCTTCAGCTCGCCTTCCGCCTCGGCCAGCAGATCGCCGTCCAGGCAGTCCTGGGCCAGCGCGAGATGGGCGTCCGCGTCGTTGCCGGCCAGCTCGGAGCGCTCGCGGACGACGAGCTGCACGGTCGCCGCCTGGCGCTGGAAGAACACGAGGTCGGCAAGGACGAGCGGGTTCCTCGGGTGGGCGATGCCCTTGACGTCGCGGAACCAGATCCTCCCGTCGCGCTCGTCGGTGATCGTGCCCTCGATGGGCCTGGGGTCGCCGGGCGCCTGCACGATGTCGTGGGGCCGGGCCTTGATTGTCGTGGGCTTGCCGCTCTTGAGCAGCGGCGGCTTCGGCTCGGCCACCAGGGTGAGGAGAGAGCCGTCGGCCATCGTCGCCGGCGCGCGGTAGAGCGACGGCTCGGGGTCGGCGGGGGGAGGCCCTGGCGGCGCCAGGGGCGGCACCGGCGGCAGCGGCAGCTCCGGCCGCGGCGCGGGGGCCGGGGCGGGAGCGGCGGGACCGGCGTCCTCCGCTCCTGCGGCGCTCAGGCCGAGGGCGACAAGCCATCCGGCCGCGACCCAGGCCGCGGCGAGGCGTCTTGCAGGCCGCACGCTCACATCCGTCCCCTTCCAGGTCTCCTGGGCGCGGGGCGCCGGTCGCGTCGGACGGAGGGATTATAGCGCGCCCCCGACGGAAGGTCAATGTGATCGCAGCTTGACATTGGGGCCGCTGGAACGTACCCTCTGGGGGAACTGCAGAGCCCCCCCGAAGGAGGCAGCGACTGCCGTGCGCCGCGCGCTGGGCCTTGCCATCCTGCTCCCCGTCACCGGGCTGCTCCTGCTCGGCATCGTGTGGGTGGTCGGGTTCGAGGAGACGCTCCGTCAGGTGCGGCGGGCAGGGGTGTGGCCCTTCGCGGCCGTGGGCGCGCTGACGCTGGTCTTCATCGCGGTGCAGGCGACGGCCTGGGCCTTGTTGAGCCGCCCCATCGGGCATCGGGTGTCCTATCTGACCCTCGTTGGGGCGACGACGGTGGGGCAGGCGGGGAACATGCTCACGCCGTCCACCTACCTGGGCGGGGAGCCGTTGCGGGTGGCCTACGTGGGCAAGATGGCCTCGCTGCCCTACCACGAGGTGGCGGGCACCGTGCTGCTGAGCAAGTACCTGGAGTTCCTGAGCTTCATGCTGATGTTCGGCTTCAGCGCGGCGGTGGCGGCGGTGGAGTACAAGAGCGTGCTGTTCAGCCCCGCGCACATGGTGGGCGGGGTGGCGATCGTGGGGGTGGCGGTGCTGATGCTGGGCTTCTCGGGGGTGCTGTGGCTGGCGCTGGCGCAGCGGCGGCGCCCGTTGAGCCGGCTGGCGCGGGCCCTGGCGTGGTTTCGCCCGCTGCGGCGGCCGATCGTGCGGCTGCGGCGGCGGGTGGCGGAGATGGAGGATCAGGCATCGCGGACGTTTTGCGAGGAGGGCCGCACGTCGTTCGCGGCGTTCGGGGCCATGCTGGTCTCGCACGCCGCGGTGTTCGCGAAGCCGCTGGCCTTCTTCCTGCTGGGGGGGAGCCTGCGGCTGCGGATCGGCGAGCTGTGCCTGATCTTCGTGGCGGGACAGCTCCTGCTGGCGGTGCAGATCACGCCCAGCGGGGTGGGGATGCTCGACGGGGGCCTCATCGGCACCTTCGCCATCCTGGGACACGACTCGGCGGACCAGGCGGCCATGGTCATGGCCTACCTGCTGTGCCTGCGCTTGTGGGACGTGGTGGTGGTGAGCGCGGGCGCCTTCCTGGCGGCGCGCGTGGGCGCGCGGTTCTTCACCTCGAAGCCGGCCGGCTATCCCGAGCCGAAGCCGTGAAGGCGCGAGGGAGGCCGACTGGTCGGTTCCCCGACCTCTGTGGGGGCGCCGTGATGAAGACCCGTTCCGCGATTCTCTGGCTGGCTCGCGGCCTGGCCGCCCTGGCGCTGGCCTGCGCCCCGCTCGGCCTTCTGGCGGCCGAGGACGCCCCCCCGGCGGAGGCCCCCGGCGAGAAGGAGCCGCCGAAGGAGAAGGGCAAGGAGCCCCTGCGGATCCGCCGCCACGAGGCCGGCCACGTCGTCGGCATCAGCGTCAAGGACGAGGCCGTGAAGGGCGACCTCTTCGAGGTCCGCCGCGGCAGCCGCCTCGTCGCCTACGCCGAGGTCACAGAGGTCGTGAAGTACTGGCCCAAGCTCACCTACCTCGTGGGCGCCGGCCACGCGGACGACGAGCTCTTCCCCCTCGTCGCGCCCGTGCCGTGCGTGCAACTGCTCACCGACGAGCGCGACGCGCCCGAGACCAAGGAGCTGAAAGCCCTGCTCGGCGACCGCCTGATCATCGAGGAGCTGGGCGACAAGATCACCATCCACAGCCAGTGCACGGCCCGCATCGTCGTCCTGCACGGCGGCATCTTCTTCATGGGCGGCGACCCCATCGCCGAACCCTTCGCCCGCAAGGGCGGCACCGTGATCGTCGACACCCTGGCCTGGTCGCACATCAAGGGCGAGGTGGCCGACGAAATGAAGTTCAAGGAGCCCACCACCCTGCGCATCGTCCGCGAGGAGGGCTTCACCGCCGGCTTCCCCGCCGAATCCCGAGTCCCCTGGTACGGAACCAGGAAGGCGAAGCAGTTCCTCGCACGCTACATCGCCGGCCTGCCGAAGCAGGACGGCGACGCGAAGCTCCTCGCCACCGACCACTCGGGCGAGAACTCGGCGCTCCTCGACGTGGCCCTCGGCGGACGCCTGGCCGTGATGGACCTCATCACCCCGACCGGCCGCGCGGGACGCGACCCCGGGGCCAAGAACAAGCTGGTGTTCCTCGCGCGCGTGCTCGGCTCCGGCCCCCGCTACGCGCGCTACCTGCCCAGCAAGCCCGAGTACGACGACCTGCTGAGGTGGTTCGACGACCTGACGGACAAGCACAAGCCGAAGATGACCAAGGCATTCGAGGGCGGCGCGCAGAAGGAGGACTACCTCTACGGCTACACCATCGGCGCGAAGGACAAGCCGCTCGTCGTCCTCGCCGCCGGCCTCCAGGGCACGGCCTGGCTCGGCCCCGTCGCCCTCAACCGCCTGGCCGAGGTCCTCCTCGAAAACCCCGAGAGCGACCCGAAGATCGACTGGCTCCTCGAGCGCGTGCGGGTGAAGCTCCTCCCCCTCCTCAACCCCCACGGCTACCGCGCCAACGCGGCGCCCAACGAGAACGGGGTCGAGCTCGACCGCAACTTCGCGTATCACTGGGACGAGTTCGCCGACGCGAAGGCCCGCGGCAAGCAGCCGTTCAGCGAGGCCGGCAGCTCCGTCGTCCAGCGATGCGTCGAGAAGGAGAAGGCGATCGCCTTCCTCGACGTGGGGGTGGACGACTACGACGCGGGCTACCGCATCGTGCGTGCCCGCGACGGCTCGGCGGCCCAGCAGGGCCTGCTCTACGCCCTCGTCGCCATCGTCAATGCCCGGCTCAAGCACCGCTTCGTCGTGGGCGACAAGATGCTCCAGTTGCGGGTCACCCGCGACGCCGAGCGGCCCTCGGCCTCGAACTGGGCCGGCTC
The DNA here is from genome assembly GCA_035527715.1 of Planctomycetota bacterium. GTDB lineage: Bacteria > Planctomycetota > PUPC01 > DSUN01 > DSUN01 > DSUN01. The sequence continues at coordinate 12,257 of DATKZY010000094.1, read as the reverse complement.
GACGGGCGCGCTCGCCGCCAGCCTGCGCATCTGCGGCGACGGCGAGGACAGCATCACGAACGTGGACGTGGCGGTGGAGAGCTGCCTGCACTTCCTCTACGCCACCGCCCTCTCGCGCGAGAAGCCCGAGCCCGAGCCTGAGCCGCCGCCCAGGAAAGCCATCAAAGCCCCGAAGAAGGCCGCGGACAAGTAGCCCTCACCGTGCCGCCTGGCGCCGGTCACGGCGAGGGGAGTTCGGGGCCGCTCCGATCATCCAGGGGCCTCCAACCCTGTCTCTTCACCTGCCTGAGGCCCCGGTCGCTCCCCGCGGCTCAGGCAAGCACATGTGCCAGGTTGGACATCACCTTCTGGAATGCCTCGACGTATAACGCCATCAGTTCCAGGCCGTTGGGCGGATTGACGTCGAAGACGTAGCAGTGGGAGTCCACGAACTCGTTGGCCCGCGGGTAGTCCTCGATACTGTAGGCCGGTGCGTCGTCGCGACACCGCCACGGGCAGCCGTGGCCGTAGCCGATGCGCTTCTGGAACACGTCCTGCGCCGGCACGCTGCGCCGCTGCCACTGGCCGACGGGCACGCCCTCGGCGCGGAGGGCCTCCTGCACCTTCTCCCGCAGGGTCAGCGGCGTGATGTCCAGCCCCACTGCGGCGGGGTTGAAGCCGACGACGTAGTTGTAGTACACGGGCTCGCAGTCGGGCGGCACGTAGGGCGTCTCGATGCCCGGGATCTGGCTGAGGTGCTCGGTGAGGTACTGGCAGTTGCGCACGCGGAACGCGTTGTTGGCGTCGAGGCGCTGGAGCTGGCTGCGGACGAATGCCTGGCTGAACATGTCGCCGCGATACATCCAGCCGAGGCCGTGGGCGTTGTACTCCTGCTCGTCGCGCTCGCGGCCGGGCACGACCCGCTCGCCGAAGTACTGGAGCAGGGCGGCCCGGTGGTGCACGTCGTCGTCGCTGGTCGTGAACAGCCCGCCCTGGCAGCCGCTGCTGAGGGTCTTCGATGCCTGGGTGCTGTAGCCGGCCGCGTCGCCCATCGAGCCGCACAGGCGGCCCCTGTAGCGCGCGCCGTGGGCCTGCGCCACGTCCTCGATCACGCCCAGGCCGTGCTTTCTGGCGATGGCGAGGATGGGGTCCATGTCGGCCGGCATGCCGTGGATGTGCACGGGCATGATCGCCTTGGTGCGCTCGGTGATGGCCGCCTCGATGCGGTTCGGGGCGATGCAGTAGGTGCGCGGGTCAATGTCCACGAACACGGGGATGGCGTTGTGGTGGAGCACCGCGGCGGCGCTGGCCCAGAAGGTGAAGGCGGGCACGATCACCTCGTCGCCCGCCTCGATGCCCAGGCCGGCCACGCACAGGTGCAGCGCGGCGGTGCCGCTGTTCACGGGGATGCAGTGCTTGACGCCCATGTACGCGGCCCACTCCCTGGCCAGCCCCTCCGACTGGATGCGCTGCTGCTCGGTGATCTTCGGGGAGTCGAACACCGCCGTCACCGCCTGGCGGTCGGCCTCGGTGACCTCGGGCCACGGCGCGATGAAGCCTTCGGGGACGGTGCGTCGGCCGCCGCGCAACGCGAGCTGTTCCGGCATCTGTGCGCTCCTCTATTCTTCGCCCGTGATGGGTTCCCGCCCGAGGGCGTCCATATTGTTCTATCACACACCCGCCGCGGCGCGCCAGCGCGGGGCGGATGCGGGCGCCTGTACTGTGTGCGGCAACGGCGGGGGGAGTTCAGCCTCGGGGGGCGAAGGCGATGCCCTCGATCTCGACCAGGAGGTCGGGGCGGCACACGTCGGCGACAGCAAAGGTGACGGGCAGCTCGCCCAGGCGGGCCTTGCAGATGGCGCGGACCTTCGCGTAGTCCTCCCGCCGCTTGACGTAGACGCGGGCGAGGACCAGGTCCTGGAGGGAGGCGCCGGCGTCGGCGACGCCGTGGCGCTGGAAGTTCTCGCGGGCGAGGAGGGCTTCCATGTTGTCGAGGGTCTGCTGGGTCTGGCGCTCGACGTCGCCGACGAAGCGGGTCTCGGCGTCCACGATGCTGGCCGTGCCGGAGACGAGGGTGGCGACGACCTCGGGGCCGAGGATGGCCATGGCGCGGGAGAACTTGGGGCTCTGCTGGCTGTAGTGCTGGCCGTAGCGGAAGGCCGAAACCTGGAGGGGGTTCTCGAGGGGCAGGAGCCGGATGTCCTTGCGCTCCGTGGCGAGGGCGACGCAGGACATCATGACGTCGCGGTCGCCGGCGCCGATGCCGGTGCTGGCGGGGTAGACGGCGCTGTGGACGCTGGGCACCAGGTACGGCTCGAGGAAGCGGGTGTCGCGATAGAAGTCGGCCCTGGCGCGGTTGAGCTCCTTGTAGCGCTGGGTGTCGCCCTCGGGGCCGACGATGTCGCCAAGGTAGAGCCAGGTGCGCAGCACCTGGCCGAAGCGGAAGCCGCTGGCGGCGAGCAGGTCGCGCATGCGCCCGAAGGCGTCGAGCGCGCGGTCGTGCACGCCGGGGGCCGGGGTCTGGGGCACGATGCCGGCGCAGTGGGCCCACGTGATGTCGCTGTGGCGCAGGAGGACGAGGTGCTCGGAGACGCGCTCGATCTCGACGCGGCCCTTCTGGCGGCTGACGCCCCAGGCCTCGATCTCGAGGAGCTTGCCGCCGCAGGGCGGCTGCACGATGTAGTCCGTCGCCGGCAGATCGTCGCAGTAGAACTCCTCGATGATCTTCTTGCAGTCGGGGATCAGGGCGTGGTCGCGGATAAAGATGTCCTGGCGCACGATGCCGCCGCGGGCGCCCTCCTCGTGCATCACGCGGGCCACCGTGGTGAGCGCGCCGTAGGCCTGCTCGAAGAGGTCGGCGCCGTTCCGCGGGATGCCGCTCACGAACAGGTAGCGCACCTGCGTGAGGTCGGCGATCGAGTAGCCCACGCCTTCCGAAGATACCTTCCTGACCATTCGCCGGCCCCAGCTTCTCCTCGCGGTCGCCTCGGGCATCGGGGCAGCCTGTCCTGCTCCGACGCAACAGCATAGTCACGCGCCCGCCCGAAGTCAAATGCGGTTGCGAAGGGGATTCGCTTTTCGGCGCGATCCGGGTATGATGGGCGCCGCAGGGGAGCCTGGGGCCGACGCATGGGGTGTGACCTCGGACGGCGAGCGGTGGCGGTGGCTGGGCTTCTGGCGCTCGCGGCGTCGGCCGCCCTGGCGGGGCAAGCCGTGGCACAGCCGAGCGCGCAGCAGACATCGCAGGGGGAATTCCAGGTCAACGGCCCGGAGGCGGAGCCGGGCGGCGTGGTCCTGTACCGGATCGCGTCGCCCTATCAGCGCGGGGAGACGCAGGTGCGCCTGCTGCCGCCCCCGAAGCTGGACCCGCCGGAGAAGCGCCGCGTGCTGTTCGTCCTGCCCGTCGAGGCCGGCGCGGGCACGCGCTGGGGCGATGCGATTCGCGCGGCCCGGGCCGCCGGCGTGGCGGACCGCTTCGGCTTCGTCGCCGTGTTCCCGACCTTTTCCGCCCTGCCCTGGTACTGCGACCACCCGGCCGAGCCGACGCTTCGGCAGGAGAGCTACGTGCTGCGGGTGCTCGTGCCCCTCGTGGAGCGGCTGTATCCGCACGAGGCAAGGCGGCGGGCGCTCGTGGGCTTCTCGAAGTCGGGCTGGGGCGCCTTCAGCCTGCTGCTGCGCCACCCCGAGGCATTCGCCGCCGCGGCGGCGTGGGACGCGCCGATGATGATGGCCCGCCCGGGGTTCGGCATGGACCAGGTCGTCGGCACGCAGGAGCAGTTCGAGCGCTATCGGATCGAACGGCTCCTGCGCGAGCGAGCGGCCGCGGTGCGCGGGGCGGAGCGGCTGGGCCTGTTCGGCTACGACAGCTTTCGCAAGGACACGCAGGCCGCCCACGCCCTGATGGCCGAGCTGCGCATCCCCCACGAGTACGCCGATGGCCCGCTCCGCAAGCACCACTGGGAGAGCGGGTGGCTGGAGGGGGCCGTGCGGTTCCTTCGCGATGCCTTGGAGGCGGGAGCGACAAGCGATGCCGGGCGGTGACCGTCCTCACAGCGACTGGAGGTAGGCGAGGAGGTCGGCCAGCTCGTCCTTCGAGAGCTTCGAGGTCGCGCCGTGCTTGTCCTCTTTGTTCCAGTTGGTGAAAACTTCTTCGAGGGTGGCGGCCCGGCCGTCGTGGAGGTAGGGGGCGGTGCGGTAGATCTCGGTGAGCTTGGGGGTGTAGAAGCGGTTGTCGGGCCGGTCGTAGGGGCCGAGGGTGCCCGTGTCGTAGGCCTTGAGGTCGGTGTAGTACTGGCCCACGTGGCAGGTGCTGCACTTGGCCTTGCCGTCGAAGAGGGCCTTGCCGCGCGCCGCCGCCTCGGAGAGCTTGCCGTTGACCAGGGAGGGGTTCGGGTCGGCCTTCAGCGACTTCAGGTAGGCGTCCACCGCGTTCGCCGTCTCGTCGGGCACGACGGCGAAGAGGATGAATCGGAAGCCGGCTCGGACCGCGACGTCGGCGGTCTGGCGGACGCCCATGGCCATGACCGGCGCGGTGTAGTGGGAGTAGACGAGGCTGCGGGTGCGCTTGTGGTTGCCCATCCCGTCGTTGAGGAGGTCCCACCGCAAGCCGTCCATCCGCGCGTTGTTCGGGTGGCAGGTGGCGCAGCTCTGCCATTTCTGGAAGCACAGCTCGGCGTCGTGGAAGGCGGTCTCGCCCTTGCGGACAGGGTCGGGCTCGGGCTGCTCGCCGACGGGGATGTTCTTGAGGAGGTTGCCGGTCTCGGTGTCGAGCACGCACAGGGCGCCGCCGAAGTAGGTGGGCACGTAGAGCTGCTTGCCATCGCCCGACAGGGCGATGCCCCGCGGCCCGCGCTCGAAGGGGCGGTCGGCCGCGTGGAGGTACAGCAGCGTTCTGCCGCCGACGGGGAAGCGGCGGATCAGCTCGGCGAAGTACATGGCCATCAGGTCGTTGACGAGCTGGAAGCGGTACTTGGGGTCCTTCTTGACTTCGGCCCAGGGGTTGATGTTGGCCGAGCCGAGGCTCTTCGCGTACTGGTCGGGGATTTTTCCGGAGAGCATTTCGACCAGGCGGCCGACGTCAATGCGGGCCACCTCGTGGCAGCCGCTCAGGCTCGCCCACAGGGTCTTGCCGTCGGCCGTGAGGGCCGCGCCCCAGGGGTCGGCGGCGCCCAGGTCAATGCTGTCGAGCAGCATCGTGGCGTACAGCTCGTTCTTCTCCAGGTCAATCACCGAGAGGGCCGAGGTATTCATCCAGCCGCGCTCGAGCTGGGTCGTGGGCACCTGGAAGCGGGAGACGCTGTGGACGAGATAGGCCCACTTGCCGTCGGGCGACACGCACACGGTGCGGCAGTTGGTGGAGCCGCCGGGGAGCTTGATGGTGGCGCCGGTCTTGCCCTCCTTGGCGTCGAAGATGCTGACGCTGGCGGCGGTGGAGCTTTCCGTGGCCGGGCCTGTGGCGAGGGAGTTGACCACCACCACACGGGTTTCATCCGGCGTCACGGCGGCGAACATCGGCTCGCGCACGGCCTTCACCCGGAACTTCTCGGCCATCTCCGCGCAGTCGATCACCGAGACCGTCGAGTCGCCCATGTTGCACACGAACAGGCGGCTGGCCTTGGGCGCGAGGGCGATGCCCGCGGGGCGGAAGCCCACGGACACGCGTTTCGTCTCCTTGCCGCTGTCGGTCGCAAGGGCGGCGACGGCGTTGGCGTGCTGGAGGGTGACGAAGAGCGTCTTGCCGTCGGCGGAGAGGGCCATGCAGGTTGGCCCGCCGGCCACCTTCCACTCGGCTGTCTTCTTCCCCGCCGCGGGGTCGATCACGGCCACGCAGTCCGCCGTCTGGTCCGTCACGTAGACGGCCTTGCCGTCGGCCGACGGCAGGGCGGCGTAGGGCGAGCGATACGTTCCCGCCTCCGCGGCCGCGCACAACGCCGCCAGGGACGACCAGGCCACGATACGGGCGAGCCGGCGATACGAATCCACGGTTCGGCCTCCTGCTCAGGTCACACGGTCCCAGCCACGATCACGAGCGACCCCTTACAAATAGCCGAAACCAGAGAGAAAAGCAAGTCGGCCTCAGGGCATCTTGACATCCCGCCCTCGGGGCGCTAGGATACCGCGTGGACGCAGAGAACGGCTCGACGCCAGTCCCCGATGCGAGGCGATGCTCATGAAGGCCACTCTCCTGGCCAAGAGCGGTCTCACCGACCGGCGGGAGTACGCCCTGGACGAGGGCAAGTCGTACCTCGTCGGCCGCTCCCGCGAGGCCGATGTCATCGTCAAGGACAAGTTGGCCTCGCGCAGCCACTGCAAGGTCGCGGCGACCGGGGCCGAGGAGTGGACCGTGGCCGACCTCGGCAGCTCCAACGGCACCTACGTGAACCGCGAGCGCATCACCACGCGCGCGCTGCGGCACGGCGACACGATTCAGATCGGCAAGGCGGCCCTGGAGTTCCGGCTGCTGAGCGCCACGACGGCCCCGACCGTGGTCGGGCCGCAGGCGGCCGAGGAGGAGGCGTCGCCCGCCGCGGGCACCGCCCCGCGCGAGCCGGCCGCCCCTCCGCCTCGCACGCCGCCCCCCCTGCCGCCCAAGGCCGCGGCCACGCCCCCCGCCGCGCCACCCAAGGCCGCGCCGCCCCAGCCCGCGTCGTCGCCCAGGCCCAAGGAGGGCGTGGACGAGGATATCCGCGGGCTCTTCGAGTTCCTCGACAAGGTGGACAAGGCCGGCAAGCCCCCCGGCGAGGCGCCCCTGCCGGTCGTCGAGGTGGAGGACGACTCGCCGCCCAAGCTCCGCGACGAGCGCACGCCGCCGATGAAGCTTCGGAAGGATACCGATGGAGGGCCCCTGTTTTCCCTCCTCGACGAAGTGGAGTCCCAGAAGCCGTTGCGCAAGAGGCCCCAGCCGCCGCCCCAGCCGCCGCCTGCTGGCCCGGCCGCCCCGGCCCCGCCGAAGCCGGCCGAAGAGGGTGGCCTGCTTGCCTTCCTGCGCAAGAAGAAGCAGCAGCCGTGAGGAACGCAGAACGCGGATTGCGGATTGCGGAATGCGGAATGCGGAATGAAATCCGAAATGTGTGCGTCTTTCTCCTGCCGGCCCTCGCCGCGCTCGCCCTGGGCATCCCGCGGGTGGCGTCGGCCGACACCATCGTGCTGCGCAACGGCCAGCAGCTCCAGGGCCGCGTGACCATCGAGGGCGACAAGGCCCGCATCGAGCTCGACGTGGGCGGCACCGTGGTCGTGGACCGCGGGGAGATCGCCAACACCACGCGCGACGGCCCCGCCGTGGCCGCGACGGGCGAGGCGATCGCCGTGTCGCCCGAGCTCCTGGCCCGCCTCAAGGCGCGCGAGGAGGTCCACCAGCTCATCGAGGGTCTCGCCGACGAGAAGGAGCCGGCCCGGCTCAAGGCCGAGGCGGAGCTCGCGCACAGGGGGCGCGAGGTCATTCCCACGGTACGCGCCGCGTTCCTCGCCGCCCCCCCCGTCCCGCGTCGCCACCTCCTCCGCATCCTCGCCGCCATCGGCGACCCCGCCTCGACCCCCAAGATCATCGAGCTCCTGCGCAACCCCAACGAGAAGGAACTGCACGTCGAAGCCGTCAAGGCCCTCGCTGCCATCGCCGGCCACGACGCGGTGCTCGTCCTCACCGAGTTCCTGGTGAACGCGAAGGACGACGAGGTGCGGCTCGAGTGCCTGAAGGCCCTGGTGGAGCTGGGCTCGCCCTTCGCCGCGCCCTTCGTGGTCGAGGCCCTGCGGTCCGACGCCCTTCGCCAGGCCGCTCGCGCCGCCGTTGCCCAGTGGGACGACTCGGTCCTCCTCCCCTATCTCCTGCCGCTCCTCGACGAGGGGACGCGTGAGGGCCGGGAGCGGGTGGCCACCTGGTTCGCGCGCCTCGCCACCCCCGGCCATGCCGTGACCCTCACGCGGGTGCTCGAGTTCTACGACGACGACAAGGACGTGGCGCGGGTGCTGCGCGGCGGCGTGACGCGGCTGCACCGGGACTTCCCGGTCGTGGGCGACATCGAGCTCCTTGCCGCGCCGCAGTTCGCGATCCGCGACCACGCCCTCGACGCGCTCAAGAAGCTCCAGAAGGACAGGAAGAAGCGCGGCAACACGCCGCGCGACTGGCGCGACCTGCGCGACGACGCCGTGCAGCCGCGCCTCGCGGTCGCACCCGTGGGCGCGCTGAGCCGCGCCCTCACGCGCGACATCGCGTCCGACATCGAGACCTCGCTGCGCACCCCCGCCGCGCCCCAGCAGGGCAAGGCGGAGGGCGTGGCCCGGCAGCTGCCTCTGCCCCCGCCGGTCCCCGGCGCGGAGGGCCGGCCGCGCGACGCGCGCCCGCTTCTCGCGCGCCTCGACCGCGAGCAGGCCGCCGAGCCCCAGACCGTGCGCCTCATCGGCGTCACCACCGCCGAGGTCAGCGTCCCGGGCCTCGACCCGGCCCTCTGCTCCACGCGGAGCCAGGGAGCCCTCCTGCTCTCTCTCGCCGGCCTCGGCGAGGCGCGCGACACCGTGACCTCGCGTGCCCGGCGCCTGGCCCTCCACGCCCTGGCCCGCTCGATGGGCCTCCCGCCCTGCGGCGACGCCTCGTGCCCCAGCAGCGCCCTGTACGCCGCGGCGGACCTCGATGCCAAGTCGTCCCGCTACTGCGCCGCGTGCGCCGCCGCGTTCGCGGCGGCCTGGGCCGCGGAGCACGACGCCGCGAGCTTCTACGACGCCGCCGCGGGCGCCAAGCTCGCCGCCATCGCGGCGAAGGCGAAGACCAAGGAGGCCCACGCCGCGGCGGCCTACGCCTTCGAGCGCGCCCTCCAGCCCCTCTCGGCCATCGAGCAGTGGAAGTCCTGGCAGGCGGTCGGCGGCGCCGGGCCCGCCCAGGTCGCGCTCGCCACCAAGCGCATCGAGCTCCTCGACCGCTTCGAGAAGTGGCTCGCCCGCAAGCGAGTCGCGCCCACCCCTCCCGCGAAGGGCAGGCCCGCTGCCCCCTGACAGCCTGCTTCACAACCAGGGAGAGAGGGGAGGGCGAAGCCCCCGCTGAGTACCGCTCCACGGAGGAAGCCGCGCAGGGAAGCCGTCCTGCCGTCCCTTCGGGACTGGGCCTATTCTGGCACCCGAGTCCGGCGGCTGAAGCCGCCGGCTACGTCCTGACGTGCCTTCGGCACGACGACCGCAGAGCGCGGTTCCTGTACACTTTTCTCTGTGGAGCAGTACTGAGGCGATGGTGTCGGGCGGGTGCGAGCGGCGCGGCGAGGGCCTCGCCCTCCCTGTGCTGGGCAAACGAAGCGGGCGCCCGAAGGCCCCTCGGCCTCGGGCGCCCGCTGTGCGATCGGGAGGGCGGCGGAACTCAGTCTTTCTGGACGATGCTCTTGGCGAAGTCGCGGTCGGCCAGCACCTTCCCTGCGGCGTCGGTGATGCGGATGTGGCCGCCGACCTGGCCGGTCTTGTTGAAGGCGATGAGGTAGGTGCGGCCGCCGAGCACGACCTTGGCCTCGGCTCGGTCGGCGGTGTCGCCCGCCAGGGCGACCTCGCCCGCCTCGTCCTTGTCGTCGGCCTGGACGCGCAGGACGTGGAGGAAGTAGTCGCGCGCCGCCGGCTTGGCGGGCAGGACCTCGATGCGCCACGAGCCGGCGTCGTTGGCCTCGCCGAGCAGCTCGGGGGCGTTCACCTGCGGGTTCTCCCAGGCGGGGGTGCGGTAGGCGGGGGCGTAGTTGATGCCCTCGTTGTAGTATTCGTAGCCGGGGAGGTAGTGGAAGGCGGTGTGCCACTGGAGGCGCTGGCCCACGTCGCGCGCGAGGTCGAGCACCGTCTTGTAGTCCGCCAGCTTGAAGCGGAACTCGTCCACCTTCTGGCGCTCGAAGGCGTGCAGCTTCAGGTAGAACTCGGTGTCGGTGACCTCGTACTCGGCCTCGGTCGGCGTGTCGCGCTCGAGGCAGAAGGCCCCGAGCTTCTTCCCGGTCAGGGCGTCGTTGTAGTAGAAGATGAGCGGGTCGGTCCACTCCCAGCGGCTGCCCGTGCCCATGCGCTGGGTGGTGCGGGGCACGCGGCACAGGGTGGCGATGGGGATGTTGGGCATGGCGCCGCCGACCTTGCGGACGACGTGCGGGGCCGGGAGCAGGGTGTGGCAGCGCACGACGGCGCGCTCCTTGCCCCTCGACACGGTGAGCGAGCCATCGTAGTCCTCGATGTGCCCCTTGACCTCGGCGCGCAGCAGCGTGCCGTCAACGGTCGGCTCGCCCACGAGGTGCATGAGCCAGCGCTTCTCGAGGTTGGCGCGCGGGCTCTCGACGCGGTCGAAGACGACGAAGACGCCGCTGCGGAGCAGGACGGCCTGGCGGGTGAACTCCTTGACGAGCTCCGGGCGGTAGGCCTTGGCCCCTTCGCCGGCCGTGTAGTCGTAGAGGTCGTGGTTCTCGAAGGCCAGGAGGTTGCCGCGGTCGAACTCGTTCTGGTGGTAGACCCACGCGTCGGTGCCGATGGCGAACGACCAGGTGCGCCGGTCGCGCTTGCGCTGGCAGCCGTCGTTGAGGGCGAACGGGTTCTCCGCCGAGCCGATCTCCTTGGCCGCGGGGTCGCGCACGGCGATGGTGTTGTGCGCGATGCTGCGGGTGTAGTAGCTGCGGTCGTGGTAGATGCCCGGGCAGTAGAAGCCGGTGTCGGGCGCCAGCGGACTCTGGCAGTAGAGGAGGAACGAGCCGACGTCGGGGTGGCCGTGCATGTCGAACCAGTCGGAGAAGCGGACGGATGCCCAGACGTCGTGGCCCTTCCAGCCGGTGCGCATCACGGCGAGGCCCGTGCCCGGGAAGGCGCGCGACGGCGGGAGGTCGCCCGGGCCCAGCGACGCCACGGTGGGGTCGTGGCAGAAGAACTCGGTGAACCAGTCGGCGCCCTCGGGCGTGATCTGCTGGGCGAGCCACTCCACGTGGGGGTCCTTCGAGAGGTTGGCCGACGTGACGAGGACCGGGTAGACCCGCGTGCTGTCGAAGCCCACCATCTCGCCGTCGCCGTAGTTGTAGATGACGCGCTTGCGGGCCACGTCGGAGCCGTAGAGCAGCCAGCGGCCGAAGTTGGCCAGGTACGGGTGCTCCTTGGGGTCGAGGTAGTCAATCCCGCAGGCGGTCTTCATGAGGGCGAGGACGCGGTAGATCTCGACCATGCGGCGCGTCACCGACCAGTAGTAGCCCTGCCAGTAGCTGCCGTCGCGCAAGTGGTCGAGGAAGAGCACGGCGTCCTTCAGCGAGTACTCCCAGTAGTGCCGCACGCCCTCGGCGGCGCGCGGGTGGTGCCCGGCCACTGCCACGAGGCCCTCGAGGGTCGGCGCGTAGCGGCGCGCCCAGTCCTGGTCGTGGAAGGTCCAGTTGTAGAAGCGCGGCCACTGGTCGGGCCGCGTCTCCGACGGCATCGGGTCCTCCGGGTAGCCGGTGTAGGCCGAGCACCGCGCCCAGCCCGACGCCGGGTCCACCGTGCTGGCCGGCCACACCCGCTTCGTGGCCTCGGCCCGCTCCGCCTCCGTCATCGCGTCATAGGTCCAGTCGAACACATACGTCGCCGACTGGTAGATCGTCCCGGGGGGGATCCGCCCGGACACCAGGTCGCGGATCGCCGACTTCGCGTAGGCCTCGCGGCCCGTCAACTGGTACATCAGGGCGCAGGCCAGCGGGTCCCCGTCCTCGACGGCCTTGACGAACTCCTCGCGCTTGCGGCTCTGGTCCACCCGGGCGGCGAGCGCCTTCTTCGTCTCCCTCGTGAACAGCATGCGCGGATGGTCGGGGCGCACCGCCACCCGCTCCCACGTGATGGTCGGCACGGCGACCGCGCCGGCCTGCTTCGCCAGCGGGTTGTCGGCCGGCCGCAGCACGGCATACGCGCCGGGCGCGGCCGCGGGCCCTGCCTCTCCCGCATGCAGGGATGCAGCGCCAACGAGGGCCAGGGCAACGATCGTCACTGCTGCACTGTGCAGTCGCATCCGCTGTGCTCCTTTCAACAGGCCCCCCCTGCCACCTCGACTAAGTATAGCGGCGCGCCTCCCCTCGCGCAAGGGGCGCATGAAGATTCCCCTTGCCCGTCCTCCGGGGGGTTCGCCATCTGCCTGGCGGTCCCGCTAGCATACTCGCTTGGCAGGCCGAGGTCAACCCCATCTTGACAGAAGGGTGCGTGTAGTCTCCTTCGAGACAGGTGGCCGCGTTCTGAGCCTCCGAAGGAGGCGGAGGAATAAAGCCCACGGCGATGCTTTGGGAGCCGTGGGATGGTAGGCGCAAGAGGGCCCAGCCCCCGAAGCGGGGCGGCGG
>DATKZY010000093.1:0-42658 GCA_035527715.1 Planctomycetota bacterium | reverse complement strand
CACCTGCTCCTGCTGGTGCGGCGGGAACACGTCGATCACGCGATCGACCGTCTGCGGCGCGTCCGAGGTGTGGAGCGTCCCGAACACGAGGTGGCCGGTCTCTGCGGCCGTCAGCGCGATCTGGATGGTCTCCAGGTCGCGCATCTCGCCGACGAGGATCACGTCGGGGTCCTCCCGCAGGGCGCTGCGCAGGGCGTTGGCGAACGAGTGGGTGTGCGGGCCGACCTCGCGCTGGTTGATCAGCGCGCACTTGCTCTCGTGCACGAACTCGATGGGGTCCTCGATGGTGATGATGTGGTCGGGCGAATGCGTGTTGATGAAGTCGATAATGCTGGCCAGCGTGGTGCTCTTGCCTGAGCCGGTGGGACCTGTGACCAGCATGAGCCCACGCTCCTTCATCGCCAGTTCGCCCACAATGGGGGGCACGCCCAGCGTATCGAGGGGGAGGACGTCGTTGGGTATTTTCCGCAGGACGGCTGCCGGCCCATGGCGTTGGGTGAAGGCGTTGACGCGGAAGCGCGCGAAGTCCGTGGGAAAGGCGAAGTCCACCTCCAGATTCTCGGCGTATTCGCGCCGCTGGGCGTCGCTCATGATGCTGTGAAGCATCGGGAGCAGGTCCTCGGCAGACAGGGCCGCGGCCGTCGTGCGCTTCATCTCGCCGTGGACGCGCAGGATGGGGGGCGCGCCGGTGGACAGGTGCAGGTCAGAGGCGCCCTGCTTGTGCATGAAGCTCAGGAGTGGGAGCAGTTCCACAGCGATTCCGCCCTCAAAGACTCGGCGTCGGCCGGATCGACCAGCCCCCGCGCCGCCTTGGCCTCGGCGCACGCGGCAAGCGAGCGCATGCCCGACCGCTCGGCGGCCTCGTGCAGCGTTGCCAGCGGCGCGCCCGCCAACAGCAGCGCCCGGAATTCCCAGTCGGGCGCCAGCACCTCGCAGGCCAGCACCATGCGATGGCCTCTCGTGCGCCCGCGCAGGGCGGAGGGATGGACGAGCCGCTGCGCCACGATTGCCCGCAGCGAGGTGGCCAGCAGAGTCCCGCTGAGGCCAAGGTCGCGGAGCTGGCCCAGCGCCGACACGGCATCGGCCCCTCGCATCTCGCCTAGCAATAGCGTGCTCGCCAGAGTGTGCGGGCCGAACGCGGCCCAGAACTCACGCTCGTGTAGCCCTTCGGCAAGGAGAACGTCGGGCGGCCTTCGGACCAGGTCGCGCAAGGCGGGCAGGTAGCTGGCGCTGGGCGCAGCAAGCTGCGTCGCCTCGGCCCAGTAGTGCGTCGGCGCGTGCTCCAGGGTGACGAGGTAGCGGCCCGGCGCCGAAGCGGCGCGCAAGAGCGCGTAGAGCGTCGTCGAGCACCCCGACCGCCCTGGGCCGCACACGACGATCAGGCCGGCCGATGCCTGAACCGCGCGCTGGAGGCGCGCCGCCGCGCCCCGGTCAACCCCCAGCTTGCTCAGCGGCCATGGCGTCCCGCCTCGACGGCGGATCACCATCCGGGCGCCCGGGCCCTGCGGCGAGCGGTGCACGCTCACCAGGAGGTCGAACGACTGCGCCCCGACCTCAAGCGTCGCCGCCGCATCCTCCACCACGGCGTCCGTCGAGGACGCCATGCCTGCCATGAGCCTCAGGCGAACAACGACGGAATCCAGTGCCGACGCCGGGTACGACGCTTCCTCGAGCACACGGCCGTGGAGGCGGCGCCGGACGCGGAACGCCTCGCCCAGAGGCTCGATGAGAATCTCGTCGGCACCTTCCCGTACCGCGTGGACGAGATGGAACCGAAGGAAGGCGCTGCCCGAGGCATCCGCCAGAGCGGCCTGAGGTGACAGAGCGCGGCCGGGCCGCGACGGGAGGACGATGCGCGGGCGCGGGGGGCTCGTGGTCCTCTCGGCGAGCGCGCCGAGCGCCCTGTGGATGGCCGCCGCATCAGCCAGCGCGACCCTCAGTTGGGCGCGAGCGGCCGCCTGGAGGTCGGCGACCGCCTGGACATCCGTGGGGTCGGCCATCGCCACGGCGACCTCATCGCCCGCTCTCGCCATGGGCACGGCCTCGCAGCGGCGGAGCAGATCGAGGGGGAAGGCGGCGAACAAGGCGGCGTCAATGGCCGCAGCGTCGGGTTGCACGTAGGGGATGTGCAGGAGGTCGCCCAAGGCCCAGTTCAGTTGGTCGCGGGTGAGAATGCCTTCGCGGACCAGCACCTCGCCGAGTCGTCCGCCCGTCTCGCGCTGGCGGCGGAGCGCGGCGCGACGCTCTTCGCGGGTGATCAGCCCATGCTCGACGAGCACGTCGCCGAGCCGGCGGCTCTTTGCTTCCCGTCGTCTGCCCATAGGGTTCCCTGACGCGTGGTGGCGCGCCGGTTTGGCACGACAGACCCCACAGAGTTGATCTACACCGACTCCGGTGATTCCGCAACTCCGCGGACCAGCTATTTCCGCCCTTGACGGCGCCGCGCCGCGGCGGTATGATCCGATCAGGCACTTCTCCCGAGAGCACCAACCGCCAGTGAGCCACGATGAACCGCCGCGCCGAGACCGCTCGCGTCCTGTGTCATGCGGGAGACTTCCGCGCTCTGGAAACCGCTCTATGGCGCGAGCTGGATAGCGTGCGCTCGCGCGAGCCGCTCGCGCCCGTTGTGGTCCTCGTGCCGACGAATCTCCTTCGCCACCACCTGGCCGCACAGGCCGCCAGGCGCGGCGGCTGCATCAACGTCCACTTCCTCACCCTCCTCGACCTCGCGCGCGAACTGGGCGAGCCCGCGATGGCCGCCGCGGGGCGGGCCCAGTCGCCACCCATGGCTGGGGAGCTTCTGGCCAGGGCGGCTTGCAGGGCCGTGCCGAACACGTATTTCGCCTCGATTGCGAACCGCCCCGGCTTCCACCGTGCGCTGCTGGCAACCATCACGGATCTCAAGGAGGCCGGGCACGACCCGGCCGCGCTCTCGCGCTGCGTCGCACGTCGGACGTGGCAGACGAGTCCCTTGCTCGCAAAGCTGCGCGACCTCGCGGCGCTGTGGGGCGCCTGCGAGCAGCGGCTGCGCGAGCTGGGCCTGTACGACGCGACCGACTTGATGGCCGCGGCGGCAGGGGCCGCCGGGGACGACCCTTGGCTGGCCCAGGCCGCCGCCGTGCTCGTCTACGGATTCTACGACCTGAACGAGGTCCAGCGGCGACTCGTCGCCGCCGCCACGGCGTCGCGGCGGGCGTGCGTGTTCTTCCCCTACGTGCCCGACGCCGAGGCGTTCCGCTACGCCGCAGAGACGTTTGAGTGGTTCGTCGCCCAGGACTTCCGGCCACAGGCCGAGCCGGTGCCCGCGCTGCCCGGAGAGCTTGCCGCGCTCCAGCGGGGCCTGTTCGCCCCGCCGGCGGGGCAGGCTGCTCCCGGCGGACGAATCCGCATCGTGAGCGCGCCCGACCAAACGCGCGAGGCGCGGGCGGTCGTGCGGGCGGCCGTCGCCGCGGCCCGCGGCGGCACGCCGCTCCCCCGCGTGGGCATTCTGCTGCGGCAGGCGAGCACCTACGCCCCCCTCGTCGCCGAAGAGTGCGCCGCGGGCGGCCTCCAGGCCTACCACCACACGCCCCTGCCCCTCTCGACGACGCGGGCGGGCCGCAGCTTCCTCATGCTCCTGCGCCTCATCGGCAGCGACCTCGCCCGAACCGACGTGATGGACTTCGTCACCTACGCCGACATGCCTGTCGCGGGAGCCGAGACGGCCGAGTGGGACCTCCTCTCGATGCAGGCGGGCGTCGTGAAGGGCCGCGAGAGCTGGCAGCGGCGGCTCGCCGCCCGGCGCCGGGCTCTCGATGTCGAGGCCGAAGAGGAGGAGACGCCACGCGTCGTCGAACAACGCCAGGCGCTCGACGCCTTCGTTGCATTCCTGGACAGCTTCCTCCCCGAGATCGAGGCCGTGCCGCTGCGCGGCACGTGGACCCGCCTGGTGGACGCGACGGTGGCGCTCTACAGCCGCTTCGTCCGCGCCAGCGACGAGCGGGCGACCGTGGCCGAGCGCATCGCGGAGCTGCGGACGCTCGATGCCACGGGCGAGGAAGCCGACCTTGCGACGTTCGCCCGTCTCGCCCACGAGACGCTCGAGAACGCGCATCTCGCCCGGCCGCCGTTCGGCTCGCGCGGCCCCGCCGTGGTGGACCTGATGGAGGCGCGCGGCCTGCCGTTCGACCTCGTGTGCGTGCCCGGCCTCGTCGAGAACGGCTTCCCCGCCTCCCCGGGCGCCGACCCCCTGCTCTCGGACCAGGAGCGCCTGCGGCTGAGCGACGCCGGCCTGCGGCTGCCCCTCAAGGGCCGCCGCGGTCAGGAGGAGCGACTGCTCTTCACCCTCGCCGTGGCTGCCGCCTCAGAACAAGTGCTCCTGACCTATCCCCGGCTCGAGCCGAGCTCGGGGCGCGCGCGGGTGCCGTCGCACTTCCTCCTCCGCGTGGTCGAGGCGGCGACGGGCGCGCGGTGCAGCTACCAGGGGCTCGGCAACTTCGCCGGGCACGAGCGCATCTCCGCCTCCGCCTTGGCGCCGGAGGAGCCGTCCGCCGCGTGGTGCGAGGCGGAGTACGACCTGGCAGTCGTCCGTCGCGCCCTAGTCGCCCGCAAGGGGGCGGGCCTGGGCTATCTGTGCCAACTGGCCCCCACGTTCGGCTCGGCCTGGCGGGCGGAGGCCCGCCGCTGGGACGAGCGGCAGTTCACGCCCTACGACGGCGTGCTGTCCGACGCGGCCTCCCTCGCTGCCCTGGCCGAACGGCTCGGGCCGCCGCCGTGGCGCACGGATGCCAGCTCCCTCGAACGATACGCGCAGTGCCCGTTCCAGTTCTTCCTGCGCCACATCCTCGGCGTCGAGGCGCTGGAGGAGCCGGAGGCCGTTCGCCGCATCTCCGGCCTCGACCGCGGCAGCGTGCTGCACCGCATCCTGTGCCGCGCCTTGCGCGAGGCGCGCGATGCGCGCCGCATCCCGCTGAGCGCCGAGGACGAGGCGCGGGTGCTCGAGACCGCCCGCCAGGCCTTCGCGGAGTTCGAGCAGCATGGCCTCGTCGGTTGCCCGGCCCTCTGGCAGCTCGAACGCGAGTGCCTGGAGCGCGACCTGCGCCAGTTCGTGCGCCAGGAGGCCGCCGACACGTCGGGCTATCTGCCCGCCCACTTCGAGGCCGCATTCGGCGCGCGGCCCCGAGACCCCGAGCACGAGCCGTGGAGCCCGCAGGGCCTCGACCTCGACCTCGGCGAGGCCGGCCGCCTGCACGTCACGGGGCGGATGGACCGCATTGACCTGACCCGCGACCGCAGTCGCGGCCGCGTGGTGGACTACAAGACGGGCAAGGTCCCGCGCGGTCACAGGGACAACGCCTTCGCCGGGGGCACGACCCTCCAGCTCCCCATCTACCTGCGGGCGGCGGAAGCCCTCCTGCGCGCCACCACAATGGACGCGGCGCTCTACCGGTACGTCACGGAAGCCGGGGGATACGCCACCGTGGAGTTCACCCGGGAGGCCGCCGAACGGCGGAACGACGAGTTCCTGACCATCCTGGCCACCATCGCGGAGGGAGTCCGCAGGGGCCGCTTCTTCGCGGGCGTGCCCAGCGGCACGTGCGACTTCTGCGACTACCGCCCCGTGTGCGGCGCCGCCGCTCGCGCCGCCGCCCGCCTGAAGGTAGCCGATACTGCCGTCGAGCGGTTCCTCAAGATGCGAGAGATCGAATGAGCGCTCGACCCCTCACCGACCAACACGACCGCGACCGGGCCTGCACCGAGCTCGGCACGAGCTTCGCCGTCGAGGCCGCCGCGGGAGCCGGCAAGACCAGCGTGCTCGTCACCCGGGTCCTCAACCTCGTCCGCACCGGCAAGGCACCCCTCGACCGCATCGTGGCCGTGACCTTCACCGAGAAGGCCGCGGGCGAGCTCAAGATGCGGGTGCGCGAGGAGACCGAGAAGGCACTGGTGTCACATCTTCATTTGGCACATAGCCGCCATGTGCGAAATGAAGATGTGACACCGCTGGCGGCTCCCGAGCGCGAGCGGTTCCGCAAGGCCCTCGAGGACCTGGGCCACGCCCCCATCGGAACCATCCACGGCTTCTGCGCCGGCCTCCTGCGCGAGCGACCCGTCGAGGCCGGCGTGGACCCCCAGTTCGCCGTGGCCGATGAGCTGACGGCCTCACTCCTCCGCGACCGGGCCTGGAGCGATTGGCTCGAGGCGGAGCTCGCCGCCGGCAGCTCGGCCCTCCTCCGCGCCGTCGCCCAAGGTGTGGGCCTCGATGGATGGGGCAACCACGTCTTCGGCCTCGCCGAGCGGCTGCTCGACTGCCGCGACCTCCTCGACGGCCGCCCGCGGCGCCCCGCCGCGCTGCCGGACCTCCGGGCGCTCCAAGTCGAGTTGCTCGCCGGCCTTGATGCCCTGCTCTGGCACGCCCAGTCCCATGCTTCCGGCCCCCAGGCCGAGAAGTTCCTGGGGGACCTGGAGGCCGCTCGCCGCCGGCTCGCCCTCTCGCAGCTCCTCAGCGCAGCCAGTGCCGAGGCCGCCATCGCGGGCCTCCACCTCCCCGGCCGCCCGCTCGGCAAAGGCCATTGGGACAGCAAGGCTGCCTATGAGGAGGGCAAAGCGGCCCACGCCAGGCTTCGCGCCCGGTTGGGCGAGGCGCAGGCAGCCTTCGGCCACGACCTCGCCGCCGCGGTGGGCGAGGCGCTCGTGGGGTTCCTCGATGTCTATCGGGCCGCCAAGGACGCCGAGGGGCTGCTCGACTTCCAGGACCTGCTGCTCCTCACGCGCAACCTGCTCCGCGACGCCCCGCCCGGAGGCGCCCGCGAGCACTTCAAGCACCGCTTCGACTTCCTGCTCATTGACGAGTTCCAGGACACCGATCCTCTCCAGGTCGAGATCGCGTTCTTCCTGGCCGAGCGGCGCGACCGCCACGCCCCCACGTGGGAACAGGTCGAGGTCGAGCCCGGCAAGCTCTTCCTCGTGGGCGACCCCAAGCAGTCCATCTACCGCTTTCGCCGGGCCGACATCGAGGTCTACGAGCGCGCGAAGGACGCCCTGCGCCGCCAGGGCGAGTTGTTGGCCCTGTCGCAGAGCTTCCGGCCCGTGCCCGGCGTGGCGGCCGCCGTCAACGCGATCTTCGCCCCGTGCATCCGGAAGCCCGACGACGGCCTGTACCAGCCCGAATATGTGGCGCTCGACCCGTATCGCTTGGCCGTGGGCAGCCGTCCGGCGGTCGTCCTCCTGCCTCCGCCTTCCGCGCTCGCTGAGGAATTCGAGAGCCAGGACGCCGCTCGACGCCTCGAGGCCCGCTGCGTAGCCGCGATGATCCACCGGATTGTCGAAGAGGAGCGCTGGGAGATCGAGGACCCGAGCAAGGACGCAATGCCGCGGAATCGCCCCGTTGCCTACCGCGACATCGCCGTCCTCGCCCGCACGTATGCCTCGACGGACCACTACGCCGATGCCTTCGCGGCGGCAGACATCCCACTTCGCATCGTCGGCGGGCGGCGCTTCTACACCACGCACGAGGTCCACGCCCTCCTCGCAGTGCTCCAGGCGATTGACAACCCGCACGACCGAGTCGCCCTCGTCGCCGCACTGCGGGGGCCATTCTTCGGCGCGTCGGACGACGAGCTGATGCTCGCCGCCCACGCGCGCGGGCCGCTGAGCTACCTCGACGCGGCCCACGCGGGCACAGTGGGGAACGCGATGGCCGTCCTGCGCGAGTTCCACCAGCGGCGGAACGACGAGGGACTCGCCCTTTTCCTCCAGCGCCTCTTCGAGCGCACCAAGGCCCTCGAGCTGTTCTCGCTGCGGCCGCTCGGTGAGCAGCGGGTGGCCAACCTGCTCAAGATCGCCGATCAGGCCCGCGCCCTCGAGGCCACGCAGCGCGTGAGCTTCCGCGGCTTCGTGCGATGGCTCAGCCGACTCCAGGAGACCGAGGCCCGCGAAACCGAGTCCCCCTCCGCCGAGGCGGGCGACAACTTCGTCCAGTTGCTCTCGATCCACGGCGCCAAGGGCCTCGAGTTCCCGGTCGTGTTCGTGGCCGACATGACCTCGGCCGAGCGCCACGCGGCCCGCTTCATCGTCCTGCGCGACCACCCGGCCTCCGAGGGGCGCTTCGCGTTCTACCTGGGGACGAAACGCGACTGCGTCCGCACGGCCAACTGGCCCGGCGACGACTACGAGGAGCGGCGAGCGAAGGCCGAGTCGGCCCGCCTCTTCTACGTCGCCGCCACGCGCGCCCGCGACCTGCTCTTCCTGCTCCCCGGCTGGGGCAAGAAGAGCGAGGAGGGCTTCTCGCGCTTCCTCGGCCCTTCGCTTCCCGGCGCCCTCGCCTACGACACAGGGACGCTCGACCTCGCAGGTGCGCCGCCCCGAGCCTTCCGCATCCCACCCCCCGGCGACGCGCCCTCGCCCGCCGTGCGGAGGCGCCTCGCCGACCGCGAACGCTGGCGCGAGGGCATCGCGGCCACGATCGCAACGGCCAACCGCGGCATGCCGGCCACAACCCCGTCGCGTCTCGAAGAGGGGCTGGCCCCGGCGAGCGACGCGGGGTCACATCTTCATTTGGCACATGGCGGCAATGTGCGAAATGGAGATGTGACCCCAGCCGGGGCAGGCTCCGACCTCGGCCGGCGCCTCGGCTCTGCCGTCCACCAGTGCCTCCGACGGGCCACGCTGGAGGACCGGGCAGCCGTGCTCGCGCGCCTCCGGGCCGAGGCAGTGAAGCTCGACCTGACCCCCGACCAGGTGCAGGACGCGGCGCGCCTGCTCGACGTGGCCCTGGCCTCTCCTCTCCTGCGCCGCGCCCGCGCCGCCTCGGCCTGCTACCACGAGGTGCCCTTCGCCGTCGAGGTCGGCGGCACCCTCCTCACCGGCGCCATGGACCTGCTCTTCGTGGAGGGCGACCAGGTGGTCGTCGTGGATTTCAAGACGGATGCGGCCCGCGACGAGCACGAGATCGCCCGCCGCGCCGCGGCCTACACGCCCCAGGCCGCCGCCTACGCGCTGGCGGTGTCGCATCTTCATCTGGCACTTGGCGGCCCAGTGCGAAATGAAGATGCGACACCAAGGACGCTTTGCAAGCCGGTGCGGGAAGTGGTATTATTCTTCCTGTCCCAGGGCCGGGAGTGGCGTATTCCAGTGACCGATCTCCTGCTGCGGCAAGCCGCGCAGCGGGTGTCCTCGATCTCTAACGAATAGGGGCAGGCGGATGGAGAGGCTGAGGCTCGCCCAGCTTTCGGACCTCCACCTCGGCGCCTGCCTCAGCGGGGGCAAGCTGGCCCTGCCCCAGGCCAAGGCCGAGAAGCGCCGGGCCGACCACCGGCAGTGCCTCACCCGCTTCGCCGCCCACGTGCGCGAGACCCGCCCCGCCGCCGCACTCATCCCGGGCGACCTCTTCGACTCCACCGAGCCCGACATTGACGACCTGAACTTCGCCATCAACACACTGAACGCGATGGCGCCCGTCCCGGTGTTCCTCGCGCCGGGGAACCACGACGCCTACGCCCCATCGTCCTGCTACAACCTGCACAGCGCCCTCTACCAGAGCCGCGGCAGCGGCCCGAAGTGGGGCAGCCACATCCGCATCTTCACCGCCGACCACTTCGAGTCGGTTCCCCTCCCTGGGCACCCGGCCGCGAGCGTCAGCGGCGTGGCGTTCCATCGGCACCTGCCCGACACGCAGCGCGCCCTCATCGAACTCCCCCGGACATCCCAGGACGGCATCCGCATCCTCCTGTTCCACGGGAGCATGGAGAACTATCCTCGTGCCGGCTCGGACCGCGAGGTGCTGCCCTTCACCCCGGCGGAGCTCGAGCGCGCGGGCTACACCTACGCCGCCGTCGGGCACTACCATCGCGGCGGCGTCATCGCCGGCGAGCGCGGGGGCGTGCTTGGCGCGTATGCCGGCGCCGCCTTTGCCTCGTCGCTCAGCGACGAGGGCGCTGGCACCTGGCTCGATCTCGAACTCGCCGCCCACGAGCCCCTCCAGGAATCCGCACTCCACTGGCACAGGTGCGACGACCGAGCCGTCCATCGCCTCCAGATGGACGTCACCGGCGTCACGGACACGGCGGCCTTGAGCCAGCGGCTCGAGGAACACCTGGCCGCGGCGAAGGCGGGACCGCGGGACCTCATCCACCTCACCCTGCACGGCCGGATCGCTCGCGGGGTGCCACTCGACCTCCGGCAGCCCCTGGCTGAGCGCTTCTTCCACGCCGTGGTGGACGACTCGCAGGTCGAGCCCGACTATGCCGTTGACCTGTCCGCCCCCGACGCCAAGGAGCCGGGCCTCGCCGCCACGAGCGAGGATCTCTTCGTCTGGCGCATGCGTCAGCTCTACCGACAAACACCCAGCGAGGACGAACGCGCCAGGATCAAGGAAGCCCTTTACTACGGCCTCGACGCGCTGACCCTCGGCGAGGTCCACCTGCGATGATCCATATCCGCGAACTGTGGATTGACGGCTTCGGGTGCCTGCGGACCCCCTCCGAGCCCATCCGCTTCGAGCGCGAGCGCATCACCCTCTTCCTCGACCCCAACGAGGCAGGCAAGACGACCCTTCAAACCGCCATCCTCGCCTCGCTCTACGGCATCGAGGACGACGAGCGCCGCACCCTGTCGCCCCGGCCCCGCAAGGCCCACTGGGCCCCTGCCGCAGGCCCGCCCTTCGGCACGCGCCTGCGCCTGAGCGACGGCAAGCGCACGCTCGAGCTCCGCTGGGACTTCGCCAAGGGCAACGACCTGCGGGTCGTGGACCTCACGACCAACAAACTCATCACCGCCGAGCTGTGCCCGGGCAACGACCCCACCCAGCTTGGCCACGCGCTCCTCGGCCTCACGGTCCAGGAGTTCCTCAAGACCTCTCTCGTCCGCCAGGACGACGTGCGCGGCGTGGCCGATGCGGAGGGCCTGGATGCCCTCGTGCAGCGGGCCGCCGACACCCAGGCGGGCGGCAGCACGGTGGCCTCGGCCCAGGACGCGCTCCGCGCCATCCTCCGCCACTACCCCGGCGTGACCCTCAAGGAGGGCGGGCGCATCGAGAACGAGATCGCCCGCCTCGAGGAAGCCGTCGCCACGCTCCAGCGGCAGGCCGACGAGTTGGAGGCCGAGCGTGCGGCCATCCGCGACCGCGACGCCGAGTTCCAGCGCCTCACGGCCGAACGCGAGGACCTGCGGCGCGAGGCCGCGAGGCTCGACTACTTGGCCCACGTCGCCGAGCTCGACGAGCTGCGTGTCCAGATTGACGACGCGCAGAAGCGTCGGGCCGCCCTCGCCGCCCTCGAGGCCGAACGCGACAAGCTTGCCCACCTCGAGTCCTTCCCCGCCAGCCAGGAGGACGACCTGCTCCAGTGGCAGGCGGCCCGCCTCGGGCACCTCCGCAACGCCGAGCAGGCCGAGCGCACCATCGCCGAGCTGCGGCGCAACACCCTCGACCCCGCGCGAGCCGAGCTCGACACGCTCGGCCCGCTCGCCACGGCGACTCAGGAGCACATGGACTCCGTGCAGCAGCTTCTCGGGAAGACTCGCGACTTCGAGGCCCGCGAGCAGAGGCTGCACGACGACGTGGACCGAGAGGAGGCCCAGCTCACCGCCCAAGGCGCGTCGGTCGAAGAACTCGACCGCCTCGAGGAACGCTTCGCCCACCTGGAGCCCGACGACGCGGAGTTCCTCCTCGATCACGATCGAGCGGTCGCGCGCGCGGCGTCGGAGACCGAGGAGGCGAAGCGCCTCTCCCTCGAGGCTACCCTGCGCATTGACCGCATCACCGCCGAGCGCGAGCGCCAGCGCGAGGCCGGGCATCGCCTCCTCATCACGGGAGGCATCATCGGGTTGGCCGCGGTCGCCCTGGCCGTGCCGTTCGCCTTCCTCGAGCCCCTCGCGGCCGTAGCCATCGCGGTCGTCGGCCTCGCCGCGGCCGCCTGGGTGGCCCTGCGCGGCCGGCGAGTGGCTGCCAGCGCCGAGTCGCTCCAGGCGGAGCAGCTCGCGGCCGCCCAGCGCGCGCTCGCCGACGCCGAGGAGCGTCGCGAGCGCCTGGCGACCGAGCAGAGGCAGCTCGAGCAGAGGCTTCGCGCCCTCGCGACACGCTTCGGCTACGAACAGAGCGAGGTCCTCGCCGAGGACTACGCCTCGCTCGACGACCTTCGGCGCCTCTGCGGCACGCTCATCCTCCTCAGGCTCCACGAGGCCGAGCTGGACGGCGAACGCCAGGCAGCCGAGGCCGAGGTCACCGCGGTCCTTCAGCCGTGGGGGCAGGACCGCCCGCTCGGCGTGTCCCTCTCCCGGGCCTTGACGACTCTCCGGGAGCGCATGAGCGCCTCGCTGCGCCTGCGCCAGCGCATCGCCGACGTGAGCCGGAAGCTCGATGAGGAATCCGAGCGCCTGAACGTCCTCCGCGGCGAGGCAGAGGCCCTCACCACAAGGCTCCGCGCCCTGTTCGCCGCCGCGGGCATCGAGCCCCAGCACTCCGTCGAAGCCTCGATCGCCATCTTCAACGACCTGGCCCGCCAGCACCGTCGCCTCCGCCAGCTCGGCGACGAGTTGCTCCCCCAGGCCAGCAGCGGGCTCGTGGAACCCAAGAAGCTCGACGCGATGCGCGCCGACGCGGAACGCCTCCACCGCGCCATCACCACCATGCGCGAGGAGCGCCCGGCTCTGCTGTCGCTCGAGGCCAGGGAACGCGCCACCGAGTACCGCTGCCTGCGCGACAAGGCGAAACGGGACGAGGAGGCCGCGCGGTCACAGGCCGACGAGGCGGGGCGCAGCATCATCAACACGCTCAACCGCTACCACGCCGAGCGCCCAGCGCTTGAGGACGCCCTGACCGAGCGCCGCGAGGCGCTCGCCCGCGCCCGCCGCCATGCCGCGGCCCTCGAGCTGGCCAGCCGCGTGCTCGACGACATCGGTTCCGAAGTCCACGGGCAATGGGCCGAGGAGCTCAACCGCTCGGCGAGCACCCTGCTCCGACGCATCGCGCCCTCGCTCAACGACCTGAAGTTCGACAACCGCCTCTCGTTTGGCCTCACCCATCGCGGCCTCCCCGAGCCGGTGCAGGGCACCGACGCCGCGCCCCGCCGAGACGCGCCAAGCCCGATCCTGAGTGCGGGCACGTGGGACCAGGTGTGCCTGGCGGTCCGCCTGTGCATCGCCGATTTCGTGGGCAGGCGCGCGGGCGGCGGCCTTCTGCTCCTCGACGACCCATTCGCCCACTTCGACGACCCCCGCTTCGAGGCCGCCATGCGGGTCCTGGGCGAGCTGCCCCGCAGCCGACACCAGCTCATCCTCTTCTCGTGCCAGGGCCAGCGTTTCCAATGGCTTAGGAACCGCGACCCGCGGTGGTTCGACACCCATGTCGCCCTCCGCAGGATCGCCAGTGCCCGTCCTGGCACGCCCTGAGCCCCCCTTCCGGGCAGGCACGAATCCCGCGCAGCAATCTCGGCCATGACACGACTAGTGTCATAGCTGCAAGGCCCTGGCCGCGTAGCGTGGCCCTTACGGGCGAGCCTTGCGCGTTCGAGGGCAGGTGAGCGATATGCTTTGCCAGAAGTGCTGGAGCGAGGAAGCCAAGGTCCACTTTACCATCGTGGGTCCCCACGATGCACACGAGCACGCCTACTGCCTCGCCTGCGCCCGCCAGGAACACCTAAGTTGGCTCCTCGTATGGGGCTATGCCAGGAGCCAACACCCCTGCGGCCATGCCCTAGTGCCCGAGGTGCTCCGCGTCAACGCCGCCTCCCGCTCCGACCGCGGGCCGTCCACGCTCATCGCCACAGCCGTGGCGCGGTGCGCCTGCGGGTGCTATGTCGCCACCGGCACGGAACTGCCCTGTGGCCACGGCACCCACGAACTCGTCCAGGCGCCGCTCACCATCGTCGAGCACGTCTGCCACTGCGGTCGTGCGCTCGCCATCCCCACCCCCATTGTCTTCTGCCCACAATGCAGGGCCGCCCAGACGAACGCCATCGTGGCAACCGTCGAAACCTGCTTGTGGGATGAGGAACGCCGGCGCCTGGTCGCCGTGGATTACGACATGCGTGGCGGCAGAGTCACTTGGGGCACGTTCGCCACCATGAACTGATCCATCGTCAGCCCCTCGGCCCCTGTCGCTCGCCACTCCGCCCTCTCGCCTCCCCCCACTGCATGCGCGGAACCTTCGGAGCGCCGTGCCATCGCTCGGCCGGCTCTTTCCCTGGTGTTTGAAGCGACGCGCTGCTTCTGGTATACTCACGGTTGTGCAGTCCCCGGCCCCGCCCCGACGGGTATCATCCATGGCCACACGCGTAGCCATCCTGGGTTCCACGGGCTCTATCGGCATGAGCGCTCTGGCCGTGCTGCGCGAGCTTGGCCCCGACTTCGAGCTGGTCGCGCTCGCGGCGAACACGCACTGGGACGCGCTGGCCGACCAAGTGGCCGAGTTCCGGCCTCGCCGCGCGGCGCTCGGCTCGCCCGAGCACTTTGCCCAACTCGTGGCACGGGCGGGGCGCAACGGCCTGGAGCTCGGCTGCGGGCCGGACGCCGTGGCCTCGCTAGCGGCGGCCGACGACGTGGATATCGTGCTCAACGCCATCGTGGGTGCCCCCGGGCTGCGGCCCGCCCTGGCCGCGCTCAGGGCCGGCAAGAGCCTCGCCCTCGCCAACAAGGAGTGCATGGTGATGGCGGGCGAGCTCCTCGACCGCGTGGCCGCCGCCTCCGGCGCCCGCATCCTGCCCGTGGACAGCGAGCACTCCGCGGTCTTCCAGGCCATGCACAGCGGCCGCCCCGACGAGGTGCAGCGCGTCTGGCTTACCGCCTCGGGCGGCCCCTTTCGGACCATGCCCCTCGACGACCTCGCCAACGTGACGCCCGAGCAAGCCCTCCGCCACCCCAACTGGGCGATGGGGCCGAAGATCACGGTCGACTCGGCCACGATGATGAACAAGGCCCTCGAGATCGTCGAGGCCCGATGGCTCTTCCATCTCGATGCCGCACA
Organism: Planctomycetota bacterium; assembly: GCA_035527715.1. GTDB lineage: Bacteria > Planctomycetota > PUPC01 > DSUN01 > DSUN01 > DSUN01. The sequence continues at coordinate 27,720 of DATKZY010000093.1, read as the reverse complement.
AATCCGCATCCTCATCCACCCCCAGTCCATCGTCCACTCGCTCGTCGAGTTCCGCGATGGCTCGACCATCGCCCAACTCGGCGTGCCCGACATGCGGGTGCCGATTCAATATGCGCTCACCTACCCCGAGCGCCGGGCCAGCGCCGTCGCCGCGGCCGACCTCGCCGCAGTGGGACGCCTGGACTTCGAGGAGCCGGATATGGGCCGCTTCCCCGCATTGCGCCTGGGCTACCGGGCCGCGGAGGCGGGCGGAACCATGGGCGCCGTGCTGAGCGCGGCCAACGAAGCAGCCGTCCAGGCATTCCTCAAGCGTCGTCTTCCCTTTCTCGCCATCCCTCGGCTCGTCTCGGAGGTGATGGACCGCCACCAGACCATCGAGCACCCTGCACCGGAGGAGATAGATGAAACAGACCGCTGGGCGCGGCGGGAGGCCGCTGCGTGGATAGCGCGTTGCTAGTCGCCAAGGGCGTCGTCCTCACGATCCTCGCCTTCGGCCTGATGATCTTCGTGCACGAGCTGGGCCACTTCCTCGCCGCGAAGCTGATCCGCGTGCGGGTGGACCGCTTCTCGTTCGGCTTCGGGCCCCGGCTCATCGGCCACAAGTGGGGCGACACCGATTACATGGTCTCCGCCATCCCGCTCGGCGGCTACGTCAAGCTCGCCGGCGGCGATGAGGGCGAGGCCGCGACGGGCGCCACCGACGAGTTCGTGTCCAAGCCCCCCGGCCAACGCACGCTCGTGCTGGTCGCCGGGCCGCTCTTCAGCGTGCTCTTCGGCATCCCACTGGCGATGGCCATGCTCGTCGTCGGCCGCGAGACGCCGGCCTCCAAGGTCTCCTATGTCGCCGTCGGCGGCCCCGCCTGGGATGCCGGCGTGAAGTACGGCGACCGCATCACGGCTCTCGGTTCGCGCCCCGTCACCACGTTCGAGGACCTCCGCCAGGCCATCCATGAGTGCCCGTACGGCGAGCCGCTCGACCTCGTGGTCAACCGCGCGGGCCGCCGCGTCGCCCTGCGAATCCTCCGTCCCAAGGCCCAGCCCCTCGGCGTCAATTGCACCTTCCCGCTCACGACTGTCCGAGCGGTCGAGCCCGGCACGCCAGCGGAGGCCGCGGGCATCCAGGAAGGCGACACGATCATCGCCGTGAATGGCCAGCCTCTGCGCGGCTGGCTCGACTTCCGCCGCCGCATCCTGCCCAGCCCCGACCGCCCCGTCGAGCTCACCATCGAGCGCAAGGGCCAACGCATCACCGTCACCGCCACGCCGCAGGGTATAGACGACCCCGACCCCGGCTTCACCGTGCGCCTCCCTGCCGAGGTGGGCTTCATCCGGAAGGGATTCCCCGCCGACGGAAAGCTCCAGGTCGGCGACCGCATCACAGCCGTCAACGGCAGCCCGGTGCAAGGCTGGTGGGACATCGAGGACGCCGTTCTCCTCGGCCCGGCCGCTGTGGTCCTCGACATCCAGCGGGGGAATGAGAGCGTGCTCGTCCCTCATTCGAACGACGCCGCGCAACTCGCTGCGTCCCTTGCCGCTGCGATGAAGGCCGTCGGGAAGGAGAACCTCACCGTCGAGCTCACTCGGGAAGAGGGCGTCCTCGTGGCCGACACGTTGGGCATCGCCCCGCGGCCGGCCTATGAGATCGTGGGCATTCACCGCCAGGCCGAGCCGGCCCTCCAGCCAGGCGATCTCATCATCAGGGCCAAGGGCGCCGACCTCGCCCAGGTCATCCCCGGGCGAGCCTTCCACGAGCCGCTCGACGACATGGTGGCGCGCCTCGGCGACCAGAAACGCGACGTCCCCCTCACCGTCCTCCGCCGCCGCGCCGACGGGATGCCGCGGCCCCAGCTCACCCTGCACGGCATCGCCTGGACCGTCGGCGCCGCCGAGACCGAGGTGGACGTGACGGTCGCGCCCGGCACCCGCAAGGTCGGCCAGCTCGGCGTCAAGCCGAGCGCGGTCGAGGTGCTCCAGAAGAAGGGCCTCGTCGGCTCGATCGTCCCGGCCATCGAACGCACCGTCGGCATCAGCACCTTCGCGTTCCGGGTCATTGCAAAGCTCTTCCAGCGCGATGTGCCGCTGTCCGACCTCATGGGGCCGCTGGGCATCGCCCAGGTGACCTATATCTCCGCCACGCGGGGCTGGGCCGACCTGTTCTGGCTCATCCACCTGATCACCGTGAACATCGGCGTGTTCAACCTCCTGCCCCTGCCGCCGCTCGACGGCGGCCGCATCGTGATGCTCGCCTACGAGAAGCTGCGCGGCAAGCGGCCCAGCCGGAAGCTTCAGGAGGCCATCATCCTGGCTGGCTTCGCCTTCGTCGTCGTCATCTTCCTCGTGGCAACTTTCAACGACTTCACCCGTCTGTTCTTCTGAGAAGGGGATGGGTGGATGAATGGATGGGTGGATGGATGCCAGACCACAACCCCCGCCCACCTTCTCATCCATCCATTCATCCATACATCCATTCCTCCTCGCGCACGTTTGGGGACCACTCTCCATGCCTGACGACGCACCGATTGAGGACAAACTCAAAGCCATGATCGTCGAGCGGCTGTTCCTCAAGGTCAGCCCCGCCGAGATCGCCGACGACGATGTCCTCATGGAGAAGTTCGAGATCGACTCCGTGCGCCTCTTCGAGATCGTCATCGGTATCGAGGAGGTCTTCGGCCTGTCCCTCGAGGACGACGAGTTCAGCATCGAGCGCTTCGAGAGCGTGCAGGCCATCGCCGCCCTCGTCCGCGAGAAGCAGGCCCAGAACGCGTGACCCCGATGGAAGAACCGCTGCTCTTCGAGTCCGAGGGCCTTCGCCTCTTCGGCGTCCTGCACCTGCCCGAAGGCCAGGCGCGCGACCTCGGCCTCCTATTCTGTGCACCCTTCGCCGAGGAGCAGAAGCAGGCCTGCCGCGTGTTCGTGGAGATGGCGCGGCGCCTCGCGACGCTCGGCCTTCCGTCCCTCCGCTTCGACTATCGCGGCACCGGCGACAGCCAGGGGCCGTTCACCGAATTCTCCCTCGCCGGCGCCCTCCACGACATCCAGGCCGCCGCCGCGTTCCTCCGCGAGCGCGCAGGAGTCGAGCGCATCGGCCTCATCGGCCTTCGCCTCGGCGCCTCTCTCGCCTTCCAGACTGCCGACTGCCGTCCGCCGACTGCCGACTTCCCCTTCTGCCTCGTCCTCTGGCAGCCCATCGTGGACGGCGCGCTCTTCTACCGCCTCAACATCCGCCGGATGCTGGTCCGCCAGATGATGACCCACGGCAAGGCCACCGGCGAGCGCGACACGGGCGACGCCGGGACGATTGACCTCGACGGCTTCCTGGCCTCCCGCTCGATGTGTGAGGAGATTAAGGCTCTGCGGATTGCGGAGTGCGGAGTGCGGAGTGCGAAATTGCCCCCCACCCTCCTCGTGCAGTGCGCGCCTACAACCGAGCCATCTGCCGAACTCAAGCCCCTCCTCGACAAGCTTGGCCCCTCCGCCCGCCTCCTGCCCTTCGTCCTCGAGCCGTTCTGGGACCGCCTCGGCTATGTGGACTGCTCGGCGCCCATCGAGGCGACCGTGGCGTGGCTGGTAGAACGCGAGGCCGCATCAGGGGGATGAATGGATGGGTGGATGAGTGGATGTTTGTCAGACATTCATCCAATCATCCAATCCTCCATTCATCCATTTGTCAGTCAGTCACCCAGTTGTCCACCGGGGCATAGTCGTCGGTCATCACGGGGGCGTTCTGCCACTCGCGCTGGCGCTCGCGCCGCCGCCTCTCGCTGGGGTCGTGCGTGCTCAGCAGGTCGTCCATCGTCTGGTAGTTCTCGGCGTGGCGGAGGACGCTGGGGATCTTGATGAGCGAGCCGACGCGCTCGCGCGCCCTGGCCTCGATGACCGTCTTGGGCAGCGGGTTCTCGAAGTCGTCGAAGTTCAGGGCCACCAGTTCCACGTTCATCCCATCGGTGCGGCTGCGGGTCGCGCCCCACCGCGGGTCGTAGAGCTTGGGGAACACGTAGACGTGCTGCGGCCCGAACACGCTGTGAAAGGTCTTCAGCATCGCCCAGAACAGCCGGCTCTTCTCGCCCTCCAGCGCACTGATGATGTTCAGGTGCACGACCCCCTTCGGGCCGAGGCGGGCCTTTACCAGCTCCAGGAACTCCCTGGTCAACAGGTGGAACGGCGGCCGCCCGCCCGTGAAGGCATCCAGGAGGATGATGTCGTACTGCCGCGTGCAGTCGCGCACGTAAACGCGGCCGTCCATGATCGTGGTGGACACGCCGTTCTCGCCGGGGCGGAAGCCGAAGTACTTCGTCGCCACCTCAACCACGGTTGGGTCAATCTCCACCACGTCTATCGTCTCCAGTTGGGGGTAGTCGCGGCGGAAGACCGTCGGCACCACTCCGCCGCCGCCCCCCACGATGAGCACGCTCTTCGCGTCCCTGTTGAACAGCCAGGGGATGTGCAGGGTGTCGGTGTACTTCGCCCCGCTCTCGTACGGCTCCTTGATGCGGATGTCCTTCGGGTCCCCGCCCTGCACCATGATCTCGCTCTCGATATACTTGTCGAACATCATGCGGAGGGACCACTGCTTGCTCTCCTCGTCGTAGCCGCGCGAGAGGAGCAGGACGCCGATCCGCTGGTACGGCGAGTCCACCTCGGCCACAAGCGTCTCCCCTGCGTCGAGCTGGATATACGACGGCGCAGGCAGAATGGCCAGCACCGCGCCCGAGACCATTGCGAGCGCCACCCCCGCGAGCGCGCCCACGCCGGCCGCACTCGCCCGCGGCCTCACACGCGGCAGGATGGCCAGCAGCGACACGAGGATCAGGCACACGCCCAGCGCCTTCACGATGTTGCTCACGCCGAACGCCGGGATGAACCAGAAGGTCGCCACAATCGTCCCCACGATGCTGCCCAGCGTGGACAGCGAGTAGAGGCGTCCCGCCACATTCCCCACCGTAGCCACGCTCTGGGCCTGGAGCCGCACGGAGAACGGCGACACCATCCCCAGGAGCATGCTGGGCACGAAGAACAGCAGCGTGGACGCCAGCAGCGGGTTGATGCGTTGCCCCGCGTTCGAGCGGTCAATCCAGCGGCAGCAGTGCGGGGCGAAGAGCGGCACGACCAGGACGAGCAGCCCCGCCACGGCGATGATCGCGCCAAGGAGGCTGAACTTCGGCACCCGGTCGGCCAGTCGCCCGCCGACGAGGTAGCCCAGGCTCAGCGCGGCCAGGAACACGCCGATCAGGCTGCCCCACACGAAGATTGTGCTGCCGAACGTGGGCGCGAGGATGCGGCTCCCCACCATCTCGAACGCCATGAGCACCGCGCCGCACACGAACACCACGACGTGGAGCGAAATCGTCTCCCCGCGGCCGCCCGTGGAGGTCGAAGCGGGGACATCCTGCTCTCTGTGCTGTCGAGCCATACCGAAGTCCTCATCCTGCCAGGGGAAACGTAGAGGCGCCCATTCGTGGGCGCCTTTTCGACTGCGGCCATTATAGGCGGTGCGGCGCGGACGGTCAAGGCGGCAGTTCGCAGTTCCGCCAGGCGGTCTCAATCACCCTCACCCGATAGCCTTCGTCGAGGCTCACCACAACGTCTGCCTCCCCGCGCGTCGCAGCGACCAGGGCGGTGTTCGGCCCATCCGTCCGCTCGAAGTGCGCGATGGCATCCTCGCGGCTGCGCCCGCCACGCACGTGGCGGGCGATCATCCGCTCGCGGTTCGCCCCCGGCGGCAGGTCGAGAAACACCCGCAGGTCGAAGCAACCGAAGACCTCCGCCCACGGGCCTTCGCGGTAGAGAAGGTAATTCCCCTCCACCAGTACCAGGCGGTCCGAGGGCGCCACCACGACGGCCCCCTCGACGGGGTCGTGGAGCTTGCGATCGTAGGCAGGCAGCGCCACCGCCCCTTCCCCGGCCCGCAGCCGCTTCAGGTCGGCGGCCAGGCGGCTGGCGTCGAAGGTGAAATGAGCGCCCTTATAGAGCCTCAGCGTCCCCTCCCCGAACGGAGCGGGATGGGAATTGAGATAGGCATTGGGATAGTGATAGCCGTCGAGGCCCAGCGTCGCCACCCCGAAGGGCGGCTCCAGCGCCCGCACCACGCGCGCCAGCAGGGCCGTGAACACCGATTTCCCCCCCGCCGGAAGCCCCGCGATGGCCACGACGCAGCGTCCTGCGGCGCTCCTCGCGCGCTCGACAAACCCCTGCGCGAGCGGAATGTGGAAGCGCGCCAGGTCCTCGCGCTCGCACGCGGCCCGCTCCTCATACCCCGACACCTCCAGCGTTCGCGCTTTCACCGCACGCCACACGGCGGACACCAGACCGGGCGCATCCATCCTGCACCTCCGCCGCAACCTTACCACGCCCGACCCAGCGCGTCAATGGCGTGTGATTGGGGGCGATGCACCATCGGCCGGCGGGGCTTGCAATGGGGGGGCGGTTGCGCTATGCTGATAGGTGCCCCATCGCGCGGGGGATCCCCGAGCCGCTCAGGTGCCCCCTCCCCACCATGATGGCTCGCCCCTGCGCGTGGGGCATCCTCAGGGCCCTCGGGTCTTGCCTCGCCGCACTTCGGATGGAAATACCTGTGACGTGTGGCTTACTTGCGCTCGTGGTGTGCGCCGCCACGACAGAGCTTGGGGACTGGACGATCCTGAGCGATGGCGGGAGCGAGAACCTGGTGCAGCTCGTCGCCGACGTGTTGCCCCGGGCGCAGCGCGAGCTGGAGCAGAGGCTGGGCCTGGCGCTGCGAGGACGCGCCTCGATCGTGCTGTACGGCTCGGTCCAGGGCTTCCATCGGGCCACCCCGGGCGTGGACCACCGGCACACGCTGGGCGTGGCCTTCCCCGGCGAGAGGTCCATCTACCTCAACTGCCAGGAGATCGAGAAGCGGCCGCTGGAGAACGTGACCATCACGCTCCGCCACGAGTTGAGCCACCTCATCGTGGGCGAGGTGGCACGGCGCGGCTACCGGCGGGTCCCGCTGTGGTTCGACGAGGGGGTCGCCGTGTGGACGTCGGGCAAGATTCCCCTCTACGACACGAGCGAGTACGACCGGGCCGTGGCGGCGGGCACGCTGTTTCCCCTCGCCGAGCTGGAGGATGCGTTTCCGCTGGACCCCGGGAAGCGCGGGATTGCCTACGAGCAGAGCGAAAGCGCCGTGCGGTTCCTGGCGCGCTCCCGCGGCGCCGAGGCCATCCCGGCCATCCTCCAGGCCGCCGGGCGCGGGGTGGAGTTCGGTGCGGCATTCCACGAGGCCGCGGGGATGGACCTCGCGGACTTCGAACGGCGATGGCTGGCATCCATCCGGCCCGGCTGGCCGTGGCTGAGCTGGCTGCTGAACGCCTTCTCGCTGTTCAGCGCCATGAGCCTGCTGGCGCTCCTGTCGTTCTGGCTCTACTGGCGACGGCGGAGGAGGAGGTACCAGGAGTGGGAGGCGGAGGAGCGCGTCACCATGAACGGCGGGGACCCATGGCTCTGACTCCCCGGAAGCCAACCTGGCGCATGCGCCTGCGGCTGCTGTGGGGCAAGGCGCGGCGCCTCGGCCTGGGGCTGTTCCGCATCGGCTACGTGCGCCGGAGCGCGGCGCGCCGCGAGGGGGACTGCCAGCGCTGCGGGGCCTGTTGCCAACTGGGGTACCGCTGCCAGTTCCTCCGTAACGCCAAGTCCATCAGCGAGTGCCGCATCCACGCCCTGCGCCCCCGCAATTGCCGCCTCTTCCCCATTGACGAACGCGACCTGGCGGACCGCGACCTGGTCGCGCCCGACGTGCCGTGCGGGTACCGCTTCGAGCCCCGCAAGTGACCGCCCTGCCCGCGCCTGTTGGAGGACGCCATCCCTTGGCCCTGAAGACCGCGAAGCTGAGCATCTGGCGGCGCGTGAAGCTCCTGTGGGGAAGGCCGCGCCGCCTGTTCCTGAACGTCTTCCGTCCCGGCTACGTGCGTGCGAGCCTGGCCCGTCGCCGCGGCGAGTGCCGGCGCTGCGGCGCCTGCTGCCAAATGGGCCTCTACTGCCGCCACCTGAAGTACGGCGCCGGCGACCTCTCCGAGTGCGTGCGGTACCAGAAGTGGCGCTCCTCCAACTGCCGGAACTTCCCCATGGACGAGCGGGACCTCGCCGAGCGCGACCTGGTGGCGCCCGACACGCCGTGCGGCTACTCCTTCGAGCCGAGGCAGGGCGCGGGCTAACCGGCGTGCGGCGCGCCGCGCCGGCCCGACGCTCCCATGCGTTCCGCAGGAGACCTTCCGCTGGAAGTCAAGCTTGCGAAGACCGCAGGGTACTGCATGGGCGTGCGGCTCGCGCACGACAAGGTCATCGCGCTGGCCCGCCAGGGGCGCGGCCCCGTGTACACCTACGGCCCGCTCATCCACAATCGCCAAGCCATCGAGACCCTCGAGGCCAGCGGCGTCCACGACATCGAGGACCGCCCCGACGTCGCGGGAGGCACGGTGGTGATCCGCGCGCACGGCGTGCCGCCGCAGGTCGTCGAGGCCCTGAAGGCACGCGGCCTCGAGGTGGTGGACGCCACCTGCCCGCACGTGGTGGCCTCGCAGCGCCACATTGACCGCCGCGCCGCCGAGGGCTACACGATCGTCATCGCCGGCGACAAGGACCACGCGGAGGTCGAGGGCCTCAAGAGCCGTGCGGGGCCGCGCTGCGTCGTCGTGAGCACGCTCGAGGAGGCGCAGGCCGCCAACGTGGCCGGGCCCGCTTGCCTGCTCGCGCAGACGACGTTCAGCCAGGACCTCTACAGCCAGATCGCCACGGCCCTCCGCGAGCGCTGCCCCGGCATCGAAGTCGTCGAGAGCATCTGCCGTTCCACCCGGAGGCGTCAGGAGGAGGCCCTCCGCCTGGCTCAAGAGGTGGACGCGATGGTCGTCGTCGGCGGGCACCACAGTGCGAACACGCGCCGTCTCGCCGAGCTGTGCCGTCTCGCGGGCAAGCCCACCTTCCACGTGGAGACCGCCGCCGAGCTGGACGCCCAGGCCGTCGCCCGCTTCCGCGTCGTGGGGCTCACCGCGGGGGCGTCCACCCCCAACTGGGTGACACGCTCGGTCTTGCAGGCCCTGGAGGACATGGCGAGCCCCGACCTGCGTGCGAGATGGCTGCGGTGGCGCATCCTCGGCGCCCTCACGCGCAGCAATGTGTACTCTGCGCTCGCCGCCGTCGCTCTCACCTATGCGTGCTGCCAGCTCCTGGGCATCCGCAACCCTTCCGCGGTCTTCCTCCTGTCGGCGTTCTGCTACGTCTTCGTCGTGACCACGCTCAACCGGCTCGTCTCCGACGAGGGCCAGGGGCAGGTTCCACTTCCCCGCGTGGCCTTCTACCGCCGCAACGCCCGGCCGCTGCTGGCCGCCAACGTGCTCCTCGCCGGGGGCTCGCTCGCCTCGCTCTCCCTGGCGGGACACAGGCACGCCCTGGAACTGCTGGTCGTTGCCTATGCTCTGGGCGTGGCGTACAGCGTTCGCATCGTGCCCAGCGGATGGCAGCGGCGCCTGGGCATGGCCCGGCTCAAGGATCTGCCCGCGTCGAAGGACATCTTCATCTCGATCGGCTGGCTGGTCGTGTGCGTGCTCGTGCCGTGGCTCGGCGAGGGTGCGCCGGCGTCGCCTGCGCTCGCGGTGGCCTGCGCCTTCGCCTTGGTCCTGACGTTCGTGAAGGCCAACGTGGTGGACACGGGGGACATGCAGGAGGATCGCCTCCTCGGGCGCGAGACGCTCCCCATTCTCCTGGGCGCCCGAAGGACGCGCCACGTGATGGCTGGCCTCGCTGTCACACTCGCCGTCGTGCTGGCCGGCGCGGCGGCTCTCGGTTGGGTGCCGCCGGTGGCCTGGCTGCTTCTAGCGTGTCCTGTTGGTCTCCTTGCCCACCTCCTGGCGCGGCCCCACTTCGGGCACGCGGCCGACGTGGTGTGCACCCTGATCGCGGACGGCGCGCTGCTGCTCGGCGGGGTCCTAGCCCTTGCCTGGCGGCTGCTGAGTGCGCCTTGAGCGGCCGCGGCTACGGCTTCGCCGCTGGCCCGTAGAGCGCCACCTCCCAGATGCGCGAGATCTTGCCGCTGGCCTCCGTGACGTGGAGGCGCAGCCGACTCGTCTTCACGGGCGGAAACACCTGGTACCAGTAGGGCTCGTTGTTCCCCTTGGCCTGGGCGCCCGAGATGTCCTGCCACGCCTGGCCGTCGTGCCACTGGAGGGTGAAGTCGGCGATGGGGTCGGCGATCTCGCCGCCGGTCAAGTAGCCCGAGACGATCCGCGCGGAGGCGATAGCCTTCGGCGCATCCCAGGCAAACTCCACCCAATTCGGCAGGCGGGCGTCGCTGAGCCAGCGGCCGGCGTTGCTCGACGTGTCGAGCTTGCCGTCGTTCAAGTTGCTCGCGGGAAACGCGTCGGCCTTGTAGTCGCCAGAGGTCGTCACCTTGGCGCTCGCGGCCAGGTTCTCGCCCGGGGCCTCGAACGGGGGCGGCGGCTTGGGGGGCTTGCTGGGCGTCGCGGCCGGGAGCGGCCGCTTGCTCAGCGCCGTGGAGAAAAGCTCCTTCAGCTCATCCAGGTGCTTCTCGTAGACGCCGCGAGGCGTGGTGTCGTGCTTCTTGCACAGGACAGCCGCGCGGCCCACCACCTCGCCCATCATGCCGCCGGTGCCCATCACGCGGGTCGTGCCCAGGGCATCGTGGGTCACGCTGATGTCGCGTCCCGCCATCATCAGGTTCTCGACGTTCCGCGAGTACAGGCAGCGGTACGGCAGCAGATACGGCCCCTTGAAGTGGGTGAACTTAGCCACGGAGATGAACTCGTCGCCCTCGAAGTACTTCGCGAGGCGGGCCTCCGGGACGTGGAGGTCAATGGACCAAGTGCAGGGCACGCAGCCATCGGGGTACTCCTTGTTGCCCAGCACGTCTTCCTTGGTCAGGATGACATCGCCCAGAAGGCGGCGGGACTCGCGCTTGCCGATGATGAATGCGGCCCATTCCAGCTTGTGGTTGGGGTGGAGGCCCATGGCATTCTTGAGGCAATCCCAGGCGCCGTACATGGCGCGGAAGTTGTTGTCGCGCGCCCGCTCGACCTCCTTGATGGGGTCCCGGTTGAAGCCGCTCTCCCAGAACCAGTGGCCGAGCTGTTCGAGCTTCGACGGGAAGGGCTTGCCCTTCAGGTCGTGCGCCCAGGGGCAGGAGGGGAAGGGCGATGGCTGGCCGGCGTCCACCACACGCCACATGTTGCTGCCGCCCATGTGGCCCTTTTCGAGCACCTCGTGGTCGGCGCCGGCGAGGAAGCCGATCGTGCCGTCGCCAGTACAGTCGGCGAAGAATTGCCCCTCGAACCGCACCTCCTGGCTGCTTGCAGTGTGCCTGGCGACCACGGCGGCGACCCGCGTGCCCTCCATCTCGACCTTATAGGCATAGTGGTTGAGGAAAAGGTGGAGGTCTTTCTCGGCCTGGGCCACGGCTAGCTTCGCGTCGTCGCAGAGGGCCTCCTGGGTGTCCGGGCTTCGGCGCGGGGGCCGCGGGTTCAGCTCGCGCACGATCTCGCCGAGGCGTGGATAGGGGCCGAGATTGGTCCGCCCCTGTATCCACACGCGCACCTCGGAGCTGCTGTTGCCGCCGAGGACCGGGCGGTCCTGCACGAGCGCCACCTTCAGGCCCAGCCGCGCCCCGGCGACCGCGGCGCACGTGCCCGCCACGCCGCCGCCCACCACCACGAGGTCGAAGCGGCCCGCCTCGGTCGGCTTGTCGGGCACGCCGAGGGCCTTCCTGCGGAACTCCGACAACTCTCTCAGGCCGTTCGGGGGCCTGAAGCCGGCCTCCGTGGTGAACACGATGGCGTCGCAGCGCCCCTCGAAACCCGTCAGGTCGTGGAGGGCGATGGCGGCCTCGCGCTTCGTGATGCTCACGGAGCCGCCGTCGTGCCAGGACCACTCCGCGCCCTCGGTGCCGAAGGTCTTTGCGAGCGCCTTGCCGTCCACAAGCACCTGGAAGCGGCCCGGGGCGCCGGGCGCCCCGAACTTGGCTACCCAGTCCACGGTCCGCACGAAGACGCGGTACTCGCCCACGGCTGGGAAGGCGACGGTGCTCTTCGCGTCGGCGACAGGCTCCCCGAGCCCGTGCGCCAGGAGGTAGGGCGAGCCCATCTCGGGGATGAACTGCTGGTCGAGCACCCATCCGCCGGCGTCGGGGAAGCTCTCGGCCTCGACCAGCACCGTGTGCGCGCAGGCGAGCGCTCCGCAGGCCGTCAAGACCGCCATCGTCAGAAGGCATCGCTTCATCTCGGTTTCTCCTTCACTCCCAGGGTTGCTTGCGGCGCCCCTTGCGCCGGCGCTTGTAGGGCCGCCGCGAGGTTTGCGGCTTCACCAGCTCCGCGGTGCGTCCCTCGAGGGTGTAGATGCGGTCGCGCAATGCGGCGGCCCGCTCGAAATCCAGCACCTCCGCCGCGGCGAGCATCTCCTGCTCCATCTCGCGGACCTGCTCGCGGCGGACGTAGCGCTCCTCGCTCTCCCCCACCATGTCGCGCTCGATGCGGTGGGCGGCCACCTCGTCCTGGATGCCGCGCAGGATCTCCTTGCGAACCGTGCGCGGCGTGATCCCGTGCTCGCGGTTGTGGGCAAGCTGGATGGCGCGGCGGCGATCGGTCTCCTCGATTGCCCGCCGCATCGAGTCGGTCACCGCCTCGCCGTAGAGGATGACCTCGGAGTTCACGTTTCGGGCGGCCCGCCCGATCATCTGGATGAGCGAGGTCGCGGAGCGCAGGAAGCCCTCCTTGTCCGCATCCAGGATCGCCACGAGGGCCACCTCGGGCAGGTCGAGGCCCTCGCGCAGGAGGTTGACGCCGACGAGGACGTCGAACTCGCCCTTGCGGAGGTCGCGGAGGATTTCCACGCGCTCGATCGTCTCGATCTCGGAGTGCAGGTAGCGGCAGCGGTAGCCTTCCTCGAGGATGTAGTCGCTGATATCCTCGGCCAGCCGCTTGGTGAGGGTGGTGACGAGGACCCGCTCCTTGCGCTCGACGCGCTTCCTGATCTCGCCGAGGAGGTCCTCGACCTGTCCCCTGGCCGGCCGCACGGCGATGGCGGGGTCCACCAGGCCGGTCGGCCGAATGACTTGCTGGACGACCTCGCCCTTCGTGCGCCCCAGCTCGTAGGGGCCGGGCGTGGCGGACACGTAGAACACGCGGCTGCACAGGCCCTCCCACTCGTCGAACTTCAGCGGGCGGTTGTCCAGCGCCGAGGGCAGGCGGAACCCGTGCTCGACCAGGGTCACCTTCCGCGACCGGTCGCTGCCATACATTCCCTGGACCTGCGGGATGGCGACGTGCGACTCGTCCACGATGGTGAGGAACTCGCTGGGGAAGTAGTCAATGAGCACCCAGGGGCGGCTCCCCGGGGCGCGGCCACTGAGGTGCCGCGAGTAGTTCTCGATGCCGGGGCAGAAGCCCGTCTCGGAGAGCATCGCCAGGTCGTAGCGGGTGCGGGCCTCGAGGCGTTGGGCCTCGATGAGCTTGCCTGCCTTCCGCAGGTCCGCGAGCCGCTCCTCGAGCTCCGCCTCGATGCCGCCCAGGGCATCGGTGAGCTTGTGCTGCGGCAGCACGAAGTGCCTGGCGGGGAAGACGGTCAACTCGTCGAGCACGCGCACGCTGCGGCCGCTCAGCGGCTCGATCTCGACCAAGCGGTCGACCTCATCGCCCTGGAACTCGATGCGGTAGGCGGTCTCCTGGTAGGCCGGCGACACCTCCACGCTGTCGCCCCGCGCGCGGAAGTGGCCGCGCTGGAGCTGGAAGTCGTTGCGGTCGTACTGGATGTCCACGAGCTTCCGCAGCATCTCGTCGCGCTCGATCTCCTGGCCGGCGCGCACGGTCAGGGTCATCGCCTCGTAGTCGGCGGGCGACCCGAGGCCGTAGATGCACGAGACGCTGGCGACGATGATGACGTCGCGGCGCGAGAGGACTGCACTCGTCGCCGCCAGGCGCAGGCGGTCGAGGTCGTCGTTGATCGAGGCGTCCTTCTCGATGTAGGTGTCCGTGCTGGGGATGTAAGCCTCGGGCTGAAAGTAGTCGTAGTAGCTGACGAAGTACTCGACGGCGTTGTTGGGGAACAGGTCGCGGAATTCGCTGTAGAGCTGGGCGGCAAGCGTCTTGTTGTGCGAGATGATGAGCGTCGGGAGACCGAGCCGAGCCACCACGTGGGCCATGGTGAACGTCTTCCCCGACCCTGTCACGCCGAGCAGCGTTTGGCAGCCGGCCCCGGCGCGGAAGCGCGCGACCAGGGCCTCGATGGCCTGGGGCTGGTCGCCGCACGGCTCGAGCTTCGAGCGCAGGTCAAACGCCGCCATGTCGCCTGTCCAGGGTTCGGGGTGAATGCTTGCCTCAACTGGGCGCCGGCTGGTCCGCGGCGGGGCTGGGCTTGGCCCAGGTCTGGATGCGGTCGCGCCCGCCCCCGCGCGCCGCGCCGAGGGCCTCCTCGGCCCGCACGACCAGTGGCTCGACGCCGCGCATGTCCTCGTCGAACTCGGCGACGCCGCCACTGACGGTCGCAATGATCGGGTTGCCGTCGTCGGCCGGGGACCGGCTCTCGCGCACGATCCGCCGAAGCCGCTCCGCCACCGCGCGCGCCCGATCGATCTCCGTGTTCGGCAGCAGAACGGCGAACTCGTCCGGGCCGTAGCGATACACGCTGTCGGCGTCGCGGACGTTTTGCGTGATGAGCGACGCGAGGGTGCGCAACACCCGGTCGCCCGCGCTCGCGCCGAACGTGGCGTTCAGCATCCTGAAGTGGTCAATGTCCAGCAGCACCATCGAAAGCGGCTCCCCGTACCGCCGGGAGAAGCTCGCCGCCTCGCCCAGCCGGCTTGCCAGGTGGCGCCGCGAGTAGACACCCGTCTTGGCGTCGAACACGGCCCTCTCGTAGGTCTCCAAGGCGCCGATCGCGAGGGCGAACGGTCCGGCGAGCCGGGCCAGCTCGCCAGTGAGCCGCTGGAGCGCCTCGCCCGCCTCCCCCCACGCAGCGGCGGGGACCGTGACGCCCAGCACCCCGAAGCAGCGTTCGCCGTTCCTCAGCGGCAGGAGCAGGCGTGCGGAGTCCTCTCCCTTCGCCTCGAGCGGCTGACGGCACTCAAGAACCTGCTGCAACTCCGCCTCGTCGGCCGCGTCCACGGCGCCGCCGTCGCGGACGGCGACGGTGCCCTGGGCGTAGTCCGCCCGCAGGCGAAGGCTCCCATTCTCATCCGCGAGCCACAGTGCGACGGCCGACGCGTGGCCGAACCCGGCCACCACCTTGATGGCCTCCTCGATCGTCGCGTCCCGGCTCTGCTCGCCCCTGGCGAGGCCCTCCAGGGCGACGACTGCGGCCATGAGCTCCTGCTCGGCGGCAGAGGGTCGGGCCTCGGACCGCTGCGCCCCCCCCTCTCGCTCTTCGCCATCGTCCCCTGTGTCGCCGCGGCCCCTGCGCCGCGGGAGGTTGCGCGCCCAGTCGAGCATCGTGATGCAGATCAGCGCCGTGGCCACGGCAACGACCGGGGCCGCGAGGTCCAGGGCGCGGGCGTCCGCCGAGAAGCTCCGGGCAAGCTGCCAGCCACCCAGCGCAAGGCTCACCGCGGAGATGAGGGCAGCACCGGTGATGAGAACCGGATGGGGCTTCACTTCGGGGCCTCCTCCCGTGGGCCTTCGACATCCGGGGTCACCAGCCCCCTGAGGCCGGCCACGCAGGCCCGGCTGATGCCAGGGACGGCTGCGAGGTCGGCGCCCGTCTTGAACGGCCCGTTGGCCTCTCGATACTTCGCGATCAGCTTCGCCTTGGCCGGCCCGATGCCCGGCAACAGGTCCAGCTCGTCTTCATTGGCTTTGTTCAGGTCCACGCGGTAGCGGATTCGCTCGTGTTCGGCAAGCGTCCGCACGTCTCTCGCGGGCGCCCAGTGCGACCACGCGTAGCGCCCGGCCGCAATGGCGAACATGAGGATGCAGAGGCAATACAGAACCAGCCGGTCGCGGTCGAGAAGGCGCCACGGCGCCTTGCCCGGAAGGGGCTCACCCATCGCATTCCCCTCAGGGATTCCTTCACACGCCTGGATTATAGCCCGCCCGACGTGCGCGGTCAAGGCGCCTCAGCGCGCCCCGCCGCCGCCTCGGGGCCGGAATTGCAGGCGGATGGGCACCTCGGGAAACGGCAGACGCTTCCGAAGCGCGTTGCCGAGGTACCGCTCGTACACAGGGCTGACCAGCGCCGGGTCGTTGGCGAAGATCACCAGGGTGGGCGGAGCCACGTCCACCTGGGTCGCGTAGAAGAGCTTGGCCACACGGCCTCTGTAGGGCTGGGGGCTCCGCACCCGCACGGCCTCGCGCAGGGCGCGGTTCACCTCGGCCGTCGGCGCGCGGAGGTGCGCCTGCTTGAAGAGCTGCTGGGCCAGCTCGATCGTCGGCCACACGCGCCGGCCCGAGGTGGCCGTGGTGAACGTCAGCGGCGCGAAGCCGAGCCCGGGCAGGACCTTTCCCAGGTACTCGGCATACTGCTCGGTGGTCATCTTCCCCTTCGCCAGGTCCCACTTGTTCCCCACGATCACGCAGGGCTTGAGCTGGTCGGCGATCTCGCGGGCCACCCGCTTCTCCACGTCCACTATGCTCAACTGCACGTCCAGCAGCAGCAGCACGACGTCGGCCCTGCCGATGGACTGGCGCGCGCGGACGAGGCTGTAGAACTCGACGGACGACCGCACGTGCCGCTCCTTGTGGATCCCTGCCGTGTCTATGACGATGAACGCCTTGCCGTCCTTCTCGAATCGCACGTCCACGGCGTCGCGCGTCGTGCCCGGGGTCTCGCTGACAATCACCCGCTCCTCCCCGGCGATGGCATTGACCAGGGTGGACTTGCCGACGTTACGGCGCCCCACGATGGCGAGCTTCATGGCGATGGCCGGCTCCGCGCCCCACAACTCGGCGGGCAAGCCGGCCACGATGCCGTCGCGCACGCGGTCGAGGCCCTTCGCATGGGCCGCCGAGACGGCGAGGGGCTGGCCCAGGCCCAGCGCGAAGAACTCGCCCACCCCGGCCTCGTACGCTGCGCTGTCCACCTTGTTCACGGCGAGCAACACGGGCTTCTGAAGCTCGCGGAGGCGCGCCGCGATGTGGCGGTCGTCCGGCAGCACGCCGGCCCGCACGTCGGCGACCAGAAGCACCAGGTCGGCCCGCCCCAGCGCCAGCTCGATCTGCCGCTCGACGTCGCGCGTCAGCCCGCCGGAGTCCACGGCCCCGATGCCGCCCGTGTCCACCAGGTCGAAGGCGCACCCGGCGTGGCTCACGGTCGCACTCACCCGGTCGCGGGTCACGCCAGGGGTCGGCTCGACGATGGAGATTCGCCGCCCCACCAGGGCATTGAAGACCGTGGACTTGCCGACGTTGGGGCGCCCCACGATGGCCACGCAGGGGAGGGTCCCTCCCTTTGCGGAATGCGGATTGCGGGTCGCGGATTGGGAAGAGCAAGCAAGGCGCTTCATCGGAGCGCTCCCCGGCCACTTCGGAGATCAGCAATCGGAAATCGCCGACCAACACCCCGTCTCAAGCCTGGGGGGGAGGCGCCGGCAGCACACGCTCCTGGTCCCGCGGCTCGAGGTGCACCTCGGTGATCGGCGTCCCGTCCGCGCGCTGCCGCAGGAGCATGTAGAGGATCGTGTGCGATGTGAAGAGATACCCTGCCACGAACGCGAGGAAGACCAGGTCCAGGAGGAGATGGTCCACCCACAGGAAGAACACGAGAAGCGGCTCGCACGCGTGGCCGCCCAGGAGAATGGCGCCCGCCGACAGGGGCAGGAACGCCACCCCCTCGACCCCCAGGCGCACGAGGTGCACGAACGCAAGGCACGCGGCGCCATGCGCCAGGCCCACCAGGCAGTACAACGCGTAGCGCCATGGGTGCATGAACAGATAGTGGAACGAGCGGCTCCAGGCCTCGAAGGCACCCACGTTGCCCGTCGCGACGACGGCGGCCATCAGCGGCATGCCGAACAGCAGCCACACACAGAGCAGCACGATCACGAATCCCGCCACGAGCGCGAGCGGCGACAGCAGCCCGAGGACCACCTCGCCCACGTAGGGCACGCGCCAGCCCAACCAGGCAACCAGCGCCAGCGCCCCGGCCAACCCAGCCAACCCGGCCAGCCCGAAGGCCGCGCCCTTTGCGGCCGAGCGCGTGCGGTTCCGGACCACCGAGGCCCCCACCCCAGCCGCCAGGACGCCGACGAAGGCGCCGAGCACGACAAGGAGGTTCCACGACACCAGGCCCATGAGCAGGACCAGAAGCCCCACGACCAACACGCCCACGGCCAGCCCCAGCGGCGGCCCGTAGAACGACTGGTGCTTCCGCCGCGTATAGGCCGTGGCGCTGCTCAACTCGATGCGCTCCCCCAGCGCGTACTCCACGCCCGCCAGCCGCATGATCGCGGCACCATAGTAAGACCAGACGAAGAGCAGCACGAAACCGGCCAGCAGGCCCAGCGCCACAAGCGTCGCGAGGGCCTGACAGGTCCAGAGGGCCATCACCCGCTCGAGCGGCCCCCGGTCGCGTCGCCACGCGACGGCGCGGAGCTCGTCGCTCGCCTTCGCGGCGAGGCCCAGGGCGAACCCTCGCGTCGCCCGCACGGCGTCCCCCAGCCGGCCACTTGTGATGGCCTCGACGACGTCGGCCTCCTCGGGGGCGGGAGCACTGTCCGGCCCGCCCCGGACCTCCAGGGCCTGCGGTGGAGGCGGGGCGATCGGGATGCCCATCACGCTGTAGATGCACGCGAAGAGCACCACCAGCACCCCGACCAGGACTACCGAGAACACGACTCCCTTGAAGGCGAGCCACAGCTTCCGCGGATCCAGGAGCATGCGGAAGGCCAGAAACAGGTCCGTCCAGTCGCCCTTCGGCTTCCTCATGGTGTGCCCTCGGAAAGGGGTTCCTCGTCGGGAGGCCCGCTTGCCCCGGCGCCGCCCTCGGCCGTCTCGAGCGGCACCTCGATTCGATACCGGCCACCCAGCCACCGTCCCAGGTCCACCAGCTTACACCGTTCCGAGCAGAAAGGAAAGGCCCTGGCGCCGCGTGCGACGGGCGTGGAGCAGACGGGACAGGTCGCCGGCGCTCGGTCGGCGCGCGGCGTGGCGTCACTCCGCTGCCTTGCCGCCATGCTTGTGCGCAGCCTCCTTCTTGGGGGCGTGCTTCGCTGGCGCTTCGCTCTTGCCGCCACCCGCGGGGGGGCCGGTCTCCGCCTTGGTCTCCGCCTTGGTCTCCGCCTTGGCCTGCGCCTGGTACTCGGAGCTGCGGTAGTCGGTGGTGTAGAAGCCCGACCCTCGGAAGAGCAGGCCGCCCCCGGCGCTGATCAGGCGTCGCACCTTGGCGCGGCGGCATTGTGGGCACCGCCGGATTGGGGCCTCCGTGATCCCCTGGAACCGCTCGAACGTGGTCCCGCAGGCTTCGCACTCGTACTCATACGTCGGCATGTCGTCCCACCACCTCTGACGGGTTCACCCGCTCGCCGAGCCGTCGGCCTTGGCTCCTCTGGCCACGACCACCCGGGCCGCGCGCAGGAGCCGCTCGCCGAGCAGGTATCCCCCGCGAACCACCTCGACGATACTGCGGTCGAGGACGTCGGGCCTGTCCACCTGCGCGATGGCTTCGTGGAAGGCCGGGTCATACGGCTTTCCCAAGGCATCGAAGGGCACGACCCCCTCCTCGCGCAGTGCGGCCAGAAGCTTGCCGTGAATGAGCTCGACCCCCCGCAGAAGGGCCGAAGCATTGGCATTGCCGCGCGCCGTGGCGAGGGCGAGGTCCAGGTCGTCGAGGACGGGGAGCACGCGCAGCGCAAAGGCCCGGCGCGCCTCCTCGCTCGAGCGCTCGCGGTCGCGCTCCTGGCGTTTCTGGTAGTTGATGAACTCGGCCTTCGTTCGCTGGAGCCTGTCGAGGAAGTCGTCGCGCTCGGCGGCCCGGGTGCGCAACTCCTCGACCTCTTGGGCCAGCACCTCCACGGTGGCCAGCTCGCTCGCCTGGGTGTCGGAGACCGACTGCTCCTGCTCCTCGGTGGGCACCTCCTCCTCGAGGTGCTCGCAGCTCTCGGTCTCGGGCTCAGGGGTCCCTGGGGCCTTCTTCTCTTCGTCAGCCATCGCCGGCGCCTTCATTCCTCGGTAAAGAATTCTTTGAGCTTCGTGAAGAAGCTCGTCCGCTCCGGGGTCACGTTGCGTTCTTCGAGCTCGGCCAGTTGCCGCAGGAGGTCCTTCTGCCGCTCGGTGACCTTCCTCGGCACTTCGATGAGGGCGACGATGTGCTCGTCGCCCCGGCCCCGGCCATTCAGGCGCGGCACGCCGAGGCCGGGGAGCGTGAGGGCCTCGCCGCTCTGCGTGCCGGGCGGCACCCGGAGACTGGTGGTCCGCCCGTCAATCGTCGGCACCTCGATCTCGGCGCCGAGGACGGCCTGGCTGTACGTGATCGGCGCGCGGCAGATCAGGTCGTCCCCCTGACGCTTGAAGAACTCGTCGGGCTTCACGTGGACGTAGCAGTAGAGGTCTCCTCGCTCGGCGTGGTCGTTCCCAAGCTCGCCCTGGCCGGGCACGCGAAGACGCACGCCGTCCTCGATGCCGGCGGGAATCCGCACGTCAATCGAGACCCGGCGCGGCGACCGCCCGGCCCCCGAGCACTCGGCGCACGGCTTGTCAATCACGTGCCCGCTGCCGCGACAGCTCGGGCACAGCGTGCGCACGGCGAAGAAGCCGGCGCGCTGCTCGACCTGTCCCATTCCCCGGCAGGTGGGGCACCGTCGCGGCGCCGTGCCCTGCCGGGCGCCGGTGCCGCCACAGGCGGCGCAGGGCTCGCGCCGGGAGATCTCGATCGTCTGAGTCACACCGAAACAGGCCTCGCGGAGCGTCAGGTGCAGGTCGTGCTCGACATCGTAGCCGCGACGCCGCCGCCCCCCTTGTCGCCCGAACCCGAGGAACCCGAGCTCCTCGAAGATGCTGGAGAACAGGCTCGAGCCGAAGACATCGTCCATGCTGCCGAAGTGCTGGAAGCCGGTGCCCTGGAGCCCCTCGTCGCCGAACTGGTCGTAGCGGCGCCGCTTGTCGGGGTCCGCGAGCACCTCGTAGGCTTCGGCAAGCTCCTTGAAGCGTTCTTCCGCCTCCTTGCGGTTGTCGGGGTTGCGGTCGGGATGGTATTTCAGGGCGAGCTTCTTGAAAACCCGCCGAATCTCCTCGGGCGTTGCGTCGCGGCTGACCCCCAGCACCTCGTAGTAGTCGCGCTTGGCCATGGCAAAGGGAACCCGTCAGGCCCTGGAACCGCCGTCGTCGAGCGCCAGTGCGAGGGTGCCGCCGCGCCGGCCCTCCCCACAAGGGGCCACCCGCCCCCCTGTCTGTCGCCCCACCCGTGTCGTTCGCGTGCCTCCGCCAGCTCCCTTCCCTACTCCCCTTTCTCCTTGGTGGCCGCCTTCTTCTTCCTGCGCCAGATGTTCTCCCAGGTCTGGAGCTTCTGCTTCCGTTCGGCGTCCTCGCCGCCTTGCGCGATGTTCAGGAAGCCGCCGCCAAGCCGCCGGAGCGCGAACACGGCGGCGCGCCACACCCGCTCATCCGTCTCCCCATTGGCCACGGCCAGCACCGGCACGATCGCCTCCTCGCTGTCCACACCGGTAAACCGCAGCGCGTCACAGCCCGTGATTCGCATCTCGGGATCCTTGTCCTTCAGGAACTCCACGAGGAGCGGCACGATGCGCTTCTCGAGGGCCGGGCCACGCCAGCCGCCGAGCGCCCGCGCCACCGCCGCGCGGATCACGGGGTCGCACGAGGGAGCGAGGGCCTTCTCGGTGAGGAGAGGCAGCACGCGCTCGTCGTGGCTCGTCGCCAGGCCCACGGCGGCCCAGAGGCGGACCGAGGCATTCCCGTCGTCGGGCTCGAACCACGTCGCCAGGAGCTCGACGACGGCGCGCGTGTACGCGGCGGGCACGATGCTCTTGCCCAGGCGCGTCTGAGCGAGGACGTAGCCCACCTGGAACCGCACGCTGTCGTTCGTGGTCTCCCGCCCAAGCTTGAGGATGCGCTCGATGACGGCCTGCTCGCCGCGAGCGACCAGGGTGACGAGTTGGGTGCGGACGGCGGCGCGCTGGTCGTCGGGGCGGGTCACGTCCTGGAGCACGCGGATCTGTGCCTCGAGGGCCTCGTCTCGGTCGGCGCCCGGAAACGCGCGCACCGGAACCAGAAGCAGCCCGGCCAGAAGCGCCAAGCTCAGCGGCGGTCGCATGGCGATGGCTCCTCTCCCGCCAGAGGCGGCAACGGACTCACTGGACGCTTCGCTCTACCGGCGCCTTGCTCTTCTTCTCGTCGAAGTCGGTCACCAGGGTCTCCGTCGTGAGCATGAGCGCCGCGATGCTCGCGGCGTTCTCGAGGGCGCACCGCGTCACTTTCGCCGGGTCGATGATCCCTGCGTCGAACATGTCCACGTACTCGCGCGTGTTGCCGTCGAACCCCACGGTCGGCTCGCGCTCTTCGAGGTCTGCGGCAACGACGGAGCCGTCGGCGCCGCTGTTGGAGGCGATGAGCTTGAGCGGCACGGCCAGGGCTTGTGCCACAACGCGCGCGCCGATCTTCTCGTCGCCGCGGAGCTTGCCCTTCGCCTTGTTCACGGCGGCCCGCGCTCGCAGCAAGGCGACCCCGCCGCCGGGCACGACGCCCTCCTCGATGGCCGCGCGCGTGGCGTGCAAGGCGTCCTCGATGCGCGCCTTGCGCTCCTTGACCTCGGCCTCGGTGGCGCCGCCGGCCTTCACGATGGCCACGCCGCCCGAGAGCTTCGCCAGCCGCTCCTCGAGCTTCTCGCGGTCGTAGTCCGAGGTCGTGGTCTCGATCTGGTAGCGGATCTGCGCGATGCGCTTCTTCACCTCGTCGGTGGCCCCGCCGCCGCCGACGAGGGTCGTCTTGTCCTTGGTCACGGTGATCTTCTTGACCTTGCCGAGATGCTGCGGCTTGACGTGCTCGAGCTTGACGCCCAGGTCCTCGCAGATGAGCGTTCCGCCGGTGAGAATGGCCATGTCCTCGAGGAGCGCCCTGCGGCGATTGCCGAAGCCGGGCGCCTTCACGCCCACGCAGGGGAGCACCCCCCGCAGGCGGTTGATGACCAGGGCGGCCAGGGCCTCGCCCTCGATGTCTTCCGCGACCACCAGAAGCGGCTTGCCCACTTGGGCCACGGCCTCGAGCAGCGGAAGCAGGTCGGGCAGGCTCGACAGCTTCTTCTCGTGCAGCAGCACCAGGCAGTCCTCGAGCACCGCCTCCATCGTCTCAGGGTTGGTGACGAAATACGGGCTCAGGTAGCCGCGGTCGAACTGGAGTCCCTCGAGAAACTCCAGGCCCGTGTCCACCGTCTTCCCTTCTTCCACGGTCACCACGCCGTCCTTGCCGACGCGCTCGACCGCGTCGGCGATGAGGCCGCCGATAAAGGCGTCGTTGTTCGCGGAGATGGCGGCCACCTGGGCCACCTCGTCCTTGGACTTCACGGGCCGCGCGAGGGTGCCGATCTCGTCAATGGCGGCCTCGACCGCCTTCTCGATGCCGCGGCGCACGGCCAACGGGTCGGCCCCGGCCATCACGGCCTTGAGTCCCTCGCCGTACATGGCCTCGGCGAGCACGGTAGCCGTGGTCGTGCCGTCGCCCGCCACGTCGCTGGTCTTCGAGGCGACCTCGCGGGCCATCTTGGCGCCCATGTTCTCGAACGGGTCCTCGAGCTCGACCTCCTTGGCCACGGTCACGCCGTCCTTCGTGACGGTGGGCCCGCCATAGGCTTTCTGGAGGAGGACGTTTCGCCCGGTCGGCCCGAGGGTGACGGCCACGGGCCGCGCCAGCTTGCGAATCCCCTCGAGCACCTTCATCCGGGCGTCCACACCGTAAATGAGTTGCTTCGGCATCTTCTTCGGCTCCCGTATTCGGTCCTGGGCTTGTGGTTCCGTGTCGAGGCCGCGGGCGGTTCGGCGCCATCAGTCGCCGTGCGGATGGCCGTGCCCGTGCTCGTCCTCGTCCTTCTCGATCTCCATGACCACCAGACAGTCGCTCATCAGGAGCATCGCCGCGGCGCTGGCGGCGTTCTTCACGGCGGCCTTCGTCACTTTGGCCGGGTCCATGATCCCTGCCTCGATGAGGTCGCAGTACTTCTCCGAGACCACGTCGAAGCCCACGGTCTCCTTGTCGGCCAGGATCTTGCGGATCACGACGGGGCCCTCGAAGCCCGCGTTCCTCACGATCTGCTTGAGGGGCGCCGCCAGTGCGGTGCGCAGCACCTGGAGGCCGATCCGCTCGTCCGCGCGGGCCTTCAGGTCGTCGAGCACGGCGGCGGCGCGGACCAGCGCGACCCCGCCGCCTGGCAGGATGCCCTCCTCGATGGCGGCCCGCGTGGCGCTGTGGGCGCTCTCGAAGCGCGCCTTCTTCTCCTTCATCTCGCTCTCAGTGGCCGCGGCCACGCGGATCTCGGCCACGCCGCCCGCCAGCTTCGCCAGGCGTTCCTGGAGCTTCTCGCGGTCGTAGTCCGAGGTCGTGACCTCCAGTTCCTTGCGGATCTGCCTGCACCGCCCGCTGATCTCCGCGGCGTCGCCGGCGCCCTGGATGATCGTCGTGTTGTCCTGGTCAATGATGACCTTTTTGGCCCTGCCGAGGTCCTTGATGCCGACGGTTTCGAGCTTGAGGCCGAACTCCTTGAAGATGGCCTTTCCGCCGGTGAGGATGGCGATGTCCTGGAGCATGGCCTTGCGGCGGTCGCCGTAGGCGGGGGCCTTCACGGCCACGCAGGGCAGGATGCCGCGCATCTTGTTGACGACCAGGGTCGCCAGCGCGTCGCCCTCGACCTCCTCGGCAATGACCAGGAGCGGCCGCTTGGCCTCCGCCAGCTTCTCGAGCAGCGGCACCAGGTCGCGGGCGTTGCTGATCTTCTCCTCGTGGATGAGGATGCAGGGGTTCTCCAGCTCGCACACCATCGCCTCGGGGTCGGTGACGAAGTGGGGCGAGAGGTAGCCGCGGTCGAACTGCATGCCCTGGACGACCTCGACCGTGGTCTCGATGCCCTTGCTCTCCTCGATGGTGATGACGCCGTCCTTGCCGACCTTGCGGATGGCGTCGGCAATGGTCTTGCCGATCTCGGCGTCCTGGTTGGCCGCGATGGTGGCGATGCGCCCGATCTCGTCGTCCTTGAGCGGCCGGCTCATGGCTCCGAGCCTCTCCAGGACGGCCTCGACGCCGCGCTGGATGCCGCGCACGACGTTGATCGCCGCGTGCCCGGCGATGACCATCTTGAGGCCCTCGAGGAAGATGGCCTCGGCGAGCACGGCCGAGGTCGTCGTGCCGTCGCCCGCGTCGTCGTGGGTCTTGGTGGCCGCCTCGCGCAGGAGGCGCGCGGCGAGGTTCTCGAAGCGGTTGGCGAGGTCAATCTCCTCGGCCACCGTCGCACCGTCCCGGGTCACCTTCGGGCTGCCCCAGCCCTTGTCGAGCAAGGCGTTCCGCCCGCGCGGGCCCAGGGTGGACTTGACGGCTCGTGCGATCTTCTCCACCCCCGCACGCAGCGAGGCCCGCGAGGCGTCGTCGAACTCAAGCAGCTTGGCCATTCGGCTTTTCCTCCTTGCCACCCAAGCAAATCCGTGCTGGCATTATAGCGGAAGGCACCGGGCATAGCAACTCCGGTCCTTCGCGATCCCACTACGTCTCTGGGCCCTCTTACAACAAATTCCGTACCAAAGCCAGGCGACAGCGCGAAGCAAGATATAAGCTCTTGCGGGTGCGACTCTTGCGTGCATCTCCGCCGTGCGAGCCCCGGCGTGTCCTGCCATACTGGCAGCCTGCTGCCCCCTCGCTCCAGCACGCGGTTGTCATTGTGGCAGTGTGGCCGCGGCTACCCCGAGGCGTGTCAGGACCCTGCGGCAACGGGCGGCGGAGGCGCGGCCCGCTGGTCCACGAACGTGCTCATCGGGCATTTCTCGAGCGCGCCCTCCGGGTCCTCCCACTTCGCAAAGTCAATCTTGGGCAGGCTCTCCCCCCACTCGACGGCGCCCGACTTCGTGGCCTTGACGCACAGCCGGCACTTGATGCACCCCCGGGAGCAGATCGCCTTCATCACCGGCCCCCGGGCCGCGGGGTTGGAGCAGCCCAGGAAGACCCTGTGTTTGCTGGGCAGAATGGAGATGATGCCGACGGGGCAGGCCTTGACGCACAGCCCGCACGCCGTGCACTTCGCCTCGGAGATGGCGGGCAGCCCGTCGTCGCCCATCGTGATGGCGCCGAAGGGACACGCCCGCGCGCAGGTCCCGAGGCCGATGCAGCCGAACTTGCACAGCTTGGCGCCGCCCTGCAGCAGCATCGCCGCCGCGCAGTCGCGGACGCCGTGGTACTCGAACTGGACCTTGGCCACGCCCGATCCGCCCCGGCAGTGGACGACGGCGCGGCGGGCCACGTGCTCCCCTGTCTCCACGCCCAGGATGGCGGCGATGCGCCTCGCGCACGCCGGGCCGCCGGGGGCACAGACGTCGGGGCCGGCCTCCCCCTTCACGACCGCGGCCGCGTAGCCCTCACACCCGGCGTAGCCACACGAGCCGCAGTTCGCGCCCGGCAGCGCCGCCAGCACCTCCTCGACGCGGGGGTCCATCGCCACGTGGAAGCGTTTCGCCGCCACGGCCAGGCCCACGCCAAAGCCGACCCCGAGAACGCCCAGGAGCACCACCGCCAGGATGATCAGCGCAGCCATCGTCGCTCCATACGCCCGCCCGCGAGCGGGCGGCCGGGCTTCCGCTATCTCCCCAGGGACAGCCGCTCGGCGCACACGGCGTCCAGGTGGCTCGCCCGAATCTTCTCCATCGTCTTCCGCACGTCGTACGGCACGCGGCGGTACACCACCTGGTCGTCCTCCACCTGCACGTAGCACGCCCGCACGTCCCCGTCGCGCGGCTGCCCGACGGAGCCGACGTTGATCACGGCCTTCGCCTCCCCAAGCTGGAATCGGCCGCCCACCTCGGGCGGGGTGAGGAACGCCATGGTCTCGGTGAAGATCCCGGGCAGATGGGTGTGCCCCACGAAGCACACCTGCTCGACCTTTCCGAAGATCTCCTCCATCTTGTCGGGGTCAAGCTCCACGTCCTCCGGGAAAATGTACTCGGTCACGGGGTCTCGCGGGGAGCCGTGGACGAGGAGCCAGCTACCCCGCGTGCGGGTGAGCGGCAGGCCCTCGAGGAACTGCCACCTGCGCTTGCGCGCCGGGGAACGCCATTTCGAGGGAGCGAGGCGCCGCCGGGTCAGGTCAATCGCCTGCCGGGCCATCGCATTGAAGCCCAGCGCGCTGTTCAGCACCGCCCAGTCGTGGTTCCCGCACAGGCACAGCGAGCAGCGCTTCTGCACCAGGTCAATGCACGCCTCGGCGTCAATGCCGTAGCCCACCACGTCGCCCAGGCACAGCACGTCGCTGGCTCCCTGGGCAGCAATGTCGGCGAGCACGGCCTTGAGAGCCTCGAGGTTGGCATGAATGTCCGAGATAATGGCTACCCGCTCGGCCATGGCTCACCGGTCCTGCCCCCCCAGGCGCATGGGTCGGACGACGTTCCGACAATTATAGACCCGCCGTCCCCTATGTCAAGCTGCCTCGGGCTGCCGGGTGCGTGTAATCTCCTACGGGCCAGGCGTTCGCGTTTTCAGCCTCCGAAGGAGGCGAGGGAATGAAGCCCACGGCGATGCTCGGGGAGCCGTGGGTTGACGACCTCCCGTGGCCCAGCCCCCGAAGGGGGCGGCGGAG
>DATKZY010000092.1:0-32811 GCA_035527715.1 Planctomycetota bacterium | reverse complement strand
TCGGGGGCTGGGTCTTCTTCTCGGACGCAAACCCACGGTTCCGCTTCGCTGCACCGTGGGCTGTACTCCGCCACGCCCTACGGGCGTTCACGTTGCACCCTTGACCGTAGGAGATTACACGCACCCCTCCCGCGCAGGGCTATTGACTCGAATCCGCCATTTGGAGTACCATAGGTCCAAGTGGACGGGGCGCATGAGCCACCAGGAGCACTCGATGGCGCAAGGCAAGCGGGAGTCGGGATTCGAGACGTTGCAGCTACACGGCGGGCAGAAGCCGGACCCCGCGACCGGCTCGCGAGCCGTGCCCATCTACCAGACCACGTCGTACTGCTTCCGCGACACGGAACATGCCGTGCGGCTCTTCAACCTCGAGGAGCCGGGCTACATCTACACGCGGATCATGAACCCGACGACCGAGGTGCTGGAGAACCGCGTCGCCCTCCTCGAAGGCGGTGTGGGCGCCCTCGCCTTCGCCAGCGGCCAGGCCGCCTGCACCGCGGGCATCCTCAACATCGCCTACGAGGGCAGCGAGGTCGTCGCCGCCACCAACCTCTACGGCGGCACCGTGACCCTGATGGACTGCACGCTCCGCCGCTACGGCGTGGACACCGTCTTCGTGGACCCGAGCGACCCCGCGAGCTTCCGCAGGGCGATCACCGAGCGGACGCGGCTGGTCTACGTCGAGACCATCGGGAACCCCGGCCTCGATGTGCCGGACTTCCGAGCCATCGCCCGCATCGCCCACGCGGCCGGCGTGCCGCTGATGGTGGACAACACGTTCGCCACGCCCTACCTGTGCCGGCCGTTCGAGCACGGGGCCGACATCGTGATGCACTCGCTCACGAAGTACATCGGCGGCCACGGCACGTCCATCGGTGGTGTCCTGGTGGACGGCGGGACGTTCGACTGGGCGGCGAGCGGCAAGTTCCCGATGCTCACGGAGCCCGACCCCAGCTACCACGGCCTGAGCTACGCCAAGGCGTTTGGCCCGGCGGCGTTCGTTGCCAAGGCGCGGGTGAACATGCTCCGCGACCTGGGCGGCTGCCTCAGCCCCTTCAATGCCTTCCTCTTCCTGCTCGGCCTCGAAACCCTGTCGCTACGGATGGAGCGTCACAGCTCGAATGCGCTCCGGATCGCCCGATGGCTGGAGAAGCACCCCAACGTCACCTGGGTCAAGTACCCGGGCCTGCCGTCGCACCCCTCGCACAGGAAGGCCCGGCGCTATCTGCCCAAGGGCTGCGGCGGGATGATCGGCTTCGGCATCAGGGGCGGCCTCGAGGCCGGCAAGCGCTTCATCAACTCCGTGCAACTGTGCAGCCACCTGGCCAACGTGGGCGACGCGAAGACCCTCGTCATCCACCCCGCGTCCACCACCCACAGCCAGCTCAACCCCGAGCAGCAGCTCGCCTGCGGCGTGACGGCCGACTTCGTCCGCCTCTCGGTGGGCATCGAGACGGCGGAGGACATCATTGCCGATCTGGATCTGGCCCTCAAGGCCAGCCGTAGGGCAAGAGGCAAGAGGTAGAGGCCGAGTCCGATGTCCGGCGACGAACCGCAGATGCAGCATGTGATCGGGCGGCCCGAGCTGCCGCCGTGGGAGCAGGCGGACTCCGTCGGCATCGTGGAGACGAAGTCGTTCACCTTCGCCGAGCCGCCGAACGAACTGCCGCTCGACAGCGGCGCCAGGCTCGGCCCGATCACCCTCGCCTACGAGACCTACGGCGAGCTCGACGAGCGCAAGCGCAACGCCGTCCTCCTCTGCCACGCCCTCTCCGGCGACGCCCACGTGGCCGGCTACCAGTCGCCGAGCGACAGGAAGCCCGGCTGGTGGGACGGCATGGTCGGCCCGGGCAAGGCGTTCGACACCCGCCGCTACTTCGTCGTGTGCCCGAACTGCATCGGCGGCTGCAGGGGCTCGACCGGCCCCTCTTCGGTCAACCCCGCCACGGGCCGCCGCTACGGGCGCGACTTCCCGGTCGTGACGATGGCCGACATGGTGCGGGCGCAGAAGGCGCTGATTGACCACCTGGGCATCGAGACGCTGCTCACCGTCGTCGGTGGCTCGCTGGGCGGCATGCAGGTGCTCGAATGGGCGATCAACTATCCCGACCGGATCTGGACGGCTATCCCCATTGCCACCACCCCGCGGCTGACGGCCCAGGGCATCGCGTTCAACGTCGTCGGTCGCCAAGCCATCCTCGACGACCCGAACTACCGCGACGGCGACTACTACGAGGGCGAGCTGCCCACCCGCGGCCTCGCCATCGCCCGCATGCTCGGCCACATCACCTACCTCAGCGACGAGTCCATGCGCCAGAAATTCGGCCGGCAGCTCCGCGACAAGAACGACTACAGCTACGAGTTCGACGTGGACTTCGAGGTCGAGAGCTACCTGAAGCACCAGGGCCAGTCGTTCGTCGAGCGATTCGATGCGAACTCGTATCTCTACATCACGCGAGCGATGGACTATTTCGACCTCGCGGGCAAGCACGGCTCGCTCGACGCGGCGTTCCGCGGCGTGCGGGCGCGCTTCCTGGTCATCGCGTTCAGCTCGGACTGGTTGTACCCGCCGTACCAGTCGAAGGAGATCGTCTCGGCGCTGCGCGCGAACTGCGCGCACTTCTCGTACTACGAGATCCCTTCGAACTACGGCCACGACGCCTTCCTGCTCGAGCGCGCGCGCATCAGCCGCGTGATCTCGGACTTCCTGGCGCTCAACTACGCCCGCGCACTGGACGAGGAGCGGCACTAGGTGTCCCCCACGACGAGCCGGGGCCGGCTGCGCCCAGACCTCTTGGAGATCGCGGCTCTCATCGAGCCGGGCACCCGCGTGCTCGACCTGGGCTGCGGCGAGGGCGAGCTCATGGCCCACCTCGAGAGCGCGCGCGGCGTCACCGCGCGCGGCATCGAGGTGAAGCCCGAGCGCGTGGTGGACTGCGTGGCCCAGGGCCTCGCCGTGTGCCAGGGCAACATTGACGATGGCCTCCAGGACTACGAGGACGGCTCGTTCGACTACGTGGTCCTCAGCCTCATCCTCCACCTCGTGAGCCGCCCGGGCCTGGTCGTGCAGGAGATGCTGCGCGTCGGGCGCCGCGGCATCGTGTCCATCCCCAACTTCGGCTACTGGCGCATCCGCCTGGGTCTCCTCGCGCGCGGCCGCGTGCCGCGGGCCGGCTGCTTCAAGGACCCGTGGTACACGACCCCGACGGGGCACGTGATGGCGCTGAACGATTTTCGGGATTTCTGTGGGGAGAGCGGCATCCGCATCGAGCAGGAGCGCTTCGTGGCGAGCGGAGGCCCGGTCTCCCGAGCCCTGGCCTGGGCACTCCCGAACACCTTTGCCCAGTTGGGCATCTACGTCGTCTCGCGCAGCCCGGCCGGCCGCTGACCCGCCCGCGCCCGCGCGGCGCTTGACCGCTGACAGGGAAGATTGTAGACTCATGAGTGTATGCCGCCCACAGGGGCACCCTGGGGGGCAGATGCAGGGCCGGCCGGCCTGATGCGGCCTGGCCCGCCGGCTTGCCGTGTTCCGCGCGCAGGCTCACCCCGGCCTGGCCTGCCAGGCGTTTCGACATCACGTGACGCGCATCTGAGAGGGTTCCATGCCGAAGCCCGACCTCAAGGGATATGAGTTGCTCGAACTCGTGGGCAACGGCGCCGGCAGCGTCGTCTACAAGGCCCGCGAGACGGCCACCGGGGCCCTCTGCGCCATCAAGCACGTGACCCGCAAGACCGTTGCCGGCATCGAGCGGGCCCGCCGCGACGTGCGCTCCGGCAGCCGCCGCCTCGGCCGGTACGCCCGCCTCAACTATGGCAGCTTCTTCGAGCAAATCCGCAACGAATACCGAATCCTCTCCACCCTCGACAAGTCCACCTACTCCCCCCACATCGTCCGGGTCGACTCCCTGGTGACCCTCCGCAAGCTGTTCTTCCCCCGCGGCTACGACCTCATCATGGAGTACGTGGCCGGCGCGAGCCTGCGGGAGAGGAGCGACTACGAGATGGCCGACTTCATCCGCTTCTACCGCGAGGCGGCGATGGGCCTGGCCTACCTCCACACCCACCAGATCCTCCACGCCGACATGAAGCCCCACCACATCTTCATCACGCGCGATGGCCACGTGAAGCTGATCGACTTTGGGCTCGCGCGCTTCTTCAGCGAACCCCCGGGGCGCATCCAGGGCACGGCCGAGTTCATGGCCTACGAGCAGCTCAAAGGGCTCCCCCTCGACGCCCGCACCGACGTCTACGGCCTCGGCGCCACCATGTACTTCGTGCTCACCGGCCAGGCCAACCGCCCCGCCCTCGGTGGCATGAGCGGAGGGGCCGGCCTCACCGTCGGCTACGCGGGCCGCTCCGACAGCGTGCGCGACAGGAATCCCAAGTGCCCCCCCGGCCTCGAGGAACTCATCCTCCAGTCCTGCGAGCGCCGCGCCCAGAAGCGCCCCTCCTCGATGACCGAAGTCGTCCGCCGCCTCGACCTCCTCTGAAACCACCTCACGCCTCCTCATCAGGAGGGCCGGCCCCGACTCGCCGTTTGGCGATTCTCGGCCTTCCGGCTCAGAGTCGCGCGGGGGTTCTCCATTTCCGGCGCACCCATTTGGCTGTTCTCGCCTCTCCGGCTCAGAGTCGTATGGGTTTCTCGGTTTCCCGACTCGAGAATCGCCGATTCTCGGCCTTCCGGCTCAGAGTCGCGCAGACTCGCCAGAGTCGACCGCTTTTCCGCACGGTGGGGTCAGGTCTCAACTTACAACTTTACGCCGAAGCGCCCAACAGATTGTGGCTGCCTCGGGAGCAAGCCCCAACAGCTTGTAAGTCGGCAATGTCGGCAGAGTCGGCAGGTTCATGGGGGAGGTCTCGTGAGCCTCATGTGGCCGCACGCTGCCGGATCCTCCAGCCGTCATCTTCGGCCAAGCCACTGAGGATTCCCGATTGCCCCGCTCGAGTTGGCCGACACTCTCCCAACGCTCCGCAAAGGCGCCCTCTCTTGCCACCGGAAGGATTTGTTTCCCGCCATCCCCCCGGCCCCCATCTTTTCCCCGCCGCCCTCGTCCACGGTCAGCGGCGTGCAGGTGAGGATGGGCGGAGGAGGCACGTCGCCGCTCTCGCCCCCGCCGGGCAGGTCGTAGCTCCCGTCGCCGGGGTCGAGGTCCACCACGGCAGCCACGCTCGTGGACTGGCCGTCGTCGTCCGTGGCCGTGACGGTGAGGATGTTGGTGCCCGCGTAGACGTTCACGCCGTCAATCACGAACTCCCCGCCGTCGTTGGTGCCCACCACCTCGCCGCAGCAGACGCTCGCCGAGGCGTCGTCCACCGTCCCGATGATCTTCAGACGCGGAACTCTGATGTTCCGCGGCTGGCCGGGGAGGCTTGGAGGGGAGAGTGTTTCCCCTCCAAGGGGTGACAGCGGAGCGACGCGAGCCGGCGCAGCGTCGCGCAGCACAAGAGGGGCGGAGCCCCCATTGGAACTTCGTGAGGCTTTGCGACCGAAGTTCACCTTCGCCTGCTCCTCGGTGGACTGCTCGGAGAAGACGATGCTCGTGATGGCCAGGACCGGCGGCAGGCTCCGCACAGCCGTGATCGAGCTCTCGCTCTCGTGCCCCACGCCGTCGCGGGCCACGGCCGTGACCGTGTTTGCCCCTTCGGCCTCCAGCGGCACGTCCACGGCGGTGAACGTCTCCCCGTCAATCTCTGCGGGCGCGCCGTTCACCTTCACGTCGTAGAGCGTCGCGTCGCTCACCGTGCCGCTCACTGTGATCAGCCTGGTGTGGACCTTGTCGTTGTTCTCGGGCGAGGTGATCTCGACCTCGGGGTCCTGGGTGTCGCGGGCCACGGACACGCTGTCGTAGCCCGAGCGGCCCACGGCGTCCCTGGCTTCTACCTGTATATCATTGTTCCCCTCGGCATTCAGCGGGACCCCGACCGCGACCCAGTAGTCGCCGAGGGCGGGTGTCACATCTTCAAATATCAATTATCCCCTCCTTGTCCAGCCCGACTTGCGGGCCTGAGACGCTGCCAAGTGGCGGTTCGGCGCAGGGGCAACCTGGGCCGACGAGGCGTGTGCCCACCGCCTCATCCTACACCTGCGGCCGGCGGGAAGCCAAGACGCAACTCGCGTGCGATGATCTCAAACCGGTTCCCACCGATAATTGACATTTGGAGATGTGACACCGGGTACGGGCCTCGTCGCCCACTGCCGGACCGAAGAAGCTGATCAACCCGGCCGCACCCGCCCCCCTGATGAAGCCGCGTCGAGAAGTCTCCACCCTCAGACACTCCTCAGATTCACGGAATGGCGTGCGTCGCGGTTGCCTTGTTCTGCCCCGCAACTTCCACGATGCGCCGGGCCTCTGTGCTGTCGCCCGTCGGAATCGCAAGTAGGAACCGTGAAGGCACGCGCCCATCGCATTCGTAGGTGAACCGATACGAGCCGGGCCCGTCGGTCGGGGTCAGGCGGAACGAGAACGCGCCGAACGACGTGTGAAGCCCCGTGACACCAAGCGGCTGTTTGGCGGCGAACCAAGCGTCGGGCGCGCCGTACAGGAGGCAAAGCGCGTCGCCCTTCTCGAAGACGAGCGTGTTGAGGATCATCTCCAGCACGCGTCCGTTACCGCTGGCGTTGGGTTGCCACGGCAGGAGCCACGGAAGCTGGGGGCAAAACCGTTCGTGGACCAAGTGGACGTCGCGGGAGGTCCCGTAGGCCAGCGTCATATAGAAATAGCGCAGGGCCTTCAATCGTTCGCCGCGTTCGAGCCAGATGCGATGCCACGTCCGCTCGCGGGTCGTGGTATAGTACAAGTCCACCTTGCCGCCGGCCGACCGCTCCTGAAGTGCTTTCAACGTCGCGTCTTCCATCATTTTCATGCGGAACGCAAAGAGGTCGTTCAAGCAGCCGGCTTTTCGTAACGAGGCCTCGATGGCCGGCACGAGCGGATTGTCCGCGGCGAGGAGGCCCGCGCCGAGCAGCCCTTGCGGGCCCGCGTGGATTGTCCTCGGCAAAGCCTTGGCTGGATCCTCATAGACCTCGTCGGGGACCCATTGGAGCGACGGGTCGAGGGGATGCGGCTTGATCGCACCGGCCACGGCGGCAAGAATGCACCGGCGGTAGTCGTCGGCCTCCTCGCGCAGCAGCATGGCCTCCGGCAGGCCGGCCGACTCGTAGGCTGCAGCCAGGCGGTCCAGGCCTTGCCATGTGTAGGCGTCGGTGAAGAACTGGTAGCCCTTGTCGGGCCAATCTGTGCCGCGTCCGCGCGGCATCAGGCCATAGTGCGGGACCTTCCTGCCGTCGGGGCCGGCCTGTTTGGTGCGCGCCCGCTGTCCCTGAATCCACCGGGCCGCCTTCAGCAACGCGGGCGAGTCGCGGCGGAGCTCGGCCGCGTCTTGCCTGCACAGGGCGTGTTCGGCAAACACGCGGAGGATCGCGCCGGTCTCGCACATCCAATGAATGTGGGGCCGGAACGCCCCTTCCGCCGTCGAGATATCGCCATCCGGGCCGTGGGTCCCCTGTTGCGTGGTGAGGAAGTAGTCCAACACGCGGCGGACCTCGTCTCCGTAGCCCTGCTTGTCCATGATAGTGAGAAAACACGAGGACTCCCAGCCGTAGACCACGGAGAAGTTGTTGAACCCGCCCTGGCCGGGCTTGAGGTAGGCAACGCCCGGCGTGTTCCCTAGGAACTGAAGGTTATTGAGCGTGAGCGTCCGATAGATTTGCTCGACCATGGGCTCGGGGACCTCGATTCGCGCGGCCCTGTCCAGTTGCTGCTTCCACAGGCGAGCCTGCCGCGAGTAGGCTTCGTCGAACGAGAGCGACAAAAGCTGCTTGGCGTCCTGCCTCCGAAACACGGGTTCGTACGGAACGACCACTTCGATCACCGCCTCCCTGGCACGGTCGAAGGAAAGCGTCAAGGCGAGCGGGCCCTTCGGACCACTGCCGGGGCCGAGCGACACGTTTTCGCCGCCGCGGATCGCCAAGAAGACGACGTTGCCGTCGTGCAACACCCCTTCGTCGCAGCGCAGGTCGAGATACGCCTGCCAAGCCGGCGCCCAGGGCTCGAAAACGATGTAGTCCTCGTTCGGATGGGAGTGAAAACGCCCGTGCGGCTGTCTCACGGAGAGCCAGCCGAGCGTAAGAGTCCGAGGCGACGCGCTGTCCTCAGGTGTCACGCGCAGCCGTATCATCAGGAGCCGGCGACCGGACGGGCCGGCAGCCGTGAACGCGGTCTGCTGGAAGACAAAGCCCGACTGGGCGATCCTCTGCGTGAGCAAGGGAAGCGCGTGGTCCTCGAATTGCTGCTGGGTCCTCGTGAAGTCGAAAGATTCGGGCTGCCCCCCTTTGACGATCACAAAGCCGAAGCCGGTGACCTCTCCGCCGCGGGTTGCCGGTTTCATCTGGAACTTGAGGTCGGGCCGGGCTTGCACGATTCGATAGTCACACGGCTGGTGCAGGTAGATGCGCTTGGTGCCGGGCAACGGGAACAGCTTCGCCGCCCAGAGGAACGACGGAACATCGGCGTCCGTACCAGACCGTTCCTTAGGCGTGGCGGCCCCCATAGCTGCCCTCAGGCAATCCCCTGTCAGCAGGGCGATACAGAACACGCTCGTTATCCGCCGCACGGTTTCCTCCTGTTCGCAGTTCCACTTGGGCATGGACAATACCACAGCTCCCACAGAGGTGCAACCTAGCCAATCGCTGAGCCCAATCGCTTCCCTTGCGTTCCCAGGAGAGGCGGTTATAATGCAGCGGCGTGCCACTTGGAGAGGCGCCATGGCGAACGGCTCCGCGGTTGACGGCTGAGCGAAAACGCCCAGAGACGTCCAACTCGCGTTCCGCCTTCAGCGGCACGCGCGTGCTGAGGCCGAAGTCGGAATAAGACTCGTTTCGGAAGGGGGAGCCCCATGGGCGACAAGCCGAACCGCCGCGTCACCCGCCGCCAGACGCTCGTGAGGACCGCTCACGGCCTGCTGGCCTCAACCGCATGGTCCGCGGCTTGCGGCGGCGAGGGCAAAGAAGGGCTGGATTTCCGCGTCCAGCTCGAAGTCATCACCGAAGGCTACGATCGCAAGAGCGACTGGTTCCAGCCGCGGATCGGGAAGGGGTGTCACATCTTCAAATATCAATTATTGCGTCCTTACACAAATCAGAGGGGTGGGAGAGCGGTCACGACGGACGCGCGGTTCAACCCGCCGACAGGCCGGGCTGACGAAGGGCTGTCCATGGCCTCATCCTACACCTGCGCACAGCGGGAAGTCAAGAGGCGGCTGACGCGCGGGTGCGTGTAATCTCCTACGGTCAAGAGGTCTGCGTCTTCAGCCTCCGAAGGAGTCGACGGAATAAAGCCCACGGCGACGCTTTGGGAGCCGTGGGTACAGGCGCACCCGGGATTCAGCCCCCGAAGCGGGGCGGCGGAGCATCCAAGCCACCCCGAAGTTCCGCCACCCCCTTCGGGGGTTGGGCGTTTCTCCGCCACACAAACCCACGGTTCCGCCTCGCTCCACCGTGGGCTTTACTGCGCCACGCCCTGCGGGCGTTCGTGTTCCATCCCTTGACCGTAGGAGATTTCACGCACCCCTGACGCGCGAGGGCCTCAAGCTCGTCCCTGCGGATCATAGTGGAGCGTCGGCAAGGCGGGTGAGGGCGGCGGCAACGCCGGATTGCTCGGCGGGGGTGAGGGTGCGGGCGCCGTAGCGGACGCGGCCGAAGGCTTCGGCCACGATTGCGGCGGGGGCAAAGGTCGCTCCGCCCTCGGCGATCACGGCGGCCGCGAACTCCTTGGGGGTGACCGCGGCCCCTCGGCGGAAGCCGCGGCGCCGCAGGATCGCCTCCATCCTGCGGTAGAAGCCCACGGTGGGCCGTCCGGCCACGCCGGCTCCCGCGCGCCGACGCCTCCTGACCCGCACCAGGCGGCGAGCGAGGAGCGCCGCCCCTGCCCCGAGGAGGAGCAGCAGGCCGATGCCCACGACTCCCAGCGCCCCCCCTGCCCTTCCGCCCTCGAGGGCGAACAGGCCGCTGCCCCACGACGGAATGGCGTTCGAGAGCCGCGACAGCAGGCGGAGCGCGGCGTCGCGGAGGTCGTGCTGCTCCTGGGTCGAGTAGTTCACGACATAGGAGTTCCACAGCAGGCGCAGGTGGGCAAGGCGGCTGTCGAGGTCCGCGAGCCAACCCGTGGGCGCAGGCAGCAATGCCTCGCCGAGCGGGGTGGGGTCGAATGTCTCCCAGTCGCGCACGGCGGGGATGTAGGCCTCGACCCAGGCGTGGGCGTTGCGCTGGCGCACGGTGTAGAACTGCCCGAAGTCGTTCCACTCGCCGCCGCAGAAGCCCGTGGCCACGCGGGCGGGGATGCCCAGGGTGCGGAGCAGGATGGCCATGGCCGACGCGAAGTACTCGCAGTGGCCGCTGCGGTGCTCGAAGAGGAAGTCCTCCACGGGGTCCACGCCGGCCCGCGGGGGCGAGGGGTTCAGGGAGTACTCGTAGCGGCCTTTCAGGTGGGCCTCCACGGCCCGCGCCCGGTCGTAGAAGGCGTCGGGCGGGATGCCGGCCACGATCTGCTCGGCCAGGGCGCGCATCCGCGGGGTGATCGAGCGCGGCAACTGGAGCGCGCGCGAGACCTCGGGGTACCCGGGCAGCCTGCTCCTGGGCTGGCGAAGCTGCTCGGCGCTCCACGACGGCACGCGCGAGGCCGCAATGTACCGCAGGCTCACCGAACTGCCCCGCGGCGAGCTCGCGGTGCGGCTCTCCGCGTGCCAGAAGACCGAGTCGAGGTTCGGCGTGGCCGTCTTCAGCATCAGCAGTTGCGGGAGGTAGAACAGCATCCGCGTGCTGATGGGCTCGAGGGTCACCTCCTGCGTCACCTCGATGCCTGGGAACCGGTAGTAGCGGGGAGGGAGGCGGCACTCGCCCTCGCGGTCGAACGGCCGCGAATCGGACTCCTTGATGTAGTCCTTGGTGGACCAGGCGGCGTTCTCGTAGGTGTCGTGCGCGGTCGCCCGCCATCGAAGGGGGAACGTGGCGGCCTGGATGGGCTGGCCGTCGTGCAGGAGGCGGACGGCCATGACGGCCTGGGCATTCGACAGGATTCGGCCCAGGTCGCCGAACTGAATGCGGTCGCTGAACCCTGTGAGCGTCGGCCCCCTCTGCACGGGGCGGAACTGGAAGAGCTGGATCCCGAAGCGGGGGAAGTACAGGAACACGGCAACCGTGAGCACGAACTCGACGGCCGCGACGAGGGCGATGGCCCCCAGCAGGCGCGGGCGGACACGGGGCGCCGCCCCGGCCGGCGAGCCGTGGCGCTCGAGCTCGGCGCTCAGGTTCAGCAGCACCAGCGCCGCGACCCCGGCGGGCAAGTACACCAGGAAGCACAGCCCGAAAAACAAGTCCACGCTCAGCACACCGGCGAGCATGATGTGCACGAGGCTCACGACGCAGATCAGGCCGTAGTTGCGATTGGTGCGTTCCTGGCTGAGGAACACGAGTTGCGAGATGAGAAGAAAGTGCGCGGCGGGCACGAGGAAGGCCCCCGTGCCCGCGACCTCGGCGACGAAGCCCCAGGCGGCCGCCACGGCCGCCACCGTGGCCAGCCCACGCCGCAGGTGCCACGCCGGCCGCAGCGCCGCCAGCACCAGGTACGCCGCGAAGAGGCCCATCGCCAGCAGCAGCCACGCTGCCGAGGCGAGCGACAGGCTCAGCGCAGCAATGCCGGTGCCCGCTACAACAAGCACCGACACGCGAAGCGACCGCACAGGGGTCATGAGGGCTCACCACTCGATGCGGGGCAGCGCCTTGCCCGGCGTCTCCTGGGTGACTTTCACCGCCAGGGGACGGCTGGACTTCGGCAGGACGAGGCTCAGCGTCCCGTCGTCCGTCGTCGCGGCGGCCTCGCTCACCAGCGTGCCTCCGAGCGTGTCCCACACCTCCACGCGGAACTTGCCGCCCAGCATGCCGTGCAGGCGCACGGGGCGCTCGGCGAACAGCAGCGGCCGGTCGGCGTGTTCGGGACGCACGATGCGTGCCTCGTCGAAGACCCACAGGAGGGCCTCCGAGGGCGCCACCAGGCCCTGGATGTTCACCGTCGCCTCATCGCTCAGCTTCACCTGCGACACGACAAGCTCGTAGTTCCGGCCGCGGCGGTCCACGCCGTTCGCAAACTTGCTCAGCACGGCCCAGTGGCTGTAGAGCTTATTCTTGTCCACGAACGTGTCCCACCACCAGGGCATGGCGTTGCCCGCGAAGGGGCCCACGAAGGCGAGCCACAGGCCGGCGTGGAGGTGGATGCCGCGCTCGTCGCCCAGGTCGTCGCCCGGCTTGATGCCCGCGGAGAACTCGCTGATGAACATCGGCTTCCGCAGCTTGCGGTAGTGCAGCCAGGCGCTCTGGAACTGCTCGGCCAGGTCCCGCGTGTACAGGTGGATGGGAATGAAGTCGATCTCGGGCACCTCGAACAGCCCCGCGCAGCGCCCCGGGCTCGACACGCTGGTGGTCACCAGGTGGCCGTGGGCGTCGGCCTTCTTCAGGTGCGCGGCCATCTCGCGGTGCCAAGCCACCACGTCGCTCTCGCGGTCGGCGCGGGTCAGGTCCACCTCGTTCCACAGCTCCCAGGCGAACAGCGTGGGCGAGGCCCCCCAGCGGGCCGCCACGTAGTCGAGGAACCGCTTGTGGAACTCCTTGGCCTTGCTGTCGGTGAAGAAGTCGCCCGCCCACGTGCACGGGCCGCCGTTGACGGTGTTGTAGGGGTTCTTGTCCCACGACGCGTCCTGCATCCCGTGGTAGCGCAGGACGAGTTGGACGTAGATGCCGCGCGCCCGGCACTGCTCCAGCAGCGTGTCAATGGCCTTGGCGACCGCGAGGTCGTACTTGCCCAGCTCCTTGGGGTCCTCGAGCTGGAGGTTCCAGGGGCAGAGCCAGACGCGGACGTGGTTCCCGCCGTACGCCTTCATCTGGTCGAGGTAGTACTCGTAGTTGGCCGCCCAGCAGATGTTCTGGCCGATGGGGTAGTAGAAGGAGGCGTTGTCGAACTCGAAGTACTGCGGGTCGCTCTTCGAGACGCGGATGAAGCCGGCCCGGCTGGCCCCCTGGCGGCAGAGGAACTCGTAGGTCTGCGAAGTCGTCTCGCCGCCGGCGTCCTTGACGGTGACGTCGTAGCGCCAGAGGCCGACCTCGGTGGGGGTGAAGCGGATGCGCCAGGCGGGCCTGCCGGCGGTCTGCCCGTCCGGGGGCGCGTCGGCCTCGTAGACGAAGCCCTTGACCTCGCAGCGCTTGCCCGAGGGGGCGAGGAACGAGGCGGTGAGGTCCACCTCGGCTCGGTCGAAGAAGTTCTGGCAGGCGGCGTCGAAGGCGACGGCCAGCTCGAGGGTCTCGAAGCGCTCGAGGGTGCCGGCCGAGGCGCGGATGCTCTTGATGGCCGGCTTGACCCTGGCGCCCAGCTTCGCGGCGGGGTGGTCGAAGCGCAAGTTGTCCACGTGCACCGCGCCCTCCTTCTCGTCGCGCTCGCGGAAGATGAGGCTGACGCGGTTCACGCTGTCGCGATTCCAGGACCAGGAGCTGCCCCACGACCCCTTCTCGGCCACCGAGAGGTCGCCGAGGCGGAACGTGATGTCCTTGTTCCACCCCTTCTCCAGCGGCTGGGGCGGCGTGGTGAAGAGCGAGGCATCGTAGCCGGCCCGGAGGCCGAGCACGAGGTCGAGCGGCCCGCCGTCGTTATAGACGTCCACGCGGGCGCGTGTGGCGTTCGTAAGGTCGAGCTTCATCTCGCGCCGCAGCTCGAAGTTCCCTTTGCCGAACGCCTTCCAGGTGGCCTTGAGGGCCTTCTGTCCCTCCGAGACCTGTTCCTCGGCAAGGGCGAGGGCCGCGTGGTCCGCCGCGCTCTCCACGGCCCAGGCGTTGCCGTCCTCGAAGCCGTCGAGCACGTCGAAGGCCGTGGCCAGCTCCTCGGCGGGTCTGGCGACCGCGGGGGTCGTCGTGTCGCCCCACGAGGGCCTCGTGCCGTTGGTTCCCAGGTCGGGCGTCCGCCCCGTGTCCCAGGCCGGCGTTTCGGGCTGTCGGTAGGGCTCGGACAGGGGCGGCACCGACGCCTCCGTCTCGGGTTGCCTCCAGGGCTCCTCCTCGGGGGGCTGTGTGTCGAGTCCCGAGATCCCTGCGCCGGCCGCTGGCGTGCTCGTGTCGGGGCTGGGCGCTGGCGGGGCCAGGACCGCCGTGGCGGTATCGGGGCGTGTCGGAGGCTGGGCGGTGGTGGCCTTGGTGCCGACGG
Organism: Planctomycetota bacterium; assembly: GCA_035527715.1. Classification (GTDB taxonomy): domain Bacteria; phylum Planctomycetota; class PUPC01; order DSUN01; family DSUN01; genus DSUN01. The sequence goes on along the minus strand of DATKZY010000092.1, from coordinate 18,571 downwards.
ATTCCGTCGGCGTTGGCGCGGGCCTGGCCTTGGCTTCGTCGCCCGCGCGGTCGGGCGCGCCCGCGCGCCCGGCCCAATAGGCCAGCAGGGCCACCAGGATCGCGATGGGGAGCCAGATAGCTGAAACCTGATTGCGCATGCGCATCGCCTCCAAACACGCCAGGCGTGACACGGGGCAAGGGGGAAGCCCGGGCGCTCGATCACCCCTATTCTAGTCACAAGCGCCCGCGTTTTCAATCACCGCGGCGACAGGCGGCACCTGCCGAGCAGGGACTCAGCCCTGCTTGCCCTTCCGCGGGTAGTTCGCGCCGTAGAGGAAGCGCTGAGGGCGCGGGGCCAGGTCGCCGTTGGCAAGGAAGGGGGCACCACGCTCGGCAAAGTGCTCGACGAGGCGGCCGCGCCAGAGGCGCAGCGCGGCCTGGTGCGCGGGGTCGGAGGCGAGGTCGTTCAACTCGCCCGGGTCGGCCTGGAGGTCGAAGAGCTGCTGCTCGCCGTGCATGGCGTGGTAGATGTACTTCCAGCGGCCGTCGGTCAGCGCGTTCCAGTGGTTCTCCTGGGCGTAGCACACGTCGTGCTCGAGGTCAATCCACTCGCGCCAGCCCTCGGCCTTGCCGCGCACGAGGTCGAGCATCGAGCGGCCGTCGAAGCGCTTGGTGTCCACCTCGACGCCGGCGGCATCGAGGAACGTGGGCAGGATGTCGCGCAGCTCGACTGGCTGGCGGAGCACCCGGCCCCGCCTGGCGTCGAGGAAGGTGCTGCCCCAGCGGATGAGCATCGGGATGCGGGCCGATGCCTCGTAGGCATAGGTCTTGCGCCAGAGGTAGTGATCGCCCGTCATGTCGCCGTGGTCGGCCGTGACGAGGATGAGCGTGTCCTCGAGCCAGCCGCGCTTCTCGATGGCCTCGAGGATGCGGCCGATCTGCTCGTCAATGAAGCTCACCGAGCCGTAGTAGCCCTGACGGGAGCGGCGGACCTGTTCCTCGCCCAGATCGCCGCGCCACGTGCTCGACGGGAGCTTCTGGCCGCGCTGAGCGTGGCGTTCCGCCCACTTGCCCACGACGGCCTTCGGCAGGTCGGCGTGCTCGTAGAGCTTGAAGAACCGCTCGGGCGGGTCGTAGGGGCTGTGGGGCCGGGTGAAGGAGACCTTGAGGAAGAACGGCTCGTCGCCCTGATAGGATTGGAGGAACTCGACGGCCGTGTCGCCCATCCAGCGCGTGGGGTGCAGGCGCTCGTCGAGCGCGTAGGGCTTGGCGGCATAGTCGTTCCAGCCGATGCCCGTCGCGTCGGGGTTGAGGCCGGGGGCCTGCTGGCGGAACCACGCGCGGTACTCGCTCACGAAGCCGGGCGTTTCGGAGCGCCCCGATTCGTCGAGAATCGTCTTGTGGAACCCGTGGAGGTGGCGCTGGGGGGACCAGTGCATCTTGCCGATGCCGAGGGTGTGGTAGCCGGCCTCGCGGAGCATCTTCGGCTTCTCGTTGGGATAGGCGTCGGCCACGCGCCCGTAACCGAGCATCCCGTGGCGCCAGGGCGAAAGCCCCGTGAGGAGGCCGGCGCGAGCGGGCGTGCACGAGGGCACCGACGTGTAGGCGCAGCGGAACAGCACCCCCTCGTTCGCGATGCGGTCGAGGTGCGGCGTGCGGATCGCCCGATTGCCGTCCGCGCCAATGCAATCCCCCCGCTGCTGATCGGTCATCAGGAACAGGATGTTGGGGCGCTTCCGGGCAGGCTTCGTGCCTTCGGCTGCAATGGCCGTCATGGCGAGGCCCCCTAGTCCCGCTTGAAGAGCGGCTCGGCGGGTGAGTGGCTGGTGGCACCAAGACACGTTACTGGACATCAGGCCTGCCCTCCGAAGGTTGCGCTGCGAACCAGGTCATGCCTCCCCAGTTCCACGGCGTTCACCCTCTAGTGTACTCTGGAACCGTGGGAATGCAAACGCCTGCTGCCGCGCTTGACTCAAAGTCGAAAAGTGGATAGCGTGACGTGGAGGAGGGCCGGAGCGCCCGGGCCGGGCGCACGTGGAGGCACGGAGGAGTCGGCCATGACACGGGATGACCTGCTTGCGCGAATTTCCATCAACCCAAGCGTCTGTTTCGGCAAGCCGTGCATCCGCGGGCACCGCATCTGGGTGTCCCTGATTCTCGACTTCCTGGCCAGCGGCATGAGGACCGAGGAGATCCTGGAGGAGTACCCCGGTATTGAGGAGGCAGATATCCTCGCCTGCATTGCCTACGGGGCCGAGATGTCGCGCGAGCGATACGTCGAGATCCCTGTGGAGTCGAAGCTGTGAAGCTGAAGCTCGACGAGAATCTCGGGAAGCAGTGCGCGGTACTCCTGCGGTCGGCGGGGCACGATGTCACCACGGTTGTCGAGGAGGATGTGTGCTCTGCCCCAGACGGGACGGTGATCGAGGCCTGCCGGGCAGAAGGGCGATGCCTGGTGACGCTCGACCTGGACTTCGGGAACCCCTTGCTCTTCAGGCCATCTGAGTACTCGGGGATTGCCTTGCTGCGGCTTCCTCCGAAGCCGACCCCGCGCGACCTGGCCTGGGCCGTCACGACGCTCGCCGGGGGCCTTGCTCGCGACAGCATCAGAGGCAAGCTTTGGGTGATCCAGAGCGGGCGGCTCCGTGTCTATCAAGAGGAAAGCGCGGACCTCGACTGAGCGGTCCAACGTCGGGCCGCTGTCTGCACCTTGCCTATCTCCGCGTCAGCTCGGCGATCCTCCTGGCCAGCAGCTCGCGCCATTGGTCCATCTTGTTGGCCTGGCGGCCCTCTTCCCAGAAGTCGTTGACGAGGTCGCGGCCGCCGGTGCCCTGGTTGGCGAGGGTCTCCGTGCGAATCTGGGCGAGGAGGTCGGAGATGTCCTTGCCCGCGGCCTTGGCGGCGGCCTTGGCGGTCTCGACGTAGCGGCGGTCGTCCCAGGCCTCGCGCAGCTCCTCGTAGTCGGGGGTGAGGATGGTGTCGAAGGGGGAGTACCAGGCATACTCCCAGTTTGAGCCCTCCGTGGTGTCGAACCGCCGGCCCCAGTTGTAGGCCCAGCAGAGCGACCCGCGCGAGTCCCACGCGGCGAAGTAGAAGCCGAAACCGAACCGGCGGCTGCGGGTGCCGGAATACTGCCAGAAGATCTTCCCGGCATTCCGCACCTTGTTCCCAAGCTCGTTGTCCTCGTCAATCGCGTTGGTGCAGATGACATCGCAGTCGGGGATGAAGATCTCCCCGACCCGCCCATCGGTGCCATGCACCTTCCGGTGGAAGTTGCGGTGCATCGAGATGTAGACCTTGGTGCCGGGGACCGCCTCGTGGATGAGGGCGCAGGCATCCTTGAAGTGGTCGCGTATCCAGGGGCCGCAGCCGATGGCGAAGGGGTAGCTCCGGTCGGCCCGCGGCTCCGTGTAGGCCCACTTGGCCGGCTCGTCGAAAGGGGTGAGGATCAGCTCGGGCCAGCCCTTCTCCTTCGCGTGCGCGACAACGTCCTGGAGCCAACGCTTGTAGTGCTCGCGGACCTCGGGCAGGATCTTGCCGCGGAACTCCTGCGAGCCGGCCTTCTTGAAGAAGTCGTCGCGTGGGCCGCAAGCCAAAGCGTAGAGGTCGCGCTCGATGGAGAGCGTTTGGGGGAAACCGTTCGGGTTGCCGCCGAGGAACCACACGATGGCGCCTTGGCCGTTTTCCTTGGCGACTTGCATCCAGTCGTCGAGATAGTGGAAGTCCAGCACGATGCGGTCGCCCTCCTTCCGCATCTCGGGCTGGACGCCTGCGAACCAGAGGTTGACCATGTTGTGATTGTGCTCGCGCATGGTGGCCATTTCGCCGGCCGTGGCGAGGCCGGTCACGCACCCGCCCATGCGCAGCCCCGCCTCGTCCATCGTGAGGAGTGTGACGGGCAGCACCTCGACCTGGATCGGCAGCTCCGCGGCGTGCGGCCCGGCCGTGATGGTCACCTTTCCGCGGTACTTCCCGGGCTTGCTGTCGTCGCCGAGGGTGCGGAGGGTGATCCAGAACCAGGCCGACCGCCCTCTCTTGATGGCCGCGGGGAAGGCGGGCCACAGGCGCTGCGGCGTCCACACGAGGGTCTTGCCCTTCGGCTCCAAGGCGAACTCCGCCGTGTGCCGTCGCACCTCGCACGCCAGCTTGCCCGCGGGGCCGGTCAGCTCCGAGACCGCGAAGTCCACGCCTGGCAGGTCCTCCTGGGCGTAGACAGCGAAGGTGCCGGGCTCGAACTCGTTTCGGGCCATGCGGACGTGAATCGTGGCGGCGGCCTCTCCCTGCCTGGGCGCGCTGTTCGGGTAGATGCGGTCGTAGTAGGCGCGGACGTAGGGCACGATGGCCTTGCCCTTGTGTGTCTCCGGGATGTCCGGCGTCTCGTCGGCGACCATCTGTCCCGCGCCAGCCGCCTTGGCGGCCTGGACCTTTGCCACCCACGCGCGCGATTCCGCCTCGTAGCGCGCCTGGTCCTCGGGGAGCTTCGCGTCGCGGATCGAGAGGTGAGAGATGGGCACATCGGCAGGCGCACGGAAGGCCAGCTCGGCGGACTTCGTGTCCCTCGGCAGCACCACCAGGTCCCAACTGACGGGCACCTGCGCGACCTTCCACTTCCCGTCGTTCTCGCCCCCGAAGCGGTGCAGCTCGCGGCGGCTGTAGTAGCTGCCGAGGGCGTTGAAGGCTTCGGCCACGACGGGCGCATCGGCCACGTCCTTGTAGGTCACCTCGACGACGTATCGGGCGCCCTTCGGCGGCCGCACGCCCTCGCCCCACCAGGCGGGCACGCGGAGCCAGGCGTCCTGCCCCTTGAGCGCGGCGCGATACACCCGTTCGCCTTCCTTCGCCGCCGCGCCCCAGGCCCGGGGATTCAGCTCCTTCACGGCCTCGATGGGCAGCGACAGCGGCAAGCTCGCCGCCCACGCGCGACCCACCAGGACGAGGAACGCCACAGTGCCCAGTCTTGCGCGGCCTCTCTGCATTGTCGTTTCCTGTCCTTCCCCCACAGTGTTCTCCCCGATCCGATAGTATTGAGATGCCGAGCCGGTGTCAAGAGGGAAAGGCCGTTGACAAGAGCGGGGGGAATTGCGACGATAGCTGGCCGAGCTTGGGACCCCCCGCAGCAGTCAGGAGACACCGATGGTGAAGGCCCTCGCACACGTGTGCTTCACGGTCCGCGACCTCGACGCGTCCATCGCCTTCTATTGCGAGAGGCTGGGGCTGAAGCGGGCGTTCGACTTTGTGAACGACAAGGGGGAGCGCTTCGGAGTCTACCTGCACGTCGGCGGGCGGAGTTTCATCGAGCTCTTCACGGGGCAACTGGGCGAGCCGGCCAAGGGCCAGAGCTTCCGTCACATCTGCATCGAGGTGGACGACGTGGCTGCCGCCGTCGCCGAGCTGCGGGCCAAGGGCGTCGAGATCACTGACCCCAAGCTCGGCAGCGACCAGAGCTGGCAGGCCTGGCTCGCCGACCCCGACGGCAACCGCATCGAGCTTCACGGCTACACGCCCGAAAGCTGGCAAGCCCCCTCGCTGCGGCCCGTCGCCCCCTGACCCTGCTCAGGCTACAGGCCGCCACTCCCCCCGCCCCTGGGTTTGGCGGCCTGTAGGCCAAGGGGCCCCTACCGTAACACATTGCCCACTAAGCACTTATGGCTCGGCGCAGGCATCCTTCTGCCTGCTACAGACCGCCAACTGCCCGGAATGGCCTCACTTGCGCCGGCCTCGTCCTGCCTCCAGGGTCGCGCGCTACATGCTAGGCGCTCAATCTCCCCGCCTCTGGATTTGAGCGCCTAGTGGCCCGGGCTCGATCTCCATAAGCACTTATCGCCCTGTGGCTTATGGCGACAACGCGGGCCTCGCCGCCCCGCGCTACATGCTCAGTTCCTGCCTTCCTCTCTCCTTGTCCTCGCCGTCGCTCTCATCCCGCCTTGACACAAAAGCCCCAGGCTGGCATCATGCAGGGACACCGGAGGCTGAATGGTGAGAGAGATCACACTGGGTATTCTCCTGGCTCTGGCCGTGTGGGGGTCTGCAATGAACGCCGATGCAGGGTCGTACGCCCCTGAGGTGGGGAAGAGGCATCCCGACTTCATGCTCCCGAGGATAGACGACCGCAAGCCCGTGTCGCTGTCGGACTTCCGCGGCAAGAAGGTGCTGCTGATCCACTTCGCCTCGTGGTGAGTAGGCTGCCGCCGACACGTGCCGGTCTGGCACGCGGCCACGCGCGAGTGGGTGAAGTCGGGGCGGCTCGTCCTCCTCGGCGTCGTCCAGGAACAGCACGCCGATCGGGCGCGGCTCTTCGCCCAGTGGCAGCAGCTCGACTGGCCGATCCTCCACGACCCCATCAACATCCTTCGCCTTCAGGCCGTGCCCATCCCGGTCGCGATTGACGAGCACGGCATCGTGCGCGCCGTGCGGCCCGACCTGAAGACCTTCGAGGCCGATTTCCTCAACAAGACCTTTCCCGACGATGGCGGCGAGGCAGCCCCGCTCACGCCGAAGGCATCGGACATCGCGGCCTTGCGCGAGCAGGCGAAGGCAAACCCAACCGCCGGCTGGCGGGCGCTGGGCGATGCCCTGGCGCTCTGGGGCGGCCCCGGGCGCCTCGATGAAGCCATCGTCTGCTACCAGCGTGCCGCGCAGGTCGCCCCCGCCGATGGCGATGCCTTCTTCCGCCTCGGCGTGTGCCGCCGCCTGCGCTACGAGACGGCGAGCCGCCGGCCCGGCGACTTCCAGGCCGCCGTGGATGGCTGGAGCCGCGCGCTCGCCACGAACCCCAACCAGTACATCTGGCGGCGGCGCATCCAGCAATACGGCCCGCGGCTCGACAAGCCCTACGCCTTCTACGACTGGGTCGCCGAGGCGGCGAAGGCCATCGCCGCGCGTGGCGACACGCCGATCGCCCTCGCCGAGCCGCCCTACGGCTCTGAAATCGCCTTCCCACTCAAGGACTTGCCTCAGCCCGAGGCCCTGGAGCCGCCCGATCCCGAGGGCAAAGTCCGCCGCGACGACCAGCGCCTCATCGAGGCCGAAGTGGCCGTGGTCCCGGCAAGCGTGGCGCCCGGCCAGTCCGTCCGCGTCCACATCACGTTTCGGCCCTCCCGCGATGCCAAGGCGCACTGGAACAACGAGACCGAGCCGCTGCGCCTCTGGGTGGACGTCCCGGCCGGCTGGCGGGTGTCCGACCGGCTGCTCGTAGCTCCGCAGCCACGTGCCGCGGAAACCGGCGAGGTGCGCCGCCTCGACTTCGAGGTCCAGGCGCCGCCCGGCGCGGCCGAGCCCGCCCGCTTCCGCCTCTACGCCCTCTACAACGTTTACGAGACCCAGGGCGGCCAGTGCCTCTTTCTCCGCCAGGACATCTCAGTCGAGATTGCCCTCAGGAAGTAACCCCCCTGCCTTGACACGCGAGGCGGAAGCCGGCATCATACTGCCCGACAGTTCCTGCATGTCCCGGACCCCAGGAGTCTTCTATGCGTAGCAAGCAACTGGCCCTGCCGATTGTCGCTGCCGTCGTGCTTTCTTCGCTTGCCTTCGCCGGGGATTGGCCGCAGTGGCGCGGGCCGGCCTTCAACGGCTCGTCGGCCGAGACGGGGCTGCCGACGACCTGGGACGTCGCGGCGAAGACGAACGTCGCCTGGGTCGCGCCCATGCCCGGCCTCGGAGCGGGCACGCCCGCCGTCTGGGGCGACCGCGTGTTCGTCAGCTCCGTGGACAAGGAGACGAAGGACCTGCTGGCGCTCTGCCTCGACGTGGCATCGGGCAAGGTGCTCTGGCGCAAGACGGTCGGCAGGGACCGCAAGGCGCCCGTCGGCGGCAACCACATGGCCTGCGCGTCGCCCGTCACCGACGGCAAGACGGCCTGGTTCTACTACGGCACCGGCCAACTCTTCGCCTTCGACTACGACGGCAAGCAGCTCTGGGCGCGCGAGTTGGAGAAGGACTGCGGCGAGTTCGTCGTGAAGTACGGCTACAGTTCAAGCCCCCTCCTCTACAAAGGCAAGCTCTACGTCCTCGTGATGCAGAATGCAAGCGCGCAGAAGTACAACCGCACGCACGACAAGCGGTCGGAGCCGCTCGAGTCCTTCCTCCTCGCCCTCGACCCCGCGTCGGGCAAGACGCTGTGGAGACACGTCCGCCCGACCACGGCGACCGACGAATCGGTCGAGAGCTATCTCTCGCCCATCCCCTACGAGGGCAGCGGGCGAGCCGAGATCATCATCCCCGGCGGCGAGTGCGTGACCGGCCACGACGCCGAGACGGGCGCCGAATTGTGGCGCTGGTGGTATCAACCCAACGACCGCCAGACGTGGCAGCGCACCGTCAACTCCGCCACGCCGGGCGACGGCCTCGTCTACGCCGTGCGGCCCAAGCACCGCTCGGTCTACGCCATCAAGGGCGGCGGCAAGGGCGAGTTGGGCGCGGGCGACCTCACCTGGCGACTCGACCAGACGGTCCCCGACGTCCTCACTCCCCTGCTCTATCAGGGCCGCCTCTACGTGGCCGACGACGGCAAGCGCGTGATGGCCTGCCTCGACGCCAAGACGGGCAAGAAGATCTGGCAGGCAAGCCTCGAAATGAAGGGCGTCCTCCGCGCCTCGTTCACCGCCGGCGACGGCAAGGTCTACGTCCTCAGCCAAAACGGCGAGGTCGCCGTCCTCGCCGCGGGCGACGAGTTCAAGGTGCTCTCCCGCATCCAGATGGGCGAAGGCCCCTGCCAGGCCAGCATCGCCATCGCGGGCGGCAAGCTCTTCATCCGCACGGCAAGGAACCTGTACTGCGTCTCGGCGGCGAAGTAGCCGCCAGGCCGAGCCCCCATGGGACATATGGGACCTATGGGTCCCATGCCCTGTTGCGGGTCCTATCAGTCCCATATGTCCTATACGTCCTATTGGACCCAACCAGCAGGAGCACATTGTGGAGCTCAACCGCATCTCGACGTGCACGTATCCCCTGCGTGAGCGTCCCGTGGCCGAGGCGCTCGCCGCGATGGGCCAGTGCGGCCTGAAGAAGGTGGACCTGTGGGGCCGGCCGCCGCATTTCTCGGCCGACCCTGCGCAAGTGGCCACTGAGACCATCGAGGCGGCGGCCAAGGCCGCGGGCGTGCGCATCGCCAACCTGGGCAGCTATTGCGGCGGCGACTTCGCCTCCGATTCCGAAGAGGTCCAGGCGAAGGCCCTCGAAGAGATGAAGGCGACGATCGACCTGGCGGTCCGCTTCGGCGCGCGCTCGATCCGCGTGCGGCCCGGCACAGGGGAAGACCCCGCCATCATCCCGCGCATCGCGCCGCTCTTCCGGCAGAGCGCCGACTACGCCGCGGCCCGCGGCATCTTCCTGGGCATGGAGAACCACAAGGGCAGCCTTGCGGGAATCCCCGACGCCACGGTGCGCCTGTGCGAGGCCGTCGGCTCGAAGCACTTCGGCGTGCTCTACGAGCCGTGCAACCTGCTGCACGGCGGCGTGGACTACAAGGCGGCCTTCGAGGCATTCGCCCCGTGGATCGTCCACATCCACGTCAAGGACGGCCGCTGGGAGGGCGACAAGTTCCAGGCAACCCATCTCGGCGAGGGGGAGATTGACTATCCCTGGATTGTTGGCAAAATGGAGGCGATGGGCTATCGCGGCGACTACGCGCTCGAATACGAAATCTGCGAGGTCGAGCCGATCGAGACGGCGCTGCCACGTTGGCTAGCCCACTTCCAGCGGCTCTGATGCCTCTCAGTAGCTCACCGTCACGGCTGCTTTGCCCACGACATTGGTCAGCCGCACCACTTCACGCGCGGCGTCGAAGTCTCTCCATTCCTTGCCGTTGACGGTGACGCTCTTGATCGGCGCGGCCTTGGGATGGCGCAGGCGCAGGAAGACCTCCTTGGGCGGCTTGCGCGACGGCATCTCCAGCGTGGCGCTGATCCTGCCGTTGTCCACGTCGGAGACGATCTCATAGGCCGCGGTGCCGAAGTGCGTGGGCGAGTTCTTCACGGCGATCTTCCTGCCCTGCTCAAGCCACGCCCGTGGCGTGGCGCGGGCCAGCCACAGGCCATCGCCGACCTCCATCACCAGCATGTTGCGGAAGTTCGATAGGAACACGGCGCAGCCGTGCGACTTGTCGTTCTGGGCGAACGTGGTGTGCTCGTTGAACGAGTAGTCCGACAGGTTCATGTCCACCGCGCAGCGGTTCAGCCAGGAGCGGAGGAAGTTCGGCACGTCGTCCTTCGCCAGGTAGTACTCGGGCAACCGCTCCCAGCCCGACTGGTAGGACCAGCCGAAGTCGAACCAGTCTCTCTCGGGGTCGTAGTCCTTCCTCCGCTTGCGGACCCAGGGGTGGTCGAGGAGCAAGGCGTCCTCCAGTACGTCGAAGTGGCCGTCAACGCGCGCGTCGCCCACGGGGAGCACTCCGCTCCTGAGCCAGGCCTCGATGGAGGCTGCGGTGACGCAGTAGTCGGCGTGGTACGGGCCGCAGTGGGAATAGATGTTCGCCCCCTCGGGCAGCGCCATCGCCAGCGGGCCACGGTCCTGGAAGCCCTGGGGGATGAAGGAGCGAGAGGTGCCGTCCCGCACCCGAATGATGGGTGAGAGGACGATGGATTCCTCGAGCACGGGCAGGAAGTCCTTCAGGTACTTCGCTGCCTGCTCCGCATAGTCCACGGCCATCTTGGGGTCAACGTCCGCGACGGCCTCGGCGAAGAGCTTCACGGACCGATAGCCGCAGGCGTCGGCCCAGTAGTAGTACCTCGACCCCGACGGGTTGCCGTCGCCCATAGCAACCTTGGGTTGGAGGCCATAGGGCGACCAGGTGCCGGCCTGGATGCCGGCCTTCTCGGCGGGCGTGAGGTCGGCCTTCATCGTGGCCTGGCGCCGCGTGAGAATCCAGTCGGCCGCGGCCTTGAGCCGGGGCAACTGCTGCTTCAGCCACTCCTTGTCGCCCGTAAGCCAGTAGTGCTCGGCCATGACCCAGAGAATCTGGAGGGCGCCGACCTTGTGGGCCTTCTCCATCCCCGAGTTCAGCGTCAGCGAGCCGTCCTTCTGCTGGTTCTCGAGCCAGATGGCCATGCCGTCGGCGGCCACGCGGTGCATGCCCAGGTGGTCGAGCGCCCAGAGAATGCGGTCGGTCTCGCAGCCGAGGGGCGGGAAGGGGTTGTCGCGGACCACGTAGATGCCTCGCGGGTCCTTGTCGTCCACGCGGCGGCAGTCGTTCGTCACGTCGCCTGCGGCGGCGAACTTCGCCATGTCGGCCCGGTCTATGCGCGGGCAGCGGCGGATGATGCGCCAGGCCCCGAGCCGCCAGAGGCCGGCGAGATTCTTGTCGGGCACTTCCACCGACATCGCAGGGTCGAACGGCGGCGTGGGCATGGGCGGGAGCTTCGTGTCGCCGTAGAGCGACCGCATCGCGCCTTCCCACGTCTGCTCGGGGTGCTCGCGGACCTGTTCGCGAATGGTCTGGAGCTTGTGGGCGGCCAGTTCCGCGAGGAACTCCCGCGCGGTGGTTGCCTTGGACTCGAAGGGCAGCGTGGGCGGGTGCCAGGAGAAGCCCTGCGTGAGGAGCCTGGGGGCGTAGAAGCACCAGACCGCCCCGTTGCCGAGCGAGTCGGCGTGCGGGTTCATGGCCTGGATGTTCTCCACCACGTCCTTCGCCAGGTCCCACGTCCGCGGCTTGTCGGCAACTTCGGTGATGGTGAACTCCACAGATGTGGTATCGCACGTGTACTCGCCTCGATTGCCGATCACGAGCGCGAGCAGATCGAACACTTCAACGACCGCCGCGACCTCGGGGACCGCCACGGACCCGCCTCGGTCAATCGCGCCGTGCCCCAGCACCTTACGGCCAGCCTTGGACTCGTGGACGATGGACCACTCGACGCCATTGCCGCCCGAGGGATGCGCGTCGGCGACCTTGGCCTTCACGCTCACCTTGCCGGCGATGGGGCTTTGCCAGCCGATGGCCACGTCGCAGTCCGGGCCTGGGTGGACGGCGATGCTGCGCGGCGGCAGCTTGATGATGCCGCCCAGGAGCGTGCCCGGCTCCGTGCCAGGATACGCGAAGACGCTGGGCGTCTCCTTGCTCCCCCAGCCCGTGACGGCCGTGGCCCCCTCGCGCGCATCCACTTTCCCCGTCAGCATCTCCGCCGCCGGGGGGAACACGGTCAGCACGGGCTGCGGCCTTGGCACGGGCTTCGGCTGAGGAGTCGCCAGAACGAAGAAGCCGTATTCCGGCGCCAGGATCGGCCCCGATTCCATGTCCACCGGCTGGAACGAGAAGCTGCCGGAACTGGTGCGTACGGTGAGGATCGTCCGTGCAGGCCCGCGAACCGAGGAGGTGTAAAGGATCGGGACGAGGATGCCACGCCGCGCCTCACCCCCCGCGGGGGATCTCCAGGAGAGCGGGCCGGCCATGGTCGTCTGCTTGTCGCCAGGCAGCGGCTGGGCAGTGCCGAGCGCGCCCAGGGAGTGCGTGGACTGGATGCTGCCGTCGAAGGGCAGGTTCTCGGTCCCCTTCTTGAAGCCCCATTCCACGGCGATCTCGGCATACTTCCAGGCCAGGTTCGCATGCCCGCTGACCTTCTGCCCGGCCATGTCGCGCAGATTGGCCGGCGCGGCCTGCGGCGCCTCTCCCGCCCCCGCCCTGGCGGCGAAGAGCAACACGACGGCGGCTATGCCGGTGATGGGGGGAGGTGACCATCCCTGACCGTTCATGCGCGGCTCCTCCTGAGTACGGGTCACGGAATGTCGCCATTCAGGAACGCGATAACCATGGCAGGCGAAGGCGGTTGAGCGACAGGAGAGAGCCTCTGCCCCGCGCCCGCGGCGCGATAGCTCGCCACGGCGGGCGCCAAGCGCTTCGTCGCGTCCTCCGGCGGCAGCGGGCGCCTGCCGGAGCCGATGGGGTCCGCCCACAGGAGCGGCCTGGGCGCCCAGAGGGCCAGCCACTGCGACACGTCGGCCACCTTCAGCACGTTCGCCGCATACGCCCACAACGGCTGCGAGGGCGGGTCCTCGATGGCGAGGACATAGCTCGCCAGCGTCCTCTCCACCGCCGCCGCGGACAGGTCGTCGGAGAGCGCCCCGGCCAGGACGGCGATCAGCCCCACGCTCCCCCGAGCGACGACGGCCACGCTCTCGCTGCCCACGTCGGCCCGCGATTTCAGGTAGCGGGCCGCGCACAACACGTCCCAGGCCTGCTGTGCGAGGAGCGGGCGGCCCAGGAGCACGGCGTCGCTGGCGCAGTGGTTGAGCTTGACGGCTCCCTCGCCGAGCGCCCTGGGCTCGAGCGCCAGCACGGCGGAGCCGCGCTCGAGGAGCCCTCGGACAACGGGCGACACCCGCGCGGCGGCCTTGCCGCCATCGTCGAGGAAGATGACTGCTGGAGCCTTCGCCTTCACCTTCGTGGGGTGGATGAGGAGCGCGGGGACCTCCAGCGGCGGCGACGTCTCGGTCGAGATGGCGAGTCGTTCGACCTGGTGGCCGAGCCACTCGAACTTGCCGAGCTCGCGCGCCGAGGGCTGTGGCGGGGTCGGCTGGCCGCCCAGGACCTCCCACAGCCGCTCGCGCAGCGCCTTCGCCCACTCCGCGCGCCCGGCTGGGTCCTGGGGCATCGGCGGGTAGCTGGCGACCAGGCGCTCGGCCTCCGCGCGGATGAGGTTGGCATAGCTGCGAGCACCTTGGGGCAGCTTGCCTTCCTTGAGGCAGTAGAGGTCCTTGCACTTCAGGTCGTCGGGCTCCACCTTCGGCTCGGGGAGGGGCGAGCCATCGCCCTTGCCGAGGAGCCATCGGGCGAGCCAGCCGCAGGCGGCCTCGCGCATCGGCTGCGCCCAGCCGTGCGGGAGCTCGGCCTCGAAGAGGCGCACGCGGTCGGCCGCGTCGTCCAGGGCATAGACCTTTCTCGCCCGCTCGATGGTCTGGCGGGTGCCCGCGATGGGGAAAATGCCGTCCTTCGCCCCGTTGGCGGCGAGGAAGGGGCGCGGGGCGTTGAGGGCGATGATCTCGAACTCCTCCATGTGGCGAAGGATGCCGGGCATGTGGTTGCAGATGCAGTGGTCGCCGCCGTCCTTCACCCACGCGTGGTACGAGCAGACGAAGCAGCAGGACGCGCCGGCGGCGAATCGCGGCTCCATCGGCATGGCGTAGAAGGTGTTCTCGCCGCCGCCCGAGTTGCCCGTGAGGCCGAGGCGCTTGGGATCCACGTCGGGCCGGCTCACCAGGCAGTCCACCGCCCGCATCGTGTCCCAGGTGATGAAGCCCTCATTGGTCCAGCCCACGAGTAGCGCGGGATAGCCGACGGTGTGGGAGTAGCCGGGCAGCCGGCGCTCGCCCTGGCCGATGGGGTCGTAGGAGAGCACGATGCAGCCGTGGGCCACGAGGGCGAGCTGCCCGGTGCGGTAGAGCGTGTAGTTCTTCCCGTCGGGCATGGCGTGGCCGGGCACGACGACCACCGCCGGCTTGCGCTCGGGACCGCCCTTGGGCACGTAGACGTTTGCGGTGACGAAGAAGCCAGGGCGGCTCTCGAAGAGGGTGTTCTCGATGGTGTAGCCCTCGCGCTCGGCCCGGCCCGTAACGCGGGCGTTCAGTGGTGTCCGCTCCGGCCACGGGCTGAGGCCGAGAGCGCCCTGGAGTGAGGCGGCGATGCCCTTCCGGCGGCCCTCCCAGTCGGCCTTCGAGGCAGCGTCGCTCCTGGCCTCGCAGAGGGCGAGGCACGCCTCGATGTTGAAGCGGAGCGCGCTGGCCGCGCCGGGAAGCTTCCCGTCGTAGGTCTGCCAGTGGTTCTCGTCGGCCATCGGATTGTCGTCCTTTTCGTTCGTCAGAAGAAGGGCGTCCACGGACTCGAAGCCGACATCGGCGTCTCGGATGATCACCGCGACCTTCCCCGCGGGAAGCTCGATGGCGCCGGCGCGCTCCCAGGCCCAGCGGCGGCGCTTGTCGTTGTGGGTGACGGCCAGTCGTGTGCCGTTCACCTCGACCTGGAACGCGCGCTCGGAGTTTTCGGAGGTGTATCCCCGCGCCCACACGGCGTAGGTGCCGCCCTCCTTCAGCGTGGCGGTGGTGCGCATCGCCGTGTCCGCGACCTTCGGATTGGCGTTCGAGGTGCAGAAGCCGGAGCCGAGGTAGCCGGGGATGTTCGTCTGCCGCCGCCATGGGCCGTCGAACTCCTCGACCTGGAGCAGGAGGCGTTCCGCCGCGGCGCCCCTGGCGAGGAACGTGAACGCCAGGCCGAGGAACGCCGCCCGGCGAGCCGTGCGAGTCGAGATGGCCATATCCAGTTCCTCCATTCGGGAGACACACCAGACCGAATATAGCGATGACGGGGGCGCAGTTCAAGCGCCCTCCGCACTTGACACCCCTGCGGGCATGAGGACAATGGGAAGCACGACGAGACGAGGTGGCCGATGAGAGCCCATGTGGCTTCGTTGCTCGCGGGAATCGCTCTTGGGGTGGCCGTGGCCGGCCCGCCTGGCCCCGAGGCCACCTTTTGCCCATCGCCCGAGAACCCGCCGAAGGGCGAGAAGATGCCCGCCGTCGTCCGCTCCGGCGACCGGGGCGCCGCCTACCAGTTCGTGAGCGCGCAGGAGACCCGTCTTCCCGCCGCCGACTGGCAGCTCCAGACGATTCACCGACTGCCCTGCCTCACCATCGTTGCCACCATCCAGCTCGAGCAGGCTCCGAGGGCGAAGTGCGCCATCGTCTCCCGCTGGCAGACCGTGGACGGCGGCCGCTCGTTCGAGCTGGGCGTCTACCCCAGCCGCGAGGTGTTCTTCGACGTGAGCGGGACAGGCAACTGGGACGCGGGCGCCCGCGAGGTCAAGAGCGAGGCCCGGCTCCGCGTCGGGAGGCCCTACGTCATCGCTGCCATCTTCGAGCCCGGCAAGCGCATGGCCGTCTACGTCAACGGCCACCTGGCCGGCGAGAGCCGCGCCGGCGTGCCCAAGGGCCTCTTCGTCACCAAGACCCCCTGCTACGTGGGCAACCGCCCCGGCGACGAGAAGGCGTGTGGCTTCGACGGCCTCGTCTACGGCGTTGCCCTCTACGGCTGGCTGCTCGACGAGGCGTGGGTCAAGCGGAACGCGGCGGAGACTGCGAAGCTCACCGAAGCCCCGGAACCCCTGCCACGCGACCCGGAGCCACCCCCCGTGCGGGCGATCACCAAAGGCCCGAAATTCCACTGGTTCACCTACTACGACCGGCCCCAGTTCGACCCCACCTGCCGCTACGCGCTGGGGCTGGAGGTGGACTTCGAGCACCGCTCGCCGAAGCCCGACGATGTGATCAAGATCGGAATGGTGGACACGCAGGACGGTGACCGCTGGATCGAGCTGGGCGAGAGCCGGGCCTGGTGCTGGCAGCAAGGCCCCATGCTCCAGTGGCGGCCCGGCTCAAAGAGCGAAATCCTGTGGAACGACCGCGAGGGCGACCGCTTCGTGTGCCACATCCTCGACGTCTTCACCCGCAAGCGCCGCACCATCCCGCACCCCGTCTATGGGCTGAGCCCGGACGGCCGCATCTCCGTGGCCCCCGACTTCCAGCGTCTCCACGACACCCGCCCCGGCTACGGCTACGCCGGCCCGCCGGACCCCTGGAAGGACGAGGCCGCGCCCAGGGAGTCCGGGCTCTGGCGCGTGGACCTCGAGACTGGCGAGGCACGGCTCATCGTCTCCTTCGCCGACATGCTGAAGATCCCCTTTGCCCACGGGGACGTGGCCGCCGGCAAGCACTGGTTCAACGTCGTGCTCTTCAGCCCCGACGGTCGCCGCTTCCTCTTCCTCGACCGCTGGACCACCAGCGGAAGAGGCAGCCGCTGGTTCACCCGCATGCTCACGGCCTCGGCTGAGGGGAGGGACATCCGCGTCGTGGACGGCGATGGCCGGACCTCTCACCTCTTCTGGCGCGACCCCACGCACATCCTCGCGTGGGCCTGGCACCCCTCGCATCAGGGCGCCTTCTACCTCCACGACGAGGGCACTGGCAAAGCGGAACCCGTCGCCAGGGGCGTGCTGACGCACGACGGCCATTGTTCCTACCTCCCCGGCGGCGAGTGGATTCTCAACGACACCTATCCCACCGGCCCCAGGCGGGAGCAACACGTCTTCGTCTACCACGTCGCCACGGGCAAGCTCGTCTCCCTCGGGCGATACCACAGCCCGCCTGCCTACACGGGCGAGTGGCGCTGCGACACTCATCCCCGTTTCAGCCCCGACGGCAAGCTCGTGTGCTTCGACTCGCCCCACGGCGGCAACGGGCGGCAGATGTACCTGGTGGACATCGGCGCTCTCGTCGCCGCCCCAGCCGCCCCGTGAGGGCGAGTTGCGCAGGCCGCGATGCCTCCCTACAATGTGTGGAGTTGCACGTCCGTCGCCCAGGAGTGCCCTATGGCCAAGGAACTGCGGAACGCGTGGCTGTGGATTTCGACGGGGGACCTCAAGACCGAACTGCGCCAGCTCGGGGAAGAGGGCCGGGACCCGCGCCCACTCCGAGCCCAGTTCCAGCGGCTCATCCGGCTCGGCGACGAGAAGCTGTTCCTGCCCCCCAACCAGGAGAAGGCGGGAGCGGTCCTCGACGCGGCGCAAAAGCTCCCGATGCGGAAGGGCTACCCCTTCGTCGAGCCGTCCGACCTCGCGGGCATCCGCAGGCTGCGGCCTCGCGGGCCGCGGCGTTTCGCAAGGAAGCTCCCCGATAAGGCGCTCCTGGACCGCATCACCGGGGCGTGGCTCGGACGCTGCGTCGGCTGCCTCCTCGGGAAGCCCTGCGAAGGCGTTCGCACGACCGACCTCTGGCCGTTCCTCAAGCTCACGGGGCAGTTCCCGGTGAGCGACTACATCCGCTTCGGCGTCCGGGGCAAGGCCCGGAAGCAATACGCCCACCTGATGCGCCGCGCCTGGTGCGACGATATCCAGTTTATGCCCATAGACGACGACACGAACTACACGACGACCGGCTATCTCATCGTGAAGCAGTACGGCGCGGACTTCACGCCGGCCGACGTGGCGCAATTCTGGATGGGCAACCTGCCCCTGATGGCGACCTGCACGGCGGAGCGCGTGGCCTACCGCAACTTCGCCCTCCAGATTCAGCCGCCCGCGAGCGCCAGCTTCCGCAACCCCTTCCGTGAGTGGATCGGCGCCCAGATCCGCGCCGACGCCTTCGGCTACGTGAACATGGGCGACCCCGAGCGGGCGGCCGAGTTCGCCTGGCGCGACGCCTCGATCAGCCACATCAAAAACGGCATCTACGGCGAGATGCTCATGGCCGCCATGATCGCCGCCGCACCCTGGTGCGACGACCCCGCCGTGCTCATCCACGTCGGCCTCTCCGAGATCCCCAAGACCAGCCGCCTCCACCGCGATATCGA
Source organism: Planctomycetota bacterium (assembly GCA_035527715.1). GTDB lineage: Bacteria > Planctomycetota > PUPC01 > DSUN01 > DSUN01 > DSUN01. Next base: position 262 of record DATKZY010000092.1, on the reverse strand, counting down.
AGAGGTCTGCGACTGGTACCGCCAGGGCCTCAGCTACGACGACGCCGTCGCCATGATCCACGACAAGTGGGATGAGACCGTCGGCCACGACTGGTGCCACACGAACTCCAACGCGGCCATCTGCGTGGCCGCGCTGCTCTGGGGCGACGGCGATTTCGGCCTGTCGGTCTGCCGCGCCGTCCAGCCCTGCTTCGACACCGACTGCAACGGCGCGACCGTCGGCTCGATCGTCGGCATGATGCTCGGCGCCAAGGCACTGCCC
>DATKZY010000091.1:0-14704 GCA_035527715.1 Planctomycetota bacterium | reverse complement strand
CTCCGCCGCCCCCTTCGGGGGCTGGGTCTTCTTCTCGGACGCAAACCCACGGTTCCGCTTCGCTGCACCGTGGGCTGTACTCCGCCACGCCCTACGGGCGTTCACGTTGCACCCTTGACCGTAGGAGATTACACGCACCCTCGCGTCTTGCCCAAAATGCCGCTTGACCGGATTTGGGCTATGTATTATTATTGTAGCTTCTGATGGCCCCGAGGGCGGCGACGAGGAAGGCGAGGGCAGGGTGTGACCCCCTGGACCGACGAGTGCTGTCCGGGCATCCCAGGGCGCAGCCCTGAGACCTTTGCCAAGTCCCTGCCTCGTCGAGGGGACTCAGTGGGCCGGGAGAAGGACGCGTGAAACTGGCAATCAGCGGCAAGGGCGGCGTCGGGAAGACGACCCTGGCTGCCGTTCTCGCCCGACTCTTTGCCGACGAGGGGCAATCCGTCGTCGCCATTGATGCCGATCTCGACTCCAGCCTGGCCTCTGCCCTCGGGGTGCCGAACGCCGAGGGGCTGACGCCTATTGGCGAGATGGCCGACCTCATCGCGGAACGCACGGAATCGGGCAAGAAGGGCTACGGGAAGCTCTTCAAGCTCAACCCCACCGTCGCCGACATCCCCGACAAGTTCAGCATCGTCCACAAGGGCGTCCGCCTCATGGTCCTGGGCGCGTCCAAGCGCGGCGGCGGCGGCTGCAATTGCCCCGAAAACGTCTTCCTCCGCACGCTCCTGAACCACCTGGCCTTCCAGCGGGACGAGACGCTGATTCTCGACATGGAGGCGGGGACGGAGCACCTGGGCCGCGCGACGTGTGAGGCGATTGACGCGCTGATCGTGGTGGTCGAGCCCGGCCGCCGCAGCGCCGCCATCGCCGACCACGTGCAGCAGATGGCGAAGGAGATCGGGGTGAAACGCGTCTTCCTGGTCGCCAACAAGGTGCGGTCGCCGAAGGATCTGGAGACACTGCGCGACGTCTTGCCCAAGGGCGCGCCGCTCCTGGGCAGCATCGGCTTCGACGAGCGGCTGATGACGGCCGACCTCGAGGGCCGCCCGGTGGACGAGGTGGGCGGCAAGCTCTTCGACGAGGTGAGAGCCATCCGCAGCGAACTGCTGCGGCAGTTGAAGCGGTAGGGCGTGCATACCTGCACGCGGAAAGAGAAGAGCGGCCCGCGAAACACGCGAAAGGACGCGAAAGGGAAGACCGGATGATACAGCCTGGGATGCTGATCGTGGACACCAAGCGCTGCATCGCGTGCAAGCGCTGCATGACTGAGTGCGCCGTGGCGCACTCGAAGTCGAGAGACCTGGCGAGCGCGATGCAGGAGACGCCGCGGCCCGAGCCGCGCGTGTGGGTCAAGGAGGTCGGCGCCTTCGCCGCCCCCTACCAGTGCCGCCACTGCGACACGCCGCCCTGCGTGCCCGCCTGCCCAAACACGGCCCTCGCCAAGGACGCCGAGAACGGCCCCGTGGTGCTGAACCTCGACGCCTGCGCCGCGGCGGGCAAGTGCGTGAAGAAATGCCCCTTCTTCGGCATCCAGATGAACATGGCCGGCGACAAGGCCGTGAAGTGCGACCTGTGCATCACGCGGCTCGAGGCCGGCGGCATCCCCGCCTGCGCCGAGGCCTGCCCCACCGACGCCATCGTCTACAAGCGCTTCGAGGACCTCAGCGACGAGGAGAAGGCGTTCCGCAGCGGCCGGCCCGGCGCCGCACTCGTCCGCCGCACCAACATCCGCTACTGGGTGGACGCGGCGAAGTGCATCGCGTGCCGCAAGTGCGCGATGGTGTGCCCCGCCGAGGCCATCGAGGGGGCCAAGAAGACCCCTCACAAGGTGCTCCAGGACAAGTGCGTCACGTGCGGCGCCTGCTTCCTGAACTGCCCGGTGGACGCGATTCTGGCGATTGACCCCGAGAAGTTCGACGAGGTGGCGCAGGCGGAGGCCCTCTCCCCTGCCCCACCCCCGGCCGCTGAGGCCGAGCCGGAGCCGGCGCCAGCGCAGGAACCAGCGCCCGAGCCGGCGCCTGAGCCTGAGCCTGAGCCAGAGCCTGAGCCGGCGCCTGAGCCTGAGCCAGTGCCGGCGCCCGAGCCAGAGCCGGAGCCGCCGAAGCCCACGGTCTCCAAGAAACAACGGCGCATCGAGCGCAAGATCAAGCGCAAGGCGAAGAAGGGGAAGGGACAGGGAAGCTGACGGCTCATCGCTTCGCCTCCACCGAGCTTGCCTCGGTGGGGGCAGGACATTCGTGCGGCGGGAAGGCTACGGGAGTGACCTCGACGACAACGACGACGACGACGAAAGAAAAGGAGTGAGTGAATGGCAGAGGAGAAGAAGGAGTTCAGCGACACGATGTCGCTGGCAATGCTCGAGGACATGGCGAAGTGCGGGCTGGAGACGACCTGGGACCGCTACGAGTTGCAGCTTCCCCAGTGCGGCTTCGGGAAGAGCGGCCTGTGCTGCCGCCACTGCAACATGGGGCCGTGCAACGTGAACCCCTTCGGCGGCGAGCCGAAGACGGGCGTGTGCGGCGCGGATGCCGACACCATCGTGGCCCGTGGCTTCCTCCGCACCATCGCCGGCGGCGCCTCGGCCCACAGCGACCACGGCCGCGCCGTGTGCGAACTCGTGGTTGCCACGGCCAAGGGCGAGGCCCCCGGCTACCAGATCAAGGACGAGAAGAAGCTGAAGGCCATCGCTCAAGTGATGGGCATAGACCCCAGCGGCAAGAGCAAGGAGGACCTCGCCATCGCGGTTGGCCAGGCGGCCCTCGCCGAATTCGGCAAGCCCTACGGCACCCAGCTCCAGGCCAAGCGCGCGCCCGCCAAGCGGCAGGCGGTCTGGGACAAGATGGGCATCACGCCCCGCGCCATCGACCACGAGATCGTCGAGGCCATGCACCGCACCTCGATGGGCGTGGACCAGGATTACCACAGCCTGCTCCTGCACGGCCAGCGGATGGCCCTGGCCGACGGCTGGGGCGGCTCGATGCTCGGCACCGAGTTCCAGGACATCCTGTTCGGCACCCCCAAGCCCGTCCTCGGCGAGATCAACCTGGGCGTGCTCAAGGCCGACCAGGTGAACGTCATCGTCCACGGCCACGAGCCGATCCTGTCCGAAATGGTCGCCCTCGCCTCGCAGGACCCCGAGCTGCTCGAGGAGGCGAAGAAGGTCGGGGCCAAGGGCATCGTGATCGCCGGCATCTGCTGCACGGCCAACGAGCTGCTCATCCGCCACGGCATCCCGGTGGCCGGCCACATGAAGATGCAGGAGCTGGCCATCGCCACGGGCGCCGTGGACGCGATGGTGGTCGACGTGCAGTGCATCATGCAGGGCGACGTGGCGCTGGCCAACAAGTTCCACACCCGCTGCATCACCACCAGTCCCAAGGCGCGGATTCGCGGCGCGACCCACATCGAGTTCGAGGAGCACCACGCCCTCGACACGGCGAAGAAGATCATCCGCGAGGGCATCCAGGCCTACACCCATCGCGACGCCGCGCGGGTGAAGATCCCCAACGATTCGTCGGCCGCCATCGCCGGCTTCAGCCACGAGGCCATCAAGTACATGCTCGGCGGCAGCTTCCGCGCCTCCTATCGCCCGCTGAACGAAAACGTCATCAACGGGCGGATCCGCGGCGTCGCGGGCGTGGTCGGCTGCACCCAGCCGAAGATAGCAAAGGGCGAGCAGCCCTATCTCGAGTTGGTCAAGGAACTGGTGTCGAACGACGTGCTGGTCGTCGAGACCGGCTGCGCGGCGCTCGAGTGCGGGCGAGCCGGCTTCCTGCTGCCCGAGTTCATGGAAGCCGCCGGGCCGGGCCTCCGCGAGGTGTGCGAAACGGTGGGCATGCCGCCCGTGCTCCACGCGGGGTCGTGCGTGGACAACTCGCGCATCCTCATCGCCTGCGCCGAGATGGTGCACGAGGGCGGCCTGGGCGACGACATCAGCAAGCTGCCCGTGGCGGGGGCCTGCTTCGAGTGGATGCACGAGAAGGCCATCGCCATCGGCCAGTACTTCGTCTCCTCGGGCGTCTTCACCGCCTTCGGCATCACGCTGCCCGTCTACGGCAGCCCGAACGTCGTGAAGTACCTCACCGACGAGATCGAGCACGAGGTCGGCGGCAAGTGGGCCTTCGGCCTCTCGGCCAGCGGCATGGCCGCTGCCATGATTGACCACATCAACTCCAAGCGCGCCGCCCTCGGCATTGACAAGCAGGGCGAGCGCGTGCTGTACGATATGGAAGCCCGCAGGCAACTCAAGTTCTAGCCCAAGTAGGAGACCCGAATGTCCCGCATCATCGCCACCGCGGCCATCAACGGCGCCTACACGCTGGTCGAGAAGGCCGAGCAGGCCCTCGAGGTCGCCCTCGGCTCCCACCCCGAGAGCGCCGCGGTCGAGCTGCCCAACACGGGCTACTATCTGCCCATCATCTACGGCACGACGGGCGAAGAGGTGAAGACCCTCGCCGACTGCCGCCGCGTGCTCCAGAGCGCCCGCGGCCTGCTCCCGCCCCGCGTCAAGGGCGAGCACTGGGTGCCCTATCTCGGCCACACGCTCGATGCCGGCATGGCCACGCTGTGGGCCGAAGAGGTCTACGAGGCCCTGAAGTACCTCGACCCCGCGACCTGTCCCTACACGCGGACGCCGGCGCCGACCGACGGCAACCTGTGGCTCGGCGCGGCCGACGACGTGATCATGCGCGAGCGCGGGATCGAGTTCGTGGACGGCACGGCCCCCGGCTTCGCGGCCATCGTGGGCGCGGCGCCCGACAGCAAGACCGCCGTGAACATCGCCCGCGAGCTCCAGGAGAACAACCTCTACGTGTTCATGTGCGCGGAGTCGGGCGGCAAGCGCTTCGCCGAACAGCTCGCCGAGGAAAACGTGCAGATGGGCTGGGAGACCCGCCTGGTGCCCTTCGGGCAGGAGATTTCCGCTGCCGTCTTCGCCCTCGGCTTCGCCGCCCGCGCCGCCCTGTCGTTCGGCGGCGTGCAGCCCGGCGACTTCCGCCGAATGCTCCTCTACAACAAGTACCGCGTCTTCGCATTCGTCCTCGCCCTCGGCCCCGTGGACGACGAGAAGTACGCCACCGCCGCCGGCGCCATCAACTACGGCTTCCCCGTCATCGCCGACACCGACATCCCGCCCATCCTGCCGACCGGCGTGTGCCTCTACGAGCACGTCGTGCCCAACGTGAAGCACGACGAGATGGTGAAGCGGGCCCTCATCATCCGCGGCCTCAAGGTCGTGCCCTCGAGCGTGGACATCCCGGTGCGCTTCGGCCCCGCCTTCGAGGGCGAGCGCATCCGCAAGGAGGACATGCAGATCGAGGCGGGCAACCCGAAGGTGGACCTGCCCAGCTTCGAATACGCCCGCACCCTGCCCACCGACAAGGTCGAGGACGGTAAGATCACGGTGGTCGGCAACGAGGTGGACGGCTTCAAGGAGGGCGAGTGCATCTCGCTCGGCATCCTCGTCGAGGTGTCGGGCGCCAAGATGCAGCACGACTTCGAGCCGATCCTCGAGCGGCAGATCCACACCTTCCTCAACTGCGCCCAGGGCCTGTTCCACATGGGCCAGCGCGACTCGAACTGGATGCGCTTCTCGAAGGAGGCGTTCGCGGCCGGCCTGCGCCTCAAGCACATCGGCACCATTCTCCACGCCAAGCTCCGCGAGGAATACGCGGCCATCGTGGACAAGTGCCAGGTGACCATCTTCACCGAGCAGCCCGAGGTCGAGCGCGTGATGGCCGAGGCCCGCGCCGCCTATGCCGAGCGCGACGCCCGCATGGCCGGCATGACCGACGAGAGCGTGGACATCTTCTACTCCTGCTCGCTGTGCCAGAGCTTCGCGCCGAACCACATCTGCATCATCACGCCCGAGCACCCCGGCCTGTGCGGGGCCTACAACTGGCTCGACGGCCGCGCCGCCTACGAGATCGTGCCCACCGGCCCCAACCAGCCCGTCCCCAAGGCCAACCCGACCGACGAGCGCCTCGGCCAGTGGGAGAGCATCAACCAGTTCGTCTTCGAGAAGTCCAACCAGAAGCTCGAGCGCTTCAGCGCCTACTCGATGATGGTGGACCCGATGACGAGCTGCGGCTGCTTCGAGTGCATCTCGGCCATCCTGCCGATGACGAACGGGATCATGATCGTGGACCGCGACCACCCCGACATGACGCCCTGCGGCATGAAGTTCTCCACCCTCGCCGGCTCCGTCGGCGGCGGCAACCAGACCCCAGGCTTCCTCGGCCACTCGAAGATGTACATCAGCTCCAAGAAGTTCATCTCGGCCGACGGCGGCTGCAAGCGCATCACCTGGATGCCCAAGCGGCTTAAGGACACCATCCGCGAGAAGCTCAACGCCCGCGGCGCCGAGGAGGGCATCGAGAACTTCGTGGACTTGATCGCCGACGAAACGGTCGCCACCACCGAAGAGCAGGTGATGGAGCACATGCAGAAGGTCGGCCACCCGGCCGTGACGATGGACCCGATGTTCTAGGACAGCCACAAGCTGGAAAGGAGTTGCCGATGGCTCTGACGGCGATGGACATCTTCAAGCTGCTGCCGCGCACGAACTGCCGGAAGTGCGGGCAGCCGACGTGTCTGGCCTTCGCCATGTTGATGGCCCAGAAGAAGGCGAAGCTGGAGGATTGCCCCGATGTGAGCCAGGATGCGAAGGACAAGCTCGGCGCCGCCGCCGCGCCCCCCATCCAGCTCGTCGCCATCGGCACGGGCACCAAGGAGCTGAAGATCGGCAACGAGACCCAGCTCTTCCGCCACGACGAGAAGTTCCACCACCCCTGCGGCATCGCCGTCCTGGTCCCCGACACCCTCGACGACGCGGCCCTCGCCGCCAAGATCGAGAAGACCAACAAGCTCCAGTGGGAGCGCGTCGGCCAGCACATCAAGATTGACCTCGTGGCCCTCGAGAACGCGAGCGGCGACGCCGCGGCGTTCGCCAAGGCTGCCAAGACGCTCGCCGACAAGAGCGAGTACGCCCTCGTCCTCATCACCAACTCGGCCGCGGCCATGAGGGTCGCCGCCGCGCCCATCGCGGCCCAGAAGCCGCTCCTGTGCGGCGCCGACGCGGGGAACGCCGACGCCATGGCCGCCGTGGCGAAAGAGCTGAAGTGCCCCCTCGTCGTCAAGGGCGACGGCCTCGAGGCCACCGCCGACCTGGTCGAGAAGGTCAAGAAGGCCGGCGTCGAGCAGATCGTCATTGACCCCGGCGCCCGCGACCTCAAGGGCGCGCTCCAGGCCCTCACGCTCTCGCGCCGCGCGGCGCTGAAGCGCCAGTTCCGCCCCTTCGGGCACCCCGCCATCGCCTTCGCCACGGCCGCCGACCCGCTCGACGAGCTGCTGGCCGCGACGACCTACGTGATGAAGTACGCCGGCATCGTCGTCGTCCAGGGCGACGAGCCGCCCGAAATCCTCCCCATCCTCACCGCGCGCCAGAACATCTACACCGACCCCCAGAAGCCCATCCAGGTTGATCCCAAGCTCTATCCCATCGGCGAGCCGGGCGAGAACGCCCCCGTCATGTTCACCACCAACTTCTCCCTCACCTTCTACACCGTCCAGGCCGACATCGAGGCCAGCCGCGTCGCGTCCTACCTCCTCGCCGTGAACACCGAGGGCCTCTCGGTGCTCACCGCCTACAGCGGCGACAAGCTCACCGAGAAGACGATCAAGGACGCCATAGACAAGGCTGGCCTCGCCGACAAGGTGAAGCATCGCAAGCTGATCATCCCCGGCTACGTCGCCGTCCTCTCCGGAAAGATCGAGGAGGCGACCGGCTGGCAGGTGCTCGTGGGGCCCAAGGAGTCGTCCTTCATCCCCAAGTTCCTCCAGCAGGTCTGGAGCTGAAGAAGATAGCGACAGAGGCACAGAGCGCGCAGAGAGGACGGGGATTGGGCATTCTGGCTTTCCGCGTTTCGCCCCCAATCCCACTCCGCTCTGTGTCCTCGGTGTCTCTGTGGCAAGTCCTCTTGTCTTGGTGTTGTGGCCATGCCTGATAAACCGACCCTTTGCCACGTCCACTTCTCCCCCGACGACCGGGCCGCCGAGGTCGAGCGGGGCGAGACCGTGCTCGCCGCGGCGCAGAAGGCGGGCATCTACATCTCCAGCCTGTGCGGGGGCGACGGCATCTGCGGCAAGTGCCGCGTGATCCTGCGCTCGGGCGAAATCCACTCGAAGCCGACCACGCTCCTCGGCCGCGACGAAATCCGCAAGAACTACATCCTCGCCTGCCAGTCCACCGTCCAGGGCGACCTCGAGATCGAGATTCCGCCCGAGACGCGGCTCGAGGAGGGGCAGATCCTGGGCGACGAGGATGCCGAGCGCTTCGGCATGCTCTCGCTCGTCGAGGGCGCCGGCTTCCCCCTCAACCCGGTGGTCCGCAAATACCACCTCAAGCTCGAGCCGCCCAGCCTCGAATCGCCCCTCGCGGGCCACGAGCGCCTCTACCAGGCCATCCTCGCCCACGAGCCGGGCGCCAACCTCCAGACCGGCTTCGCCGTGCTGCGCGACTTCAACCGCATCCTCACCCAAACCGGCTACGAGGTCACGGCCACCATCGGCCGCCGAGGGGCCACCACCGAGGTCGTCCAGGTCGAGCCCGGCGACACCTCCGCCAGCAACCTCGGGCTGGCCATTGACATCGGGACCACGACGCTGGTGGTGCAGCTCGTGGACCTCGTGGGCGCGAAGATCGTGGACAGCGAGGCGAAGTACAACTCGCAGATGAAGCACGGCGAGGACTATATTCGCCGCATCATGTACGCCGAACAGCACAACGCGCTCGACGACATGCGGCGGCTGATCGTCAGCGACCTCAACGAGTTGATCGAGATCCTCGTGCGGCGCAACAGCATCCGCCTCTCCGACGTCACGTGCGCCGTCGTGGCCGGCAACACGGCCATGATCCACTTCTTCATCGGGCTCGACCCCACGGGCATCCGCAAGGAGCCCTACGTGCCCGTGGCCAACTCGATTCCGCCCCTGCGCGCCGCCCAGGTGGGCCTGCACATCAACCCGCGCGGCATCCTCTACACGCTCCCGAGCGTCGCCGCCTACGTGGGCGCCGACATCACCGGCGGCGCCGTCGCCATCCGCCTCGACGAGCAGAAGGACCTGTGCCTCTTCATCGACGTCGGGACCAACGGCGAGGTGGTGCTGGGGAACCGCGACTGGATGGTCTGCTGCTCGGCCTCGGCCGGCCCCGCCTTCGAGGGCGCGGGCGTCGAGTACGGCATGCGGGCCGCCCGCGGCGCCATCGAAAAGGTCCGCATCACCCCCGACTGCGGGGTGCTCGTGCAGACCATCGGCAACCGCCCGCCGCGCGGCATCTGCGGCTCCGGCCTCCTCGACCTCCTGGCCGCCATGTTCCGCGCCGGCATCCTCGGCCGCGACGGGCGCTTCCAGCCCACCTGCCCCGCCAAGCGCCTGGTCGAGCGCGACGGCAACTACGAGTTCATCGTCGTCCCCAAGGCCCAGAGCGCCGTGGCCGACGACATCGTGATCACGCAGGCCGACGTGAGCAACCTCATCCGCTCGAAGGCCGCCATCTACGCCGCCATCTCCACCCTCGTGAAATCCGTCGGCGTGAAGACGGACGACGTTCGCCACATCTACCTCGCGGGCGGGTTCGGCAACTACCTCGACGTGCGGAACGCGATCACGCTCGGCATGCTGCCCGACGTGCCGCCCGAGCGCATCCACTTCGTCGGCAACACCGCGGTCGCCGGCGCCCGCGCCGCCCTCCTCTCCGAGGAGGCACTCGCACGCATCGAGAACGTCGCCCGCATGATGACCTACATTGACCTGATGACCAACCCGAAGTACATGGAGGAATTCGTCTCCGCCAACTTCATCCCCCACACCGACATCGAGCGCTTCCCTTCAGTGAGCGGGCCGCGCCCGTCGGGCGCGGAGGCGGTGTAGGAGAGGGCCAGTTCAGGACGCGTGACGCGTGACGCGTGAGAAGAGAAGGCAATGTCCTCTTCTTCCCGGGTTCGTCCTGGTCACGCGTCACGGGTCACGCGTCATTGACCCACTTCGTTGCTCGGAACCAGGCCATGGCATATCGAATCGCGATCTGCGGCAAGGGAGGGGTCGGCAAGACCACCTTCGCCGCGCTCGCCGTGCGCTATCTCGCACGCGAGCTGGGAAAGACCGTGCTGGCCGTGGATGCCGATCCCAACGCGACCCTCGGGGCCATGCTGGGCGTGCCCGTGGATGCCTCGGTGGCCGATATCCGCGAGGAGACGCTCGAGAAGAAGGACGCCATCCCCAGCGGAATGTCGAAAGACCAGTTCGTCGAGTTCAAGATTCAGCAGTGCATCGTGGAGGAGCGGGGCTTCGACCTGCTGACGATGGGCCGGCCCGAAGGCCCCGGGTGCTACTGCTTCGTGAACAGCCTGCTCCGCCGCTACCTGGAGCGCGCGGCGGGCGACTATCCGTTCGTGGTCATTGACAACGAGGCCGGGATGGAGCACCTGTCGCGCCGCACCGACGGCGCGGTGGACCTGCTGCTGGTGGTGACGGAGCCGACGGTGGTGGGGGCCGACACGGCGGAGCGGATCGCCGCCCTGGCCCGCAAGCTCCGCATCACGGTGAAGCGCAAGGCCCTCGTCGTCAACCGCGTGCCGCCCGAGGGCGTGGCCGAGGCGGCCCGCCAGCGCCTCGACGCCGCAGGGCTTGACATCGTGGGCGAGGTCCCCGTGGACGAGGCGGTGGCCCAGGCCGCCGCGGCAGGCCAGTCGCTCCTCGAGCTGTCCGAAGGCAGCCCGATGCTCGCGACCGTGCGCGAGATCATTGGCTCGGAGTTGAAGCGTATGAGGAAGAATGCATGACGCGTGACCCGTGACGCGTCACGCATCTGGAGCAAGCCACATCATTCAGGAAGGAGGCTGTGAACATGCCACTGCCCGTGTTGAAAGAGTCGTATGCCGCCGGGGTCAACGTGGTGACCCTCGGGGCGACGAAGGAGCAGGGCGGCTCCCGCACCGTCACCTACAAGATCGGCGGGGCCAAGACGCTGCCCTTCATGGAGCCCGACGGCCATCCGGGGCAGAAGGTGCTGATCGCGATGGACGTGTTGGACGTCGAGCCGGACTGGCCCGAGGTGCTGAAGGCGCCGTTCGGCGACGCGCTGAAGGACCCGGCGGCCTGGGCGAAGAAGTGCGTCGAGGAGCTCGGCGCCGACCTGATCTGCGTGAAGCTCGACGGCACGGACCCCGACGGGGCGAACCGCTCGGGCGACGAGGCCGTGGCCACGGTGAAGGCGGTGCTGGGCGCCGTGGGCGTGCCCCTGGTCGTCTGGGGCTGCGGCATTGACGTGAAGGACAACGAGGTGATGCCCAAGGTGAGCGGCGCGACGAAGGGCGAGCGCTGCCTCCTCGGCCCCGCCAAGCAGGACAACTACAAGCGCCTCGCCGCGTCGTGCATCGCCGACGGCCACAACCTGATCTGCCTGGCGCCGCTCGACATCAACATCGCCAAGCAGGTGAACACGCTGGTGACCGAGATGGAGCTGCCGGCCGACCGGCTCGTGATGTTCCAGACCTCCGGCGCGCTCGGCTACGGCATCGAGTACGCCTACTCGATCCAGGAGCGCCAGCGCCTGGCCGCCCTGGCCGGCGACAAGATGATGATGATGCCCGTCATCTGCGACGCCGGCTACGAGTCGTGGCGCGCCAAGGAGGCCAAGACCCCCGAGGCCGAGGCCCCCGAATGGGGTCCCCAGGCCCAGCGCGGCCCGATGTGGGAGGCGGCGAGCGCCATCGCACTCGTCCAGGCCGGCGCCGACATCATCCGCATGCGGCACCCCGAGGCGGTGGCCGCCGTGAAGAGGGCACTCCAGGGACTGCAAGGGTAAAGGAGCCAAGCATGATCGCCGTGGCCGAACGCATCAATGGCATGTTCAAGGACGTGCGGAGGGCCATTCAGAAGAAGGACGCCGCCGTCGTGGCCGACCTGGCCCAGCGGCAGACGGAGCAAGGGGCGAAGTACCTGGACATCAACGTGGGCACCGCGGCAGCCGACCAGCAGGCGGCCATGCGGTGGCTGGTCGAGGTGGTGCAGGGCGCGTGCCAGACGCCCATCGCGCTCGACAGCCAGAAGATGCCCGTCATCCAGGCGGGGCTCGAGGTGTGCGACGGGCGGCCCGTGATGATCAACTCGGTCAGCGGCGACCCCGAGAAGCTCGACGTCTACATGCCCCTGGCCGTGCAGCACAACGCCGCGCTCGTGGCGCTGACGCTCAACGTGGACGGTGTGCCGCAGAACATCGAGCAGCGGGTCGAGATCGCCATGACCATCGTGGCGAAGGCGATGGAGCACGGGCTGGACCCGACGAAGGTGTTCATTGACCCCATCATCCTGCCCGTGACGGTGGACCAGAAGCAGCCGCTCTACATCTGCGAGGTCATCAAGCAGATCAAGACCGTGCTGTGCGACCCGGCCCCCAGCACCATCGTCGGGCTGTCGAACATCTCGCAGGGCACGAGCCAGCGGCCGCTCATCAACCGCACCTGCCTGGTCATGCTCCAGGCCTACGGCCTCGACGCGGCCATCATTGACGTGCTCGACACGGACATCATGGACGCGGCGATCACGACCGACGTGCTGATGAACCGGATCATCTACAGCGACAGCTACCTGAAGTCCGCGCGGATGTGAGGAGGCGACGGCGTCGTGAGCTTTCCGCCCACGCGGCGGCCCCGGCGCGGCACCTTCGGGGCGTCCAGTCGCCCGACAGCGCTCGAGGGGCCGCCTGCAAAGGCGGGGGAACTCATCCGCCGCGCGCAGTCCCTCGTCGTGCGCGTGGTTGGCAGATTCGCGGGGAACCTGGTGCGGCTGGCGGGTATCCGCCGGCTCTTATGGCAACAGACCCCGGCGTGGCAAGCCGCTGCCGGGTGACCTCCCCACACGACCTGTGCGTGGGCCATCCGTCGGAGGGTCTGGAGACGCTCTGTGTCCTGTGGTAACCCGCGGCCTCTGACGCTCACGGCTGGGCACGTCCGGGGACGTGGAGCGGCCCGATGCGGCCTGCAACCAAGCCACTCATGTCCCAGGCCTCCTCTCTGCTGCCACCCACTCTATGTCTCGCGCTCGCAGCGAATGATCAAGGATATGGGCAGCGCCGCTTGCAAAAGGGCGATGCTTCAATATAATGATGGGTTTACAGATCAGGTTCCTCCCGGAGCCGGTCGGTCGCCCGCGGTCGGTGGCGGCCGGGGGCCGGGCGCAAGTCCGCATTTTCCCGCCAGCGAAAGGGGTGTAATGGGCGCATGATCAAAGTCAGCGGAAGTGGCAGTGAGCCCCTCGAGAAAGTCCTGAAGCGCTTCAAGAAGAAGTGCGAGAAGGAGGGGCTCATAAAGGACATCAAGCGGTCATCCTACTACGAGAAGCCGAGCGAGCGCCGGCGCCGCAAGGAGCGCAAGATGATCAAGCGGGCGCAGAAGGCAGAGGCCGCTGGCCCGTACGGCAGGTGACACCATCTGGTGTGACGCGGCAGCGCGCCGTGACGGAGCGTGACTTGCAGTTGCTGGGCCGCGTACGGTTCGGGGCGCCGCCGGCTCGGCGACAGGGCAGCGATGCGGCGTTCGCGCGCCGGTGCCAGGGCCTGTGATGCCCCCTTCGGAGACCCGTGAGCAGGCGGGTGGTTTCGGGGTGCGCATGGCCCGCGACGGCCGTGCTGCACCCGCTGATGCCCATCGCCTCCTCTCACCACCAGTGTGCCGTGGAGGCCCGAGGAGCCGGGCGCCGGCCGTGGAGTGTTCTCCCGTTCCTGGCCGTCCTGTGTCTTTCGTATCGAGATAAGGAGGCTGCCGTGTTCAGGGGTCTGTGGGCCGGGCTACTTGGATTCTCTCCCCTCGTGGCGCTCGGGGCAGCAGCGGAAGGCGCCGCCCCGACGCAGGCCGCCGAGGGGTCGGGCGTGCTGTGGGCCTGGTGGGCGCTGGCGGCGGCAGGCTCGGCCGCGGCGCTCCTCTTCGCCCTGCTGTTCTTCAAGCGGATGATGCGCGAGCCCGAGGGCACGGACCGGATGAAGGAGATCGCCAGCTACGTCCGCGAGGGCGCCATGGCCTACCTCCGCCGCCAGTACCGCATCGTCGGCATCATCTTCATCGTGATCTGCCTGATCTTCTCGTTCCTCGCCTTCGGCCTCAAGGTCCAGAGCGTCTGGGTCCCCTTCGCCTTCCTCACCGGCGGCTTCTTCTCGGGCCTGTGCGGCTTCCTGGGAATGAAGAGCGCGACCTACGCCAGCGCCCGCACGGCCAACGCCGCGCAGAGCAGCCTCAACGCCGGCCTCCAGGTCGCCTTCCGCAGCGGCGCCGTCATGGGCCTCATCGTCGTCGGATTCGGACTCCTCGACATCTGCCTCTGGTTCGTCGTCCTCTACAAGCTCGTCCCCTGGCTCTACGAGCTCACCGGCTGGGCCTTCTTCGAGCCCATGAACCTCGTCGAGATCACCGTCACCATGCTCTGCTTCGGCGTCGGCGCCAGCACCCAGGCCCTCTTCGCCCGCGTCGGCGGCGGCATCTTCACCAAGGCCGCCGACGTCGGCGCCGACCTCGTCGGCAAGGTCGAGGCCGGCATCCCGGAGGACGACCCCCGCAACCCCGCCACCATCGCCGACAACGTCGGCGACAACGTGGGCGACGTCGCCGGCATGGGCGCCGACCTCTACGAATCCTACTGCGGCTCCATC
>DATKZY010000090.1:0-35527 GCA_035527715.1 Planctomycetota bacterium | reverse complement strand
ATCGCGGGTGCACGCCGCAATGGGCCGCCGACGGCGAGTGGCTCTACTTCGCCCACCACGACCCGAGGCACCACGGGGCGATCCTCCGCTGGAAGTTCAGGCCCGACGGCACGGAGGTGCGGCGGTTCGAGACGCCGACCCAGAAGCGGTGGGACGGCTACGACCTCATCTGCGAGTCGCCGGACGGGACGATGATCACCTATTCGAGGGGGAACAACATCTGCGTCATGCGGCTCTCCGACGGCGCCGAGGCCCGGCTGACGGAGAAGGCGGGCCGAAACATGGCGCCCCGTTGGCACTGAGGCTCAGCGAGATTTCTCCAGCCAGTCCCAGTCGCACGGGCCCGTGCCCAGGGCATCGCGCATCACGTCTACCACGGTGTAGGCGGCAAGCGGGGTCTTCTGCGTGCGGTCAATCGGGTAGATGATCGCGCGGCCGTAGGGATGAAGGGGCTGAAGGGGCTCCTTCCCCTCGGCGGCCCGCTGCCCTTGCACGAGGTCGAGCAAGCCCTTTGTCGGGTCCGGGTAACACGGCCATTGCGCGGGCAGGGTCAGCAGCGTCTCCCTTTCCCGGAAGATGCAGGGCCAGAGCACCTCGTCGGCCTGGGCGCCCGCCGGCCGGAAGCGGGGCAGCTCGCCGCGCTTGTCCGGCAGCCGGAAGTTGCAGGTCTCGGTCGTGATGCGGGAGGACCTCGTCGCCCCGCTCGCCGTCGGAGCGTAGGCCCGCTGCCAGTCCTCTTCCCTGCCCTTCGACAGCCCGAGCTGGGCCGCGAGCTTGAGGAACGCGGCCACCTTCGCCTCGTCGAAGCCCTCGACCGTCAGGTCGGCCCGCCACCTCGCGTCGAACGGACGCTTCCACTCGACCCGAACCGTCCTGGCGCCCGGGAGTTCGCGGGCCGCCACCTCGTGCCACAGCGCCCTTCCCTCGAGCAGCGCGACGGAAACGGGCCGGCCGAGGAACTCGATTCGGCTGGCCGTGAAGCGCCGGGATGCGCCCTCGCCCGCGGCGAGGAGTCCGACTCTTCGTCTCTGCCGCGGGGCGGCCGGCTTCTTCTCCTGGGGCTTCGCATCCGCGGCGCCCTTCCAGAGAAGGAGCAGGATCGCCTGCTCGCCGTCGAGTAGGTGCACAAGGAGGTTCTCCGCACGCACGGGCCGGGCATCCGCCGCGTGGTGCGTGGGATCATAGAGCGAGTCGTGCCCGGAGAAGTCGGGGACGACGGCGTACCGCGCGCTCGCCCGCGCCGTGAGGGAATACGCATTCCTGCCGGGCCGGACCTCCACGTGAGCCGCCCCGACGCGCAGGGCCAGCTCGACTTCCGCCGTGCCCGCCGTGAATCCGAGCACCGCCTCGGCGCCATCGAGCTTCGCCAGCCTCACGCCGCCGACACTACCCATTGAGGTCCCCGCGGCGGAGACCGTGACCTCGACCAGAGGGGACGAGGTTCCCTTTGCGGCAACGGTCGGCCCCGTCGCGCCCTGGGCGACGAGGACCATCAGCCTGTCGTTCTCGACGGCGGCGCCATGTTCGAGCCGGCCGCTGCGCTCCACGGGCCGCCATCCTTCGCGGCTGCCCGGCGCGCGAGCGCCCCCCTGCGGCAGCTCCCAGACGCTGATGCCGGCGCCCAGCGCGCTGGCGCTGAGGAGAAGCACGGAAAGGACACCCGCTGTCTTGTGTGCGAAGCACCCGGAGGGCCGTGGACGGCAAGAGACAGCGGGTGTCTCTTCCGTGCCCAGGGTCATTCTGAGCGAAGCGAAGAATCTCGCCGGAACGGGCAGTGGACCTCCCTGGCGAGATGCTTCGCAAAGCCTCAGCATGACACCCCTACCATTGCTTCCGCAGCCGGAGCTACTTGAGGGGAACGGTTTCCTCGGCCTTGTAGCCGAGCTTGACCCGGAGGACGCGGCTGTTGCCGTCGTCGTTCAGGTAGAGCCACCGGTCGGATTCCGTGGCGAGGAACGAGCAGTGAGCGATGCCAATGTCGGTGTCCCCCCGCTTCATGGCCGGCGACTCGGGGTTGCCGTACCGCCCAAGCTCGCAGATGACGTTGCCATTCGTGTCCACGATTCCCACGCAGAACTGGTAGGCCTTGGGCACGAACGAGCGACCGTAGGGGTCGGAGTCGAACCGACAGGTGGCGCACAGGCACGGGTATTGCCCGCCGCCGAGGAAGTGCATCTGGTCGTAGCCGGGGTAGGCCCAGTACATGTTGCGCGACCACAGCTTCCCCCAGCCGTAGGCGGTGAACTCGGCGGGGCGGTCGGGCAGTTGCTCGAGCTTCACGACGTCGCCCTGCCCGAGGAGCCGGCCGCCCGTCGGTGCGAACTTGGCGAGGCAGCCCCCGGCGTGGGGCTTGCCGTTGACGATCAGGTTGGCGCCGACGCCGACGAAGAGGTTGCCCTCGCGGTCGGTGGCGATGCCGCAGCTCGGCATCGGCAGGGCGGGAATCAGGTCCTCGCTGAGCAGCTCGCCGCGGGCCGACCAGCGGAAGACGAGTTCGCCGGCCTCGTAGTGGCGGCCGGGGAGCTTCCGAGGCCGATAGCCGCGCTCGACCATCTCGCGCCGCATCCGCTCGCCCCAGGCGTCCACCCACTTGTTCTTCGGCCGACCCCAGAGAATCCCCTCGTAGGTCTGGTAGTTCTTCACGAAGGCCACGATGTCCCCGTTCGGGGCCACGCCGAAGCCCGTGTCGAAGCCGTTGGCTCCGGGGAGCGCCGGGATCTGGATCGTGCCCCGCCACTTCCGCTGGGTCCAGGGCATGTCCTGCGGCTCGCCGTAGTCGAAGGGCACCTCCGCCTCGAAGGGGATGGACACCTTGTCGCCATCGGGCGAGGCGACGAACTTGTCCGGGTCGAAGCGCGCCAGGTAGCGGAGCGCCCGCAGGTAGAGATGCCCGTCGAGCCCGAAGTCCACCTCCTCCCACGTCCAGTGGCCGGCGATCTGCACGTTGACGAAGCGGCCCAGCCCCTCGGGGTCGCACCTCATCAGGGGACTCTCCCCCGGCCCGAAGGCGGCCACCCGAAGGTAGTAGAGGACGTGGCGGACGGGGTCCACCGCGAGGCGGTTTCCGCGGAACGGCCCGAGCATGTGCGGCTGGAGCCCAGCCTTGGCCACCTCGCTGGTGAAATCCTGGAAGAGCACGAACGACTTGTCCTTCTCCTCGTAGACCTGGAGCTGGGACCGCGCGGTGACCAGCCACAGCCTCGCCGGGCTCGCCCAGGAATCGAGGCAGAAGACCGGCGTGAAGGACACCCGCGGGGCGTCGCCACGGGGGGTAACAAGCTTCTGCTCGATGATCGGCCTCGGGTCGTCGAGGGGACCCAGCTTGAGCAGCGTGAGCTCCTGGCCGCTGACCCCTCTCCTGGCAGGAAGCCTGCCGTTCTCGACGCGCCCGACATCATAGCACAGCAGGTAGATCTCGCCGGTTCGGTGGTGGACGCCGATCTCCTGCGGCGCGGCGACGGGGATGGACTTGACGAACGTGCCCTCGGGCGAGTAGACCTGGACTCGGTCGTTCCTGCTGTCGCACACGTAGAGGCGCCCCTGGGCGTCGCAGGCCAGCCCCTCGGGGGCGTAGAACTGGTCGCTGTCCTTCCCCACGCTCGAGACCTGGCCGCCCGCGATCGTGCCCACGAACGGCTTGTCGCCCACGTGCGGGTCGCGGTCGAACACGGCGCCCCCGCCGCTGCGGTCCCACGGCACCCGCCACACGGCGTTCCAGCAGTACCTGCTGCGGCCCGTGACGCGGCCATCGGGGTCGAGGCCCGTGAAGTACATCCACTTGCCGTCCGGGCTGAGCGCCAGGTGGGGCTGGCCGTTCTCGACGCTGAACTGCTTCGCCAGGAGCGCGCCCAGGACCGGCTCGCCCCCTGTCGTGCCGTCGGTGCGGAGCCGCAGGAGGTGCCGGGCGCCGTACCCGCTGGTCACCGAGACGAGCTTCCCCGCCGCGGCGGCCAGGCTCTGCGGGTCCATCACCGACACGAACGGCTCGGTGCCGCCGAGGCCGGACAGCCGCGGCACCGTGCGGCCGTTCTCCGTCGTCCGATGCGGGATGTTGAGCTCTTTCGTGTTGACCTTGTCGCCCGCATAGGGCATGAGGGTCCGAACGTACCTCGCGTCGTGGTCGTACATGCGGAGCTGGTTGCGGGCGGTCAGCTCCAGCACGTACACGCCGTCGGCATCGGCCGCGATCGCCCCAGCCTGACTCCCGTGCGTGAAGTCCTTCGGGTGGAACCCGAGTATCTTGTCGAATGTCGGGTGGAGGCCGAGCGACACGCGCGCCACACACCGCTCAGGGTCCTCGACGTAGCGGCCCGCGTCGTCCTTGCCGTCCCAGACGAGCGTCTGCTCCAACGCGTCCTTCTGGAAGGGGACGGGCGCGTTCGCGCCGAGGACGCCGTAGACCAGGTGCCGCAGGATCCGCCCCTTGCCGTCCTCGATGCACACGGCGACGTCGCACGCGCCCTTGGAGGCGAAGGATACCTCATAGCGGTCGCGGACCGGCTGGCCGTCCGGCCCGGCCTGCCGCCCAAACGTCGGGCGCCGGGTGAACTCGTAGACCTCCTGCCGCGGGACCGGCTTGAGCTTCGGCCCCTCCCACGTCTCCTGCCCGAACCCAATCCCGCCCAGCAAGCACGCGCAGAGCACAGCCGAACGGGCCAACGCCATCGCGGGTCTCCTGACCCGCTAGAGCCTACCAGAATCCTGCGGAGCGGTCAACGCGGTCGCGGCTCCGACCAGAGCGCAGGAGCGTCCCCTGTCCCTTTGGCCCCTTTCGTCCCTGTCGCCCCTTCGCCTCTGACACTAACACAAGCCCGAATGGGCGACAGAGGGTAGTCACCTGCCGCCCTGCGGGCCACCACGTTAGTGCCATTCGGCGCACCATACATGACTGGTATCCCGAACGAGAGATTCCTGCAAGAAGTCTCTCGCCTGATCAGAGGGCGTGATGAGGACCCGACGCGTCGGGTCGCCTTGGCGAGATGCCTCGCGTCCGCCCGGCATGACCCAGGTACGTCGGCGCTTGCGCCTGCATGGGGGTCATTCCGAACGATAGCGAGGAATCTCGCCTGGGCCGGCCCGAGCGCCCGCGACTCAGGGAGCCAACTTCTCGGTCAGTACACTCGCGAATGCGTTGCGTGGGGAGGTGCGTCGTCGCGCCTCCTGACATCACTGATCTCGCACGATACCATGACCGCGCAAGGACAGGCCGCCTCGCAACGTCGCGAGAAGCGCATGAATCAGGCATGACACCGCCCGAATCCTGCGCTCGTCGGCCCCTGCCTCGGCAAGAACCCGGGACCATCGAAATGACATGCGTCGCCATAACCACTGTGCTACTAGGCGCTTACAGCCTCATGGTGTCATGGTGTGCCTGGCACCGCATTGCCCCGCATTGCCGCATTGCCACGGGCATGGACACGGCGGACAATGTGGACACTGCGGATGTGGTGGACGAGGGCGTCAGGAGCTCCCGATGGGGCCGGGACGCGTGTCCACAAAGTCCACGCTGTCCACCATGTCCACGATGTCCACAACCGGACGCGATGAGGGGCGGGGGCGCGGGGCCTCGGCCAGTTGGCGGCCTGTCGGGCGGGCGCAGCCGCCCGGAAGACGCCATAAGTGTCGAGATGATATGTCCTTACGCAGATCATGCCCCTGCCTACAGGCCGCCAGAACCAGGGGCGGGGAGATTGGCGGCCTGTCGCCTGTCGCGCAGCGCGCCAACAGGGGGGCGGATCGGGGGTAGGGTACAGATGACCATGTGTAGACACGGCTGAAACACCATAAACCCAGTTGCTGCAAGAGTTTAGGCGATTCTACACATGATCAAACCCACACGCGGGGAATTGATCATGTGTATCTGTAGCCTGAGCGGGGATGACCCTTAGGCATTCGATGGGGGCTCGGAGCGCTTGACACGTGGCGGCTGGCGGAGTAGTATCCTGCACGCAGAGGGGGGAAGGAGCAGGGCGTGTCCAGCTTCGACCAGGCCCGCCTGACAGGGGACTGCCTGGAGCTTCGCTGGGAGGGGATCGCGCAGGCCCTCGCCTGTTCATGCTTTCCTGTGTGGGTGAGCGGCGAGTTGCTGAGGGTGCCCATCCTCCGAGCCGGGCGGAAGGGACGCGGGTGGGTGGCGTCGGGCGAGCTGACGACGGAGCGAGGGACGTGGGAAGTCGAGGACCGCCTGATGCCGCGCGGGAACACCCTCGTCGTTGCCCGCACGTGGCGGTGGCGGGGAGGCAGGCTGGGCAACGTGCGCTTCGGCATGGACCTCTGGGTGCCCTTCGCGAAGCTCGAGCACTGGGCGATCCCATACATCTCAATGAACGGCAACGCGGGCTCGAAGTCCGCGCCGACCGGCATGGCGCGGGAGGGCAAGCCCTGGGTCTTCCGCGAGGAGCGCACGACGGCGCCGGGGCTGATGGCCCTCGAGGCGGGCGGCCTCGTGGCCGGCTCCTACACGGAGCCGGGGCGCTCGGAGCGAACTCTTTCGGCCTGCTGCATCCTCCCGGGGAAGGGCGGATACACGCTTCGCACCTTCGTCCCGTTCCGAGAGTCCCCCGGCACGTTCCTCGGCACGGCCCTGCCGCGGACGGGGCAAGGCGTCTTCATCGCAGCCACGGTTCCGCCCGGCTTCGTGGTCGAGGATGGTGCGCGATTCCGCAGGCGGTTCTTCGTGGTGCTCGACCGCGCGGGCGCGAAGCGGCACGGCTACGTGCGCGTGTGGGAGTCGGCTTGGCGGAACCTGCGCGCGCCGATTGCCCCGGGCATCGCGGCGAAGAAGGCCGAGCGCCTCCTGTGGCGGTCCATCGGCCGCTTCTGGGTCCGGAAGGGCGAGGTCCGCGGCTTCGCCCTCCGCGTGGACCGGGATGGCGATCCCTTCGGGAGCTTCACGCCGGTCCTCTCGGCCGGCTGGTGTGCGCCGACGATGATGCTGGCCTACCTGGCCCTCCGGCGGGCGATTCGCGCTCACCGCCCAAGCCTGGCCGAGAAGGCCATCCAGGCGGCGGAGTTCTTCATCGAGAACGCCCCTCGCGGCAACGGAGCCTTCCTCACGCACTTCGACCTCCGCGAGCTCCGATGGACGGACCGCGAGGTCAACGCGGTCCAGATGGGCGGCGCGGCGTACTGGCTGCTGCGGTGCGTGGAACTCCTGAGCCAGACAAAGCTCTTCGCCCGCCGCATTGATGTGAGGCGGTGGACCGACTTCGCCCTCGGCTTCTGCGACCTCGCCGTGCGAACCCAGGCGCCCAGCGGCGCGTTCGGCAGCCAGTGGACCCTCGATGGCCAGTGCCTCGGCACCGAGCGCGCGATGGGCGTCCACGCGGCGCGAGCGGTGCTCGAGGCGTGGCGCCTGACGGGACGCAAGGAGTACCTGCGGGCCGCCGAGCGGGGCGCCTCATTCTACGTGCGCACCTGCGTGGACAGGGAGGCAGGCTACGGCGACTGCACCGACCTGCTCGACACGACCACCGAGAACGACGGCGCGGGCGTGGCCGACCTCCTGATTGACCTCTACCGCGCCACCGGCAAGCCGCGCTACCTCGACAAGGCCATTCGCGCCGGCGAATACTGCCTCGCCTTCCTGTTCGCCTACAACGTCCACTTCCCACCCGAGACCGACTGCGGGCGGCGGAGGATGCGGACACGCGGCCTCGGGGCCATCTCGCCCGAGACGGCATTCGTGTGCTGGTGGTTCGCGCTTCAGGCCAACGCATTCCTCGAGCTATGGCGAGAGACCGGGGAGCGGCGCTGGAGGGACTATGCCGTGGCGGTGGTCCGCGCCTCGCTCCAGATGATGGCCGAGCCGGGCGACACCTTCGGCCTGGCCGGCCACCTAGTCGGCTGCCGCGGAGAGGTCATCCCTGTGGCCGACACGGTGAAGTGGGTTCACGTGTGGAAGAAGGGCATGACCGGCTACGCCTGGCACGAGCCGGTCTGGTGGCCCGCGGCGTTCAATCTGTTGAACCTCGCGCTGATTGAGGACCGCTTCCCAGAGGTCCTGCCCCGCCTGCACGCAAACTCCTCAGAGGGCCGACCCGCGCTGCGGATCGTCACCTCGCGCCGGTGAGCAGGGCCTGGATGTTCTCGCGCTCGAGGTCCTCCATCCTCTTGCGCTTGGCCAGGTAGCGCGCGTGCTTCTGGCTGTCGGCGTCGTTCCAGGCGTTGGCCTCCGCGTAGTCGGAGCAATAGGGCACGAGGAGGTCAATCCAGGTGGCGAGGCGGTGAAGCTCGGCGGGGGTGAGCTTGACGCCGTTGTGGCCCTCGGCGAGCATCGTGATGAGCTTGCTCCTGGCCGCGCCGGCCTTGTAGGGCGGCAGCATGCTCGGCTCGCTCTGCACGTTGATCCAGTCGGCCACGCGACGGTTCGCCAGGGCGAGATAGGAGTCGCTCCACTTCCGCAGGCTGCGGCCGTCGGCAGTCTGGATGCCGCGGAGGCTGAAGGCGGGCGTGATGGCGGGGCGGTGTTGGGGGTCAGGTGTTGGGGGTTGGGGGTCGGGGGATTGCTGGGGAGCAGTGGCGGGTGTTTCAATGAGGGCTGCGTCAATGTACTGCCCGCCGCCGGCGTACTTGCAGTGCACGGCGAGGGTGTTCGTGCCGACCTTGAGCGTGGCGGCGGCCCTGAGCGCGATGGGCGCGACTTCGTAGCGGATGAGAAAGGCTTCCCCCTGAGCGGCCGGGATACCGTTAATGTAGACCTCTGCGTCGTCGTCGTGGTGCCACAGGAGGGCGGGGGCCTTGGGCTTCTCCTTGAGGTCGAAGGTGAGGCGGAGCCAGATGTCGGGCGTGTTCCAGGGGGTGCGGGCCTTGCCGCCGGGCACATAGGAGCCGAAGCCGCCGGGGCCGACGCGCCACTTCGCGTGGTCGAAGTCGGGCTTCGTCCAGGCGTCGGGCGGCCGGTCGAAGGTGTGCCACCAACGAGCGTCGGCGGGGGTGAGGAGGCGCATGGTCTTGGGATCGAAGGTGGCGGGCGGATTGCGCAGGTCGCGCCCGCTGCGGGTCATCGGGGCGACGCCGTAGCGGGGCGGGGTGTCGAGGTGGTGGCACTTGACGCAATGCTTGTCGAGGATCGGCTGGACGTGGCGGAGGAAACCGAAGCCCTCGGTGCCCCACTCGGGCGGCGTGAGCGGCTGGGGGCCGCCGTAGAGGGCCTGGCTGGTGCGGGCGACGGGCGGGGCCGAGTTCTTGTTCTCGTGGCAGCCGACGCACGAGACGCTCTCGCCGGGCTGGAGGGTGACCCAGCTCCGCATCGTCTGCACGGCGTGGCCGTTGGCGTCGAGGGCCTGGAAGTAGACGGGCGCGCGGGCGGGGAGGGTGAAGCACGCCGAGCCGTCGTCGTGCACGGGTGTGGTGCCGAGCACGCGCTTGACGTCCCACGTGCCCTGGATGGAGACGGGGGTGGAGATCATCGCGCCGCCGGCGGGGCCGCCGTTGCCGTTCGAGCCGATGCCGGCCGCGCGGAACTCCAGGGCGACGACGCGGAGTTGTTTGATCGCCCCGCGCTCGATGCCTGCCAGGCCCGGCCCCTCGTAAATGTCCTGGAGGTAGACGGCGCCCGCATCCTTCCGATAGTCCACGACGTTCGCCCGCACGTGGGGCACGGGGCGGGGGGCGAGGGGCACGGGCTGATTGCAGGAGATCCTCGGGTCGGAGGCCAGAAGCTCGCGGTGGCCGTCGGCGTCCATCCAGTAGATGGCGAAGTGCTGCGCCTTCTCAGGCTTGAAGGTGACGAGGAAGGCCGTTTCGCTGAGCGGGTAGGGGTATTGCCACTGGTCCCCGCCCTGGCCGTAGGCATCCACGCGGACGGCTTTGGTCTCGCGCACGGGGGCGATGAGCTGGGTGCCGGCGTTCTCCTGACGGCCCATGCGGGGGTCCACGATGCCCAGCCAGCCTTTCTGCCGCGAATGGTGGCCGGTGAAGATGGCGACGTATTTGCTGGTGCCGGGGATCGAGCGCGCGTGGAGGATGGTGGTGGGGAACCAGGAGTTGTTGCCGTACAGCTCGGTTTGCCCCGTGCCATCGGCGTTCATTTGGAAGAGGGCCTGCGGGTAGATCTGGCCGCGGTCATTGTAGTCCCAACGGGTGTAGATCACGCGGCCATCGTGGGTGACGGTGGGGAAGTTGGTGTGCACCTGGTCGAAGGAGAGGCGACGCAGGTGTTCGCCGTTCGGGCCGCAGGTGTAGAGATTCGACACCTCGGTCCACCAGCAGTCCACGATCTGGACGCAGCGGGTGGAGTTGAAGACGATGTCGCCGCTGGGCAGGTAGGCGGCCTCGTAGTCGGCGAAGCCCAGGCCGTCGGTGAGCTGGCGCACCGCCCCGTCGGCGACGGTCATCTCGTAGAGATGGTAGTCGTCCTTGCGGTCGTCCTTCTTCCAGGCGAAGAGGATGCGCTGGCCGTCGTACGAAACGTCGGGGTCGCGGATGACGCCGTTGGGGTCCTCGATGAGCGCCCTGACCTGGGCGTAGACGCCGTGCATCTCGAGGAGGCACAAGGCCGTGCCGGGGCGGAAGTGGCGCTCCGCCTGGGCGTCGGACTGCCCTTCGGCGTAGGCGTAGTGCGAGCCGCCCATGTCGAAGTGCCTGGTGAAGACGACCCTCGCGAGCCTGTCGCGGTGGGGCGCGAGCCGGGCCTGGCGGCGCAGCTCGCAGGCCCGCACGTAGAGGTCGGCGAGCGTCGTGCCGGCGAGTTCGGCGTCGTCGAGCTGCCTTCGCAGGCCCGCCCCTGCGTCGTCCAGCGTGTCGAGGATGGCGGCGATGGCCTGCTTCGTCACTCGCCCGCTGCTCGCCAGCTTGTCCTGGGCCAACCAGTCTGCCAGGACTTCGGGAGGCGGTGCGCCCGCCGTTGCCGTGGCGAGGGCAAGGGCGAGTGGGAGCAGGGTCCTCATCGGCCTGCGGTCTCCAGAGGGAAGAGCTTCTCGCCCTTGAGGATGGCCTGCCGGGCGCGGGTCTCGGCCTCGGCCAGACGCTGGTACTTGCTCTCGCGCTGGGCCTCGAGGCCGAGGAGCTGTGCGCCCGGCATGTCCTCGCGGGGCTGCCGGGCGAGCAAGTCCCTGCCCGCCTGGATGATGGCCAGGGCCTCCTGGTACTTCGGGGCGTTCTTGTCCTTGAACGCGGCCAGGCAGGGGCTTTTCTCGGGGCGGTCGAAGCAGACGCGCGGCTCGTGGCTCTGGCGATTCAGCGGCGTGCCCGTGAGCTTGCTCAACGCGTCCAGTTGCTTGCGGTCCAGCGGCGAGCGGCCGAAGAGGTTGTCGGGATACGAGCTGGCATAGGATGGGTAGTAGGGCGCGTTGATGTCAATCCACGTCACGAGCCGGTCGAAGCTCTCGGGGTCGAGCGTCACGTCGTTGTGTCCCTTTCGCAGCACGGCGACGACACGGCTGGCGTGGGAGCCCCAGGCGTAGGGCGAGAGGATGTTCCACGGCCCGGCCCCGGGGACGGTAACGAGGTTCTTCCGCCGCAGCTCCATGTACGAGACGTTGAAGGCCAGCGTGCGGTCGCCGGCCAGGACCACCTTGCCTGCTCCCTTTCCGCCGAAGTCGTGGCACTTCAGGCAGTAGCGGTCGAAGAGGGGCTGGACCTCGGCCGTGTAGCTGAAGAGCCGCGGCTCGCCGTGCCAGGGCTTGAGCGGGGACGGGGGGCGGCTGATGGCGGTCTTGAGGTGGCTGGGCGTGGCGCCGAGGCGGTTCTCGTGGCAGCCCACGCAGCCGGTCGTCTCGCCGGGCCGCGTGATGGTGCCGCTGCGCATCGAGTGCACCATCATCCCGTCGGCATCGAGGAGCTGGAAGTAGACGAATGTGTCGGCAGGGACGGCGAAGTAGGCCGAGCCGTCGGCGTCCACGGGCGCCATGCCGAGGATCCGCTTGTTGTTGAAGTCGTCCCACGCCATCCCTGGGGCCTGCGTGCCGCTGCCCTGCCAGTTGGTGTGGGTCCAGAAGCGCTTCTCGGGCGACTCGACCACCCGCACCCACTTGACCTTGCCACGCTCGACCGCCTCCATCCCGGTGCCGGTGTAGACGTCGTAGATGGTGAAGTAGCCGTCGGCCTTCGCCAGGCTCGTGCGGTCGGGCACGGGGACGGGGCGGGGCCGCGGGCCGAGGGGCATGGGGTCGAAGCAGCCCGGCTCCTCGGTGTGGAGCAGGATCTCGTTGCCAAAGACATCCAGGAGCACGATGCCCATCTGCTCACCCTTGACCTGCCGGGCGGCGAGGAAGTGCTTGTCGCTCAAGGGGAAGGGGTCCTCGTACTTGGGGTTCACGCGCTTGAACGCATCGTAGCCGCCCTTCATCACGAGGTCGCGGGCGCTGGCCGGCCACGTGCGGAGGACCGGCTCCGTGGCGTCCACGCCGATGCGGCGGTCCACGAGGGCGATGGCGCCCCAGGGGCGGTCGTGGCACGAGGAGAAGGTGGCGATGAAGAGCTCGGGGGCGCCGGGCAGGATGCGGGCGTCGAGCACCGCGCCGGGAGAGGGCGTGTTGTTGCCCCAGTAGACCGCGTGGTTCGTGCCGTCGGGGTTGCAGGTCCACACCCCCTGGGCGTCGCCGAAGTTGCGGTCCACGTACTCCCAGCGGTCGTAGAGGATGCGGCCGTCGGGCGTGAGGTTGCCGTGGCCCTCGTGAAGGGTGCTGCGGCCGATCTGGTGGATGTTTGCTCCGTCGGCATCCATGCGGAACAGGTTGCCCATGATGTGGCGGTTGCACATGCAGTACTTCGGCTGGCGGGTGGAACTGAAGGCGATCCGCCCGTCGGGCAGGTACAGCGGGTCGAAGTCCGACACGCCGGAGCCGAAGGTGAGCTGCCGCAGCCCCGTGCCGTCGGCGTTGACCTCGTAGAGGTGGTAGTCGTCTTTTGCGTCGCGGCGCATCGAGAAGAGCACGGCTCTGCCGTCGAAGCGCACGTCGGGGTCGCGGGCCAAGCCCTGGGGCGCCTCGGCCAGGGTCCTGACCTCGCCCCCTTTGGCCAGGTCCACGAGCTTCAGCGCCCCGCCGCCTGTGAAGCTGCCCGTGTTGATCTCGCCCGTCTGGAACATCGTGGCGGTGTTGTGGTGGTCGGAGCGGTACTGCCGCCGCGAGACGAAGAGGATGGGCTGCCCGCTCACCAGGGGGTTGGCGATGAGGGCCTCGCGCTGGAGGGCCGCGATCTCAGAGACGAGCTTTCCGAGGTCCTGCGGCTGCGCCTCCTTCAGGCTTGCCTCCAGGGCATCGAGGCGGGCGGCGAAATCCCTGCCCTTGGGATAGCGGGGGCCGAAGGTGTCCACCATGTCGGCCACGGCGCGGCGCAGCGGCTCGAGGGTCGGGCGCACCGCCTCCAACTGCTTCTGCTGCCCGGCCTCGCGGCGGCGCTGCGCGGCGGTCGCCAGGCGGGCGGCGGCAACGGGCAGGAGTAGCGCCGCGCACACGGTCCAGAACCGACGATCGAACATTGTGCCTCCTTGTCGCACGGCGGAACACGGAACAGCCGGCGCCTATTATACACGCTCCGACCGATTTCTCACATCGGCCATTGCGGGGCAGCGCTTGCGCGGGGGGCCGTTCACGGGATATATTGCAGCCCAGGGAGGTCGGCAGTGCAGACGCCGCTTGGGAAGCATCGAATGAGACAACGTGTCTTGGCATGGGGGCTGTGCACGATGGTCGCATCGGCGTTGGGGCCAGACGGGTCCGTTCAGGGCGGCGACGCCAAGGGGCCGCAGGCCCTCTCCGACAAGACGCTCGTCGCCTGGGTGCAGGTGGCGGACCTCCGCCAGCGCGGCGGCAGCGCGCTCACCATCGAGGACGGCGACGACCGCTTCGACGCTATCGTCCTCGGCGAGCTGGCACCCGGCAAGTGGATGGCCGGCAGCGACTTCTTCCGCCGCACCGAGCGGAGCCAGCAGGCCTGGCCCGCCGAGACGGCCGACCCGAAGACCCTCGTCCAGATGGCCATCGTCTACGAGGGCAAGCGGATCACGATCTACCGCAACGGCGCGAAGTACACGAGCTACTCGATCCAGCAGCCGCAGGCATTCGGAGCGAAGGGCTTCGCCGTGATCGGCCTGCGCCACGTGGCGTCGGGCGACGGCGCCTGTTTCGCCGGCGCCATCGAGGATGCCCGCATCTACAGCGTGGCCCTCACCGCCGAGCAACTCGCCGCGCTGAAGCCCGACGAGCCTTCGGACCCAAAGCCTCTCGCCTGGTGGACCTTCGAAGACGGCAAGGCCGAGGAGCGGATCGGCACGTTCCCCAACACCAAGCTCTTCGGCAAAGCCACCGTCGCCGACGGCAAGCTGGTCCTCGACGGCCGCGGCAGCTACCTGGTGAGCGCGCGGGGCGACGTGCCGAGTTGGCGGGGCCGGGTGCCGCCTGTCCAGGGCGGGAACCTGATCGCCGACGCCCGCGCCCTCCGCGCCAGGCTCCTCGCCGACCCACAGCGCCCCCGCTACCACTTCGTCAGCCCCGAGGGCGTGTGCATGCCCTTCGACCCCAACGGCGCCATCTTCTGGAAGGGCCGCTATCACCTCATGTACATCGTCCAGCATGGCGGCCACTGTTGGGGCCACGCCGTGAGCAACGACCTGCTGCACTGGACGATTCTGCCCCTCGCCCTCGTGCCCGGCAACGGCGACCAGGGGATCTTCAGCGGCGGAGCCTTCGTCAACAAGGACGGCCGCCCCACCATCATCTACCACGGCTGCGGCGTGGGCAACTGCATCGCCATCGCCAAGGACGACGGGCTGACCGAGTGGGAGAAGCTCCCCTCGAACCCCATCGTGCCCAGCCCGAAGAAGGGCGACCCCGGCGAGGGCAAGTACAGCTCGTGGGACCCCCACGGCTGGCTCGAAGGCGACACCTACTACGCCATCTTCGGCGGCGGAACGCCCACGCTCTTCAAGTCCGGTGACCTGAAGAAGTGGGAGTTCCAGGGGCCGTTCATCACCGACCGCAAATGGATCAACGGCCGCGACGCCTCGTGCCCCGACTTCTTCCCGCTCGGCGACCGCCACGTGTTCCTCTTCATCGCCCACGACATGGGCGTGCAGTACTGCATCGGGCGATGGGAGAAGGAGAAGTTCACACCCGAGCGTCACGGGATGATGACCTGGTCGGGCGGCCGCTTCTTCGCCCCCGAGACGCTGCTCGATGGCAAGGGCCGCCGCATCCTGTGGGGCTGGGTGTGCGAGGCGCGGCAGCGCGGCGCCCAGGAAGCGGCCGGCTGGGGCGGGGTGATGAGCCTGCCGCGCGTCCTCTCCCTCGCCGAGGACCGCACGCTGCGGATCGAGCCAATCGAGGAGCTTCAGCGCCTGCGGACGAATCCCCGCCGCCACGCGGACCTCGCACTCGATGGCGATCGGCCGCTGGGCGACATCAAGGGCGATTGCCTGGAGCTTGCCCTGGAGATCGAGCCGGGCAGTGCGAAGCAGGTCGGCCTCAAAGTCCGCCGCTCGCCCGGCGGCGAAGAGGAGACCGTCATCAGCTACGACCCCGCCGCGAGGACACTGAGCCTGGACGTCACGAAGTCCAGCCTCAGCAAGGACGTCCGTTACGGCTGGCCCAGTCCCTTCAACGTCACCGGCGGAGCGGACGAGCGGGTGCAGAAGGCGCCGCTCGAGCTGCGCGCGGGCGAGCCGCTGAAGCTGCGCGTCTTCCTCGACCGCTCGATTGTGGAGGTCTTCGCCAACGGCCGCCAGTGCGTCACCCAACGCATCTACCCCAGCCGCGACGACGCCCTCGGCGTGTCACTCTTCAGCCAGGGGGGCAGGGCGAAGGCCAAGTCGCTCGACGCCTGGGACATGGCGGCCACAAACCCGTGGTAAGGACGCGTGACGCGTGACGCGTGACAAAGAGAGAAGAGCGGCGTCGATCCCCAAACGTGAACTTGCCTTGTTCGTAGGAGCGCTGTGCATGGCCGCCGCTTCCCAGGCCGAAGCTGAGAACGTGAACCGGCTGGTCCAGAGCACCCGCGAATTGAGGGCGAGGCTCCAAGCCGACCCGTATCGCCCCGGCTACCACACCGTCGCGCCAGAAGGGGTCTGCGGCCCCTTCGACCCCAATGGCGCGCTCTTCTGGAAGGGCCGCTACCACCTCATGTACATCGTCCAGACCGAGAAGGGGCACTGCTGGGCGCACATCTCCAGCAAGGACCTTGTCCACTGGCGCCACCACCCCCTCGCCCTCGAGCCCGGCGGGGCCGACAGGGGCATCTTCAGCGGCGGGGCGTTCGTGGACAAGAAGGGCGTCCCGACGATCACCTACTGGGGCCTGGGCAACCCCTGCGGCATCTGCATCGCCACGAGCACCGACGACAACCTCGACCGGTGGACGAAGAGCCCCCACAACCCCGTCATCCGCGAGACCGCCCCCGGCCTCACCGTGACGAAAGCGGAGGACGGCTCGCAACTCGTCTACGGCGCTGCCGACCCCTCGGCCATCTGGACCCACAACGGCCGCTACTACCTGCTGACCGGCAACCTGCTCGTCCTCCGCGAGTTCGGCCTCAAGCGGAAGATGCCCGAGCACCAGGGCGACACCCTCTACCTCTTCGCCTCCGACGACCTGGCGAAGTGGACTTACCTTCACCCGTTCTATCAGAGCGGCCGCAAGTGGACGCGGGCCGACGAGGACGACATGTGCCCCGACTTCTTCCCCCTCGGCGACCGGCACATGATTCTCTTCATCAGCCACAACCTCGGCTGCCAGTACTACATCGGCCGCTACGAAAACGACCGCTTCACCCCCGAAACCCATGGGCGAATGACCTGGGCCGACAACGCCTTGTTCGCCCCCGAGAGCCTGGTGGACGACAAGGGCCGCCGCATCATGTGGGCGTGGGTCTTCGATGGGCGGAGGCGCGAGACCCAGGCCGCCAGCGGCTGGTCGGGCACGATGAGCCTCCCGCGCGTCCTCTCGCTTGGCGACGACAAGACGCTCCGCATGGCCCCGCCCGAGGAGCTGGCCCTCCTTCGCTACAACCCGAGGAAGAGCGAGAACCTGAGCGTACCCGCCGATGGCGAGCTGCCCCTCAAGGACGTGAGCGGCAACAGCCTCGAGCTGAGCATCGAGATGGCACCCGACGGCGCGGCGCAGTGCGGCGTCAAAGTCCGCTGCTCCCCCGATGGCAAGGAACAGACGGCCATCTTCTACGACGCGGCGGAGAAGAAGCTCAAGGTGGACACGACGCGGTCCAGCCTCGGCGAGGGGCGGAAAGTGGTCGAGGGCGGGCCGTTCGAGCTGAAGCCGGGCGAGCCGCTGAGGCTGCGGGTCTTCGTGGACAAGTCGCTGGTCGAGGTTTTCGCGAACGACCGTCAGGCGATCGCCCGAACCATCTACCCGACCCGCGCGGACGCTCGCGGCGTAGCCCTCTTCAGTCGCGGCGGCAGTGCCAGGGTCCGCCTGCTCGAGGCCTGGGACATGACGCCGGCGAACCCCTGGTGAGCCGCGACGGCCACGCCGTCACTTGCCGCTGGGCTTCTCGATGCGGAGGAACACGTTCTCCACGTCGCCATCGCACTCGACCGTGTAGTCCCCGGGCGACTTCATCGGGACGGGCTTCTCGACCAGCTTTCCCCCCACTCGATAGCCGTGGGTGATCGTGACCGCCGGGTCGTGCGGGACCGCGGGCGTCACGTGCAGGCAGGCGCGGATCACGTTCACGCCGGGGCGGCCCGTGAACCTGGCGTAGACGACGTCGGCCGGCCCGTCCAGCCGCACGTCGAGGTCGTGGTTGTACCGCCAGTGCTGCACCCAGGTGGGGACGGCGGCCTTGTAGACCTCGGTGAAGTCGCTGGGCTCACCGACGGCGTAGGCGATGCGGTTGTCGGTGTTCTTCGCGCCTCGCTCCTGGTGGGTATTGAACGTGCCACCGAGGCTGAACCAGGCGATCCGCGTGCCCGGCGGCGCGGGGAGCTTCACCACCACGTCGCCGTGAATGCGGTCCAGGCGCCGCTTGGGATCGTAGTCCTTCGGCATCTCGACGGCGTGCTTCTTCAGGTCGTCGGCGTCGGCGACGTTGGGCAGGACGAGGACGGCCTGGGTGAGGCCGCCGTAGCGGTCGCCGGCGTCGTAGCGGAGGCGGTTCGTGCCCTTCTTGAGGCGCGGCAGGGAGATCGGCGCGACCTGGACCCAGGTGTCAATGGCCAGGGAGCGAATCGTCGCGGCGCGGTCGCCGGCGGCGCGAAGCCGGGCGAGATAGCCGTAAGTGCCCTTGACCCACCGGGTCAGGTCAAGCGTCCGCTTGCCGCCCTCGGCGGGACCGGCGTCGAGCCAGCTCAGCCCGTTGTCGAGGGAGAGCGAAACCCGCACCGACCCGTCCACGTCCATCGTGATCACCGAGGCGTCGCTATCGTCGTCCTCCCTGAGGATATCGTTGACCTTCGGAGCGATGACGAACGGCGTGAAAACACGGAAGACGGCCTCGGCTCCCGTGCCGGCCAAGCGCAAGCCATCGTTCCCGACCTTGGCGTCCTTCGAGGAATAGACGCCATCGGCGAAGTCGCCGCTGGCGGCGGTGAGGTCGGGAGCGTAGTGGAAGAGGCCCTCGCCGTGGTTCCAGCGGGTGAACTCGCGGTGGTTGGGCTTCATGCCAATGGGCTTCTGGAGGACGAGGTCGCGGACCCATTTCTCCCGGTTGTA
This sequence comes from Planctomycetota bacterium, assembly GCA_035527715.1. GTDB lineage: Bacteria > Planctomycetota > PUPC01 > DSUN01 > DSUN01 > DSUN01. Next base: position 16,919 of record DATKZY010000090.1, on the reverse strand, counting down.
CTCGGGGCGGTGGTTCCAGTGGCCGTCCTGGGGCTGCCACCAGCGGGTGAAGGACTCGCCGGGGCGCAGACAGTAGTCGGTCGTGTGGCTGCCCTGGAACCAGCGGTACTGGAAGTCCACGCCGCTCTTCGCGTAGATTTCGGCCACCCGCTTCGCCTTCTGTGGCGTGCCGTGGTGGGGGAAGAAGGGCTTGATGCGGCCGATGGAGTCGAGCCAGAGCTGCTTGTCGGTCTGGGCCTCCTTGAGGCTGGCGACCGTGCCGTCGGGCTTGACCAGGGCGCCGCGCACGTCCACGTCGAGGTAGTGCCAGGCGCCGCCGTAGAAGATCTCGGTGGCGCAGTGCGACCAGCCCGAGAGGCCGAAGCTGCGGCCCGTGGGGAATCCGCAGCCGTGGTAGATGCCCTCGACCGTCGGCCCGAAGATGCCGCAGTAGCCGCAGTTATAGACGTTGAGCATCTTCAGCGGCTCGCGCATGGTGGCGTACTCGACGAAGGGGTCCGGGCCGTCGAGCACCTCGTAGAAGTGGTAGAGCCCGGTCTCGTAGTCGCACAGGTACTGCCAGATGGCGACGGCCAGGTCGTTGTCCTGCTTATCCCGCCAGGCGTGGAAGCTGCGGAAGCGGGCCAGGTCGGTCGTGTCGGCGTTGTGCTCGCTGGTGACGCGGACGCAGTAGGCCGGGCCTCCCTGTGCGGCTGCCGAGGCCAGGGAGATCGCGGCGGCGAGTGCGATCTTGCGCATGGGCTCTCCTTTCGGTGTCTGCCCGATTGCCGATTGGCCCGAATGGCCTATAGTATGCCACTATCGCCCGTTTTTTCCAGCTTGCCCCGCCGCGCGGGCGTGGACCATTCCTGCAGGTGGCCGCGGTTGCTCGGGACACGCTTGAATCTGCCGACCCTTCTCGGTAAGCTGGCTGTGTCGGAAACCCGGAGCGGCGCGCCGGTCGAGGAGATGCGAGGATGCGGGAGTGCGTGAGTGTGCTTGCGGTGAGCCTCGCTGCCTGCGTGGCTCAGGCCCAGGTGTCGTCCCAGCAGATCGAGGCCCTCTGGCGCAAGCCCCGCGTAGCTGTCCCCAGTACCGGGAAGCCGCCGACCATTGACGGCAAGGTCGAGGACGCCGAATGGGCCGCGGCGTCGAAGCTCACCGGCTTCATCGGCGTGGACACGCCCCGATGGAAGGGCGTCGCAGGCTTCGACCTCGTCTCCGCGCAGACCACCGTGTGGGTGACCTGCGACAAGGAGAACCTGTATGTCGCCTGGCGCTGCGAGGAGCCCGAGATCGAGACGCTCGTGGTCAAGCAGCAGAAGACGCCTCGCGACGGCTCGCTGTGGTGGGACGACTGCGTCGAGCTGTTCCTGTCGCCGACCAATTCGGACGCGCATTTCCACTTCATCATCAACAGCAAGGCGGGGGTCTACGACGCGAAGAACGCGCCCGGTGAGAAGCGGGGCGCGGCGTGGGACCTCGACGGCCTGAAGGTCGCGGCCTGGGTCTCGCCGCCGGGGAAGGACTCGCACTGGACCGTCGAGATGGCCGTGCCCTTCGCTGGGCTGGGCGTCGCCGCGCCGAAGCCGGGCGAGGTGTGGGGCATCAACTTCGCCCGCGAGCGCTGGGCCGCGCTCTACAAGGCCATCGGCGAGTGCAGCACCTGGAGCGGCCTCGTCGGCAGCTTCCAGCAGCCGAAGATGTTCGGCGAGGCCCGGTTCGGCGACGTCCGGCAGGACGTCTCTCTGCCCCGTCCTTTCCTTGGCCCCACCGACCTCGCGGTCGATCTGGCCACCCGCTCCGAGCGCAAGCTCAAGCTGGAGGCCAGGACTGCCTCCGGCGCCGGCGGGGCCGACGCAGGCTCGGCCGCGGCCGCGCTGCCCGCCAACAAGCTGACGACGGTGAAGCTCCAGGCGACGGTCAGGACCGAGGGCACCCAGTTCCTTGCGCTTGCGATCACGGATGCCGCATCGGGCGAGGTCGTCTCCTGCACCCGCGTGCCGTTCTACGTGCCCGAGGTGCTCACCGCGGCGGAGCGGGTGAAGGGCCGCATGGGGAAGCTGCTCGGAAAGGCCGACAAGGGCTCGGAGTTCGAGAAGAGCATCGGCCAGCAGGCCGCCGAACTCGACGCGACCGTGGCCGAGGCGAAGACGTTGCTCGCAGCGTTCGAGAAGCAGCCCCCGGACGAAGCGGGCCGCAAGCAGTGGCAGGCGCTCCACGACCGCGTGGCGAAGATCGAGGGGGCGACGACCTTCGTCGTCTGGACCTGTTCGCCCTACATCGCCACGGGGCCTTCGACCATGCCGCCCGCGCTCGGCGCCCCGCCGAAGCTCATCCTCCAGGCCGCGCAGAACGAGACCGAGCACGTGGTCGTGAACGTGACGAACTTCACCGACGCACCCATCGAGTTCCAGCTCGACGGCTCGCTTCCGGGCCAGGTCGGCCGCGCTCGCTCGGGCCTGAACACCACGGTGCAGAAACTCGCCCAGTTCCATCCAAAGCTCCTCGGCAAGGAGCCGAAGGACCTGCCCGAGAAGGAGGACGGGCTGGCCATGCCGCTCGTCGAGCTGAACGGCCTCGGCACCTTCTTCGTCCAGCCCTACAGCACGCGGCAGGTGTGGGTGACGGTGCAGGCGCGCGACCTGAAGCCGGGCACAACGGGACACGGTTTGCGCGTCGTGCCCCTCAGCGTGCCGCTGCCCGCCGTCAGCGTGCCCGTCGAGATGACCGTGTGGCCCTTCCGCATCGAGGACGAGGCGCCGATCGGGGTCTTCTGCTTCGACTACGCGGGCGACTACGACTGGATGAAGAGCTACAAGATCAACCTCTGGTTCCGCGGCACCTTCCCGAACAAGCTGCAACTCGACCAGGACGGCAACCTGAAGCCGTACAAGACCGACATTGACCGCGTGAAGCAGCGCATGACCGAGGGCGCCCGCAAGTTCCTCCTGTCCTACGGCTACACCGGCAGCTTCATCGAGTGGGCGAACAAGAGCAAGATTCCCTACATGAGCGACCAATGGAAGCGCCTCTTCAAGGAAATCCTCTCGCGCATGGTCAAGGAGTTCCTCGAGGCCGGGCTCAAGCATGAGGACTTCGCTCTCCAGACCATTGACGAGGCGCACGGCGAGCAGGTCAAGCAGGTCATCGAGACCACGCCGCTCATCCGCGAGGTGGACCCCAAGGTGCGCACCGCGATGACCATCATGACCGACCTCGAGGACCTGAAGAAGATGGCGCCTCACGTGGACGTGTGGGTCAACCGCAACGGCGCGATGTGGGGCAAGGACCAGTGGGACTTCTTTCACTCCGAGCAGGCGAAGGGCAAGCCGATCTACTCGTGGAGCATGCCCTGCAACCCCAAGTCGAAGCCGATCACCGACTTCCGGACCTACGGCTGGCGGGCGATGAAGTTCGACTTCGATGCCATCGGCTTCTTCCTCTACTTCGGCCTCGTCTACGACCCCATGCGCAAGGGCGGCGGCTTCGCCACTCGCCACTGGGAGGCCTGGCGCGACGGAGTCGAGGACTACCAGATCCTCTGGACACTGAAGCAGGAGATCCGCCAGGCCCGCGAGCGCGGCGTCGCGAAGGACAAGCTCGACGCATCCGAGAAGCTCCTGGTCAAGGCCGTGAACGACGTGATTACCCCCGGCTTCTTCCCGCCGAGCACCCAGGAGACCCACGACGCGATTCAGAAGGCGCGCGCCCTGGTGGCGGCCGAGATCGCCAAGGTGAGGGCAATGAAGTGACCCGCGCCGCGCTTCTCGCCATCGCATTCTCCTTCTGCCACGCGGCCGAGGCGGACCTGATCCCCAACGGCGGGTTCGAGGCGGCGAGCGAGAAGGACCCGACCCTGCCCCGGGCCTGGACGCCTCACGTCGGCGGCAAGGTGACCTGTGCCTGGGCCGTCGAGGGCGCGCGCTCGGGCACCCGATGCCTCGAAATGGCTGCCGAGCCCGGCGAGAAGTGGGGCCATGCCTACTGGACGTCCGACCCCGTCGCCGTGAAGCCCTGCATGGCCTACCGCGTGACGTTCCACTTCAAGTCGAAGGGCTGGGGCGTGCCCTGCTTCTCCCTCGCGAAGGTCAAGGAGTGGCGGCTCTTCAAGGGCGACACCGAGGGCAAATGGCTCGCCCACGACGACGTCGTGGTCATCCCGCCCGGCGTCACCGAGACCTCCTTCTCCGTCAACAACTACCACAGGCCGGGGAAGACGATGTGGCTCGACGACGTGAGCCTCGTCGAGCTGCCGCTTGCGGACTCGCCCCTGGCACGGCGCCTGGCCACGGCGAAGACGTCGGTCGCCGCGCTCGACCGCAACCTGGCCACGGTGCGGCTCACCCTGGAGCAGGAGGAGCAGCGGATTGCCCTGCGCGACCGGCTCGCCGAGGCGAACGCGGCGTTCGAGAAGCTCAGAGGCGGCGAGGCCAGGCCCAACGACTTCAAGCAGATGAGCGACGCGCTCGACGCGGTCGAGAAGGCCGTCGGCGGCTGGCTCTTCACCGTCTGGGCCGTCGCGCCGGACGACTGGGAGCGGGGCGCGACACGGCCCGTCGCGGCCACGCGGCAAGTGAAGCTCGAACTTCTCACGCCCGGCAGTGGGACCGCGCGGCAGCTCATCGGCCTGATGAGCCTCGTCCACGAGGGCCTGCCGATGCGCGTCAGCCTCGTGGCCGACCGCGGGGCGAAGGACGCTGAGGCCCGCCTCCTCGTCACCCCGGCCAATCGCCTCTGGGCCGGCTCGGGCCTGGCCTGGGGCGAGCTTGGGCCGCTCGGCGAGGTCCTCCTGCCGCCCGGCGTGCCCCGCTTCCTCCAGCTCCAGCTCACGCCGGGCAAGGCCAGGCCGGGCGTCTACACCTTCCGCCTCACCGTCGAGGGCCTCGACCGCACCGCAGAGCCTGGCGAGATCGCGGTCCAGGTCAGGATTCCTTAGGGGACCGCACGATGCGCAGGGAACCATCACTCATCGTCGCGCTCAGTCTGCTCCTCGCGTGCGCGCGCCTCGAGGCGGCGGCGAAGCCGCCCAGGCTCTTCAACGCCGCTCTGCCCGCCTATGGCGCGCGAATCAGCCTGGTCTGGGGCCCGAAGGGCGGCAAGGACAAGCTCACGCCGCCCGAGAGCACCTTCGACAACAACGCCCACACCCGCTGCGTCCTCTGGGGCGAGCCGCCCTACACCTTCACCATCGAGCTGCTCGGCCGCCTGCCCGTGGACAAGGTGGCCTTCGCCCATACCGACTGCGACAAGGAGATCGCCCCGAAGGAGGTCGAGGTCGAGCTCGACGACGGCTCCCGCATCGCCCACACCCTCGAGCTCAAGCGCCCCGAGAAGCGCCGACCCGTCTGGCAGGAGGTCCCCGTCGGCAAGGAGGCACGCGTCGTCAAGGTCACTGTCAAGTCCAACCACGCGGGCGAGGTGGCCTGGGGCGGCCTCGGCGAGATCGCGGTCCTCACCTCGACCGACCTCGATGCACTCCTGGCCATCCCGGGCCACGACCCGAAGGCGCCCGTCTTCGTCCGCAAGCCCAGCATCGAGCCCGGCAAGGCCGCCGAGGTGCATCTGCCCAAGGCCGTGCCGAAGGGCGAGCACCCCTGCTGCCTGATGAGCAAGGAGGAACGCGACGCGCTGCGCGAGACCGTGAAGACCGCGCCGCGCGGCAAGGAGGCCCTCGAGCAGCTCCTCAACGTGGCCAACGGCGCGCTCGAGGCCCCGCTCGACTTCCCCGACCCGAAGGGCACGCCCGCGCAACTCACCGACCGCCGCTGCCCCATCGCGAAGCGCCACGACGCCCTGGCCAAGGCCTGCGGCACCCTCGGCATGGCCTACGCCATGACCGGCGAGCGCAAGTACGCCGAGCGGGCGAAGGAAATCCTCCTCGGCTACGCCCAGCGCTACGCGGCCTACCCCGAGCACAAGGGCGTGAACCGCTCCGACACGGGCAAGGTGATGGCCCAGCGCCTCTCCGAGGCCATGTGGCTCATCCCCCAGATCGCCGCCCTCGACCAGGTGTGGGACAGCGGCGCCCTCACCGACGCCGACCGCACGCAGGTCGCCGATGGCCTCATCCGCCCGTGCATCGAGTTCATCCACCGCAAGGCAATCGCGGCCCGCGTGGCCGATTGCGAGCGGGCGAATCCCGACTGGCGCACCGCCGACCCGCCGCCCGGCCGCCCAGGCCCCGTGGGCAACTGGCTCAACTTCTACGCCGCCGCGTCCATCCTGGCCGGCGCCGTCCTGGGCGACCGCGACCTCGTGGACCTCACGGCGCGCGACGTCAAGGGCTACATCCGCGACGGCATCGGCCCCGATGGCCTCTGGGGCGAGGGCGCCATCGGCTACCAGATGTTCGCCCTCCAGGCACTCGTCCTCGTCCTCGAAACCGCCGCCCGGCAGGGCATTGACCTCTGGGGCTACCGCGACGCCCGCATCAAGATGCCCTTCGACTCCGTGCTCCGCTACGCCTACCCCGACGGCACGGCCCCCGGCATCAACGACTCGGGCCGCGTGCGCCTCGGCGACTGGTCCACGATGATCTACGACTACGCCTGGCTGCGCTACCGCGAGCCCGGCTACGCCTTCCTCGTCAACGCCTCGCCGCGCCAGCTCCTCACGAGCGAGGGCGTCTACTACCCCACTCGCATCTACGAGCCGCTGCCCGAGCCGAAGGCCGCCGCCTACCCCAGCACCGTCTTCGAGGGCGCCGGCTACGCCATCCTGCGCGACCCGGGGCGCTATCTCCTCGTGGACTACGGCCCCCACGGCGGCGTGCACGGCCACTTCGACAAGCTCAACCTGCTCCTCTTCGCCGGCGGCGACGAGCTGGGCGGCGAGCCGGTCATGCACCGCTACGAGGACCCGCTCCACCGCCAGTGGACGATTCAGACCGTGGCCCACAACACGGTGGCGGCCGACGAGCGCTCGCAGGTGCCCTGCACAGGCCGGCTGCTCGTCTTCGAAGATGCGGGGCCGATCAAGGTGATGCGGGCCGAGGCCGCGGGTGCCTATCCCGGCGTGCTCCTCGACCGGACGGTCGTCGTGCTCGAGGATGCGGTGGTGGACCTCTTCCACGGCCGCAGCCGCCGCCCGCACACGTGGGACCGCACGCTCCGCTTCCAGGGCAGGCTCGAGGACCTCGCCGAGCCGGACAAGGCGGCCCAGCCGCTGGGGAGCCGCGACGGCTACGAGCATCTTCGGGTTGTCGCCAGGGCGGGCGCCGACGACTCCTGGCGGGGGGCCTGGGGCACGAAGGGGGGCAAGCTGCACGTCCTCGCGGCCGGCGCGCCGGGGCAGGAGGCCATCGTCGCCCTCGGCCCGGACAAGGACCACGTGGTCCTCGTGCGGCAGGCGGGGAAGGCGCAGGCGAGCTTCGCAAGCGTCTACTCCCTCGACGCCTGGGGCAAGCCCGCGGCGTCGGCGAAGCTCGTGGACACGGGCGACCCGCTCGTCGTCGCCTTCGAGATGGCGAGGGACGGGGCGACGGTCCAGGTCGTCGTGGCCCACCGTCCCGGCGCCTGGGAGGCCCTCGGCTGGAAGAGCGACGCCCGCGTGCTCGTCGCCCGGCGGAAGGGCAACGAGACCCAGGTGCTCCGGGCCGGCGGCAGCGAAACCGCCAAGGACGGAATGACCAATGACCAATGACCAACGGCTCCCCGCATTGGTCTTTGGCCATTGGACATCGAGCGTTGGGCATTCCACAGGCGCAGGGGGGAGGAACCACTTGGAACGAGGGGCGCACGACAGTGAAGGCACTGGTCAAAGCAAGGGCGGAAGAGGGTCTGTGGCTCCAGGACGTTCCGACTCCACACGTCGGCAGGAACGACGTGCTGATCCGAATCCTCAAGACGAGCATCTGCGGCACGGACGTGCATATCTGGAACTGGGACGAGTGGGCACAGAGGACGGTTCGCGTCCCCACGGTGATCGGCCACGAATTCGTCGGTGTGGTGGAGGAGTCCGGGGACAACGTGACGGACTTCAAGCGGGGCGAGCTGGTGAGCGGCGAGGGCCACGTGGTGTGCGGCCGCTGCCGCAACTGCCTGGCAGGCCGACGCCACCTGTGCCCCAGAACCGTCGGCGTGGGGGTGAACCGCGATGGCGCCTTCGCCGAGTTCCTCGCCATTCCCGTGACCAACGTCTGGGCGTGCGACGAGAGCATCCCGCTGGAAGTGCTCAGCTCCTTCGACCCGCTGGGCAATGCGACGCACACCGCCCTCTCATTCGACGTGATGGGCGAGGACGTGCTGATCACGGGGGCGGGGCCGATCGGCCTCATGGCCGCCGCCATCGCACGGCACTGTAACGCCCGAAACATCGTGATCACCGACGTGAATCCCTACCGCCTCGCCCTGGCGAAGAAGATGGGCGCGACCCTGGCGCTCGATGCGCGGACCGACTCCATCGCCCAGGCGCAGACGTCGCTCGGCATGAAGGAGGGCTTCGACGTCGGCATGGAGATGTCGGGCAACCCGCAGGCATTCCGCGACATGATCGCCAACATGTGCCACGGCGGCAAGATCGCCGTCCTCGGCATCCTGCCGGAAGCCGCCATTGACTGGCCCACGGTCATCTGGAACAGCCTCACGATCAAGGGCATCTACGGCCGCGAGATGTACGAGACCTGGTACAAGATGACCATGATGATCCAGTGCGGCCTCGACATCACGCCGGTCATCACCCACCGCTTCCACTACACCGAGTTCCAGAAGGCGTTCGAGGTCGCGCGCTCGGGCCAAAGCGGCAAGGTCGTGCTCACCTGGGCCGAGCGATAGGCTGAGGCAAGGAGGACTGGGATGAACGAGACTATCCGCACGCACGCGCTCCAAACGCTGGAGGAGATTCGCCAAGCCGGGCTCTACAAGACCGAGCGCGTGATCACCACGCCCCAGAGCCCGCGAATCGCCGTCGCGGGCGGCCGCGAAGTCCTGAACTTCTGCGCCAACAACTACCTCGGCCTGGCCAACGACCCGCGAGTCCTCGCCGCCGCCAAGGCCAGCTATGGCCGCTGGGGCTACGGCCTCTCCTCCGTCCGCTTCATCTGCGGCACCCAGGAGCTCCACAAGCAGCTCGAGGCCCGGCTCACCGAGTTCCTTGGCACGGAGGACACGATTCTCTACAGCTCGTGCTTCGATGCCAACGGCGGCCTGTTCGAGACCCTGCTGGGGCCGGACGACGCGGTGATCAGCGACGAGCTGAACCACGCGAGCATCATAGACGGCATCCGCCTCTGCAAAGCCCAGCGCTTCCGCTACCGCAACTGCGACATGGCCGACCTCGAGGCCCGGCTCAAGGAGGCCGCGTCCGCCCGCCTGCGCCTCATCGCCACCGACGGCGTGTTCTCGATGGACGGCACGATCGCACGGCTCGACGCGATCTGCGACCTGGCCGACCGCTCCGACGCCGCCGTGATGTTCGACGACTCGCACGCCACCGGCTTCCTCGGCAAGACCGGCCGCGGCACCCACGAATACCGCGGCGTCGTGGGGCGAGTGGACATCCTCACCAGCACCCTCGGCAAGGCGTTGGGCGGGGCCACTGGCGGATTCACCAGCGGGCGCAGGGAGATCATCGAGCTCCTCCGGCAGCGCAGCCGGCCCTACCTGTTCTCCAATTCCCTCGCCCCCGCCATCGCCGCCGCCAGCCTGGCCGTGCTCGACATCCTGAGCGAATCCACCGAGCTGCGCGACCGGCTGGAGGCCAACACCCACTACTTCCGCGCTGGCATGGCCGCGCGGGGCTTCGACATCCCCAAGGGCGACCACCCCATCATCCCCATCCTGCTCGGCGAGGCCACCCTGGCGACCCGCATGGCCGAGAGGCTCCTCGACGAGGGCATCTACGTCATCGGCTTCAGCTACCCCGTCGTGCCCCAGGGCAAGGCGCGCATTCGCGTGCAGATCTGCGCCGCCCACACCCAGGCGGACATGGATCTCGCCATGGACGCCTTTGCCCGAGTGCGCAAGGCGATTTCGGAGGACCGTCCAGCAAGGAAGCCAGGCGAATGAGGAGCTGCCGGAGGCCCGTGAGCATCGTGTGGGCACTGTGGATGCTGATCGCGCCGAGCGGCGCCCTTGCGCCGCCGGCGCTCGCGGCGGGCCAGGAGGCCAGGCTTGTCCTCGACGAGTCGGTCGCCTGCCGGGCCTACTACCACTTCGGCTGGGACCACGTGAACGCCCAGCTCCTCCGCCAGCGCGGCGAGGAAATTCTGGGCAAGGAACGCCTCAAGAAGCTGGAACGCGAGACCAAGAGGCTCCTCGCCCACGAGAACCACGACTGGACGAAGGAGGACTGGCGCGACCACGCGGTCGTGCGATTCGTCACGATCTCGCACGCCCTGGCCGATTCGGCGGAGCGGCTGCGCGCCAGCCGCACCGAGCCGCCACCGGCCGAGTGGTTCCGCTCCGACTTCGACGACGCGGCGTGGCCGCGGTGCGTGAAACCCTTCGGCGTCGGGCCCAACGCGGGAATGTGGTTCTCGCAGTGGTCTATGGCCAGCCCGGGGCTCGAGGCCGCCTTCTTCCGCTTCCGCTTCGAGGTGCCCGACCCCGCCGAGGCGCGGGAGCTGACCCTCGCGGCCGACTACGTGGGCGGGATCCGCGTGTTCGTCAACGGCGAGGAGATGGCCCGTGGCCACCTGCCCAAAGGCGACCTCGGCCCCGCCGCCATCGCCGAGGGCTACGATGAGAGCGCCTACATGACGCTCTTCACCGAGCTGTCGGACAAGGACAGGGAGCGCGCGCTGAAGAAGGAGCTTCGAGGCAAAAAGCCGCCGCGCTTCTGGGGCTTCGCCGACTGGCGGACACCGCTCGGCTCCCGCATTTACCAGGCCCGCAACCGCACGCTCGGCCCGGTCGCCATCCCGGCCCGCCTCCTGCGGAAGGGGCCAAACGTGTTGGCCATCGAGGTGCGGGCCGCCCCTCTTCACCCAATGGTGCTCGACCAGCACGCATGGCTCCACGGCTATGGGAAATCATCGGTCTGGCTCCACGCCTCCCTCAGCCGCCTCGAACTGCGCAGCTCGGCGGCCAGCGTGCCACCGGGGGTGAGCCGCCCGCCGGGCATGCAGGCCTGGGCCGAGGACATGCACCACCGCGTCTTCTCGCCGGAATACCTGGAGCCGGGGGCCAACCCCGGCACGCTCCGATTCGCGGGAGCGCGCAACGGCACCTGCAGCGCCCAACTCGTCGTGGGGACCGACCGCGAGCGGAGCGGCGTGAAGATCGTCCCCGGCAACCTGACCGACGGCAAAGACCACACAATCCGGGCGGACGCCATCCGCGTCTTCGGCATGGCAGGAAGCTCCGCGAGAGACATCATCGAGCTGGGCGGCGGCCGTCTGCCCGCAGCCGAGGGCTTCTACACGGGCGGTGGCAACTGCTTCCCGCAGGCCGTGGCCGCCGAGCGGTTCACGCCGCCCGCCCCCGACCCCAAGGCCCGCCTCGCCGCCCTCGGCAACGTTCTCTACTTCGACCACATCACGCGCGCCGTGCCCGACAAGCTGTCCCCCAACGCCTGCCAGCCCTACTGGCTGTCCTTCCGCATCCCAGCCGATGCCGCGCCCGGCCTCTACAAGGGAACCGTGCGCGTCGAGGCGGAGGACACGAAGCCCGTCGAACTCAAGGTCGAGGCCGAGGTCGCCGACTGGCGGCTGCCCGACCCCGTGGACTTCCAGACCATCTCCGCCATCGAGCACTCGCCCTACGCCGTGGCCAAGCAGTATGAGACGCCCCTCTGGTCCGACGAGCACTTCCGCCTCATCGAGGCCAGCCTCCGCGAGCTGGCCCGCATCGGCAACGACTGGTGGTTCGCACCCGTCATCCTCGGCACCGAGTTCGGCAACCGCGACGACTCGATGATCCGGTGGACCCGTCGCAAGGGCGGCGAGCTGGCCTTCGACTTCAGGATCCTCGACCGCTACCTCGACGCCATCGTGAAGCGCTGCGGCCCGCCCCGCGTCGTCTCCTTCGTCGTCATGCACGGAGCCCCCGGGCCGGTCGAGGTGAAGCTGCTCGACGAGGCGACGGGCAAGGAGGAGCGCCTCAACCTCGGCCCCGAGAACGCCGACCGCCAGGGCGCCTGGCGAGTCTTTGCCAACGCCCTCTACAACCACATGAAAGCCCGCGGGCTCGACCACGCGATGTACTGGGGCTACGGCTGGGACACCGAGGGCGACCCGAAGCTCAAGCCGCTCCTCCGCGCCGCCGTGCCCCAGGTGTTCTGGACCTATGGCTCCCACTCCCCGCACGGCGGCTCGGGCGGGATGATGGAGAAGTGCTCCCTCGCCTACTACACGGCCCGCGTGGAAATCTACGGCCTCGAGCCCGGCCTCAAGAGCCAGCTCGGCTGGAAGCGGCAGAACATCTGCCTGCTGAACCCCCGCGTCCTCAGCTCCTGCGCTACCACCGAGGGGCACTCGCCGCCCTTCAACTTCCGCCTGATGGTGGACCGCGCGCTCGTCTCGGGCTACAACGGCATCGGCCGCATCGGAGGCGACTACTGGGCCGGCGCCTACTACGACGGTTGCAGGGTCAACGCCTACCACCAGGCCGGCTTCTCCGTGCTCAAGACCCTCTGGCCCGGCCCCGACGGCGCGGAGCCGAGCGTCCGCTTCGAGGCGACCCTCGAGGGCATCCAGGAGGCCGAGGCCCGCATCTTCATCGAGCAGGCCCTCGAACGCGGCCTCCTGCCCGATACCCTGGCGAAGTCGGCACGCGAGGCCGTGGACGCCCATAACCTCGAAACCCTCCACCTCCCCGTCCACTCCGCCGCCATCCTCCTCACCGAGGGCGCCCAGGGCTGGCTCGACCGCTCGCGCCGCCTCTACGCCACCGCCGCCGAGGTCGCCGCCGCGGTGGGCATGGACGTTGCGACTGTCAAGGTCCAGGCCGCCGTGCCTCCCCTCGGCCAGGCCCACGTGGGCCTGAAGCTCCGCAACTGGACCGCCCGGCCCCGAGCCTGGCGCGCCGCCTCCGGCGCCCCCTGGATCGTGCCCGAAGCGACCCAGGGAACCGCGACGGGCACCCAACTCCTCCGGGTCCGGCTCGACGGCAAGGCATTGGAGCCCGAGAAGGCCATCACAGGAACACTGACGATCACCGACGTGGAATCCGGGCGGACGCATCCCGTCGAGATCACCGCCGAGGTCGGCAAGCTCTTCGAGCTTTCGGCCGAGCGCCTCATCCTCAACGTGCCGATGGGCGAAAAGCGGACCCACGACGGCCTCACCGTGTTCAACGGCTCGGGCGACGAGCTGCGCTGGAAGGCCGAGTGCCCCGAGCCGTGGCTCCGCGCCGAGCCGGCCAGCGGCTCCGTCGCGCCCGGCGCCATCGCCGTTGTCCGGCTGATTGCCGCGCCCCCGCAGCGCGAGGGGGCGAGGCTGGAGACCACCGTCGCCCTCGCCGTCCGCGACGTGGCGAAGCAGGTGGACGTCGTCGCCTACGTCATCCCGTCCTACCAGCCGCCCGAGCTGCCCAAGGGCACCCCCATCTGGCTCCTCGACGCCGTCGAGGCGAAGCTCATCCGCGCCACCTCCCACACCGCGGGCGGCTACAACCACGAGGAGAACGAGAAGCTGCCCGAGGCCAAGAGGGCCAAGCCCGACGGCTGGCCGCAGACCCGCATCCTCTACCGCGGCCACGGCGTCTCCGGCGGCCCGCACCAGGTCTACGGCGCCGACCTCCGCAAGCTCCCCTACACGATGGGCGACAAGCAGTACCTGCGCGGCCTCTGGGCCATCCCCGCCGACGAAACGACCTACGACCTCGCGGGCAGCGGCCTCCAGGCATTCTCCGCCGAGGTGGGCTTCAACCCCGAAATGCAGAAAGGCCAGTGGGTCAACCGCAGCACCGTCGTGAGCTTCGAGGTCTACGTGGACGGCGCGCTCCGAGCCCAGAGCGGCCTCATGGGCACCGCCGACAAGCCTCGCCTCCTCGTCGTCAACGCCCTGGAGAACGCCAAGACCATCCAGCTCGTCACCCGCCGCGAAAACGGCGAGAACGACCTGCGCACCCTCGCGACCTGGGGCGACCCGACCTTCTACGCCCAGAAACCCCCTCCCCTCCTCGCCGAGCTTCGCCGCCAGGAGCTTGCCCTCTGGCAGGACCCGCCGATGGAGGCGATCCAGCAGTGGGCCTTCCTCGGGCCGTTCCCACGCGACAACGACAAGCACTACCCCCCCGAGGAGAAGCTCGACTTCGCGGCGAGGCACAAGGGCGCAGGCGGAGCCGACATCGCCTGGCGGCCCGTCGCCGCGGGCGAGGACGGAGTGCTGCGGCTGGCGAGCGTCGTCAAGGGCGCCGCATTCACCACCACCTACTGCGCCGCCGTCCTGGAGTCGCCGAAGGAGCAAGTCGTCCAGTTCGGCCTTGGCGCCGGCGGGCGGTGGAACAGCTCGTTCACGGCCTGGCTCAACGGCGAGCCGCTCTACGCCCAGAACGAGCACATGGGCGGCCCGAAGAAAAACGTCCGCCGCGTCGTCGCCGTCCTCAAGCCCGGCGCGAACACCCTCCTCATCCGCCTCGACGAGGACGACGACACCGGCGGCCTCGTCGTCACCTGCCGCGGCGACGGCCTTCGTCTTCGCGCGCCGAAGTGATTGCCCCGCCGCTCACTCGCCGTACCGCACCAGGTAGTAGGGCGTCTTGTCGCGGGCGCCGTCTATGGTGAACGCGCCGTTCTCCACGGGCACGACGGCCTCGGTCGGCTTGCCGTCGTGGTCGAGGGCGATGACCTTCGGCGTGCCCGCCCTGCCCAGTGCGATGCGAGCCTTCACGGGCTCCATCACGATCGGCCCCTCGCCCTTCGCGAGCATGCGGTCGCCCGAGGGCGAGAACTTCATGCCCGTGTTCCGGGCGCGGGCGATGGCCACGACGAGCAGCTCGGCGGCGGTCTCAACCGTCTTGTCCTTCTCGCGTGCCGTGACGTAGATGGCGCCGAAGCGGCTCTGCGGCTCGATCGTCACGCCGCCCAGCTCGCACTTCTGGCCCTCGGCGAAGCCCACGACCGCCTTCGTGCCCGGCGTGTCCATCGTGAAGTAGCCACTGGGGCCGCGACCACCCTCCTTCCACCGAAGCTGGCCCGTCGTGGACACCAGTTGCCCATCCCTCGTGTGGGGCGCCAGGTCAAAGGCAGGCGTCTCCTTGAACTCGTCGGTGAAGGCCACCGCGCAGCGGGCGACGGCGAGGGTGCGGGCGGAGACCTTGTCGTTGTCCAGCTCCTTGTCGTCGTAGCCCTGCACCATCTTGTCGCCGAAGCCGAGCTTGCCCTCGAAGAGCGAAGGGACGTGGACGTTCAGCGCGGCGAGCGTCTCGGACTCCGTCACGTCGCCGCGGTGGATGTGGCGGGCGACGGCGGGGAAGACGCCGAGCACCTGGGGCGCCGTGACGTCCCACGGCTGCCGCCCGACAATCGCGCTGAACGCCGCGGTGTCGCCGTTCTGGAACATGTACGACACGTCCCAGCCCTGGAGCCCCAGGCCGTAGGCCCCGATGATCGCCGGCCCCTCGACGCCCATCTCGTTGGGGAAGACGTGGATCCACTCGGAGAACATGAACGGCTCGTTCGCCACCTGCTGCATGCCCGTGCTGAGCAGGCCCGAGCCGGCGCGGGCGAGCATCGAGGCATTGGCCCGCCCGCCGAAGTAGTTGTGCCGGTCAATCGTGCCGACGAGCGAATCCGAGTGCAGGTTGGCCAAGTGGCTGAACGCCCGGCCCGCCTGCCAGTTCGTGCTCACGATCTCGCCCTGGTAACCGGCGTCGCGCACGGCCTTCAGATACCGCAGGTAGAACTCGCATTGAAGCTCGTAGAGGAACTGGAGCGAATCGAGCAGCCGCCGCTTGCGGAACGCCTGCGAGCCCTCCAACTGCGCGGGGTCCCAGAACCACGGGTTGCCGATGGGCAGGATGTTCCCCTTGTCGAGGCCCTCGCCGTCGGGCGGCTTGAAGCCCTCGGCGGCGAAGCTGTCGAAGGCCGCCTTGCCCCAGGCCGCGACGAGCTTCTCCTCGGTGCCGTACTTCTTCTCCAGCCATCGGCAGAAGCGCTCGCCCGTCTGCTTGCGAATCGTCGCGCTCGCCTTCAGCGGCGCCATCGTGGTGTAGAAGAGGATGCTCTGCTCGTTGATGATCTCGATGAACGCGATGGCCGGGTCCTCGGCATACGTCAGCCCCGTGTAGGGGTTCTTGTGCTTCAACAGGTTCGTCGTGTGGAGGATTTGAACGTTTTGCAGGTCGGGCGAGTAGTGGACCGCGCTGTGGGGCGTCTCGACGCGGTTGCCCTTGAACGGCCCAAGCTCTTCGAGGAACGGCACGTACTTCTTGTCGCCCGGCCCGAGCTTCTGCGAGCCGAAATGGGCGGAGAGCTTCGTGTAGATGCCCGCTTCCTTCAGCTTCGCGATCTGGTAGTCCATGCGGTCGAGCCCCGCGGGGTCGAACTCCACAAAGCTGTCCTTCGACTGGATTCCGCCCCAGCCCGCGTTGTCGGCGTATTTGTGGAGCCGCACGGCGTTGATGCCGTACTTGGGGTAGAAGGCGGCGCGCTTGTCGGCCAGCTCCTTCTCGGGCGCGCACGTGCCGTAGCACATGTTGATGCCCCAAAGCTTGATCGGCTTGCCGTTGTAGACCAGCTTCTCGCCTTGGCGGGTGATCCGCCCGTGCTTGCCCGCGGGACGCTCCACCCAGTCCTGCATCCCGAGTGCCCCCGCGGCGGGGTCGCCCGTCGCCCGCCACTCGTACCAGGTCTTGATGCCCGGCTCGTCGGGGATTTCGGCCACGCTCGGATACCAGTTCGTCGCGTCGGGCAGCTCGACGCTGACCTTGAGCTTCTTCGCCTCGCCCCCCGCCAGCTTGCCCTGCGCCAGCACCACGCGGGCCGAGCCGTCCGACTGTATCTCGCACGGCGGGTCGAAGCGCAACACCGCTGTGCGGCCGGCGGCATCCGTCATC
>DATKZY010000089.1:0-53579 GCA_035527715.1 Planctomycetota bacterium | reverse complement strand
TTCTTCCTTCTTGGGCTCGGGCTTGGGGGGTTCTGGCTTGGGCGGAGGCGGCTGAGGGTTGAGGATGGACGTAACTTTGGCCTGGAGGGCCTCGATCTCGGCGCGCTTCGCGGCGTAGAAGGCGGTGGCGCCATACTTCGTGTGCAGCCGGTCGAGGTAGGCCTGGGCCTGGTCCCAGTTGAGGCGCGCCGCCATCGCCTGCGCGTTGCGGAAGACGATCTCCGCGTTGGCGTCGTCGCGGGAAGGCGGCTCGGATGAAGGGGGCGCGGGGACAGAGGACGAGGGTTCCGGGTGCCGGGTGTCAGGTGTTGGGGGACCAGAGGCAGCCTGGGGGCGAGGGCCGGGGCGAAGAACGAGGACGAGGACGACGATGAGGATGATGGCGGCAGCGCCGGCGCCGCCGAGGAGCAAAAGCTTCTTGCGGGCCTGGGCCTTTGCGGCACGACGCTCGTCGAGCGAGGGGCGATGATGCTCGGCCGCGGTCACGGTGTGCTCGGTGTCGCGGGACGGAGACGTCCCGCCTACAGAAACGCGATTCAAGGCGTCGAGGAGCTCGTCGGCGGATTGGAAGCGGTCGGTCGCCTTCTTCTGGAGCAGTCGGTGGATGATACCGCAGAGGGACGCAGGGGCATCGGGCGCGAGGTGCTTCAGCGGGGGAACCGCGTCCTGCGAGTGCTTGATCGCCAGCTCGATCGAGCTGGCGCCCTCGAACGGCGGCTTGCCCGCGAGGAGATGGTAAAACGTCGCGCCGAGCGAGTAGAGGTCAGAGCGCGCGTCGTAGCGTTCGCTGCGGGCCGCCTCGGGCGGGAAGTAGAGGGGCGTGCCCATCATCGCGCCCGTCTGCGTCACGCTCACATCCACGTCGGTGCGCTTCGCGAGGCCGAAGTCGGCCAGCTTTGCGTGGCCGTGCACCGTGACCATGATGTTCGCGGGCTTGATGTCGCGGTGCACAATGCCCTTCGCGTGTGCCACGCTGATTGCCGAGGTCACCTGTTTGAAGACCTCGAGCGCGCGCTCGACGGGGAGCGGGCCGTCGCGCTTGAGCGTGTCGCTCAGGCTTTCGCCCTCGACAAACTCCATGGCGATGTAGTTGAAACCCTTGT
Organism: Planctomycetota bacterium; assembly: GCA_035527715.1. Lineage (GTDB taxonomy): Bacteria > Planctomycetota > PUPC01 > DSUN01 > DSUN01 > DSUN01. The sequence goes on along the minus strand of DATKZY010000089.1, from coordinate 52,476 downwards.
CGCGCCCGACGGCGTAGATCGGGATGATGTTGGGATGCACGACGGCCGCGGCGTCGCGCGCCTCGCGGGTGAAGCGCTCGATGAACGACGCGTCGCGGGCCACCGCGCGGGGCAGGACCTTCACCGCCACGAACCGGTCGAGGGATGCCTGACGTGCCTTGTAGACGGCGCCCATGCCGCCGCGGCCGAGCAGCTCGACGACCTCGAACTCCCCGAGCGACTGGCCGAGGAGCGGGTCCACCTTATCGGAGGCCTTCACCTTGCCTGGAACGCTCAGGAGCACCTGGCAGGCGGGGCAGACGATCTTCTCGTCCACGGCCGACTCGTATTCGAGTCGGCTGCCGCACTTCGGGCACTTGGCGGGGTGCCTGGCCATGGGCGGCTCCTCCCTGGCGGGTCATGCCCTGGGCACTAGTGCTTTCGGATGCGGGGCCTGATGCCGATCTTTTCGAGGGCCTTGCGCCAGTCCTCGGCCTCGGCGGCCGTGGCGTTCTTGCACACCATCACCACGGTGCGCTCGCACTGCCTGTTGGCCTCCTCGGGCGCCATGCCCTGGCGCTCGACGAGGAGGCGCACGAGGCCCTCCTGCTGGGCGTCGCGGACCTTGGCGGCGGAGACGTCGTAGCGGGGGCCGGCGGGCTCGGGGGCGGGCGCGGGCCTGGGGGCCGGCGCGGCCGCCCTGGGGGGCACGAGGGGCCGGGGCTGCGTGCCCGATGCTCCGATGGCCATGGGCCGGGCGGGCGCCGGCTTGATCTCCATGGGCCGCGGCCGCGCGGGCGCGGGCTGGCCCGCCCGCGTCTGGGTGCCCGGCTCGCGCGAGACGGGTGTCGCGGCGGGCGCCGGAGGCGGCGCCGGCCGCGCGGGCCGGGCAGGGGCCGCGGGTCCCTGGGCCACTGGCATGGCTGGGGCGGACTGCGGCGGGCGCGGCTGCGTCCTGGGCTCTTCGGCGACGGGGCCGATCGGGAGCGGCTGGGGGGGCGCTGGCTTGGGCTTGGGGGCCTCGGCCCGGGGTGCGAGCGGGGCAGCCGGCCCCGAGGTTGCTGGCGCCTGGGCGGCGGCGGGGGCCGGCGCCGGCGCGGGGCTGGGGGGTGGTTCGGCCTCCGGCGGCTTCGGCTTGTCCTTGAGAATGGAGTCGAGGAAGCCGGTGATCTCGGCCAACTCGTCGCTCGGGCTGGGGAGGGCCTCGGGGACCTCTTCGGCGACGGGCAGGTCGCCCTCGACGGGCTCGGCCTCGGGGATCTGCTCCTCGTCGGCGGGGGCGAGCTCGACGGGCTCGGCCTCGGGGATGGCGGCTTCGACCGTGTCGGCGGGGGGTGCCGGGGCTTCGGCCGCTTCCGGGGGGGCCGCCGCCTGTGCGGGCGCGGCCGGGGCGGGCGCGGCCGGGGTCGGCTGCCACGGGCGCACGACGAAGCGGCCGCCGCACGCGGGGCACACGAAGAGGTTCGCGGGCCGCAGCACCGCGGGGGGCGGCGCGGGCCAGCGAAACTGCTTGAGCTTTCCCACAGGGTCGGAGGTCAGCTTGAGTTGGGCGCCCAGGCGGCGGAGGCGGATCAGGTGGGACCTGAGATTCGCCGCCATGACCTGGGTCATCCCGGCGATGAGAACGATCGGGGTGTTCTGCACGGCGTCCAGGGCCGTCTTCTGGTCGATGGGGAACACTTCCGTCAGCTCGGCGACCACGCCCTGAACCTGGGCCGAATTGACCGACAGGAGGACGAGCTTGAAGTCCGCCCTGGGTGCGGCTGCGGACATTGCGACACCTCCTTCGGGTGAGAGCGCAAGCGGGCAATCCACCCACGTGCGAGGATCGTAGCAGAAAGCGAAAATCGAGTCAAGAAAGCCGGCCCGGCAGCGCTTCGGCTTGACACCCCGGCACGGCAGGTGTAAGATAGCGACGAGCAAGTACAGGGCGCGGGGACGCGCCGGGGAACCCCACGGAGCGCACAGATGAGCACGCTGGAGATCAAGGTCGAACCCCTGGAAGGCGTGGACAAGGGCGTGATCGTGCACCTCGGCGGGGCGCTCGACCAGCCGACCCGAGACCAGTTCCTGAACGCCATGAAGTCGGTGATCAGCGACGGCATGACGCGCTGCATTCTGGACATGGAGCACGTCACCTACGCGAACTCCACGGCGATCGGCGACCTGGTGATCCAGTTCGACCAGTTCCACGAGAAGGGCGGGGAGCTGGTGCTGATGAACCTGCAAAACAAGGTCTACTCCCTGATGGAGATCGTCGGGGTGAACAGCGTGCTGCCCATCACCAAGACGATGGAGGACGCGCGGGCGCAGGTGAGCGCGAGGCCCGCCACCGAGGTGGGCGGCGCGCCGCCGGGGGAGCCGCCCCCGGGCGGTCCCGCGCCCGCCACCCCTTCGTTCCCCCTGCGCGCGGAGTGCGCGGGGTGCGCCGTCACCCTGGAGTTCGCCCAGCCGGGGCGGTACCGCTGCCCGCACTGCAACACCGTGTACACCGCGCAGGCCTCGGGCCAGATAGCTTCGGCGCGGGCCCGCGGGGGCCAGGTCATCGAGGTCATGGTGCCCTGCCAGCCGCGGATCCTGCGGGCCTTCCAGCAGTTCGTGGCCGCGCTGCCGAACTGGAGGGGCTACACGGACCTCGAACGCGCGCGCCTGGAGAAGGCCATCGCCGAAATCTGCGACGTCATCCACCAGCAGGCCTACGACGGCAACAACGACAACGTCTTCCACGTCCTCATCCTCACCCGCGACGAGGAGCTGGCGCTCCGCGTGGCCGACCACGGCAGGCCGCTGAACGCCGCTGCCTTCCCCGGCGCCGCGCAGTACATGACCGAGTTCGAGCACAAGGCGCGGCCCCCGCGAGGCAACGTGCTGCGGATGGCCAAGCGCGTCGCCCGCGGATAGCTCGTCCGGCCGCCATCCGAAGCAGGCGTCTTTCCGTCACCCGCGAATGTCCTTGACAAGGCCACGCAGCGGGCTACAATCGCGCCGGCCGGCACTTTGCCATTCCGTACGGCCCAAGCGGGACCGCACCCGACGACGATGTCCGCGCCTTCGAGCTGTACTTCGAGCGCCTTGAGAAAGCTGCCTCGGCGGGATGAAGCGGCCCGATCTCCTCGTATTCCGCACCCAAGACAAGCCCTTGGTTGACGGCGTCATCCACAAGCTGAAGGGACTGCCCGAGCTGCCGTTCACGTCTGAGGACGACCCGAGCATCCAGAGCCTTCTGTCGCATGCGCCGGTTGCGGTCGAGTGCGAGAACAGCCTGTGGCGCGCGCGGCAGATGCCGGACTACGGCGCGGCCCTGAAGCCGCAGAAGCGGCTCGACGGTCGCCCCGGCCTCAAGAAGTCTGCCGTATTGCCCACGATCCTCCTCAAGGAGGAGGACCGAGGCCCGCTCAAGCAATGGCAGAAGGACCGGGGCGTCCCGATTCATATCTGGCACGCCTTCTTCGACGAGGCATTCGGCATCTCACTCCAACGGGCAGAGAAGCTCATCACCAACGGGGACATCGAAGCGACCCAACAGGTCTTCCAGGCTCCCGGTGGGGCGACCACCCGGAAGGTCATCTACAAGATATACTACCTCCATGCCTACCGGCTGGCCTCGACCCAGGAAGAGCCGCAGCTTGTGGCTGCTTCGATCACGGACAAGAACGGTCACATTCTCCCGTATGTCCGTTTTGTGGGAGGAAGCTCCGAGTTGTGCCAGGATGCACTGGAGGTTCTCCTGAAGGCGGCAGAGTCCCATGCGTAGACGAACGAGAGGCCCCACCACAGCGCCGCCGCGCTCCGGGAGACAGCGCGAAGCGCTTCGGGAGAAAGGCCAGTTCTGGACTCCGGACTGGGTCGCTGACTTCATGGTGGCGTATGTCCTTCGCCCTCGACCCTCAGAGTTGCTCGACCCGGCGACAGGGGGCGGGGCTTTCTTCCGAGCGGCCAAGAGGTATGCCAAAGAACACGGCGTAGCCGTTTCCCCCTTTGGGAGGGACGTTGACCCCAGTGTCTTGAGGCAGGCACGGGAAAGCGGATTGTCCGATCTCGACCTGGCCAATGTCGAGATCAAAGACTTCGTTCTCGACCCTCCGGAGAGGCAGTTCCCGGCAATCGTGGCGAATCCGCCCTACATCAGACATCACCGTCTCTCGCAAGAGACGAAGGCGGACTTGAGGGCGTTTGCCACCGCGGCTACCGGCCTGCAAATCGACGGCCGAGCCGGTTTGCATGTGTACTTCCTCATCCGAGCCTTGAGGTGCCTCTCAGCGCACGGGCGACTGGCCTTCATCGTGTCCGCGGATGTCTGCGAGGGGGTTTTTGCGGAGAGTCTGTGGCGCTGGATATGTGCCCACTACCGCCTCGATGCGGTCGTTACCTTCTCCCCCCAGGCAGCGCCGTTTCCCGATGTGGACACGAATGCCATCGCCTTCCTCATTGCAAACGAGCCGCCGACACAGGAGCTCGATTGGGTCAGGTGTAACGCCCCCAATGCGTCGGGACTGTGTAATCTCGTGGACGAAGGCGCCGAGGAGACCCATGGCGGCGATGTAGAGGTCCATCGCCGGCGTCTGTCCGAAGGCCTGGCCACCGGCCTGTCCCGGTTCCCGTCGACCGAGAAACACGAATTCCGGTTGGGCGATTTCGCCACGGTCATGCGGGGTATCGTGACGGGGGACAACGGCTTCTTCTTCATGACCTCTGCCAGGGCTGGGGAACTGGGCATACCGCCGTCTTGTCTCGTCAGGGCAATAGGAAGAACAAGAGACGTCGAGGGCGAAGCCCTCACGCAGGAGCGTATTGAGGCCCTTGATGCCACCGGTCGTCCGACCTGGCTGCTCTCGGTCAACGGTATACCGTTGGAGCAAATGCCCCCCAGGGTTCAAGAGTACCTCCAGCGCGGGGAGAAAGCAGGGCTGCCGGAGAAGACGCTGATCAGGACGCGGACGCCTTGGTACCGAATGGAGACCCGGCGGGTACCTCCCATTCTATTTGCGTACCTGGGCAGGAGACACGCCCGTTTCATCAGGAACTATGCTGGAGTTGTCCCGCTGACGTGTCTCCTCTGCGTCTATCCGAGGTCCGAGGACCCCGCCTTTGTCGAGAAGCTCTGGACCGTGCTTTGTCATCCCGACACGGTCAGTAACCTACGGAAGGTCGGGAAGAGCTACGGGGGCGGCGCGGTGAAGGTCGAGCCCCGCGCGCTGGAGCGTCTGCCACTTCCTGACGAATTGGTGAGAGCACAGGGGCTGCAGAAGTGGGCAAGCCCAAAGCAGGGAACGTTCGGATTTGAGGCCCTGTGACCGGGCAGACTCCCCGACCCGCGAACAGGCGGCGACGCGGCGGTTGACTTCCCGCGCGGGGTTGGGTATAGTTGGGAAGCGGGCAGGACCAGCGTACCCCGGCACGCGAGACAGGCGAGTTTCGAGGCGCGGACGGCATGCCGAGCCCCCAGGACGACGAGTTCATCCGATTCGCCGCGGCGAGCGGGCACCTGACCGAGGAGCAGGCGCAGGAGGCCCGGAGCGCGCTCCGCGACATCGAGGCGCTGGGCGGCACGGCGACGGCCCCGGATCTCCTGCTGAAGCGCGGCCTGCTCACCGAGCGCCAGGCCGCCCTGATCCACCAGGCCATGGCCGCGAGCAAGACGGCCACGCGGGTGCCGCGCGAGCTGGGCAGCTTCGAGCTGATCGAGAAGATCGGCCAGGGCGGCATGGGCAGCGTGTTCAAGGCCCGCCAGAAGGAGCTGGGGCGCCTCGTCGCCCTCAAAATCCTCTCGCCCCGGCTCGCGCGCAGCAGCGAGTTCGTCGAGAGCTTCCTGCGCGAGGCCCGCGCCGCAGGCCGCCTGAGCCACCCCAACATCGTGGCGGCGATCGACGTGGGGGAGAGCCAGGGCTTCTACTACTTCGCCATGGAGTACGTGGACGGCGAGACGGTGGCGAAGCTGCTGAGCCGCGGCGGCCCGCTGCCCGAGGAGCGCGCCCTGCGGATCGCCGCCGACGTGGCCCGCGCGCTCGACCACGCCTACAGCAAGGGGCTGATCCACCGCGACATCAAGCCCGACAACATCATGGTGACGGCCGACGGCCGGGTGCGGGTGACCGACTTCGGCCTGGCGAAGGCCATCGGCCAGGGGACGCCCGATGGGACGGACGACGAGCGCTTCATGGGCACCCCCGCCTACGTGGCGCCCGAGCAAATCCGCTCGGAGCCGGACATCGGCTGCCGCGCGGACATTTTTTCGCTGGGCGTGACGCTGTTCCAGATGCTCACGGGCGAGCTGCCGTTCCAGGGGGCGAACCCCATGGCCATCGCGGCCGCGGTGGTGGCCGAGCCGCTGCCGGCCCTCCGCAAGCTGGCCCCCGACGCCTCGCCCGCCACGGTCCGCGTGGTCGAGAGGATGACGGCGAAGGACCCCTCGCACCGCTACGCGACGCCGGCCGAGCTGGTCGCGGCGCTCGAGAGCGCGGCCAGCGCGCCCCGCGCGCCCGCGGCCCGGGTGGTCAAGGTGCGGGCCCTGGCCGCGCGCCCGCGGCGCTCGAACGCGCCGACGGTCATCGCCGTCGGCCTCATCCTAGCCGTGGCAGTCGTCGCGGCCCTGGCGATCGCCCTGCGCCCCAGGCGGGGCGGCCCGCGGCCGGACTCGCCTGGCGAGGCCAGTCCCCACGCCGTGTTCCCGCCGCGGACGAGCGTGCGGCCGCCCCCGCCCGACACCAGCGGGGCCGTGGCGGCCGACGGCCCGATGCGCGACCTCCTGCGCGCCGTCGAGCGCGCCAACAAGTTCGAGGAGCAGAACCCGCGGGACTATGTGACCCTCGCCGCCCGGCTGAGGGGGGTTCTCGACGAGTTCCCGCCCTCGCGGCGCGGGGGGCTGCCGCCCGACGGCTTGGACCTCCTGCGCGGGACGGAGGCCAAGCTCAAGAGCGTCGAGGCGCGGATCGAGAAGGCTCTGGAGGCCGAGTTCCGGGAGCGGTCGGCCCGCGCCGACGCCTTCCTGGGCGAGGGGAAGGTCAACGAGGCGCTGAGCCTGCTCGACACGTTCCCCAACACCCTGCGCACCGGCGCCGCCGTGGTGCGCCTCGAGCAGTTGCGCGGCCAGTGGCGCAGGCGCGCGATGGCCCTCTTCGACGCCCGCGACGCCCAGGGCAAGAAGCTGGCGGCCGACGCCCAGCTCGACGAGGCGAAGGCGCTCTACTCGCCCTACGCGGCCTGCGTCGTGCCCGAGATCGCCGCCAGGGCCAAGGAGGCGCTCCAAGCCATCGAGCAGGACTACGCGAAGAAGCTGGCGGAAGCCAAGGCGCTGGCCCGCGCGGCCTACGTAAAGGAGGCCAGAGCCATCTTCGGGCACCTCGACGCCCGCGAGCTGCGCGAGGCCCGCAACCTGGCCGACGCCGCCGTCGTGAGCCCCGCCCTCGCCCCGCTGCGCGACGAGTCGAAGGACCTCCAACACCTGGTCCGCACGGTCGCCGAGGTGTGGGCCAATGCCGTCTTCGGCGTCCGGAAGCTCAAGCCGGGCGACAAGATCCGCCTCGGCGGCCTCGCCGGCGAGGTCATCGAGGTCCGCGACGACAAGGTGGCCATGAAGATCGGCAACGTCACGCTCGCCAAGCGCATCACCGACCTGCGAGCCGCCGACGTGGTGGAGCTGGCCCTCAGCGGCTACGGCGCCTCCAGCGCGGCGACCGAGGCCAAGCTCGGCCTCTTCCTCCTCGCCGAACGCGACTACGACGGCGCGCGCAAGCGCATCGCGGCGGCGCGGGCCAACGGCGCCGACGTGGCCCGCGAGCAGGCCCTCCTCGCCCGCTTCGCCCCGCACGAGTGTCCCACGTGCAAGGGGCAGGCCAGCATCGCCTGCCCCGACTGCGGCGGCAAGGGCATCGCGAGCGTGGAGCGCCAGGAGTGCGACGTGTGCAAGGGCAAGGGCGGCGGCCCCTGCGGCTACTGCCACGCGAAGGGCAGAGTCCGGTGCGCCAACTGCAACGGCACGGGCCGCGTCCTCCGCGGCGCCCTGCCCTGCAACGAATGCGGCGGCACGGGCTGGGCCAAATGCTCGAAGTGCGGGGGCGACGGCTACTTGACGTGCGCGAAGTGTAAGGGCACCGGCGTGTTCACCATCGTCACCCCCTGCGCGCGGTGCCGGGGCAACAAGAGCGTGCCGTGCCCCACGTGCGAGGGCAAGGGCAGCCTGCCACCCCCCGACCTGGTGCCGCCGCCCGAACCCCCGTCGAAGCCGTGACCCGAGCGGCCCGCGGCGCCAGGTGCGTGTGATCTCCTACGGTCAAGGCTGCAACGTGAACGCCCGTAGGGCGTGGCGGAGTACAGCCCACGGTGCAGCGAAGCGGAACCGTGGGTTTGCGTCCGAGAAGAAGGCCCAGCCCCCGAAGGGGGCGGCGGAGCTCTCGAGCCGCCTGGGGCTCCGCCGCCCCCTTCGGGGGCTGGGTCACGGGGGGTCGTCAACCCACGGCTCCCCGAGCATCGCCGTGGGCTCTATTCCCTCGCCTCCTTCGGAGGCTGAGGACGCGGACGGCTGGCCCGCAGGAGATTACACGCACCCCACGGCGCCGGAGTCTTTGACAGGCGCACGGCTTCGCGCTAGGATAGGGGGTGCGGGGCCGCGGCCCCGCGCCAGGGACGTTTGCCCCGACGGCCCGCGGAGGCGCCCGCTGTGAAGCACATCATCTCGGCACTGGTCCAGAACGAGTCCGGCGTGCTCGCCCACATCTCCGGGCTGTTCGCGGGCCGGGGCTTCAACATTGACAGCCTGACCGTCGGCGAGACGGAGGACCCGGCCGTCTCGCGCATGACCATCGCCGTCCAGGGCGACGAGCAGATCCTCGAACAGGTCGTCAAGCAGCTCCGCAAGGTCATCACCGTGCTCAAGGTCCAGGACTTCTCGGGCCGGGACTACGTGGAGCGCGACCTGATGCTGATCAAGGTGAACGCGCCGTCGGGGCGCCGCGGCGAGATCGTCCAGCTGGTCACGCTGTTCCGCGGCCGGGTGGTGGACGTGAGTGCGACCGAGCTGATGATCGAGCTTTCCGGGCCGGAGAAGAAGCTGGAGGCCTTCATCGCGCTCGTGCGCCCGTTCGGCATCAAGGAGCTGTGCCGCACCGGGCGCGTCGCCCTGACGCGGGGCCCCAGGTAGGCGGCTGCCCATTACCGATTTGCGATTGCGACCCAGGATGAAGAACCGGAGATCCAACCCCCGCATCGGCAGGCGGCTCCTTGCGCCGGGGCCTCGCGCCGGGCGCGCGGCGAGCGGCGCCGAGGCCGCCCCTCCGCCGCTCCAGCCCCCGCCCCTCGCCCCGCGGGCGCCCGCTCCCTCGCCTGGGCTCAGCCCCCAACACCAGAAGCTCGCCCTCTACGCGGGCGCGGCGCTCGTCGTCCTCATCGTGCTCGTCATCCTCGTCCTCTCGCCGACCCGCCAGCCGCTCGAGCTGGTGCCCCGAGGCCAAATCCTGGTGCAGGTGGTGGACGTGCGGCGCTTCCTCGACAGCCCGGTCTACCAGGTGCTCGCCACGGCCAGCCACCCGCTGCTCCGCGCCCTCGAGGCCAAGGAGGAGAAGTTCCGCATCAGCCTCCGCCGCGACGTGACGGCCGTGGTGGACACCGATGACAGCACGATCCTCCTCGGGCGCTTCCAGCCCGACCTGATGCGCGACTGCTTCGAGCAGTCCATCGAGACCCGCGAGAAGGAGATCAACCGCGGCCGCCAGGTCCCCGTCCAGCTCCAGATCAAGCAGAACGCGGTGGACGGCTACCGCTATCTGTACTGCGACGAGGAGGGGGTGGACCACGCCTTCGCAGCCGTGGGCTCGAGCGTCGTGTGCTTCGGCGACCGGTGGGGCGTGCGGCGCTTTCTCAAGGGGCGGGCCGGCGTGCGGGGCGACGCGCTCGACGACCCCCCCTTCGCCGCCGCCTTCTCGCGCTCGCTCGCCCGGGGCGCCTTCTACTACCGTCTCGAGAAGCCCGGCGGCCGAATCGTCGCCTCGAAGCTCAAGGACGTCCTGGGCGAGGCCGGCGAGGGCGTGGAGGCGACCTTCTTCGCCATCGCCGCGTCCCGCTCGAGCATCACTCTGGCCATCCGCTTCGCGGCCCGCGACGCTGCCGCGGCGGCGAAGCTGGAGACCCAGCTCACGAAGGCCAGCTCCCAGTCCGCCCTGCGGCCCCTCCTGGGCGCCGATGCCGCGCTTGCCCTCACCCGGTCCGAGGCCACCGTCACCCTGGAAAGCTCGATCCCGCTGGATGGCTTCGACGAGGTCGTGGAACGGGACAAGAGGGGGCAAGGCGCCAACCTCATCCTCACCCTCCTGGCAAGCTGAAGGCCCCTCCGGGCGGCCATTGGACGTTGGGCAGTGATAGAGTGATAGCTGGATTGAGGGACGCGCCGAATGCCCAGTGACCCACGCCAGACGGCCGACGACCGCGCGGGGGCCAACGCCGCCGCCCCCGAGGCCCGCAGGCCCGCCTCGCCGCCCTCGTCGCAGCACTTGCCCTTCCTCACCCTCGTGCTGCTCCTGCTGATCGCCCTGCACGCCTTCCAGGGGCCGGTGCGCGCGTGGATCTCGGGGCGGTATCGGGCCATGGCCGCCTTCGGCCGCGCGCTGGACGTGTGTCTCGAGGAATACGTCGAGCCGCGGCCCGCCTCCGAACTCGTCCACGGCGCCGTCGAGGGCATGGTCGAGGGCCTCCACGACCGCCACAGCGCCTTCCTCTCCCCGCCCGTGCACCGCCGCCTCCAGGAGAACGAGACCGACCACTACGAGGGCCTCGGCATCCAGATTGACCTCACCAAGGACCAGAAGCTCGTGATCTCCAGGGTCTTCGACGACTCGCCCGCCGCCCAGGCCGGCCTCCGCCAGGGCGACATCATTCTCTGGGCGCTCGAGCACGACCCCGACGGCCTCCGCGAGCCGCTCAAGCGCGACTTCGACACCGTGAAGAACCTCAACCGCACGTCCAACATCCTCCGCGGCGCGAAGGGCAGCAAGGTCACCCTGCACATCCGCCGCCCGAAGCTGCTGGAACCCAAGGAGGCGCCCGACAAGAAGAAGGGCGGGTCGGAGTTCGAGGAGCTGGACGTCACGCTCGTCCGCGGCGAGGTCACGCGCCCCGTGATCGAGACGCGGCTCCTCGAGCGCGGCATCGGCTACCTGCGCCTGGGCGACTTCCCCGACGGGGCCAGCGACAAGGTGAAGGACGGCATTGCCGAGCTGCTCGGCAAAGGCGCCCGCGCCCTCGTTCTCGACCTCCGCCTCAACGACGGCGGGTTCCTCGACGAGGCGGTCCGCATCGCCGACCTCTTCATCGCCGACGGCGTCATCGTCTCCACCCACAACCGCTGCCCCGACGAGAACCGCGTGTTCCACGCGGCCCCCGGCGGCCCCGCCGAGGCCCTGCCGATGGCCGTGCTGGTGGACGGTCGCAGCGCCAGCGCGGCCGAGGTCCTCGCCGGCGCCCTCCAGGACCACGGCAGGGGGAAACTCGTCGGCACCAAGACCTATGGCAAGGGCGCCGTCTCCAAGCGCTTCCCCCTCGGCGACGGCTCCGGCATCCTCCTGAGCACGGGCAAATACCTCCTCCCCAAGGGCCGCTCCATCGAAAACACGGGGCTGGAGCCCGACCTCGTGGTCGAGCACCTCTCCCGCGAGGAACGCGAGAAGCTGAGTCTCAAGCCGGGCGAGAAGCCGCCCGACCCGCAGCTCGATGCCGCCGTCAAGCTCCTGCGCGAGCAACTGGTCGGCGGCCCGCCCGAGAGCAAGTGAATGGCCGAGCGGATGGGTGGATGAGTGGATGGGTGGATGAATGCAGGAAACATGCCCGGGCCATCCATCCATCCATTCATCCATTCATCCCACTCATGAAAGGACCCATCCGGTGAGGTGTCTCGCTTCGCTTCTGCTGGGCCTCTGCGCTGTGGCCGCGGCCGCCGACCCCGCCTTCTACACCCGCAAGGCCACCTGGCAGGAGACGATGCTGGCCTCGCGCGAGGCGCTGCTGGCCGCCGAGCAGGCCCGCGTCGAGAAGCTCACCGATCCCGTGGCGAAGGACCTGCCCGCCAGCTTCCAGCCCTTCGCGGCCGAGGTCGGGGCCGGGCAGAAGGGCGCCCGCCGCATCAGGGTCCGCGTGACGGGTATGGACGTCGTGTGGCTCAGCCACGCCGCGTCCCAGGGCGGCGACGGCACGCCGTCGGGCCTCTGGGGCGAGCCGACCCTCGTCGCCAAGGACGGCAAGAAGACCCGCCTGCTCGACCTCAAGCCCCTGGTGGCCCGCGGCGCCGTGGAGTCGGTGGGCGGAGCCGAGCCCGCGGGCGCCAAGGGCAAGGCCCGACGGCGCGCCCGCACGCTGCGCGTGGGCCGGCAGGAGCTGGCCTTCGGCCTCGTCGTCGAGGCCGGCGGCGAGCTGTGCTACCGCCTGGACCGCCAGTTCGAGTGGTTCGAGGCCGGCCTCGGCGCGCTCGGCGGGGGCAAGAAGGCCCCCGACCTGACCTTTCGCGTGAGCGCCCTGCCCCTGGCGGAGACGCTCGCCCGCGAGAGAGCCCGCGCGACGCTCTGGAGCCTCGTCGAGCGCGACTTCACGGCCGCCGACGCCGTCCGCGAGATGGCCGCCGAGCGCGCCCGCGGCATCTGGAACGCCGACTGGCCCGCCGGCCAGCTCGCCAAGCTTGCCCAGCGCTACGCCGGCGCCCTCCCCTCCTCGCACCCCCTTCGCGCCGCCGCCGGCAAGGCGAAGGCGCCGGCGGAGGTGCTCGCCCTCGCCAAGGCATTCCACGACGCGCAGCGGACCGCCGAGGACCTCGCGCAGGCCCGCGACGTGAATCTCAAGGCCCTTCGCCTCGCCATCGAGGACCTCACCCGCACCTTCGGCGACAAGTACCCCCGCGGCGGCGAGTACCTGAAACGCCTCGAGGCCCTCGAGAAGTCCGACCTCGCGACCCTCGCCCAAGCCGATGCCGACAAGGCGCGCGAGCTGGCCGTCCAACTCGTTTCGCTGCAACGCGACGCCCTCCTCGACAATCCGCTGCTCGACTTCGACAAGCTCCTCCTCATTCAGCGCAGCGCCAAGAGTCCCAAGATGGGCATGCCGCAAAACTGGCAGGGCAACTGCGCCCTGCCGCGCAGCGGCTTCGGCGACGAGATCGCGATCCTCAGCCCCGCCCGGCCCGGCGGCAAGCTCACCGCGCTCTATCGCCCGGCCCGCGGCGCCATGGTGGCCGACGTGGACCTGCATTTCGACGGCGACCGCCTGCTCTTCTCGTCGCTCGACGACAAGGGCCTCTGGCAGGTCTTCGAGATGAAGAGCGATGGCTCGGGCCTGCGCCAAGCCACGGCCGGCCCCATCGCCGAGGTGGACAACTACGACCCCTGCTACCTGCCCGACGGCCGCATCCTCTTCGCCTCGACCGCCGTCATGCAGGGCGTGCCCTGCGTCGGCGGGAAGACCCAGGTGGCCAACCTCTACCTCATGAATCCCGACGGCTCGGGCGTCCGCCAGCTCTGCTTCGACCAGGACCACAACTGGTGCCCGACGGTGATGAACGACGGCCGCGTGATGTTCAGCCGTTGGGAGTACGGCGACACGCCCCACTACTTCACCCGCCTGCTGTTCCGCATGAATCCCGACGGCACGCAGCAGATGGAGTTGAGCGGCAGCAACTCGTACTGGCCCAACTCCACCTTCTACGCCCGGCCCATCCCCGGCGACCCGTCGAAGGTCGTCGCCGTGGCCTCCGGCCACCACGGCGTGCCGCGCATGGGCGAGCTGATTCTCTTCGACACGGCGCGCGGCCGCCGCGAGGCCGACGGCGTGGTCCAGCGGATCCCCGGCCACGGCAAGCAGGTCGAGGCCGTGATCGTGGACGGGTTGGTCAACGGCTCGTGGCCCAAGTTCGTCCACCCCTGGCCGCTGAGCGACAAGTACTTCCTGGCCTCGTCCATGCCGCGGAACGGCGCGCTCTGGGGCATCTATCTCGTGGACGTGTTTGACAATCGCCTGCTGCTGTGCGAGCTGGCCGGCCACGGCCTCTTCGAGCCGATCCCGCTCCGCAGGACGCCGCGGCCGCCCGTCGTCCCCGACAAGGTGAACCCGGCCCGCAAGGACGCCGTGGTCTACCTGCTCGACGTCTACGCGGGCGACGGGCTGAAGGGCGTGCCGCGCGGCACGGTCAAGGCCCTCCGCGTCTTCGAGTGGCACTATGCCTACCAGGGCATCGGCGGCCACCAGTGCGTCGGCGTCGAGAGCGGCTGGGAGCCCAAGCGCATCCTCGGCACCGTGCCCGTCGAGGCCGACGGCTCGGCCCTCTTCCGCGTGCCGGCCAACACCCCGCTCGCGGTGCAGCCCCTGGACGGCGAGGGCCGGGCGCTTCAGCTCATGCGAAGCTGGTTCGTGGGCATGCCCGGCGAGGCCCTCTCGTGCGTCGGCTGCCACGAGCCGCAGAGCGCGGCCACGGGGAACATGCACACCGCCGCCAGCCGGCGCCCGCCGCGCGACATCGCGCCCTGGCACGGCCCCACGCGCGGCCTGAGCTTCCCGCGCGACGTCCAGCCCGTCCTCGACGCCCACTGCGCCCGCTGCCACGACGGCAAGCCCCGGCCCGATGGCAAGACGCTGCCCAACTTCGCCGACACCGGGGAAGGCCAAGGTCGCTTCACCAAGTCGTACCTCGCCCTCCACCCCTACGTGCGCCGCCCCGGCCCCGAGAGCGACTACCACATGCTCCCGCCCGCCGAATACCTCGCCAACACCAGCGAACTCGTCCAGATGCTCAAGAAGGGCCATCACGGCGTCGAGCTGGAGCCCGAGGCCTGGGACCGCCTGTACACCTGGGTTGACCTCAACGCGCCCAACCACGGCACCTGGACCGAGCAGGCCGGCGAGGCCAAAGTGAAGCCCCAGCACGATCTGCGGGCCAAGTACCGCAAGCTCTTCGCCAGCATTGATGAAGACCCCGAGGCCATCTACCCGACCAGCTACAAGCCGCCCGCCGCAAGCGCCAAGCCCTCCGTACCCGATAACCGAAAACCGATAACCGATAACCCGGTGGTCCCAGGTTGGCCCTTCGACGCGGCCGAGGCCAAGAAGCGCCAGGCGGCCACCGGGCCGCGGACCACGCGGACGATTGACCTCGATGGCGGCGGGAAGCTCGAGCTGGTGCTCATCCCTGCCGGCGAATTTGTCATGGGCGACCCGAACGGCGACGCCGACGAGCAGCCGCTGACCCGCGTGAGAATCGAGCGCCCCTTCTGGCTCGCCCGCACCGAGGTCAGCAACGCCCAGTTCCGCTACTTCGACCCGACCCACGACAGCCGGTTCATTGACCAGCACTGGAAGGACCACACGACCCCGGGCTACCCGGCCAATGGCCCCGAGCTGCCGGCCATCCGCGTGTCGTGGCAGCGGGCCGTAGCCTTCTGCGACTGGCTCTCGCGCAAGACGGGCGAGAGGTTCACCCTCCCCACCGAGGCCCAGTGGGAGTGGGCCTGCCGCGCCGGCAGCGCGACGCCGCTCGTCTACGGCGGCCGCGACGCCGATTTCTCGAAGCACGGCAACCTGGGCGACGCGTCGCTCCGCAAGATGGCTGTCACCGGCATCAACCCCAAGCCCATCGCCAACCCCAGCCCCTTCCAGGATTTCCTGCCGAAGGAGGCGCGCTTCGACGACGGCGAGATGATCGTCTGCGCCGTCGGCAAGTACCAGCCCAACCCCTGGGGCCTCCTCGACATGCACGGCAACGTGGCGGAATGGACCCTCTCCGCCTACAGGCCGTATCCGTACGTGGACGGGGACGGCAGGAACCAGGCGACGCCCGACGGGCTGAGGGTCGCACGCGGCGGCTCGTGGCACGACCGCCCGAAGCGCTGCCGCTCCGCCTTCCGACTCGCCTATCACAGTTGGCAGGGGGTCTACGACGTCGGCTTCCGCATCGCGTGTCCGGTCGCGACGCCGGTGGCCGCCGCGAAGTAGTCTCCCGACGGTCATGCCCTTGCGGCGGGGTATCGCTCGGCGCAGGCATTGCGGAAGCGCGCGTACTTGTCGTCGCAATACGCGCGCTGGCGGAAGTGGGGCTCGACGGTTCGGTCGAAGCGGACCATGCGCCGCACGGCCTCGGCGAGCGAGCCGACGGCGGACGCGGCGGCCAGGATGGCCGCTCCCTTCGCCGAATGGGCGTCGGCGGCCACGCGGATGGGGCGGCCGAGGACGTTCGCCCGCAACTGGAGCCACACGGCGCTGCCCACGGCGCCGCCCGAGGCGAAGAGCGGCTCGGCAATGGGCGCGCCCAGCCCGGCCAGGATGTCGAACCCCCACCGCTCGACGAAGGCCACCGCCTCCAGGCAGGCGGCATACAGCTCCCCTCGGCTCGACGCCTTCCCCCGCACGAAGCCCTCGGCCTCGGGGTCCACGAAGGGGAACCGCTCGCCGCGCCGCACGAGGGGGTAGAGGATCAGGTCGTTGGGCACGTGGTCGGCGACCTTGGCATCGAGGGCCGCGAGGTCGCGGCCCTTGAAGCGGACCTCGAGGCACTCGCCACCGACGTTCGACGCCGCCCCCGGCAGCCAGTGGCCGTCGGGGTGAGCGTGGCAGTAGACGCGCCCGAGCGGGTCGCGCAGCCGCGTGCGGCTGACGCCGCGCAGCACGAGCGTGGTGCCGAGGGTCGAGCACCACTGGCCCACCTGGCAGGCGCCCGAGGCGAGGAAGCCCGCGGTGCCGTCGGTCGCGCCCGCGACGACAATGGCCAGGCGCGACAGCCCCGTGCGCTCGGCGGCCTCGGGGCTCACGCGCCCGACCGGCTCGCCGGGGCGCACGACGCGGGGAAGCTTGGCGAGCGGAAGGTCGAAGTCGCGGAAGAAGGCTGGCCAGCGCCCCTCGCCGATGTCGTAGCCGGTCTTCAGCACGTTCGACGTGTCGCTCACGTCGTAGTGGCCCGTGAGGCGCCCCACGAGGAAATCGGCCGCGTGGCAGATCCTTGCCGCGGCCTCGAACCGCTTCGGCCGGTGTGCGGCCAGCCACAGGAGCTTCGGGAGCGCGAAGCTGGCCGAGAAGCGCGAGCCCGTCTTCTCGATGAACACCCCCGCGGCGGCGTTCACCCGCTCCGCCTCAGCCGAGGCGCGGCTGTCGCTGTACATGACCGCAGGCATCAGCGGCCTGCCGTCGCTGGCCACCAGCAGCACCGTGCCCGATGTGGAGGTGACGGCGATTCGCGCGAGCGCCTCGCGCGGATGCCCCGCGGCCTCGGCTTGCGTCGCGACGGCCTGGAGGCACTTGACGGCGGCGTGCCACCAGTCCTCGGGCTGCTGCTCGTGCCAGCCGGGCTTTGGCTCGCGCGGCGTGTGGGCGAAGGGGAAGCTGGCCTCGGCCACGACGCGGCCCGCCGCATCGCACGCGACCACGCGGGCGCCCTGGGTGCCGACGTCGAGGCCCACATACAACTCGCCGCTCAAGCTCGTCTCTCCTGATCCCATAGGTCACATGCGTCCCATCGGTCCCATAGGCCCGATGGGACGTATGGGACCCATGGGACGCATGGGACAGCGTGCGGGCTACAGCTTGCTCAACTCGCGATACGCGTCCTTGAGCCGCGGATAGAGCGACTGAAAGAAGGCGTGCCGCTCGTTGTAGATGGCCACGTTCCTGGCGATCGGCTCGACCGTGGGGCCGAGTCGGGCCACGCGCGCGGCGCCCTGCTCGAGGCTGGGGAACACGCCGGTGCCGACGCCCGCGAGGATGGCAGCGCCACAGGCCGCCGGCTCCGCCGCCTCCACGGGAGCCAGCGGGGTGCCCAACACGTCGGCCAGGATCTGCCCCCACACGGCGCTCCGGGCGCCGCCGCCCGCCGCGAGAGTCTGGCGCGACGTGACGCCGATCGAGCGGAAGATCTCCAGCGAGTCGCGCAGGGCGAACGCCACGCCCTCCATGACCGCGCGCACGATGTGCCGCCGCTCGTGGCGCAGCGCGAGGCCGAAGAACACGCCGCGCGCCCGCGCGTCCATGTGCGGCGTCCGCTCCCCCAGCAGATAGGGGAGGAAGAGCAGCCCCTCCGCGCCCGGCTCCGCCTGGGCCGCCGCCTCGGAGAACGCCGCGTAGTCGAGGCCGAGGCCGCCGAAGACCTGGTCGCGCAGCCAGCGCAGGCACAGGCCCGCGCTGAGCATCGCGCCCATGATGAACCAGCGCCCAGGGACCGCGTGGCAGAAGGTGTGGGTGCGCAGGTGCGGGTCGTACGACGGGCGCTCCAGCGGGGCGAAGAGCTGGCCGCCGGTGCCGATGGTGGCGAGGAGCGTGCCCGGCTCGATCACGCCGTTGCCCACGGCGCTCACCGGCTGGTCGCCGCCACCCACGACCACGGGAGTGTGGACCGGGATGCCCGTGTCGCGCGCCGCATGGCGCGTCACCGCGCCGCAGACCTCGTGGGACTCGTGGACGCGCGGCAGGAGGTCGGGGCGGATGCCCACCGCGCGGGCCATCTCGTCCGACCAGCGGCGCCCCGCCACGTCGAACAGCAGCGTGCTCGCGGCGTCCGTGACATCCGTGCCCACGTGGCGGGCCAGGCGCAGGCGAATGTAGTCCTTCGGCAGCACGAGCGTGGCCGTGCGGGCCATGGTCTCGGGCTCGTGCCGGAGGAGCCAGCGGACCGTGGCGGCCATGAAGCCGGCGGCGACGGGGTTGGCGGTCAGGCGGGCCAGGTGGTCGCGGCCCAGCTCGGCCACCAACTCGTCCACCTCGGCGGCGCTGCGGCCGTCCGCCCAGATGATCGCCGGGCGCACCGGCAGCCCCTCGCGGTCCAGGCACACCGTCCCGTGCATCTGCCCCGAGAGGCCCACGCCCGCGATCTCCTCGGGCGCGATGCGCGCGCCGGCGATGGCCTCCTGCGTCGTCTGAGACGTCGCACGCCACCAGGTGGCCGGCTCCTGCTCGGCCCAGCCCACGCGCGGCGTCAGGATCGGGTACTCCGCCTGGGCCACGGAGCGGACCTGTCCCTGGTCGTCGAGCACGACGCTCTTGACGCTCTGCGTCCCCAGGTCAATTCCGAGGAGACAGGGCATGGCGGCCTCCTGTGTTAGACACCGCCGCCACGGTACCGCAACGCCGCGGAAAGATCAAGCGCCTTGAAGCCGCAGGGTTCCCCAGGTATAATTCGCGGGAGGGGACGGAGGCCGGTAGATGAGCCTGCCCGGACTGATCCTCGCGCTGACCGCGGTGCTGGCGATGCCGCCCGCCCCGAAGCCGGAGGCCGAGCCGCCGCAGTTCACGGGCATCCACGTCCTGGTGCGGACGTCGGACGGGTTGGTGACGGGCCACGACCTGCGGTATCAGGACGGCGCGTTCCGCCTCCGCCAGGAGAAGGGCGAGGCGACGCTGGCCGAGGCCGCGGTGACGCAGATCCAGTTCCTCGACGTGCCGCACGACGAGATGAAGGACCCCGTGGTCCGCCTGGCGGCGCACGTGGCTTACCTGCGCCGCGCCGGGCCGCTCAAGCGGCTCGTGCTCCTCCAGCGCTTTCGCGAGGGGCTGTTCCTGCGCCCCGGGGAGCCGCTGGCGGAGACGTTTCCCCTGCTGGTGCCGCGGATCTGGCATCCCGACCTCGCGGCGCTGCTGTGCGCGGAGGCTGCCCATCGGTGCCTCCTCGAGCGGCGGCCGAAGGACGCCACCGCGCTGTTCGAGGCAGCCGAGGCGGCCTCGAAGGAGAGGCCCGATCACGCCTTCGTGTATGGCCTGATGCGGGTGGCCTCGCTTCACGAGGCGGCGCGCCCGGAGGACGTGCAGAAGGCCCTCCAGGAGCTTCAGCGGAAGCACCCCGACCGCTGGCGCGACGTGGCGCGGTTCCGCATGTTTCTGCGCGAGGAAGGCGAGCGCCCGTTCCCGCCCCGCCCGTTCAAGGGCATGCCCCAGCCGCCCTGACGCCAACAGGCTACAGCCACGCCTCGACGAGCGCGTCGCCGCCGACGCGCCGAACCGTCCATTCCCGGGCCTTCAGGGTCTCGGCCATCGTGGCCGCGCCCTCGCCCTCGAGGGGCGTGCGGGCGTCGCGCCCGCCGACGAGTCGAGGGGCCACGAAGGCGAGCACCTTGTCCACCAGGCCAGCGGCGAGGGCGGCGGCGCACAGCTCGCCGCCGCCCTCCAGCAGCACGTTGGTCGCGCGGCGGCGGCCCAGCTCGGCCATCAGGGCGCGGAGGTCCACGCGCCCGCGCTCGGCGGGCAGCACGAGCACCTCGGCTCCCGCGGCGGCCAGGGCGGCCCGGCGTTCGGCGGGCGCGCGGTCGGTCGTGGCAACCAGGAGGGGCGCCGCGGCCGCCGAGCCGACGAGGCGGCTCCCGAGCGGCAGGCGGGCCGCGCTGTCGGCCACGATGCGCGTGGCCGTGCGGGGGCCGGGCGGCCGCGCCGTCAGCAGCGGGTCGTCGGCCAGCACCGTGCCCAGCCCCACCAGAACGGCGTCCATCTGCCCGCGCAGGGTGTGGACCAGCTCGCGGGAGGGGACGGATGAGACCCAGCGCGAGTCGCCCGTGCGGGTGGCGGTCTTGCCGTCGAGACTCATCGCCCACTTGGCGGTGACGAAGGGGAGGCCGCGCGTGGTGAGCTTTGTGAACGGGGCGTTGAGGCGCTGGGCGGCGGCCTCGAGGAGGCCGACCTCGACCTCGATGCCGGCCTTGCGGAGTTGCTCGATGCCACGCCCCTGGTTGCGCGGGTCGGGGTCAATCATGGCGGCCACAACCCGCGCGAAGCCGGCGCCGACGACGGCGGGCACGCACGGCGGCGTGTTGCCCTGGTGCGTGCAGGGCTCGAGGGTGACGTAGAGGGTGGCGCCGCGGCAGGCCTCGCCCGCGGCGGCGATGGCGTTCGGCTCGGCGTGCGGGCCGCCGAAGCGCTCGTGGAAGCCCTCGCCGACGACCCGCCCGTCGCGCACCGCGACGGCGCCGACCAGGGGATTCGGCTCGACACGTCCCCGGCCGCGCTCGGCAAGCTCCAGGGCACGGGCCATGAACGGAGTCGGGTCAACTGCCTGAGCAGGCATGGGTAGGGGTCTTCAGAGCAGGAAGAGATCCTCTGCCGACGCACGGGCGCGAGCGGACCCTCGTCACTTGCCGGCCTGAATGTAGGCCAGCTTCCGGGTCACCAGCTCCAGCGGGTTCGCCGGGATCGCGTTCGAGATGACCTGCACCGTGCCGCCGACGACGTGCGCCACACTGGTGCCCACCCCCTTGAGCACGCCGAACGTGGCGCCGTAGAAGATGTTCTTCTGGACAGATGTCTGGAGGACCGCGATGGGGAGCTGGAAGGGCGCGGTGACAACCTTCCAGATGCCGCCTGTCACTCCCTCGAGAGGCGTCCTGCCGCCTCCGTAGGTGGAGCCGGACCCACGGTCCAGCATGCTATCCGCGACGGGTCACCCCGTGCACGCGGCCGCACTCGCGCGGGAGGCGGGACCGACAACGGCAATCGCCGCTACCGCAGCCGTCAGGAGCAGCCATCGCATCTTGTTGCTCATTTCGGGCCTCCTTGAACCGTCGGCGGGCCAAGCCGCTCGCTCACAGGCGGCAGCATGCCTCGCCGGCCGCGACTCTCTACCCGCCGTATCCGCCAACCGGTCCCCGCCTCCACGACGACGTAGTCGAGCAGCTCGGCGCCGTCCTCGCGGAACACGGTCACGGGGAACCGCAGGCCGCCCTCCGGCGCAGGCTGCGGGGGTCCCCACTCGAAGCCGAGCGTCGCCTCAGCGGCCGCCCGGAGCTCGTTGCGAAACGCCTCGCCGCCGAGCCGCGCCAGCCGGCCCTCCCGCTCGGCGCGCGCCTCGTGCGCGAAGCAGCTCAAGTACGCCTCAGCGTTGCCCGCGGCGGCGGCACGCCACGAGTCGCTGATCGGGAACGCCTCAGGCATCGGGCCTGGCACACCGGGGCCGCTGCTGCTCGGCGGCACACGCCGACCCAGCGCCACCCCCACGGCCACCGCCAAGCCGACAGCCGCACCCGCGAGCGCAAGCTGGACACGCCAGTCGGTCGCCAGCCGCATCAGCCAAGGCGCACCTGTCAGGCGCTCGCCACTCACCCAAGGCATTATACCAAACTTACGCCGAGGTTCCAGTCAAATCCGCGCTCGAACCCAAGATGGCCCCCCACCGGCCCCCGCGGGGCAGCAGGGCGCGCCATAGATATTGGGCAGCCAAGAGGTTAGGGCGCCACTGCCCATCCCATCATGGCCGCGTGCTGTGGACCGGCGGACGCGACGGCGGCAGAGCGCGCGCGCCAAGCCGCTTGTTGTAGAGCGGCAGGCCATCGCTCGGGATGGGGAACGTGAGGGCCTCGAGCGCGCCGGCCGACAGGCGCACCAGGCCATTGCCCAGGCCCTCGAGCGCCCCGGCCCAGATGCCGAAGAAGGCATTGTACTCGCCGCCCACCCGCAGCATCGTCGCCGGAATCTCCAGCGGAGACAGCAAGATGTTCGACAGGCCCCGGCCCAGCCGCGACAGCGGCCCCGTGCCCGGGAGGCGCGGCTCGTCGAGTTGAGCCGGGCTCGGCGCGGCAGGCGGCGGAGGCATCGTCGCCTCCTCCCCGCGAGCCATCGGCAACCCGAGCAGCACCACGACGCTCATCCCCACAAGCACCCGCGACGTCACGCTCATTGTTGCTCTCCTTGCTCTGCCGGGGGTCGCATCCTCACCGGGCACTTCGCCGCCAGGTGCGTAACGAAGATGCGGCCCCTGGGACCCGGGACGAATCGCCGCTCGGTCCCCGACATTATAGCAAACTCACACGCGCGTTCCACTGGAATCTCTCCCCTTGACACTCAGCAGGCGATCCCTGTATGCTTCCCCGTGGGAGCACTGCCGCACAGGAGGCCCGCTGAGATGCTTCGCCAACTGCTGATCGTCCTTGCCGCCCTGGCCGCTGCGGCGGCCGCGGGCGACGCCCGCCGCCCCAAGAAGCTCATCCAGACCGGCTGGGACCAGCCCGACACCGAGCGGCTGCTTGCGAACCTCGCGGAGATGGAGAAGCGGCCCTTCGACGGCGTCGTCGTGAACGTCGTGGGCCAGGCGGACGCGAAGCGCCGCTGCAGCCTCCGCACCGCCTTCCTCAACGAGAAATGGCAGCGCGAGTGGTTTCAGCCCTGCGTCGCCCAGCTCAGGGCCTGCAAGTTCACCCGCTTCACCGACAACTTCGTCGTCCTGGGCGCAAACCCCGGCAACGTGGACTGGTACGACGACGCCGGCTGGGCCGCCATCGTGGACCACTGGCGCATCGCCGCCTGGGTCGCCCGGCAGGGCGGGATGAAGGGCCTGCTCTTCGACCCCGAGCCCTACACCCAGCCGCACGCGCAGTTCGCCTACGCCACCCAGCCCGAGCGCGACCGGCACACCTTCGACCAGTACGCCGCCAAGGCACGCGAGCGCGGCCGCCAGGTGATGGCCGCCGTCGCCGCCGAGTTCCCCGACATCACCCTGTTCTGCTACTTCATGAACATCGTCGCCTCCACTGCGGCAGGCCACGCCAACCCGAACCGCGTGCTGGCCGCCCAGGGCTACGGCCTCTATCCCGCGTTCATTGACGGCTGGCTCGACGCCGCGCCGCCCACCGCGACGCTGGTGGACGGCTGCGAGATGGCCTACTGCTACAACCGCGTCGAGCAGTACCTCGAGTCGGCCCTGCTCATCAAGGGCGCCTGCCAGGAACTCGTGTCGCCCGAGAACCGCGCGAAGCACCGCGCCCAGGTCCAGGTGAGCTTCGGCATCTACCTCGACGCCTACTGGAACCCGCCCACCTCGCCGTGGCACATAGACGGCCTGGGCGGCTCGCGGGTGGATCGCCTGCGGGCAAACGTCGCGACCGCCCTCCGCGTGGCCGACGAATACGTGTGGGTCTACGGCGAGCAGTTCCGCTGGTGGCCCACGCCCAACAAGCGGGTGAAGGAGGAGAGCTGGCCCGAGGCATTGCCCGGCTGCGACAAGGCCCTCCGCTTCGCCCGCGACCCCCTCGACTACGCCCGCACCCAGATGGCCGAGCTGGCGAAGGCAGGCAAGCTCGCCAACCTGGCCCGCAACGGCGACTTCGCCTCGGAGAGAGCGCTCACCTACGAGGGCGCGGCAATCGAGTGGAAGGAGGGCCGACCGCCCGCGGGCTGGAGCGCCTGGCAGCACGACAAGTCAAAGGGCACGTTCGCCTGGGACCGCGACAGCGGCGCGGCGGGCAAGGGCTCGGCGAAGGCAGCGGGTGTCGCCAACGGCTGCTTCCTCCAGAGCTGCGCCGTGAAGCCGGGCGAGCACTACGCCGTGGGCGCGGTCCGGCGCCTCCAGGGCAAGGGCGAGGCCTGGCTGCGCGTCCGATGGCAGGCCGCCGACGGGAAGTGGACCGCCGAGGCCCTCGACGTGCTCATTCATTCCGAGGAACCGCGTGCAGGTATGCATGCCCTACCGGGTGGGCAGGACGGGTGGGGCGAGATGCTCGGCGTCGTCGAGGTGCCGGAGGCCGCCGGCCGCCTGGTCGTGCTCCTGTGCGTCGCCGACCAGCCGACGGCCGACGACGCGGCCTGGTTCGATGATGTGCGGGTGCACAAGCTGGAGTGAGGGCGCCGGCTACGGTTGTGCCTCGGCCTCGCGCTTCGTCAGCATCACCTGCACCTTGAACGTGGCGCCCAGCTCGATCTGGCCATCGAGCAGGACAAGGAGCTTCGTCGCCTTGTCCACGTACAGCTCGACGTGGCCGGTGAGCCCGAAGGGGCCTTCGGCCTCGTCGGCCGACTCCTTGGCCTCCTTGTTCACGGGCGTCGCGTCGAAGGCGAGCCGGAGGCACTCGAACTTCCCCGCGGGCACCGCGATCGTCCGCTCCTCCACGCCGCGGAGAGCGACGTCCCACATATACTGATTGTTGATGACGCGGATGACCTGGGGCGGGGCGCCGGGCCGCAGGTCGAAGCCGCGGGCGATGTAGCAGGCCGCGATGACGTGCCAGGAGTCGCGCGCGCCGGGCGCGCGGAACGCCTCCTTCAGGCGCCACACGCGGTGGTCGGGGTTCGTGCAGCGCTTGTCGGTGCAGTGGACCGTCGAGCCGTCGCGGCGCGTGACCATGTGGAGCGGGTTGCGGCAGGCCTTGTCCTTGCAGTGGTCGTGGCGGCGGTAGTCCACGCCCTCGGGGAACCAGGTGAAGCGGCGGTGCTTGAAGGAGGGCTTGGTGCGCAAGTCGTCGGCCTCGAGCTGCGCAAGGTCGCTGTCGCGCAGCCGCGAGGTGATGGTGGACGCCATGGGGTAGCCGGGCACGCCGCCCTTCGATTCGGCGGTGATGACCAGTTCGCGGCCGTCCTTCGTCTCCTCGCGGCCGAGCCGCATCGTCACCGTGCCCAGGTTGAAGCGGATGCCGCTCTCGGCGCTGAAGACGTAGGTGAGCGACTCGCTCTTGATCCCCCGCAGCGGGTGCCTCGCCAGCCAACCGGGGTCGCGGGTGAGGGCGACCGCTCTCTCGCTCGGCTTCCACTCCAGGGCCCGCCACCAGCCCGCATCGGCCACGACTCGCCACAATGGCCCGACAGGCACCCCCGGTGCGATGATCACGAGGCCGCTCGTCCGCCGCACCCACTCCTCTGCGGCCCCCTCGCTTCCGAGCACCTCGTACGGCACGCTCAGGTAGAAGGCCGCCTGCGCGTTCACCCAGTTCAGGAACGCGACCGGGCGGTTGAGTTCTTTCACGGCCTGTGCACTCGCCCGCACGCGCAGCCACGGGCCGTGAGACGGCAGCAGACCTGGGATGATGGATGCAGCCGCGACGCCGGCCACCATGGCCCACGGGCGCCGCCAAGTGGCGCTGGCGACGAACACCAGCCCGCCGATGGCCCAGAGGCCGACGACGACGAGGTCCCTCGGCGCCCTGGTGATCAACACCCCCTCAGCGAAGGGGATCAGTATGAAAGCGATGAACGCCACGCCCATCGCGATGGCTCCCACCCGTACCGCGTGACTGGTCCACCGCGCGGTCTCACCCCGGCCCCACCGCGCCAGCAGGTGGCCGACGACGAGGCTCGTGAGCGATACGGCGAGAACCAGGTCGCTCGACCTCCACGCAACCACGGCGACGGTGAGGGCGACCAGAACGAGCACGTCCGTCTTCGGCGGCTTCTTTCGGAAGAGCCTTGCCAGCGCGTCAATGAGGGAGATCGGGAGGAACACCAACCACGGCATCCACAGGATGCCCAGGAGCACCGTGCCGAAGAAGAGCGGGACATAGAGGCACCCTTCGACAAGGCTCTCCCACCACATCAGGCGCCACGGCTCCCACGACCCAGTGGCCGCGCAGCGCGCGAGGGGAAGGACCAGAAACGCCGCAACGCAGAGCAGGACCGCGAGCAGCAACGCCTGCGTCGGGCGCGCCCAGCCGAAGTCCCTTCGGGCGAACGACAGCGCCGCGATGGCGACCAGCGCCACCACCCCGACCCAAGGCCCGGCCAGCCCTGCGCCGAACCCCACCATGAGCCCCAAGCCGTACAGCCAGGCGCGGTTATGGTCCGACCTGTGTCGGGCGAAGTACCACAGGCCAAGCATGACCAGTGCGGCCCGGGCCATCTCCGGCGTGGCGCGCCAGCCCGCGCGGACGAACACGTAGGTCGTCGCCAACACGCCGGCCGACAGCGCCGCTGTGCCCGCGTCGAACCACCGCTGCGCGAAGCCGTAGGTGGCCAGGAGCAGGACGAACGCCCAGAAGACCGACGGGACCCTTCCGGTGAACTCGGTCATGCCCAGGGCAATCCCGAACGGGAGGGATTGCCAGGACCCGATGAGCGGCTCGCCCGAGAGCATCTCGCCGCCGAGGCCGGGCGTCAGCAGTCTCCCCGTCGCCAGCATTCCGCGGGCGGCCACGGCGCACCGCGCCTCGCGTTCATCGAGCGGCTCCGCGCCGAAGTGAGCGAGCAGAATGACCGCCGCCGCGAGAGACATCAGGACGATGGGCACGACTCGGCGCACAGGAACACCTCAGATCATCGGCGTGCGGCGCCGCACGAGCTGCACGGCGAAGCCCCAGGGGTCGCGCGCGATGGCGATCTCGTCGCCCGTCGGCAACACCTTCGGCTCGGCGGCGACCGTCGCCCCGGCGGCCAGGAGCCGCTGGTAATCCGCCTTCACATCCTTCGAGGCGAAGGCCAGGTGAAGAACCAACGGGTCAATCGCGGGGAAGTCGAGCGGCGTCACGGCCGGGTTGTTGTAGAGCTCGATCATCACGTGGTTCGCGGAGTCGGCGAGGAAGCGGACGGGCACAGGCTCGTCCTTCGCCAGCACCACCCGCATGCCGAGGTGCTTCACATACCAGTCGGCCATCGCGGCCGGGTCGGGCACGTCCAGGCCCAAGTGCTCGATCTGCATCTCAATCTCCTCGTTGCGTCATCCTGCGTTCCACGGCGAGCCGCGCCTCACAAACCCTGTCATTCCGAGCTTGTCGAGGAACCTTTCAAGGGGGTTCACACAACGATGGGCTGTGCTGACATTGTGACAGCAGGCCCCTGAAAGGTCGTTCGACAGGCTCACGATGACAACCTGCGAGTCGGCTCGCTTCAACATGCGCCATCAGCGGTTGCCGGCCGCTTCGCGCGTCGCCGGCTTGTCGCTCTCGAGGGTCAGGGCGCCGAGGGAGAGCTTGCCGGGGGCGAGGAGGGTGAGGCTCGCACGCCCGTCGGCGAATTGCTTGACAACCGCCGCCGTGCCACTGAAGCTCAACGGCCCTTCGCTGAACGTGACCGGCGTCCGCGACGCGATGACCCAATGGGTCTCGTTCGGCATCGTGACCTTGACGCCCGGCACGCCCGCCAGTCGGGCGAATTGCGGCTTCGGCTCGTCGGGCTTGCGGGGATAGATGGCGACCGTGAAGCCGTCGCCCGGCTTGCCGAGGATGCGGAACAGGCTCTGCCTCTCCTCGAAGGGGCGGTTGTGAAGCCGCTTGAACCGGTCGGCATTCACGGAGGCATTCTGGTGGGCCAGCTCGCCGAAGCCGATGCGGGGTGAGGCGGGCTCGGCAACGAACACGTCGAGGTCAACGCCCCATTGGCCGGAGAGGGTGTGGAACGGCTGGTCGCCCCTGGGCTCGACCCCCTTCGTCAGGCTCCAGAGGTTGAAGGCCGGCTCCAGCCTCTGGTTGCCCGACAGGTCGTCGTGGACGAGCAGGTAGCTCGTCCCCTTCGGGTCGGCGTCCTTGACGAGGATGACCTGTCGGGACCAGAGGAACGGGGGCACCTCGGTCGGCTTCCCGAAGTCGAAGCCGGCGAAGCAATCGGGCTTCTCGTAGCGATAGGGCACGGTGTGGAAGAAGCGCTGCGGCTGCTCGCCGCGCGCGTAGTCCGCCGCGGGCAGGGCGGCGAACTCCTTGATCTCGCCGAGCGAGCCGCTGGGGTCGGGCGAGGTCTCGTCGAAGGCGTATTCCAGGCAGGTGAAGGGCTCGACGTCGTGGCCGAACCAGCGCTTGCCGGTGTAGAAGCAACCGGGGGTGTCGCGGCCGGGGCATTTCTTCGGCTCGGGCCACTCGCGGTGGTTGTAGGAGATGGTGTTGTGGAAGCAGGCCTGGCGGATGCTGGGCTGGTATTGGGAGCCGAAGTCCATCATCAGCGGGGCGCCCTTGGCGTAGAAGATGAGCTGGCCCTGGTCGCTGTGGTAGTGGCCGAAGGAGAAGCTGCCGTGGTAGTAGCACAGATAGGTCTCGTCGGGGGCGAGGGTGCCGGTGCGCAGCACGGCCCCGAAGCCGGGGAACTGCCTGCTCGCCACGCGGGGCGCCGTGTCGGGCAGCGAGTTGTCGATGAGGAATAACCGGTCCACGAAGCCGGCACCCTGCTCGCCGCCCTGGCGGAAGGCCCAGAGGCAGTTGGCGGCCAGCTCGGGGTCGCTCTTGAGGAGGGCCATTCCGAGGAGGCCAATGATATTGTCGCCGTGATAGGGCGAATCGCCGAGGGTGGGGAGCGTGCGGAGGCCGAAGCGCGGGTCGGGCGGCGGCTGGGTGTCGAGGCGCCAGCGGGCGAGCGCCCGCAGGCGTGAGAGCACGGGCGAGACGTCGGCCATGTCCTGAAGGGCGAAGAGCACGGTGAGGTTGGCGGTGACGGCGGTGGCGGCGTAGGCGGGGCACTCCATCGCGACGCCGCTGGCCGGGTGGAGGTAGCGCTCGAGGTCGTAGATGGCGAACTTCGCGCCGTCGGCGGCCCACTGCTTCGCCAGGGGGTGGTCGGCGAGGAGCTTGGCCCAGAGGGCGCGGCCGGTCATCATCGTGCTCCCCTGGTTCGCGCTGCCCCAGGCGAAGCCGTTCTCGCGGCCGGGGAAGTGGTCGGGGTCCCAGGCGGCATGCTGGATGTAGGCCAGGACGGCCTGGGCCTCGCGGCGCTGGTCGGGCGTGATGGCGGGCGAGGCGAGCGCCACGTCCAACTCCGCCCCCATGTCGTGCATGCGCCAGCCCCACATCATGTGGTTCGAGGTGCCGTCGTGGGGGCCGAAGCCCTCGAGGCTGCGGGTCACGAGGTCGCGGAGGCGGGTCATGGCCTCCTCGAACGCCTTGACCGCCTCCTTGTCGTCGCCGGTGGCGAGGTAGCGGAAGACGGCACGGTGCTTCATGTGCTGGAAGTGCTCGGGCTGCGATTCGGCGCGCTTGCGGAGGGCCGCCAGGTCGCCCGGCTTGCAGAACAGGCGCGGATGCGCCCCCGATGCCTGCCAGCCGAGCACCCAGTCCTTGATCTTGTCGAGCGGCTTGTGGCCGTATTGGACGAGGAGTTGGGCGGAGCGGTCGGGCTTGGTCGGGTCGGGGCCGACGTCGGTCTTCGCGTCGAGAGCGGCGAGGAGGTAGGCCCGCTTGCCGCGGTTGACGGGGGAGCGGAGATAGAGGTCGGGCGGTGGCGACACCCACACGCCGATGTTGTTCGTCTGCGTGTGCTGCTTGATGAAGCCGGGCGAGTGGGGCAGGAGGTCGGGATGAATCCACTTCGAGGGGCGGATGGCCACGACCGCGAGGGCATCGGTTGGGTTCGCCTTGTTCCAGGCCGTATAGAAGACCGACTCGTCGTCGCCCCACTGGAGCCAGGAGTTGAGCGTGATGTCGAGGCGGCTCTTCGTGTAGTCAATCGCGAAGTCAGCTCCGCCGCCCTTGCCGCGCTCGGGGATGGTGGCGTGGTGGCCGAACCAGCGGGCGGTGTCGGGCGCGAAGCTCTTGGCGTCGTAGAGCGAGAAGATGAGGTTGTTGGGCGAGGGGGAGCGGCCGTGGGTCTGCGCCCACCAGTCCCACATCAGGCGATAGCGCTCGTCGTAGTCGGGCAGCACGAAGCGCTTCGGGTCGCCGAGGTCGAACTCCTCCTCGACGAGCACAACCTCCTGCCCCGCGACGACGCGATAGGTGGCCGTGTAGTGCTTGTCCCCCGCGAAGTTCACGCGGACACATGCCTCGGCGAAGACCGGCCCCTCGGCCACGACGAGGGCCTGGTAGCCCGTGCAGGCCGGCTCGGTGTCCCAGCGCCCTCGCCCAATCCAGGCGCCGCCGCGGAGCCGGATGGCCTGAAGCGGCACGGGCGCCTTGTCGGCGGGCAGGGGCGGGTCGAGACGCTGGGAGCCGGCGAGGAGGCGGACGCCGACCTTGCTCGTCGTGATCTCGCAGAAGTCCTTGCGGAGGTCGAGGGCGAGGTCGGGCCGGTAGCGGGGCGGCTTGTCGCCCTTCCGCCCGCCCTCGAAGGTCCAGCTCCGTTTCCCCCTCGCGGGAAGCTTGTCCACGAGGAACCAGAGGGTTCCGCTCGCCAGGCTGCCGTCGGGGTGGGTCTTGAGGTCGGTGAGCTGGACGGGGAGGGCCTTGCCGGCCTCGTCGAAGAGGCGGATGCCGTGGGGCCAGCACTGTCCGGGCTTGAACTCCAGGCGGCAGCTATCCAGCTCGTTGGTCCACGTGTGGCCCAGGAACTCGCGGATCTCCAGCGTCCGCGTCTCGGCCGCGCGACTGATGCCTGCGGCCGCTACGATCAGCAGGACGACAACGCGCGCCCATCCCGGGGCTTTCCCCGCGCGATACGCGGTCATTCTGAGCGAAGCGAAGAATCCCTCTTTCCGCGCGCGCGCCAGGAGAGATGCTTCGCTGTCGCTCAGCATGACCATCGAGTCACCCCGAACACCGTCTCCCTACTTCGCCTTCACATCGAAGCAGTAGAGATTGGTGTCGTAGCGCAGGTAGAGGCGTCCGCCGACGACGACGGGGTGCGCCCAGCTCGGGCCGCTGCCCTTCACCTGCACTCGCCCCTTGAGCTCCATGCCCTGGGGCGAGCAGGTGGCGAGCGCGGCCTGGCCGCCGCTTTCGCCGAAGAGGTAGAGCATGCCGTCGGCCCAGCACAGCGAGCCCTTGCCCACGCCGCGGGCCTCCCACTTCTTCTCGCCGGTCTTGAGGTCGAGGCAGGCCCAGCCGCCGCCGTTGTTGCCGTAGATGCAGCCCTTCTCGATGACGTAGCCGCCGTGATGGCAGACCATGTCCTTGGTGGTCCAGGCCTCTTCGGCCGTGACCTTGCCGTCCACCTTCTTGAGCTTCATGCAGATGCCGCCCTTGCCGTAGCCGTTGGCCCAGAAGACATAGCCGTCGGCGAACGCCGGCGTCGGGCAGTTCGCCGTGTTGTTCGCGCTCCAGGGGTTCGACCAGAGCTTCTCGCCCGTCTTGGCGTCCACGCACACGATGCCGGAGCGCGTGCCGGTGACGAGGAGGGGCACACCCTCGTAGACGAAGGGCAGGCACGAGCTGTACTCGGGGCCGGCCGCGAAGCCCTTGCTCGTCCACACCTTGTCGCCGGTCATCTTGTCGAGGGCGACGATGCAGTTCTGCCCGCCGGGCTTGAAGATGGCCCAGTCGCCCTGGATGAGGACGGATTCGGCATAGCCCCATCCGCCGGACCGGCCGCCGAAGTCCTTGGACGACTTCGCCCATTTCTTCGCACCGGTCTTGGCGTCGTAGCATCCCACGAGGCCGTGGCCGGAGAGGATGTAGAGGCGGTCGCCGTCAATGGTCGGCGTGGAGCGCGAGCCGGGGCGGCTGGCGGTCCACGAGGCGTCGTGCTCGGCCTTCCACTTCAGCTTGCCCTCGAGGTCGAAGGCGAAGAGCATCAGCTTGCCGTCGAGGTCGCCGGTGGTGTAGATCGTGCCGCCGGTGACGGCGACATTGGAGAAGCCCTTGCCGATGGAGTCCACCTGCCACAGCAGCTTCGGGCCGCCTTCGGGCCACTCCTTGAGCAGGCCCGTGTCGGGCGACTTGCCGTCGTGCTCCGCGCCACGCCACCAGGGCCAGTCGGTCGCAGCGCCCCAGGCCGCCGATGTCAGCATGACCGCCACAAGCATCCACACAACGCCGCCTCTGCGCACTCCACTCATGCCCATCTCCTTCAGTTGACTGGGTGACGCGCTTGCGGCGGCGTCACTTGCCCTTGACGTCGAAGCAGTACAAGTTGGTGTCGTAGCGAATGTAGAGGCGTCCGCCGACGACGACGGGATGCGCCCAGCTCGGGCCGCCGCCCTGGACGCGGAACTGTCCCTTCATCTGCATGCCCTGGGGCGAGCAGGTGGCGAGGCCCACCTGGCCGCCGCCCTCGCCGAAGAGGTAGAGCATGCCATCGGCCCAGCACAGCGAGCCCTTGCCCACGCCCTGCTCGCTCCACAGCCGCTTGCCCGTCTTGAGGTCGAGGCAGGCCCATCCGCCCTCGTGGTTGCCGTAGATGTAGCCCTTCTCGATGACGTAGCCGCCGTGGTGGCAGACCATGTCGCGGGTGGTCCAGGCCTGGCGGGCGGCGACGCCCCTGTCGCCGACGGCGATCTTCATGCAGATGCCGCCCTTGCCGTAGCCGTTGGCCCAGAAGACATAGCCGTCGGCGAACGCGGGCGTCGGGCAGTTCGCCGTGTTGTTCGCGCTCCAGGCGTTCGACCACAGGACGTTGCCCGTGCGGGCGCTCAGGCACACCAGGCCGGCCCGCGTGCCGGTGAAGACGAGGTGGGCGCCGTCGTAGAGCAGGGCGATGCAGGAGCTGTATTCGGCCCCGCCGTCGAAGCCCTTGCTCATCCACTTCGTCGCGCCCGTGGCCTTCTCGAGGGCGACCACGCAGTTCCTGCCGCCGGGCTTCACGATGGCCAGGTTGTGGTAGATGAGCACCGATTCGGCGTAGCCCCAGCCGGGCACGCCGCCGCCGAAGTCCTTCACCAGGTGCTTCGACCAGATCTTCTTGCCCGTCTTGGCGTCGAGGCAGACGACGAGGCCGGCGGCGGTCTCCAGGTAGAGCCTCCCGCTGTCAATCGTCGGGGTCGCCCGCGCGCCCGGGTGGTCGCCGCGCCAGGACGGCTCCACGTCCACGTGCCACTTCTCCTGGCCGTCCAGGTCGAACGCGAAGAGCCGCAGCGCGCCCTCCGCGTCGCCCGTGATGTAGACGAGTCCGCCGGCGACGGCGACGCTCGAGTAGCCCTTCCCGATGTCGTCCACCTTCCACAGCAGCGCCGGCCCATCGGCCGGCCACTGCTTGAGCAGGCCGGTGTCGGGCGACTTGCCGTCGCGGTTCGGCCCGCGCCAGCCGGGCCACTCGGCGGAGGGCGCCTCCTTCTCGGCCGCGCCGAGCGCCAGAGCTGCCCAGAGCAGCCCCGATGCACACAACGCTCTCCGCATCCGTCGCTCCTTCACCCCGAGACCTCCGCCTCCTCGCCGCCCTCCCATTGTGCCACAGGGGGCCGGGGTCATGCAACAAGGCCCGCAGCCGGCAGCCTGCCCCACCCGGTCCCTCCGCCCTCCCTCGCCCCCTCCCAGGGTGCCAGATTGTCAGAATGCCAACCCCGCCTCTCAGGGGTTGGCATTCTGAGAACTCCCCACCGGACGCGGCCGGATAGCCGATTCGCTCACAATGCCACCCCCGCCTGTGCGAGGACGCTGGCATTCTGAGGAAAAGCAAACACGAGTTGAAGAAAAGTGAAGCGAGGGGGCTCCTGCTCCAGCCGGGCGCGGCGAGTTGCCCTGCACGCGAGGGAGTGCCCACAAACCCGCTCGCCCCAAAGACCACTTGACAAGTCGCCCGCAGAAGCTAGACTGCCGTTGAGCAGCCGCTCTCATGATCCCTCCCCTGCGAGAGATGCCCGCATGCCCGGCAGCGTGATCCTCATCTTCGCCGTCTTCATCGCCATCGTCATCGTCGCCGCGGTGCTCGGCCACCTGTGGGAGAAGAAGCGCCGCGAGGCATTCGCCGCCCTCGCCCAGCGCCTCGGCCTGACCTTCAGCCCGGGCCGCGACAAGACCCTCCCGCTCCGCTACGGCTTCCTCGACGCCCTCCGCCAGGGCTCCAACCGCTACGCCTTCAACCTCCTCAACGGCGACCACCAAGGCTACCCCGTGCAGGTCTTCGACTACCACTACGAAACCCACTCCACCAACTCCAAGGGCCAGCGGCAGACCCACCACCACTACTTCAGCTTCTTCGTCCTCGAGCAGGCCCGCGACTTCCCCGAGTTGCGCATCTACCCCGAGGGCATCTGGCAGAAGCTCGGCCAGATGCTCGGCTTCGACGATATTGACTTCGAGTCCCTCGAATTCTCCAAGGCATTCTGCGTCCGCTCGAAGAACCGCAAGTTCGCCTACGACGTCTGCCACACGCGGATGATGGAGTTCCTCCTCGCGCACCGCGACCTCTCCATCGAGATCGAGCTCAACTCCGTCGCCCTCTCCTTCCGCCGCCGCCTCAAGCCCGAAGAGGTCCCCGAGCGCCTCGACCAGCTCGTCGCCATCGTCAACCTGTTCCCCGAGTACCTGTATCGGGGGTGAGGAAACGGAATGAACCCAGGAATCGTCGTCGCCGTCGTCGCCTTCGTGCTGCTGCTGTTCGTGTTCGGGATGTACAACCGCCTCGTGCGGGCACGGAACCACTGCAACGAGGCGTGGTACAACATTGACACGGAGCTGAAACGCCGCTACGACCTGATCCCGAACCTCGTCAACTGCGTGAAGGGCTACGCGAGCTACGAACGCGAGTTGCTGGAGAAGATCACGGCGCTGCGCCAGGAGTGCGTGGCCAACACCGGCTCGCCCGAGACCCAGGCGGCGAGTGAGAACAAGCTCGTCCGCGCGCTCTCCGGCCTCCTCGTCCGCGTCGAGGCATACCCTGACCTGAAGGCGAGCCAGAACTACCTTCAGCTCCAGACGGAACTGGTGAACACCGAGGACCGCATCCAGGCCGCCCGCCGCTTCTACAACGGCAACGTGCGCGAGAACAACAACCTCGTCGAGATGTTCCCCACCAACCTCCTCGCCAGCACGTGCGGCTTCACCCGCCGCGAATTCTTCGAAGTCGCCGACGTCCGCGAGCGCGCTGTTCCCGACGCCTCGCTGTGAAGAGGCGGGGGCGGTCTGAGCCTCCAGAGGAGGCGGCGGAATACAGCCCACGGCGATGCTCGGGAAGCCGTGGGTTCGGGAGCCACCCGCGGCCCAGCCCCCGAAGCGGGGCGGCGGAGCCCTGGGCATCGTCGCCTCCGCCGCCCCGCTTCGGGGGCTGGGCCTGTTTCTCGCCCCAAACCCACGGTTCCGCCCGGCTCCACCGTGGGCTATGGTCCGCCACGCCCTTCGGGCGTTCCCGTTGCGCGCCCTGATCGTGGAAGACTACACGCACCTTCTTCCACTCCCTCTTCACAATCGCCGCGCGGCGGAGTATGATAGGAGGAGACGCGTGTCGCACCCTCACGCCAGCAAGGAGAGGAAGGCGGGCATGTATCGCGCGCTGCTCTTCGCCTCGTGCATCGCGGTCGCGATCGGGTCGGCAGGCGGCTGCGGCCGGCTGCCGAGGCCCTGGGCCAGGAAGAAGGCTCCCGCCGCGGAGCCCGCGGAGGCGGCCCGCCCGGGGCCGGCCCCCTCGCGCCTCCTGCCGCTGGGGCGCGACGACGGCATCCGCGCCGCCGCCACCATCCGCGGCAAGGTCACTGCCGCCGACAAGTTCTACGGCATCGTCGTCATCAACGTCGGCGAGTTGAACGGCGTGCGGGCCGGCTACGCCTTCACCGTCTACCGCGCCGAGAAGTTCATCGGCACCATCGTCGTGGACGACACGTTTCCCGACATGTCCTCCGCCCACTACGGCAAGACGATGAAGGGCCACGTCGAGATCGGCGACGAGGTGACGACCCAGTTGGCGACCGACCTGTAGCCGGCATTCCTGAGCAGGTGCGCCGGCGAGCCGTGGGCCGCCGCAACCTGTCATGCTGAGCTTGTCGAAGCACCTTTCAAGGGCTTGACGCTGATCACAGGGCGTGCTCCAATCACGCCAGGCGGCTTCTCATGAGCAGCGCGTGTTCCATACTTGGCTTGGCGTTGCTCGCAGCGCTCTCGTTGCTTGACCGGCGCGCTCACGCCGCCGGGGCCTCGCCGCACGAAGCCCCCGGGAAACCGAAGGATTTGTCCACTCCGCACACGGGAGCCGAGGCGATGGTGAAGATTGTAGCGCTGGGCGACTCGACGACGAATTGCGTGCGGAAGGCGGGTGTGACGGAGGAGACGGCGTGGCGGTCGCTTCTCGCCGCCGACCTGGCCAAGCGCCTCGAGCGGCCCG
The DNA here is from genome assembly GCA_035527715.1 of Planctomycetota bacterium. Classification (GTDB taxonomy): domain Bacteria; phylum Planctomycetota; class PUPC01; order DSUN01; family DSUN01; genus DSUN01. Next base: position 15,993 of record DATKZY010000089.1, on the reverse strand, counting down.
TCGAGGTGGCAAATGCGGGGGTGGACGCCGATATCGCGCCACTCGTGCTCAAGCGCCTCGAGCGCGACGTGTTGGCCCGCAAGCCCGATTGGGTGGTCGTGATGCTGGGGACGAATGACGCCGGCTTCTTCCGCCCGCCCAACGGCGTGGCCGACACGCCGCGCGTGTCCGTCGAGGAGTTCGAGAAGGCGATGCGGGAAATCGTCCAGCGGATTCGCAAGGCGGGGGCGGGCGTGGTGCTGTGCACGTCGGTGCCGATGAGCGGCCACTACGGGCTGCGCGACCTGCCGGCCTACAAGCAGAACGGGCTGAATTACCTGGTGAAGCAGTATGCGGAGGTCACGCGGCGCCTGGCCAGGGAGCTTGGCCTGCCGCTGGCCGAGGTGCACGAGGCATTCGAGAAGCACCCGGAGCGCGACGCCTTGATCCCCGACGGCATTCACCCGAACGCGGCGGGCCAGCGCCTCGTGGCCGACACGCTGGCGCCCGTGCTCGAACGCGCCCTGGCCCGGCCCGCCGCGGCCCCGTAGGGCCGCGCGCGGCGTCGCGGCGAGCCATTCAGCCGAGCCGTGCCCGCACGAGGGCGCGGTAGACGACGTTGGGGAGGTAGGTCATCTGGCGCGAGGCCGGCCTGGGGACGCCCAGGCGCGCGGCCTCGATCGCCGCGGGGGTCCCCGGCACTATGGAAACCGTTCCAGGGCGCTGTGGCCCTATTGCGGCGTCCTTGCGCTCGCAGACCGCGGTGTCGCCCACGCACGTATCTCCTTTCTCTCCAAGAGGTTAGCCCTTGCAAGGCCGAGCGGCCACTCTCCGTCTGTCCTTCGCTTGAGCAATCGCCGTGCCAAACGCCGAGGCGGAAAAGGCACCCGCTGTCTCTTGCCGGCCAGCCCCGTCAGGGGCGACAGAGGGTAGCCACGGGCGTGAGCCCGTGGACTGGGCGGCCCACGGTTCAGCCCCCGCAGGGGGCGGCAGAACGCCGGTGGCCAACGCTCCTGCCGCCCCCTGCGGGGGCTGGACCTCGTACCCGCCTGAACCCACGGCTTACGCCGTGGGCTACCACCTGCCGCCCGCCGTCGGCGGGCTACGGAACCCGAGATATGGGCAGAGATCAGGGCGTTACCCTGGGCTGCCACAGTACGCCCCGTTGGGGCGCCGAGACTGGCTGGGGGGCATACTCCCCACGCGGGCCGCGCTTGCGGAGGCCACGCCGGGCGGGTAGAATCCCAGGGTCGTCCGCCGTGTGTCCAGGAATTCTGTCAGGGGGTCGCGCCCGTGCCCGAGGAACGACCGAGCATCGTGCTGTTCATGGTGGACCAGCTCGCGGCCAAGTGGCTCGAGGGCGAGAGCAAGAGGGCCTGCCCGACGCCAAACATTGACCGCCTCCGCGCGGGGGGCGTGTCGTTCGGCCAGTGCATCGTCAGCAACCCCATCTGCATGGCCGCCCGCGCCACCCTGGCCACGGGCCTGACCAGCCGCGGCCACGGCGTGCTCCAGAACGGCTACGAGCTGGACCCGGCGCTTCCCACGTTCATGCACCTGCTGCGCCAGCGCCGCTGGCGCACCGGCGCCTTCGGCAAGGTGCACCTGATCCCCCACTTCCACACCGTGCACCCCGACTACAAGCCCTACGGCTTCGACATCGTGTCGTGCACCGAGGATCCGCGGGCGGGGGAGTGGCTGGACTGGGTGGAGGATGAGTACCCGGCGCTCTACGACAGCGCGCTGGCGACGATCTGGGCGACCGAGATCCCCGAGCTGACGCGCTATGGGAAGCGGGGCAGCGACCTCTCGGCCCGCATCCGCGACCTCCGCGCGAAGTGCCAGTGGGCCACCGACCGCCATCCGCACGGCACCGCAGGCTACTACACCCTGCCCTTCCCCGAGGAGGTGTCGCAGACGGCCTGGATCACGCGGCGGGCCATCGAGTTCCTCGGCAAGTTCGCGCCCCACATGCCCATCTTCGCCCAGGTGAGCTACGTGCAGCCGCACAGCCCCTCGTGCCCGCCCGAGGACCACATGGAGCGGGTGGACCCGCGGTACATCCCGGCCCCGATTCCGCCCGAGTGGGCGGTCGAGGGCCAGGCGCCCGACTGCTTCGCCGGCAGCGAGGGCGCGGTGTCGCATCTTCATTTGGCACTTGGCGGCGAAGTGCGAAATGAAGATGCGACACCCGACGACTGGCACGCGCGCCGCCACTACTACTTCGCCGACCTCACGCACCTCGACGACCAGCTCGGCAAGGTCCTCGCCGCCCTCGACCAGATGGGCAGGAGCCGGAGCACCTACGTCGTCTTCCTCTCCGACCACGGCGAGCTGCTCCTCGACCACGGCTTCACCGGCAAGGGCGAGCGGCACTACGACGCGTGCGTCCGCGTGCCCCTCGTCATCGCGGGGCCGGGGCTCAAGGCCGGCTCGACCGTGGACGCCCTGGTGCAGCTCGAGGACCTTTGCCCCACGATCCTCGACATGGCCGGCGTGGCCTACCCCGAGCCGACCGTGCTGGGGCCGTACCACCAGGGGCCGAAGCCGCGGGCGCTGCCCGGCCGCTCGCTCCTGCCCCTGTGCCGCGGCGAGGCCGTGCCGCGCGACTGGCGCGACGCCGCCTACGTCGAGAGCTACAACAACATCACCAGCAGCGACACGGCCTGCTGGGCACGCACCATCCGCACGAGCGAGTGGCGCTACACGATGTACCCCGGCGGCAGGGGCGAACAGCTCTTCCGCATCCGCGAGGACCCGAACGAGATGCGGAACCTGGCGTTCGACCCCCGCTTCGCCAGCGCGCGCACCCGCCTGCGCGACCGGCTGATGGAGCTGATGGTGCTCCAGGACTACCCGCACACGCCCCGCAGCCGCTTCGCGCTCGGGGTCCATTGACACCCCTCGCGCGGGGAAAAGACACCCGCTGTCTCTTGCCGGAACGGCCCTGCGGGTGCTTCGCACAAGAGACAGCGGGTGTCTTTTCCGTGCGGGGCCGATGTTCTTTTGACACGGTGCGCCCTTTGTGCGTATAATTGCGATCCTGTCAGGATGGGGTCGGACGAGCAGAGCTTCGGAGACACCAATGAGAACGCGGAGTTGGGGACTGGTTCTGGGGAGCGTGGCGGTCGTGGTCGGCTGCGCCGGCTGCGGCACCTACTGGCGCAACAGGAGCCGCGATGCGGCCCACATGTTCGACTTCGGCATCTCGACCTCGAAGAAGTTCTGCCTGGCGTTCCTGCCTGCGGACTACATGAACGTGACGCCGATCGGCTTCTCGCGCATCGAGGGGCGCTTCCACGGCATCTACAAGAGCCACTGGGGCTCCTGGCCGATCAGCGACCGCATCTGGGGCGTGGTCACCTGCGGCAGCCAGACCCTCACGATCGGCGAGTTCGACCCCAACGACCCGCACCAGTTCCCCGCCAAGGAGATCGCCGAGCTCAAGGCGGCGAACAAGCCGCTGCCCACCGCGCCCCGGCGCTACAACATCGGCTTCCTGCGCGTGGCCTGCAAAGGGGGCGAGCCCCCCTACCCCGACTGGTTCTCATGACGCCGCAACATTCATATAGGCTGGTTCGGCCTATGGATGTCTATGCATATTGACCAGGTTGGCGACTTCTTCCTCGGCTGGTTTGGCCTCGACATCATGAACGACGATCTCAAGGCGGCCAAGGCCGCCCCCACGCCCGAGGCCAAGCCGGCAACCTGACGGCCGCCCCGTAGTCTCCTCCCCGGCTCGGCCCAGCGGAGCTTTCGTTGCCTCCCACGGTGTACGGCATCTGCGAGAAGTGCCGACGGCGCTCTCCCGCCTCCCACTTCGTCCGGGACGGCCGGGTGTTCGTGCGCAAGGACTGCCCGGACTGCGGCCCCAGCGAGCGCCTGGTGAGCAGCGACGCCGCGGCCTGGCAGCGCAAGCGCGACCTGTGGCACTACGACCCCGCCAAGGTCGGCCCCTGCGCCATCAACTGCCTCGAGTGCGGCCACGCCCACCACCCCCGCATGGTCTTCCTCGACGTGACGAACCGCTGCAACATGAACTGCCCCATCTGCATCAACAACACGCCCTCGATGGGCTTCCTCTTCGAGCCGCCTCTCGGCTACTTCGACAAGGTGCTCGCCGGCCTCGCCGCGATGGACCCGCCGCCGACCGTGCAGCTCTTCGGCGGCGAGCCGACCGTGCGGAAGGACCTCTTCGAGATCATTGACCTGTGCCGCAAGCACGGCCTCCGCGTCCGCATCGTCACCAACGGCCTGAAGCTGGCCGACCCCGACTACTGCCGGCGGCTGTGCGAGGCCAAGGTGCCCGTGCTCCTGGCCTTCGACGGCCAGGACCCGGAAATCTACGAGCGCCTCCGCAAGAACCCCGGCGCCCTCGAGAAGAAGCTCAAAGCCCTCGAGAACCTCAAGAAATTCAGCAGCCGCAAGAACACCATCATGGTCTGCGTCGCCCGCAAGATCAACGACAAGCACATGGGCGGCCTGATCCGCTTCGCCCACGACAACCGCCACTTCATCACCGCCCTCCACCTCATCCCCCTCACCGAAACCTGGAAGGAAGGCGAATTCGAGACCGACGTCCACACCACGATCGAAGACGTCGAGCACATCATTGACGACGCGGTGCCGGACGAGAAGGTGGACTTCGTGCCCGCCGGCCTCGGCTACAAGCTCGACATCCTCACACGCTTCTTCACTGCCACCCGCCTGACCTTCGGCGGCGTGCACCCGAACTGCGAGTCCATGACGCTGCTGCTCTCGGACGGCGAGCGCTACCACGCGCTGAGCCACTACCTAAAGCGGCCGCTGGCCGAGGTGGCCGAGGAGATCGTCACCCTGGCCGAACGCCTGGGGCCTGGGCTCGAGAAGCTCGACCCCGCCCGCTTCTGGCAGCGCCTGCGCGGGAGGCTGCGCGTCCTTCGGGCGGCCTGGGGGCCGGTCCGCCGCTCGCTCGACCTCCGCCGCATCTTCCGCGGCCGCCCCTTCTTCGCCATCCTGCGCATCCTGGGCGGACTCGCCGTCGGCAAGAAGGGCAAGGACGTGTTGCGCCGCCACACCCGCGTCCAGGACGCCCTCCGCATGATCGTCCTGCCCTTCGAGGAGTACCACTCGATTGACGGGGCGCGGCTGCGGAGCTGCACGGCCGGCTTCGCCTTCGAGGACCCCGACACGGGCGAGGTGCGCACGATCCCCGTCTGCTCGTTTTCGCTCTACAAGAACGACATTCAGCGGAAGCTCGCCGCGAAATACGGCTCGGCCTCGCCGAAGCCGCAATCCCTCGCCGCGGCCGAGCCTTCCCTTGCTAGGAGCTGACTCGCGTGGCCTTCCAGGACGAAGTGTCCGACCTGTGTCAGGCGTGCTGTGACCTCGCAAAGGGGGTCACGATCGACACCGTGCGAAAGTCCATTGTCGGCGTCGAGCGCAAGGTGCCACTCCTCGATGGCACGCAGGTGACGTATGTGAACTTCGACAACGCGGCCACGACGCCGCCCGTGGAGTCGGTGCTCACCTGCTCGCGCATGTTCCTGGAGTGGTACGGCAGCGTGCACCGGGGCAGCGGGCTGAAGGCGCAGATCTCGACCCACGCCTTCGAGCGCTGCCGCGAGGTCGTCGCCGGCTTCATCGGCGCCGAACTGGGCTACCACACGGTGATCTTCACCCAGAACGCCACCCACGCCCTCAACAAGCTGGCCCTCCACCTCTCGCCCGCGCCCGACCAGGTGATCCTCACGACCGTGATGGAGCACCACTCGAACATGCTCCCCTGGCGCAAGCTCGGCTGCGAGGTCCACTACGTCCGCGTGAACCGCGAGAACGGCCTGCTGGACCTGGCCGACCTCGAGGACCACGTGCGGCGCTACGCCGGGCGCCTGGCCGTCGTTGCCGTCACCGGCGCCTCGAACGTCACGGGCGCCCTGCCGCCCATCCGCCGCATCGCGCGGCTGGCCCACGAGGCGGGCGCCCAGATGGTCGTGGACGCCACGCAGCTCATCCCGCACCGCGCCTTCAAGATGGGCGCGCCCGACGATCCGGAGCGGATCGACTTCATCGCCTTCAGCGGCCACAAGATGTACGCCCCCTTCGGCGCCGGCGTGCTCGCCGGCCCCAAGGCCGCCTTCGAGGAGCACGAGCCCGACCTCGTCGGCGGCGGAACCGTCCACGCCGTCACCATGGACGAGGTGATGTGGGCCCCCCTGCCCGAGAAGGAGGAGGCCGGCACCCCCAACGTGCTCGGCTGCCTCGCCATCGGCTGCGTCGTCAAGGTCCTCGAATCCATCGGGCTGGACAACGTGGCCGAGCACGAGCGCACGCTCACCCGCCGCGCCCTGAGCAAGCTCCAGGAGATTGACGGCTTGACGCTCTACGGCCTGAGCGACCCGGAGGTGAGGGAGGACCGCCTGGGCGTGATCACGATGAACGCGCGCGACTACAGCCACGGCCAGCTCGCCGCCGTCCTAGGCTACGAGTGGGGCATTGGCGTGCGGAACGGCTGCTTCTGCGCCCAGCCCTACGTCCGCGAGCTCCTCGGCATCACCGACGCCGAGATGCACAGCATCGTCGCGCGCCTCGCCGCCGGCGACCACGCCACCGTGCCCGGCATGGTCCGCTTCAGCTTCGGCATGTACAACACCGCCGACGAGGTGGACTACGCGGTCGAGGCCCTCCGCGCCATCCTCACCGACGGCCCGAAGGCCCGCTACATCCTCGACCGCGAGCACATGGAATACATCCCCGAAACCCCCGTCGTCCGCGTCCACGACCTCATGCCCATCTGAGCGCGACCACCCCCACAAGATGCCAGCACAGGATGCCAACCCCACCCCCCGGGGTTGGCATCCTGAGGAATCTGTGGCGTGAGGTCACAAGCCGCCGCCCTCGGCGGGCCCGTGGTGGTAGGGGAGGAAGACCTGGGCGTAGAGGTCGCGCGGGTCGGTGATGGCCAGGCGGTCGAAGCGCGGGTCGTTGGGCACGAGGAGGAAGGGCCAGAACTGGGGGCCGCCGAGCGCCCCGTGGCTGGCCACCTGGTCGTCGAAGCACACGAAGCCCCGCTCGTCGTAGGTGCCGAACAGGATGAGGTCGCCCGCGTTGGCGAAGCCGCCCATGCGCTCGAGGGCGCGGCGGCCCACCGGCCCCGCGTCGTCGTAGGGGGCCAGGGGGTCGTCGCCCTCGATGGCCGTCACCTCGCCGTCCACCAGGCGGCCGATGCCGCGCCGCGAGCGCAGGACCAGGCCGCCCTCGGCGGCCCTCGTGGCGACCAGCCCCACGCCAGGATGCCCGACCAGGAACTCCAACACGTCGGGGAACTCGCGGCGGACCGCCGCGTCGTCGAGCCGCTCGGGCCAGCGCGAGAAGTACACGTGGGCCAGCGTGCCCGAGTAGGTGACCACGAAGTCGTTGTCGGGGTCCACGTAGTACTTCTCGACGAGGTAGCTCTCGGGGTTGGTGATCTTGCGGAGGAGTCGGGCGATGCCGCGCAGGATGCCCCGGGTGAGGAACGAGCGGCCTTCGGCCCGGCGGGCCAGGTGGTCGGCGTAGAGGCCGCGGGTCTGGGTCGAGGGCAGGTCGGGCCGGTCGGTCTCGACGTGGACTCGTCGGCCCTCGAAGTGGCGGTGGAGGACCTGGCCGAGCGTGGCGCCAAAGAGGCGGAGGAAAGGGTTGCCCTCGGTCTGGCCGTGGTCGGAGACGACGATGAGGTCGTAGTGGCGCCCGGGCAGCCGGCGGGTGATCTTCTCGATCTCGAGGATGCGGCCGACGATGCCCCGCAGGTTCTTCAGGGCGGGGCGCGAGCGCGGGCCGTAGTGGTGGGCCAGCTCGTCGTAGCTGGTGAAGGTGGTGAAGATGTAGGGCACGCCGGCATACACGTCGGCCATGACGGCGATGGTCTGGACCTCGCGGAAGATGACGTTGGAGAGGACGCGCAGGACGGGGAACCAGCCCTCGACGACGGAGCTGTGGCGCCCGGTGCGCGAGAGGCAGCGGTCGTACAGCTCGTAGAACAGCTCGCGCACCGAGGCGAGCAGGGTCATCCCCATGCGCAGCGGGTGCAGGAGCGCGAGGAGGAAGAGGCGGAAGCCGCCGATCTCCTCGAAGAACGAGCGCGGCACCGACGAGTTGGCCGTGAGCACCGCGCGGTCGGCATCGCCGTCCACCAGGTTCACGTAGCTGGAGCCGCCGCGGAGGATGCCCATGCGGTCGCCGAGGCGCGGGCGGATGTACTCGGCGCTGTGCGGGCGGTTGCAGTTGACTACGCGGCGGTCGGCGCGCTCGTACCAGCGGAAGGCCGGGATGTCGGCGTTCTCGCCGTAGAACATCCCCACCTGGGCGTACGACGTGGCGCTGGGCAGGCCGGCGGGGAAGGCGTGGAGCTTGTACTCGCGGTTCCGCAGGCGCCGACGGAGGCGGAGCAGGTAGCCGTGCTCGACGGCGTAGGTGAGGTCGGCGTGGGCCAGGCCGTCAATCTGCACGCCCACGAAGCCCCGGTGCTCCATCGGCCCCCCGTGCCGCCACAGGCGCAGCGGCAGGTACTTGATGAAGTAGTAGACGGCGAACAGCCGTTGCCCGATCATCGTGGCTCAACCACAGAAGGACGAAGAGACAGATCCGTCCACAGATTGCTACAGATTCACACAGATAGGACAGGACAGGCAACCATGGCTGAAGCCCGGGTCAGGCTGCTCCTGTGTCGGTGCCCATGCGTGTGATCCGTGGTCAGTTCCCTCTTCACAGCAACGGAGAAGAGGACAACCACTGATTGCACGGATTACACGGATAGGACAGAAAAGCCACCATGGCTTTGAGCCCCAACTGTCCCTTCTCCTGTCTGTGTCAATCTGTGCAATCTGTGGACGCATTCTTCCCCTCGGCCCCGAGGAGTTCGGCCAGCCCGAGGAGGGAGCTGAGGTTGTGCTGAACGTAGTCCACGCGGACCGAGTGGTCGGCGTAGCTGGCGTAGAAGCCGCCCGCGGCGCGGGCGGGGTTGGGCAGGAGGTAGCTGTTGACGGCGCCGTACTGGTGGGCGAGCTGGAAGCAGGCGGAGAGAAGGATGGCTCGGCGATAGTCGTCGGCGGCCACGCCCATGCGCCGCGCGAGGCGCCAGGCGGCGAGCAGCCCCTCGGCGCGGCCGGCGGCCACGGCGCTCTGCGGGGCCTCGATGGCGGCGCGCGGGGCGCCCACGTGGTCGCGCCAGCGGGCGGAGGCAGGGGTCTCCTGCTCCTCGAGGATTTCGCGGGCGAGGAAGAGGCAGTAGTCGGCGTGCACCCGCCGGGCGGACCCCTGGGCGTGCAGCTCGTCGAGGGCCATCATCGTCCAGGAATCGGGGTGGATCATGGGCAGGTCGTGCTCGTAGTGCCAGGCGTCGCGCTGCGCGGCCATGAAGTCGGCGGCCTTGGCGGCGGCCCGCTGCCAGGCGGCCTCGGGCACCGCGCGCTGGAGGCGCACGAGCGCCAGGAACGCCTCGCCCGGGGCGAAGAGGGGCACGTGGCCGTCGGGGATGTGGCCGCGGCGCTCCCTCGGGGCGTAGTGGCTGTGGAAGAAGCCGTCGTCGCGCTGCATGAACACGAGGAAGCGCCCGAGCTGGCGAATCGCGCGGTCGTGGCGGCGGGTGCCGCGGGCGGCGCGGTATTCGAGGAGCGCGACGGCCGCGAGGGCCGAGGCGCCGAGGTGGCCCTCGCCGCCCTGCTCCACCCAGGCCATGTCGTCGCGGGCGCGCAGGCGGCCGACGAGCCATTCGAGGGCGCGGCTGGCGGCGTCGCGGAAGCGCCGCCGCCCCGTCGCCCCGTAGAGCTGGGCCAGGCTCCACGCCGTGCCCGCGTGGCGGGTGACATACTCGGGCGAATCGGTCGGGTCGGACGCAGCGGCCCCCCTGGCGGGGCCATCGGTCGCGTCCTTCGCCGCATCGTAGAGGTAGTGGAAGGTGCCATCGGGCTTCTGGACGCGCAGGAGGTAGTCGCCCGCGGCCTCGCAGGCCGCCAACAGGTCGGCTCGGGTGAAGCGTTCCACGAGGGGCATGCCGCGAACGAGGTCCACGGGCGGCCCGCCGGCCCCTCCGGGCCCCCGCTCGATGAAGCTCGCGGTCGAGAAGCGTTCGATAGCCACGTCGCGGAGTCCACCTGCGGGGGCCTTCAGCCTGCCGAGGGCGTGGCGGACGAATGCCTCGCCGCTGGCCAGATTGAGGCGCAGGGCCTCGCTGGGCGGCAGAAAGCGCTCGCCGCCGGCATCGCGGAGGCAGATGCCCTCGATGCCGAGGACGAGGGGGGTGCCGGCCGCGACGTCGAGCTTCGCCGATGAGGCGACGAGGTCGAGCTTGAGGCGCGCGGCCCCGAGCACCGCGGCCGTGGCCTGCTGGCGGAGGCGGCGCCCCGCTTCGGCGAGCTGCTCGAAGAGCGAGCCACTCGCCGCCACGGCGATGAGCGGCTCCCGGCCCGGCCAGTGAGCGGAGAGGAGGAGGGGCCGCCCGGTCGAGCGGAGCAGCTTGGCGGGCATCGTGGCGGGGTCGAAGGCCGGGGCGTCCTTCCCGGCGAGCCGTCGGCGCGCGAGGGCGAGCATGGCCGACTTGTCGGCGGGGGTGAAGTGGTCGGGGTCGTCGGCCCGGGGGATTTCGACCGCCCGGGCGGCGAGCGCCACCGCCACGAGTGCGCTGCACACCAGTGCTCTCCACATATTCGAATGATAGCCCGCGAAGCGGGGCATTGTCAACCGTTCCGGCCCAATCGTCCTCGATCCCCCTGGCTTGCGAGGAGAAGAGTCGAGAACGAGGACGACGGACGAGGACGAGGACGATTGGAAGAGAACGAAGGCATCCCCAGGACTGGGGGCCATACCCCTGTCAATCCCCCTGGTTGACCCGTCGGGGTTTCTGGGCTACAATCTATGAGGAGGGCGGGAGCAGGCGGCGCCTCGGAGGCCCACGCCGTGCGAGAGACGATCGAGCGGTTCCGCGATGTGTTGGTGGCTCGCATGGGCGTGCTGGAGGAGGAGCTCCGCCTGTCCGAGGCCCTCTACAAGGAGCGGCACGGCGACTTCCGCGACGTCACGCTCGAAAACCTCGCCGTCTTCGAGCGCCAGGCACGCGACGTGCACAGGACGAGATCGTTGTTCCAGCAGATGGACCTCAAGCGGTTCGAGTCCATCGAGCAGTTCAAGGAGTTCGTCCTCGCCACGCTCCAGCGGCTCTACGAGGCGCGGGTCGTGCTGCGCTCGGGCGTGCGCATGCTGATGGAGTGCGTGCGCAGCCTGACCTGTTGATTTGCCGTGCGACGGCGGCCTATAATGGTGCTGGGGGCTGCGAGGAGCGCGACGACATGAGAAGCCAGCCACTCATTCTGCTGGGGAGCCTGCTGGCCCTGGCCGCCGGCCGCGCGGCGGGCGATGTCGTTCACCTGCGGTCCGGCGGCCGCGTCGAGGGGGCCATCGTGTCGCGGACGGCGACCGAGCTGGTCGTGCGCACCGCGGCCGGCAAGGTCACGCTGAAGGCGGCCGACGTCGCGCGCATCGAGGTCAAGGCCACCCCGCTCGACGTGTACCGCGAGACCGCGGCGAAGGTGAAGGAGGACGACGCGGACGGCCGCTACAAGCTGGGCCTCTGGTGCCAGGACCAGAAGCTGTTCCGCGAGGCGCGGCAGGAGTTCGAGAAGGCCATCGCGCTCGACCCCAATCACAAGGGCGCCCGGGCCAGGCTCGGCTACGTGCAGCGCGACGGCACGTGGCTCACCGAGGCCGAGGCGAAGAAGGCCGACGGCCTGGTGCGGGTGGGCGACAAGTGGGTGAGCGAGCAGGAGCGCCTGCGGGGCGAGCAGCGCGAGGTCATCGCCGCCTGGGTCCGCCGCGTCCGCCAGCTCATCGCCGCGCGGCCCGTCACCGAGCAGGCCGTCGCCGAGCGCCTCGCCGAGGCCATCGGCGACCGGCCCCGCGACCTGCCCAACGCCGCCCTGCGCTACGTGCTCGAGGAGATGATCAAGGAGGCCATCGAGGCCCCGCGCGACCGCACGAACGACGTGCGCCTCGCCCTCGTGGGCCTCCTGGCCGACCAGCGGGGCGACGAGACGGCCGACCTGCTGCGCAAGACCGCCCTGCGCGACATAGACGGCCGCGTGCGGGCCGCCGCCACCAAGGCCCTCGCCGCCCAGCGCGACGTCGAGAACGCCGCCTACTTCGTCGGCCTCCTCCACCGCTTCACCAGCTCGCGGGTGCGCCTGGGGAGCGACAAGGCCGGGCGCGCCACGGCCCGCCGCGTGCTCCGCCGGGCCTCCGAGGCCCTCGCCGGCCTCGGCGACGCGCGAGCCGTCCCCGCCCTCGTCAACGCCCTCACCGTCCGATTCCAGATCAAGGAGAAGGACGACGAGCTGCCCCCGCTGAACATCAACCTCAGCACCAACTCGCTGGCCGACATGGCCATCGTGACCGACGCGATGGGCAACCAGATCGCCGTGCCCATCACCGACAGCACGAACTGGGGCCTGGACCCGAACCTCGAGCGGGACACCGAGGACCCCTTCTTCTTCAACGAGGCCGCCTACAACACCCTCCGCACCCTGACGGGCCAGGACTTCGCCCACGACAAGCGCGCCTGGCTCGCCTGGTGGTATCGCAACCGGCATAACCTGGAAGAGTGACGGGGCGGGGCCCCTGCCGCGCCCAGATAGGACCTATGGGACCCATGGGACGAACGGGACAGGAGGCGTCGCCTTCCGTCCCATAGGCCCCATATGTCCTATTGGTCCCCTCCCCTCTCCTACGGCTCGGCGGGCGGGCCGGGCTCCTCGGGCTTGTCCTCGGGCGGGTGGAGCTTGGCCTGGATGCGCGCGGCCTCGCGCTGGCGGCGGGCGTCGTCGGCCTTCCGGTCGCGCCGGCGGCTCACCACGATGGCCACCCCAAGGGCGAGCGCCGTCGCCCCCACCACCGCGGCCAGGGCAATCCCCAGCACCTGCCCCGACCCCCCCTCCCCGTAGTCAAGGATGCGCAGGCGCTGGGCCACGAAGATGGGGCTGGTGACCTCGTAGTCGCCTTCGCTCTTGTAGGTCCACTTCTTCAGGAAGTAGCCGTAGAGGACGACCGGGTCCTTGTGGTGCACCCCCTCGGGCACGTGGATGCAGAAGAAGGTGTTCATCTTGCGGTCCTGGTCGGCGATCTGGCCGTAGAAGACGTCGGGCATGTCGAGCAGGTTGTCGGGGAGCGAGATGCGGATGAGGCGGCGCAGCTCGCCGCTGATGGCCACGGGCAGGGCGCGATAGCGCTCGGGCCAGAGCGTGAAGTCGTGATAGGTCAGCCTGCTGTTCGCCTGGGCCTTCAGCTCCTCGAAGGGGATGTCGCGCGCGCGCTTCAGCAGCCAGTAGAGCGGGCGGGCCTCGGCCCGATTGCCGTCCACGATCGGCCCGGGGATGCGCGGCTCCTCGAGATACGTGGGCCGCTCGAAGGCGCGCGCGATCACCACGGCGATGTGGAAGTCGGGGTCGTCGAGCCGCTTCGCCTCGCTCACCATGGCCTTGAAGAAGCGGCCGTAGGCGATCACGCGGTCGTAGCGGCGGGCGCCCTTGAGCTTCTCGACGGCGAACACGTCGTACAGGTGGCCCTTGGAGTTCGGGGGCGCGCCCTCGGCGCGGATGCGGTAGGCGAACAGCTTGGGCAGGCCCGCGGGGTTCTCGGGCAGGTCGAGCTCCCAGATCTGCACCAGCTCGCCGGCCGCGCGGAGGGCCTTGCCGCGGTGGGCCGACCCGTCGTCCCACAGCGCGGGCCAGGCCACCGGCGGGTCCGCCTCGGCACGCAGCTTCTCCGGCGTGTCCTGCCACACGCGCCAGAGCACGTGCAGAAACGGGTCGCGCTCCAGCTCGGCGTTCTGGTCCAGCACCTGTTCGAGCACCTTGGGGTCGGTGACGGTTGGGAACTTCTTCTCGGCATCCTCCTTGCGGGCGGGGAGGTGGGCCGGCTCCTTGGCGGGGGCGAGGGGCGCGACGTCGGGGGCCTCGCCCTCGGGCAGCTTGGCCTTCGCCTTCGTGTCAATCGGCGGCGGGGCCGGCGCGGCCTCCTCCTCCTGCGAAAACGTGTCGCCCTTCTCCATCGCCTGGCGTCCCACGCGGTTCAGCTCCCACATGACCACGAGGACGACGATCAGCAGGATGACCATGGCGACGAGCTTGATGCGGCTGGAGCGAATCGCCTTCTCGTGCTTCTCGCGCAGCTTGGTCGAGAGGTCCATGGCGGCCTCCTTCTTCCCGCGCCCGCTACGGGCCGAAGCTCACGGCCTGCTTGGGGCAGCTCTTCTGACAGCTCAGGCAGCGGACGCACTCCGCGGGGTTGGCCCGCTCGTAGACGCGCAGGTCCACGGGACACGTTTTCTGGCACAGGTTGCAGCGGATGCACTTGGCCTCATCCACGCGCATCCGCAGGAGGCTGTGGCGGTTGAGCAGCCCGTAGACGGCCCCCAGCGGGCAGGCCACGCGGCAGAAGGGGCGCTTGCTCACCACCATCCAGCCCAGGAACACCACGAGGATCGCGGTCTTGAGGATCAGGTAATACGGCTTCGCGGGAATCCGCTCGGCGCCCGCCGTCAGCAGCGGCACCGCCCCCTCCAGCGTGCCCGCGGGACACAGCACCTTGCAGAACCACGGCCCCGTGCTGTAGCCGAACTCGTCCACCCACAGCGCCGGCAGCGCGATCACCAGCACCACCAGCACCGCGTACTTCCCCCACTCGAGCACCCGGGGCACCCGCAGCTTCGGCGACGGGATCTTGTGCAACCCGTCCTGAATGTAGCCGAACGGGCACAGCCACCCGCAGGCGAAGCGCCCGCTTACGGCGCCGATGACCCCCAGCAGGCCCACCACGTGCAGGGTGATCCAGTTGAACGGCTTGGCGCCAATCGCCGCCTGGAGCCCGCCGATGGGGCACGCGCCCGTGGCCGCCGGGCACGAATGGCAGTTCAGCACCGGCACGCACGCGTTCTTCAGCTTCCCCGTGTACAGCTTCCCCGTCAGGAAGTTCGGCAGCCAGGGGTTGAAGACCAGCGCGGCGATGCTCTGCACAACTCGCCGGATCATTCCTCATCCTACGGCGGTCTACGCCTGCAAGCAGACGCCATGCCCCGATTCAGAAGGGGATGGATGGAGGAATGGATGATTGGATGATTGCCAGACATCCATTCATCCAGCCATCCATTCATCCCCTGCGCCCGCGTCGCCCTCTCCTCAGCGTCGCCGAAGGGCCGACCACACGGGAACGCAGAGCTCATCCAATCCCGATGCACTCGCGGCAGATGCGGATCGCCTTCTGGAACACCGGCGTCAGCGTCCCGAACACCAGTCCAGCCACAGCCAGGCCCACGAACACGGCGAGCAGCACCCAAGGCACGACGCGTCGCATCTCACGCCTCCATCGCCTCCCGGCTCCCCCCCCCCATTTTACCACCCCGCGCGCGGCATGGCAATCCCGCAGGGACGACCCCGCCCCATCCCCCGCGCTCGCCTCACGGCTTCTGCACGCACGAGCAGGGGCTGGTGTTGCAGCAGGGGCAGCCGCCGCCGTACTTCCGCGTCACCGCGGCGTCGGCATCTATCCCCGCCAGGTTCGCCAGCGTGGTGAGCCAGGCGAAGGCGTCGGCGAACTCGTTCTCGATCTCCTCGCGGGTGCCCGAGCGCAGGGCGGTCGAAAGCTCGCCCACCTCCTCCATGAACCACATGAACGTGCCGCCCAGGCCGCGGCGCGTGTCGTGCTCGAGATACAGGTCGGCCATCTGCTTCTGGAAGTCCGCAATCGTCATTGCCCGTCGCCTCTCGCAGCAAACGCAGCCAGGGGAATGGTTCCGTGACGCCGCACAGTCTAGGAGCCACGGCGCCAGAAGTCAAGGCGGGAGGGTGCGTGTAATCTCCTTCGGTCGGAAATGCCAGTTGCGCGATACTATCGCGGGCACCCCCAATCCCGCAGCTGACCCAACGCCCGCAGGGCGTGGCGGAGTAAAGCCCACGGCGATGCTTTGGGAGCCGTGGGTAAGGGAGCACCCAGGGCTCAGCCCCCGAAGCGGGG
>DATKZY010000088.1:0-32415 GCA_035527715.1 Planctomycetota bacterium | reverse complement strand
GAGCTTCTGCATGCGCGGCGGCGAGCGGCCCGACGCCACACGCTCCCTCGAAGGCATCGCCACGGAGAAATGCGCCCAGCACGGGGTGAACGCGGCGTCCTGCGCCTGCGACTACGAGCCCTGCGTCAACCGCGGCACCTGCTGCGACTGCGTGCGAAACCACTGGGGCAATCCCACATACCCTTCGCCCGCGTGCATGAAGGCCTGAGGCAATGGGCGAGTATGACCGGTACGACAACCCACTCGTCACGCGGTACGCCAGCCGCGAGATGAGCGAGACCTTTTCGCCCCAGCGGAAGCACTCGACGTGGCGCCGCCTCTGGCTCGCCCTGGCCGAGGGCGAGCAGGAGCTGGGCCTGGCCATCACCGACAAACAACTCGCCGAGCTTCGCGCCCACCTGGACGACATTGACTTCGCCCACGCCGAGAAGCTCGAAGCCGAGCTGCGCCACGACGTGATGGCCCACGTCCACGCCCTCGCCGCCCAGTGCCCCACGGCCAAGGCCATCATCCACCTCGGCGCCACGAGCTGCTACGTGACCGACAACGCCGACCTGCTGATCATGCGGGATGCCCTCGGGCTTCTGCGGGCCAAGCTCGTGAACCTCATCGAGGCCCTCGCCTGCTTCGCCCGCGAGCACCGCGCCCTGGTGACCCTCGGCTTCACCCACTTCCAGCCCGCCCAGCCCACCACCGTCGGCAAGCGGGCCTCGTTGTGGCTCTACGACTTCGTGCTCGACTACCAGGAGGTCGCCCGCCTCGTCGAATGGCTGCCGTTCCGCGGCGTCAAGGGCACCACGGGCACGCAGGACAGCTTCCTCGAGCTGTTCGAGGGCAGCCACGCCAAGGTCCGCAAGCTCGACCGATTGGTCACGCACAAGATGGGCTTCCGGCAGGTCGTGCCCGTCAGCGGCCAGACCTATTCGCGGAAGATTGACACGACCGTGCTCAACGCCCTCGTGGGCATCGCGCAGTCGGCCTGCAAGATGTCCAACGACATTCGGCTCCTCCAGCACCTCCAGGAGGTCGAGGAGCCGTTCGAGAAGAGCCAGATCGGCTCGTCGGCCATGCCGCACAAGCGGAACCCGATGCGGTGCGAGCGCATCGGCTCGCTCGCCCGGCACCTGATCGCCACGGCCCTCACGGCCCCGCTCACCGCGGCCACGCAGTGGCTCGAACGCACGCTGGACGACTCGGCGGGCCGCCGCATTGCGATTCCCGAGGCATTCCTGGCCGCCGACGCCATTCTGATCATCGCCCTCAACGTCGCCCGCGGCCTCGTGGTGCACCCTGGGGTGATCGGCGCGCGCCTGCGCCGCGAGGCGCCGTTCATGGCCACCGAGCGCCTTCTGATGGCCGCGGTGAAGGCCGGCGGCGACCGCCAGAAGCTCCACGAACGCCTCCGCCAGCACGCCTGGGAGGCCCGCCGCCGCGTGACCGACGAGGGGCTGGAGAGCGACCTCATCGAACGCCTGAAGGCCGACGACGCCTTCGCCGCCGTCCGCGACCGCATGGACGACCTGGCCAGCGGCGAGCGGCTGGCCGGCCGTGCCCCACAGCAGGTGGACGAGTTTCTCCGCCGCGTCGTCCAGCCCATCCTCACGCGCGAGGCCGGGCTCCTGGGAATCGAGAGCAAGCTGACGCGGTGAATGGATGGTTGGATGGATGGATGTGTGGAT
This sequence comes from Planctomycetota bacterium, assembly GCA_035527715.1. GTDB lineage: Bacteria > Planctomycetota > PUPC01 > DSUN01 > DSUN01 > DSUN01. Next base: position 30,736 of record DATKZY010000088.1, on the reverse strand, counting down.
GATTGGATGAAGAAGGAACTGGATCGGTGGGTTTGGGCATCCATCCACTCATCCATTCATCCATGCATCCTCTCACAACTCTAGGGACCACCAATGGTGCGAAGCATTATCGTCCTGGCGGCTGGCGTGGCCTTCGTGGTGGCGCAGTGCGCCACGTCGCTTGCGGGCGAAGCAAAGGCTGGCCCGGAGAAGAAGGCCCCCGACAAGAAGGGCGCCCCCAAGGAGAAGAAGCCCCCCAAGCCGCCCGAGCCGCTCCACGTCTGGGCCGAGCGCATCCACTACGTCCAGGGCCAGAGCCTCGCTCACATCACCGGCCCCGCCACCATCATCAAGGGCGACATGCGGATTGACGCCGACACGATGGTCGCCAACCTCGACGAGAAGACCGGCGAGTTCAAGAAGATGGACGCCACGGGGAACGTGCGGGTCTACACCGTGGTCCCCATCACGCAGCGCACCGTGGGCCGGCCGCCGCTCCAGCTCGCCCCCGACGGGCGGTCGGCCTCCTGCGACAGGGCGACCTACGACGAGACGACCGGCATCGTCACCCTCTACAGCACCCCGGAGACGCAGGTCCTGGTCGGCATGGGCAAGGACGAGGTCCGCGCGGACCGCGTGGTCCACGACCGCAACAAGCAGCAGGTGACCTTCGAAGGCCGGGTGCAGCTCACCGCGATCTTGCCCGTGAAGGGGGAGGAGAAGGCCCCGCCCTCCAAGGCCGAGCCGCCGAAGGAGCCGCCGCCTGCTCCGCCCAAGTGAGCCCGCTGATCCGAGGGGATGAATGGCGGAATGGATGGCTGGATGATTGCCTGACACCCATCCACCCATCCATTCATCCACCCATGCTCGCGTGGGCGCACGGGGGCACAGGGCGATGGCACGGGACACCGATCAGTTCGACCTCTTCGTCTCCTACGCCCGCGCGGACGACGCGGGCGGCTGGATCAGCGGCTTCGTCGAGGCGCTGCTCGCCGAGCACCGCAGGTTCACGGGCGGCCGCGTGCTCGTGCCGTTCTTCGACCGCCAGGCCATCCGCGGCCTCGACGACTGGCAGCACCGCATCCACCACGGCCTGGCGGCCTCGCGCCTCTTCCTCGCCTTCATCTCGCCCCGCTACTTCGCCAGCGAATGGTGCCGCCGCGAGTGGCGGGCGTGGATTGACACCGAGATCGCCAAGCACATCCTCTCGGCGGGTGTCGCGCCCATCTACATCGTCGAGGTGCCCGGCCTCTACTCGGGCATGAGCGAGCAGGAGGTCGCGCACCGCGTGGCCGACCTCTGCGGCCTGCCCCCGCCGCACGACGCCTTCATCGGATCCGCCTCACCTGTCGTCTGGGCTGTGCGGCGCCGCCAGGCCAACGCCGTCGAGCCGTTCTACAACAGGGGCGTCGAGGCACTCCGCGAGGCCGACCTGCGGAAGGTCCTCGCCGGCCTCGCCCGCGACCTCGACGCCCGAGCCGAGGACGTCCGCAGGGCCGCCCTGAGCGAGAGCACGGTTCCCCCATACAATCGCATGTTCTCCGGGCGCATCGAACTCCTGCTCGACCTCCGCCAACGCCTCCTCGACGACCGGGCGGGTGTCATCACGAGCATCCAGGGCCTGGGCGGAATCGGGAAGTCCGAGCTTGCGTTCACCTACGCCCAGGCCTATGCATCGGTGTACCCCGGTGGAAGGTTTCTCGTCCCGTGCGAAGGCCGCACCAGCCTGCGCGAAGCCGTCCTCTGCCTTGGTGACGCCCCCGCCTTCCGCGGCCAGATCAGCGATGAAGACCGCAAGACGGTGGACACCTACTTCGCGGCCGTCAGGTCGTGCCTCGACGAGCGACTCGCGCGACTGGGGCATATCCTCCTGGTGCTCGACAACGTGACCGAGCCTGCGATCCTGACCAGGCCGGAAACGGCCCACCTGACGTGCCTTGGGCCGGGGCTGCATCTCCTCGGCACCACTCGCCTGCCCGCGCCGCCGGCCGAGGAACGAGGCTGGCTCGTCCTCGGGGAACTCCGTGATCCGGAGGCCCTGGAACTCATGGAGAAGTACCGCCCCTTCGCCAACGAATCGGAACGCGAGGCGGCACGCAGCATTGTACGGCGTCTGGGCGGCTTCACCCTCGCGGTCGAGCTGGTTGCGGCATATCTCTACGCGCACCCCGACACGACCTGCGCGGCGATGGCCGACGGCCTCGGGCTCAAAGACCTGGACGGCATCGCGGAGGACGGCGATGTCAAGGTGCAGTACCACAACAACGAGCTGCGGCTCGGCGCGGTCCTCGGCCCGGTCATCGGCGGCCTCACCGCGCCCCAGCGCCGAACGCTGGAATACGCCGCATTCCTCCATCCGGACCAGGTCCCGCTCCCGTGGCTACAGGCACTTGTGGCCCGTGATTTCCCTGAGATCGGCGAGAGGCAGGGGCGTCTCGACCCCTGGGCCGAGTGCTGGCGACGCCTCCTGCGCCTCGCCCTCTTCTCCCGTGCTGCAGGAGAGGATGCCAGACCCAGAATCGTGCGGGTCCACCGACTCGTCCAGGATCTCATTCAGCGCGAGTTATCCGATGCCGACCGTGCCGCCCGGCATAGCGCCGTTGACCAACTCGCCCGCGAGCGGGATGCGGTTTTGCGCAAGACAACCAACTGGCAGGAGGCCCGCTGGGAGCTTGAGCCTTTCGACGCCCTGGCGCGCCTATGGGACGAGACCGGCCACCCCTCAGCCGCTTGGCTCCTCAACCAGGCAGGCCATTGGTGGGATAACCTTGCGCAATACACCCGCGCCGAGCCGCTGATGAGGCGGGCGCTGGCCATTGACGAGGCGAGCTTCGGGACGGAACACCCCAGCGTCGCCATCCGCCTCAACAACCTCGCGCAGTTGCTCCAGGCCACGAACCGTCTGTCCGAGGCCGAGCCCCTGATGAGACGGGTCGTGGCCATTTTCGAGGCCAGCCTCGGCTCGGACCATCCGAACGTCGCCACGGCGCTCAACAACCTCGCACAGTTGCTCCAGGCCACGAACCGCCTGGCCGAGGCCGAGCCGCTGATGAGGCGGGCGCTGGCCATTGACGAGGCGAGCTTCGGGCCGGAACACCCCTCCGTCGCCATCCGCCTCAACAACCTCGCGCAGTTGCTCAAGGCCACGAACCGCCTGTCCGAGGCCGAGCCGCTGATGAGGCGGGCGCTGGCCATTGACGAGGCGAGCTTCGGGACGGAACACCCCGAGGTCGCCACGGACCTCAACAACCTCGCGGCGTTGCTCAAGGCCACGAACCGGCTGTCCGAGGCCGAGCCGCTGATGCGGCGGGCGCTGGCCATTGACGAGGCGAGCTTCGGGCCGGACCACCCCAAGGTCGCCATCCGCCTCAACAACCTCGCGCAGTTGCTCAAGGCCAAGAACCGGTTGTCCGAGGCCGAGCCGCTGATGAGGCGGGCGCTGGAAATCATGTTGCGGTTCAGGGTTGCCACCGGCCACGTGCACCCCAACGAGCCAGTGATAACCGAAAACTACCGATTGCTTCTCGCCGCGATGGGCCGTAGCGAGGAGGAGGTGCTGGCGCAGATCAAGGCCGTGGCCGAGCCGTTTGGGGTGAGGTTTGGGGAGTGAGCGAAGAGAAGGCAGGTGTTCGGTGTTGGGTGATAGGTGTTGGGGGGGGGAAGAGAGGAAGAGGTGTTGGGTGTTAGGTGTTAGGTGTTGGGGGTTAGGGGGAGGGGAGGAAGAACAGGACGGATGGGGCAGATCGGACGGATCGGACCGATCGGACCGATCGGGTGAAGGGCAGTGAGCATGTAGCGGCTAGTGGATCAAGGGGGGGCAGGGAGCAGTGGTGATTCGGCGGCAATCTACTATCTAAGTCATGTGCTGGCCAGAGGTTGGGACGCGGCGCTAGTGGATCAAATCCCCTGAGGGAGAGATTGATCCACTAATGGCCCTCGGGGGGAGGCGGTGGGAGGAGGCGCTCGAGGTCGGCGATCTTGCGGAGGCGGCGGGTGTGGCGGCCGCCGTCGAAGGGGGTGCCGACGAAGCGGCGGACGACCTGGTCAATCATCCGCTCGTCGAGCACGCGGCCGCCGAAGCAGAGGACGTTGGCGTCGTTGTGGCGGCGGGCCATCTCCGCCGTGAAGTCGCTGTGGCACAGGGCGGCGCGGATGCCGGGCACCTTGTTGGCGGTGATGGACATGCCGATGCCCGTGCCGCAGCAGAGGACTCCCAGGTCGGCCCGCCGCGTGGCGACGCGATGGGCAACCTCGACGGCGTAGTCGGGGTAATCGCACGAGGCGTCGCCGTTCGTGCCGACGTCCTCGACCTCGCAGCCAAGCTGCTTGAGGGTCTCGACGGCGCGGAGCTTCGCGGGCAGTCCCGCGTGGTCGGAGCCGACGGCGACTTTCATATCAGCGCTCCCTGTGAAGGGGAGGAGTGGATGAATGGAGGAATGGATGGGTGGATGGTTGCCAGAAGGCGACGCGGGGTGCCTCTTTCATCCATCCATTCATCCACCCCTCCATTCATCCCCTTTGTCATTATACCACGCCGCTCAGTCCTCGCCCACCAGTTCGATGCCGCAGAGGACCGGCTCGGGCACGCGGCTGCCTGGGGCGGGGGAGAGCTGGATGGTGACGTCGTCGGTGACCTCGATCGCGCGGAACTCGACGACGAGGGGGCGGCGCGGGCCGCCAGCCTGGGCGGCCACGTCGAGGGCCTCGACGACTCGCCGGCCCTGGAGCGACACCGAGAACACGCGGTCGCCGGGCGCCGCATCGTCGGGCTCGACGAAGTGGAGGCGCACCGTGTAGCTCTGGGGCGGCGACTTGGGGCGCCGGGTGCGGGCGAGCCAGCGGCTCAGGACGGTGGGATGGTCCCTCCGCCACTTGGTGAGGCGGCCCGCGAGGGTGACGGTGAGCGAGTGGACGCCCTTGGCGCCGGAGGCGGCGACCCAGGGGAGTGCGGAGTGCGGAGTGCGGAGTGCGGAATGCGGAATGGAACTGGGGAGCGCCCAGGAGGAGTGGTGGGTGAAGAATTCGTGGTCGTCGGGCTCGATGACGACGGGCACGTGGGGCGACGGGCCGCCGACGATGGGGAACTCCAGCCAGAGGGTCGCGTTGTCGGCCAGGCGGTCGCCCGGGGCGCCGAGGTTGAGGCCCACGCGGCGGATCGGCTCATCGCTTCGCTTGAGGTGGTTGAACGTCCAGGTCTCGACCTCCGGTGTGTGGACGAGTGCGAGCGATGCCTGGTTCTGGTAGCTGCACGTGCAGGTGCGGGTGTAGTCGGGGGCGTTGAGGAGGCCGCCTGCGGCGATGAGGTTGGAGGTGCAGCCGGCCCGGAAGCCGCCGAAGTTGCCGGTGCCGCCGTCGCGGGCGAGGTCGTAGTAGCCGGCGGCAGCGGAGCGGAAGGTGAGGAGGTGTTGCGCGGCGATGGCGGTGCCGCAGCCGTATTGGCGGCTGAAGCGCCAGGGAATCTCCTCGCCCGTGAGCGGGTGGCTGCGGGTCCTGGGCTCGCCCGTGAGGAGGTCGAAGGCGGCGCCCTGGGTGAGGAGCCACTCGCTGTGGAGCATGATCGGGCCGTCGCAGCGGTGCGGCTCGTCCCACTGCACGGTGCCGTCGGTGCCGGTGTAGGCGATCAGGCGTCTGGAGGGCTCGGGGAGCATGTCGCGCGAGGCGCGCCCCGCCTGGATCAGCAGGTCGTGCTCCTCGGAGTAGGCGAGCCAGGTGCCGAAGACGTCGCGCTCCGTGGTCCAGACGGGGTCGCCGGTGCGGAGGTCGAGGGCGAGGAGCTGGAACGTGGGCTTCGGGGGGCCGCCGCCCGTGCTGCCCCAGCGCCAGGAGCGGACGACCCCCTCGGGCACGCGGTCGAGGCAGAAGAGCTTGCCGCGGCCGATGGCGATGCTGTTGTGCAGGAAGCCGTCGCGGGCCTCGCGAGTCCAGAGCACCTTGCCGCTGTAGCGGTCGAGGGCGACCAGCCAGCGGCTGCTGGTGCCGGAGTAGACGCTGGGATTGCCCACGAGGACGCGTTTGCGCGGCAGGAGGGGGCAGTGCTCCTCGATGAGCAGGCGGTTCAGGCGCCGCAGCTCGCGGCTCGCCCTCACCACCGCCGGGTCGGGCGGGGAGTCGGCGCTCCGGGCTCGGCGCTTGACGTGCTCGGCGACGGCACGCTCGATCGAGCGCGCCTTGGACGACGGTGCCTTGGGGAGGCTGGCGGGCAGCGCGGTGCGGACCAGCAACAGGTTGAGGTTCCGCGCGAGCCATTCGGGCTCGCGCTCCTTGGCTCCCCTGGGCTGGAGCGCGAAGCCCTTGAGCCCGACGAGCCAGCGGACCAGGCCCCTGATCTCGTCCTTGGTGGTCTTCGCGAATTCGTCGGGGGAGAACTCGGGGTCGCTCTCGAAGTCGGTGGGCGAGGTGCCGCCCACCAGCACGTCGTCGCACAGCGTCACGAAGCCCCAGGTGAGGAGCCCGTCGCCGGCCAGCCGTGGGAGGGCGAACTCGGCGAGGCGGCGGCCCGTGGCGGGGTCGAGCCGCAGACACGTCTTCCCGTAGGCCACGTAGACGCCGTCGGGCGCGGAGACGTAGTTGCTGCCGATGGCGTTGGCGCCCGGCTGGTGGTCGGTGTTGTCGTAGGCCTCGCCCAGGCCGGGGAGCGATGCCTCCCAGAGGACCCTGCCCGTATAGATGTCCATCGCCCGCAGGCTGTCGGGGCCTTCGATGAAGAGGCGGCCGCCCACGACGTGGGGGCTCGGGCCGTGGCCGTGGCGGGGCAACACCTTCTCGTTCGAGGAGCCGCCGAACCACAGGATGCCGAGCGGCAGCTTCACCCGCGAATCCTTCGACACGAGGGTGTTGGCGGCGTTGGCGTTCTGCTGCGTCCAGTCTCCTGCGCCCGGCAGGGCGCCGACGCGGGTGAGGAGGCTGAGGGCGCCCGTGCGGCTGAGGGCGGCCCGCTCGCAGCGGCCGTCGGCGAGCGCGCGCGAGAGGGCCTCGTGTTCCTCGGGCGCGAGCCCGAGGCACGCGATGCCGCCATAGGGGCGCAGACAGGCGAAGAGCCTCTCCACGAGCTTGGGGTCCGCCGCGGGTGCCTCGGAGGCGATCAGGCTGGCGAAGTAGGGGGGGAGGGCGAGGCGCGCGGGGTCGCCGACCCGCACGGCGACGCGGCGGCCGAGGAGCCCGGTGGCATCGAGCCGGCGGCGGATGCCCTCGGCCGCAGCCGGGTCGGGGGTGAGGGCGACCACGTGGAGGCGCGAGCGACGGGCGAGCTCCTCGGCGAGGCGACCGGTCCGCAGCCCGACCACGAGGGCGTAGCCGTCCGCCGCGCCCGTGGCCCGCAGAATATCCTGGGCCTGCTGCGTCCATTCGTCCTCGTGTGCGGGGGGGACGGCGGGCCTGGCCGGCTCGGAGGTCCGGGAGCCAGTGAGTTCCAGCTCGAAGGTCGCCGGCGTGCGGCGGTAGCCTTGAGGAACGAGCTCGACGGCGAGGACATTGTCGCCCGGGAGGAGGGTGGCAGGGTCCAGGACGATTGTTTCGCGGGCCTCCTCGGGGGCGCGGTCGGAGACGGGGGTCCAGTAGCCGAAGGTCTCGGGCACGCGCCGCCGCCAGACTTCGGTGCCGTTGAGGTGGACGAGGGTGCTGTCGTCGGCGCGGACCTCCAGCCTCAGCGCCCGGCAGGCAGGGCGTTGGGGGACGCGGAACGTGTGGCGGAAGCAGGTGGGGAGGGTGCGGGTCTTCGGCGTGGCTGCCGCGTCGTCGGACTCCTCGGCGTCGGTCGCGTCGTCTTCGGGCGGCTCGGGCGGCCCGAGGGGCCAGAGGCGGTCGTCGAAGCCCACCGACCGCCAGGCTGGCGAGAGGTCGGCGCCGCCTTCGCGCTGCCTCCACGCGGCGTGGAAGGGGACCAGCACGTCCTCGCCTTCCTGGGGCATTCGGGCACTCGTCCTCGCGGCGCCGAAGCAGTAGATGTGGCCCTCGAGGGTGACCGCGAAGAGCCGCTGGTCGGCCGCGAGCAGGGCGGCCGGGGTGCCGGCGATGCGGGCGCGCCACGCGACCTTGGGCTTCTCATCGCCCTGCGGCGGGGCGATGGCCTCGATGCAGTTCGTGGCGCCCGCGAAGAGTCGGCTGCCCGCCTTGATGTGCACCTGAGCGCCGGTGCGGTGCTTCCAGAGCCTGCGGATCTTCCAGCGGCGCGAGGGGGGAGCGGTGTAATCGGTTTCGTCGCGGGTGGGGCGGCCGCGCACGTCGAAGGCCACCAAGTCGTTGTGGTCCGAGCCGTACACCACGTCGTCGGTCATCACGGGGGCCGGCCCCACGTGGGTCACGTGGTCGCCCTCGGCCAGGTCGAAGAGGGGGCCGCCGCTGGCGAACGAATCGCGGTTGGCCGCGACGAGGAAGCCGCCGGTCCTCTGGTTGTCGGCGAGGCGGTAGTAGAGGAGCTTGCCCGTGGCCAGGTCGAAGCAGGCGGCGGTGCTTCGGCCGCAGGGCACGAGCAGCCGGCCCCCGGTGACGGCGAGGTAGCCCTGCGGGGCGACCCCCGCGAACGCGGGGCTGGAGTGGGGCTGGAAGGTGTAGCTTGCCCCCGAGCCGTCGTTCGTCCAGGCCACGGCGCCCGTCGCGGCGTCGAGTGCGTGGAGGAACACCCCCTCGAAGGGCCAGAAGCCGGCGGCGAAGTACACCTTGCCGCCGTGGACGACGGGCGCGCCGCGCGCGGCCCACAGGCTCACCAGGCGGGCGTTGCCGAGGACCAGGCGCTCGGCGGCGCCCTCGGGCGCGCCGCGGAACTTCCAGCGGAGCGTGCCGCTCGCCGCATCGAGGCAGTAGAGGCAGCCGTCGTCGCACGCGACGTAGAGCTTCCCCTGCCAGTATGCGGGGGCGAAGCGAACCGGCCCGTCGGCGTAGAAGCGCCACAGCTCCGCGCCGGTCGCGGCGTCGAGCGCCGTCACGCTGTCGTTGGCGGGCGAGCCGAAGAACAGGCGGCTGCCCGCCGCCACGGGCTCGTAGGCCACGTCGAAGCGCAGGCGCGGCTGGTCGGGCCACGCGGGGTCCAGCCGGGGATACTGCTTCACCCACTGGAGGAACAGCTCGCGGGGCAGCTCCTCGGGCGAGGCGGCGCTCCGCCGGGCGTCGTGGCGATACATCGGCCAGTCGGCGGCGGCTGCCGGCAGCACCAGGCAGGCCAGGAGGCCGAGGCAGGAGAGGCGATGCTTCATCGCGTGCGGGCCGTTCACTTCTCCTCCGCCAGAATCTCGATGGCGCAGAGCACGGGCTGCTTCTGGTCAGGGACAGACGGCCATTTCTTGTCGGTGTCGAGGATGCACGTCTCGACTTCCAGTTGCTCGCTGGCCTTGACGCCCCTGAACTCCTTGACGATGGCACGGTGAGGGCCGCCGGCCTCCTTCACGATGTTGAAGCCTTCGAGCCTTGCGACCTCGCCGAGCTCCTCCTTACGGATGAAGACGTTGAAGTAACGCAGGTTCGCCCCGTCGCCTGGCTCGGCGAAGTGGAGGCGCACGGTGAACGAGCGCTCGGGCACGGGGACCGGCGCGGCGACGATGGGCACGAAGTGCTGCGGCCGGTCGAACCCGAGCCGCCCAGGGTCCACAAGACAGGTCCGCTGCCGGCCCTGGCCCGAGACGTTCTGCGACATCACGTTGACCTGAAGGCCATCCAGCCCGACGTTCGCGCTGGCGAGGGTCTTGAGCGGGATGGCGATCTCAGCCTTCCAACCCTCGGCGCCCTTCCTGGCGGCGCTGGTCCAGTCGCCGTTCCAGCTGCGGCCGGTGCCCTTGCGTTCCGCCAGGTTGGCGAGGCCGTCGAAGCGCGCCCCGCCGCACGAGAGGCCCACGTGAAGGCCGACCTCTCGCTTCGCATCGGTGAGGACGATTTCCAGCGCGTCCTCGCGCGACAGCGGCCCCTCCTTGCCCGGAGGCTTGCCCACGAGGGGGAGGGGCTTGCCCTGCCGCGAGACGCACTTGCGCACGAGGCCGAAGTAGAGATTCTCCGCGTCCCGGCACGCCAGGAGCCGCGTCTGCGGCTCCTCGAGGTGCGAGTTCGAGTCGAAATGCGCGGGCGCGAGCTTGCTCCAGCACGGGTCGCCGAGATCGCCGTCAATCACCGGCGGCTTCTCGCACGACGCGGCCACGAGCGGGCGTGCCGAGCAAAGGTCCACGACGAGCTGCATACTGCCCCGGTAGCCGGAGGTGTAGAGCCAGGGGGAGGCCGTGCCCCCGATCGGGACGGTGCTGGCCGGGCGGCAGTACCAGCCCGTCGCGCTGCCCCGGAAGAGGACGGGGACCGGGCAGGTGCCGGGCATGGTGGGCCGCGGGAAGCCGAGCCAGGGGGTGTCGCTGCGGTCGAGGCGGTCGCCTGGCGCGCCGAGGTTGAGCCGCAGGTGGCGGAGCGGCTGGGCGCTGGCGCCGCCGGGGAACGCGGACCAGTGCTCGCCGGTCCCTGCCGCGGGAACAAGGGCAAGCGAGGTCTGGAAGTTGTACGAGCAGGTGCACCCGCTCGTGCTCTCGGGGAGGATCACCAGGCCGCAGGCGGCGATCATGTGGACGGCGCAGCCGGGCCGCACGGCTCCGAACGTGGTCGTGCCGCTGGTGGCCATGTCGAGGAAGCCCATCGTGCCGGAGCGGAAGAACAGGAGGTTGCGGCAGCCGGCGATGGAGCCGCAGCCGTAGGCCCGCGGGAACTCCCACGCCTGCGGCTCGCCCGTGAGCAGGTGGGGCACGACGCGCGGCTCGCCCGTGCGCAGGTAGAATGCCTGGGGCTGGGCGATGACCCAGTCGCCGTGGATCAGCGGGATCCGCTCGGCGCGGGCCTTCCGCTCCCAGAGCTTGTTCCCCGTCGCGGCGTCGAACGCGGCGTGGGCGCTCACCGCGACCACGCCCTGCGCTACCGCGAGGGTCTGCTCCGGCGGCACGCCGTCCTGCCGCCACAGCTCGGAGCCTTTGGCGAGGTCGAGAGCGACGAGGGAGCGCCTTGGCTTCAGGAGGCCCCCACGCCGCTTCGCAGCCTCGGCGTCCTGCCTCGACGTCCCGTCGAGGAGGAAGACGCGTCCCTCGGCCAGTGCGATGCCCGTGTTGAAGAGCCTGTCCTTGGGCGTGTAGAGCCAGCGCTCGCGGCCGTCGGCCTTGCCGAGGGCGAAGAGGGCGCGCGAGGTCTCCGGGGCGGCCCGCGGCTCCACGAAGGTGCCCAGCAACAGGTCGCCGGCGACCGCGAGGTAGCCCCAGGAGCCGCGCCGCACATCCTCGGCGACGCGTTGGAGTTGCGGCTCGTACTTCGCCCCGCCTGCCGAGATGAGGCACCAGCCGCGGCTGCCTGCCTTGACCATCACGGCCAGCACGTGGTCGCCCGCCACGACGTCGGTCGCGAACACGTGGTTGGTGATGGCGTAGGGGAAGCCGCTGTTGCCCTCGTCGAGCGTGTCGTAGAGCGGCTCGCCGTCGAGGAACCACTGCATCCACCAGTCGGAGCCTGCGCCGATGGTGAGGCGGCCGGCGGCGGGGCAGCGGATCTTCGCGAAGGCATAGGCGACCTGTTGCTCCGAGACCATGTCGGTCTTCGGCTCGCCCCGCGGGTAGGGGCCGGGCTGCTGGCCACGGCGCAGCGGCTTGAAGCCGTAGCCGCCGTAGAGATTCGTGAAGTCCAGCATGCCCTCCACCGCGTCGAGCGCGGCCGGCGCGTAGCTCTTGCCGGCCACGTCGAGCCCTTTGGGGATTCTCTTGAGGGCGGCGCGGGGCACCGGGGCGCTGTCCTTCGGGATCGGGCCGAACACCTGCCACGCGGTGGGCCACTCGACCTCGACGGGCGGCAGGTCCTTCTGGTCGGCCGGCTGGGTGAGGGCCACGGGCGCGGAGTAGACGGCCAGGGTGCGGCCCGTCGCCTGGTCGAGCCGATGGCAGCGGGGGCCGACGGCGACGTAGAGGGCATCGTCGTCCGCCGCGAAGTTCCCCGAGGCCCAGTCGGCTCCGGGGCGGCCGGCGCCGCGCAGCTCGCGGGACCACAGCTCCCGGCCGTTATAGGCGTCGAAGGCGACGACGTGGTGCTGGCCTGTGACGAACACGCGGCCCGCGACGGCCAGCGGCGCCGCGGCGCCCCAATGGCGGTCCAGCATCCGATCGGGTCCGGGGCCGCCGAACCAGAGCAGGTCGAGCGGCAGGCGCACGCGGCTCTCGGCGCCCACGCGGGTCCCGCCGGTGTCCGCCGTCGAGCAGCGCCACTCGCCCGCGCCCGGCAACGGCCCGCGGACGACCATCGCCGAGTCGCCCGATGCGCGCACCTCGGCCTCGGGCACCTTGGCCGCCGCGATCAGCGTCCTGGCGGCCTCGGCGGGCACGCCGGCGAAGCAGAGCACCCCGCCGCAGGGGCGCAGGACACGGTACAGCTCCTCGGCCGGCAGCTCCCCGGGGTCGCCGGCGACGACGACCAGGTCCGCGAAGTACGGGGCGTAGGGGAGGCGCGTCAGCTTCTCAACGCTCTGGACGACGAGCCGCGTGCCGTAGAGGTCGGTGCTCAGCAGGCGCTCGCGCTCGGCAGCCACCTTCTCCGCGGTGCGGAGGACGCTGAGGACGTGCAGGTCCGTCTGCGAGGCCAGGGCGGCGGCCAGGCGGCTCTCGGCCTCGCCCAGCACGAGGGCGTATCCCTTGGAGACCCCCGCGCGCCGGACAATGTCGGCCGCGAGGCGGGGCGCCTCGTCGGGCGCGCCGACGCTCCAGTCCAATCGCTCGCGCTCCTGGGCGGCGGGGGCGGGGACTCGGCGGTGCTCGAAGGCGACGAGAGTTCCACGGTCCGTGGCCGCGACGAGTCGGCCGTCGGCGACGGCCAGCCCCCGCACCTGGCCGTCCACCTCGGCGCGCCAGAGCGTGTCACCCGTCGCGGCGTCGAGCGCCGTCACGGAGCCCGCCCCGCCGACGAGCAAGGCGTTGCCCGCCAGGGCGGCACAGTAGGCCCGGGGGTGCTGAGCCTTCCAGCGGATGCAGCGGGTGAGCGACGTCTTGCGCCGCAGAGCGGCGAGGTCAATGGCCCGGACCTCGCCGGCGCCCACGCCGTAGAGCGTCTCGCCCGCCACGAGCGCGGTCGGCAGGTCGGGCAGCTCGAAGTCCTGCTCGCCCGTGGCCAGCTTGTAGGCGAGCATGCCGTCGCCTTTGCGCGGCTCGGCCTCGCCGACGTGTGCCTCGTCGTCGAGCTGTCGCGGATGGCGCGGGTTGAGGAACAGGTCGCCCGCCACCGTGAGCCAGGCGCCGCCCGAATGCCAACTGGCCGACGGCCGGTAGTACGCGAGGCGGCCCGTGGCGCGCTCGTAGGCGGCCGGCACGCTGCGGCCCGTGGGCACGAGCAAGAGGTCCTTCGAGGCGGCGAGGTAGCCCTGGGGCGACACGCCCGTGAACGCCGAGGAGCCGGGATGCGGCAGGTTGATATACATGGCGCCGCTCCCGTCGTTGCACCAGAGCACCTTGCCCGTCTCGGCGTCGAGGGCGTAGACGTAGATGCCGTGAGCCGGCCACATCCCCGCGGTGACGTAGGCCACCCCGTCGGCCACCAGCACGCCGCTGCGGAGGGGCCAGCGCGAGACCATGCGGCCGTTGCCGAGGAGCTGGTCGTCGCTCGGCGCGGCCCGGAAGCGCCAGACGAGCTTGCCGCTCGCCGCGTCCAGGCAGTACACGCAGCCGTCGTCCGAGGCCACGTAGGCCCTGCCATTGGCCGCGGCGGGCGCGAAGCGGATGGGGCCGCCCGTCGTGAACCGCCATTTCAGGCCTCCCGCCGCGGCGTCGAGGGCGCGCACCGTGTCGTCGGCCGACGAGCCGAACAGCACGAGGCCCCCGGCGACGACCGGCTGGAAGGCGTAGTCGAAGTCCAGGCGGTGCACCTCCTTGCCCGGCTGGGGCCAGGCGGGGCGTGGCGGGTGCGTGGGCTCATAGGTCCACACCATGCTCAGCGGGAACTCGAGGCCCTCGGCCGTGACGGCCGACCGGGCGGCGTCGCGCTGGTACGCCGGCCAGTCCTCCGCCGAGGCCATCGTGGGAGGCAATACAGCCGACAGGACGAATAGGGCCGAAAGAACCGATACGGGTGAAACACGGCCCGCGTGTTTCCACGATCTCACGGGACACCTCCTGTCATGGGGCGACCGATAGGTCCTATTCGTCCCATAGGTCCTATCGGTCGCATCAGGACTCCCTGAGGATCACAGCGGGGTCCTGCTGGGCGGCGCGGAGGGCGGGGAGCCAACTGGCCAGTGCGGAGAGCGCCGGCGCGGCCGCCAGCACGGTGGCGAACAGCCCGAGGTCGAGGAAGCTCATCCTGCCCTGGGCCTGCACCGGGGCCTCGCTCCAGGCGAAGCCGGCCGCGCGCCCCGCGAGGTAGCCCACGAGGGCGCCCACGAACCCGACGAGGATCGCCTTGCACAGGAAGAGGAAAAAGACGTCCACGGCCCGAAGCCCGAGCGCCCGCAGGATGCCGATCTCGGGCAGGCGCTCCCGCACGTTCGAGAGGGCGAGGAAGCCGATCCAGACCGTCGCCGCCAGGGCGACGATCGGCACGAGCCAGGCGGCGAAGCGCTCGCGCTCGTCGCGCAGGCGGGCGCGGTTCGCCCTCTCCGCCTCGACGGCCCGCCTCGCCGTCTCCCCCGCCGCGACGCGCTGCTCGGCGCGCGCCAGGGCACGGGTCGCGAGCTCGACGGCCTGCGTCTCGGGCAGAATGCGGGCCAGCTCCTCCCGCACCTTCTCCATGCCCACGCCGGCGCACTGGCACTTGAGGGCCATGATCTCGTTGATCAGGCGCTCCTCGGGGATCAGGCCCGCAGCCTTCAGCAGGCGCTGGGCCTCCGGGAGGTTGATCCACACCGTAATGTCGTCCTTGTCGCCGCGCTGCTCGTGGAGCTTGGCGACGGTGAAGTCCTCGCCCATGAGCTTCACCGTGTCGCCCGCGTGGAGGTCCAGGCTCTTGTGAAGCTGGTAGCCGACGACCATCGAGCGCGGCGGCACGGGCTGGAACATCAGCTCGGACGGATCGCGGTGCAGCTTCGGCACCTGGCCGCGCACGCCGACCAGGATGATCACCCGCCCGTTCTGCTCGGGCCACTCGACCTTCCGCCGCAGGCTGGGCAGGAGGTGCTGCATCGTGATGACCTTGGCCTCCGCGAGGCGCGTGGCGTACTCCTCGGGCATGTATTTCGACGCATAGTCCTTCGCGTACAGATCATCGAGGTTCTGGTCCTTGGGCAGGATGAGGACGTTGAAGCCCAGCTTCTTCATGATCTTCCGGGTCTCGTCCTCCAGCCGGGCCATCTCCTGCTTCGTCTCCTCCTCCCTGGCCCGGATGATCTCCTCGGTGCGGGCGTCGTGGGCGCCCAGCACGGTCAGCTCGGCCACCAGGCACCCCACGGCGACCACGACCGACAGCAGCCCGAGGGCCAGGTTGAGCTTGCGGTACAGCAACTCCTTGAGGAGGAGGCGCGACAGGGTCATTGCTCGCGCCTCCCGCTGCGGCGCAGGAGCGCGAAGGAGCCAATCGCGAGGATGAGCACTCCCGCGGCCACGGCGAGGAGGGTGTTCCGCAGCAACGGGCTCCGCGCCTTGGCTGGAGGCGGCGCAGGGGCGGGCGGCGCCGCCGAGGGGACTTCCTCCTTCGGCGCGGGCGCGTGCACGGAGCCGGTGAGGACCGGCTCCTCGGGCTCCCTGACCAACGGGCCGTCGAATACCGCCGCCCAGTCCGCCGACACGAGCAGGTCCCAGCCGGGGTTCATCGCCTTCACCTGGCAGGAGCAGGGGCCACAGATGAAGGCACACACGTCGGTGATGTTGTCGGCGTTGATCCCCGCGCCGATCAGGGCCGGAAGGGCTCGCCCCTGGCCGAAGATGGCGAAGGCCATCGGCTCCTTCTCGTTCTTCAGCTCGAGGTCCACGCTCAGCAGCAGGTCGAGAAACGCCTGCTCCGCCTTGTCGGCGCGCGAGACGCGGACGAGGGAGAAGGAGACCTTCAGCGCGTTCTCCCCGGCCGGCGGCTCGCCTTCGGCCAAAGGCGGCTCGTCGCCGAAGCCGAAGTCCATCGGCGTGGGAAGCTCGATGAGCGCCTCGAGCTTCTTCAACTCGTCGCGAAGCAGCTTGCCCACGGCATCGTCCTTCGCCTTGTCGCCGGATTGGACGAGGAGCCAGACGGCGCAGTCGCCGCCGACGAGGCCCTTGACGAGCGCGCGGCGGGCCGGGGAGTCGGCGAGGGCCGCCGGCCGCGCGGCGTCGAGGCGGCCCGCCCAGGCCTTCTCCTCGACGCCCAGCCCGAAGGGATAGAGGACGACGACCCAAGGCGTCTCGGCGACGCCCTCGCGCTTCCAGAGGGCCTCGGCCTGCTTCTCGAGCTTGCCCGCGACATCCACGCACACGACGGCGAGATTCGCCGGCGCGTCCGCCGTCCCCGCCTTGCGGAGGCCGTCCACCAGCTTCTCCTCGTCGGGCTTCAGCGGGCCTTTGTGGAACACGACGGCCTGGTACGGCTCGGCAGGCCACCGCTCCAGCGCGTAGCGAAACACGGGGATCGAGCAGGCCGAGGCTGTCGGCCCGCCGGCAAGGGCCAGGAGTCCAAGTGCCCCCAGCACGAATGGGACCCAGCGGGATCTGGACATGTTTTCCTCACAAACGCCGCCCTGCAGACCATTGTATCCGAATGGCCGGGGCGATGCCAGAGGACTTGTGGCCGCGCCGTCACAACTCGGGCACGAGGACGCGCAGGCAGCGCTCCAAGAGTTCGGCACAGCGCACGAACTCGTCCACCGAGCCGCCCACAGGGTCCTCCACGTCGCGGCCCGTCGGGTCCATGAGGCGAATCTTGTCCGCCGCGTCGGGGAGGAAGCGGCGGATGGAGTCGCCGTGCTGCCAGGCCATGACGAAGATCTGGTCGGCATCCTCCACCAGGCCTGGGGTCACGGGGCGCGAGACGTGGCGCGAGAGGTCCAGCCCCTGGCGCTTCATCGCCTCGACGGCCTGGTAGCTCGCCGGGCCGTCGTCGAAGCCTGCGGTGCCGGCCGACAGGATGTTGTAGCCCCGGGCGGGCAGGTCCCTCATCGAGCAGCCCAGGCGCTCGGCCAGCCGGCGCTTGCAGAGCACCTCGGCCATCGGCGAGCGGCACGAGTTGGCCGTGCACACGAACACGATGGTCTTCCCCAGCGTGCGGCGGAGAAGCTCCGCCGCGACCGAGCCCTCGCGCAGCACCTCCCACGAGCCGTCCGCGGCGACGCGCACGACCGTGGATGCCTCGCCAAGCACCGTCCGCCCGCCGTCGAGGATGATGTCGAGCTCCTCGCCCAGCGTGCGGGCCACGGCGTCGGCGGTCGTCGCCGGCGGGTCGCCCGAGCGGTTGGCGCTGGGGGCCACCACGGGCACGCCGGCCCGCTTCAACAGCTCCTGGGCGACCGCGCTCGACGGCATTCGGATGCCCACGCCCCGCCCGTCAGGCGTCGGGAACACGATGGTGAGCGGCCCGGGCCAGTAGCGGGCCATCAGCTTCCTGGCCGCGGAGGGGATCGTGGGCGCGTGGCGGGCCGCGTCCTCCTTGCGGCCGACGTGGAGGCTGAACGGCTTGTCGGCTGGGCGGCCCTTGACCGCCATCAGCCGCTCCAGCGCCTGCGGGTCCGCCGAATTGCAGGCGATGCCGTAGACCGTCTCGGTGGGAAAGGCCACCAGGCCCCCCGCGGCAATCGCCTGCGCCGCCTCCTCGATTCGGGCCAGGCCGGCGGGGTCAAGACTCGCTGCGAGCACTCGCGCCTTCATCCATCACCTCGTGATACACGCGTAGGGTTCCCTCCACCATGCTCTCGGCGCTGAATTCCTGCTCGACGTGGCGGCGGCCGGCCTCGGCGAGGCGGCGGCCCAGCTCGCGGTCGCGCAGCAGCCGCAGAATGGCGTCGGCCAGCGGCCCAGGCTCCTTCGGCGGCACGAGCAGCCCCGTGGCCTCGTGGCGGATGATCTCGGGCAGCCCCCCCGCCGCCGTCGCCACCACGGGCCGCCGCATCGCCAACGCGTCGAGCACCGACGTGCACAAGCCCTCCAGGTGCGACGACATGACGAACACGTCGAAGAGCGCCAGCCACTGCGGCACGTCGGTGCGGAAGCCCGCGAAGGTCACCGCCTCGCCCAGGGCCAGCTCCCGCGTCTGGGCCTCGAGCGCGCCCCGCAGCTCGCCGTCGCCGACGACGAACAGCCTCGCCCGCGGCTCGGCCGCGAGCACGCGCGGCATGGCCGCCAGCAGGTAGCGCTGGCCCTTGTGGTCGGCCATCGCTGCCACGTTGCCCACGACCCGCGCGTCTGCCGGCACCGCGAACTCCTCCCGCAGGCCCCCCGCCGTCACGCCGTCGAACCGCGACAGGTCAATCCCGCTGTGCACCACGGCCACCTTGTCGGGCGCCACCCCCCCGTCCACCAGCGCCTGCCGCACCGCCTGCGAGATGGCGATGAAGCGGTCCACGCCGTGGCGGTACTTGAAGCCGCTGATCAGGTTCGTCGCCACCCCGAAGTCCACCCGCCGCGACACCACGGTGCGCCCGCGCCGCGCGAGCGCCGCCGCCGCGCACCCCAGCGCGTGCGCGTGCGACGTGTGCATGTGCACGATGTCGAATCCCCCCCTCCGCAGGAGGCGTCGCAGCGCCAGCACCGCCCGGAAATCCGCCTCCCCCCGCATCCCCACCTCGGCCACCTCGAGCCCCGCCGCTCGCGCCCGCTCCGCCATTGGCGACCCCGGCTGGCACGCCACCACCGCCTCGTGCCCCCGGGCCTTCAGGCCCGTCGTCAGGTACAACACCTGCTGCTCGCCGCCGCGCCACGTCCGCTCGCCGTCGATGTGCAGAGTCTTCAACGTGGCGGTTCCTGGGCCTCAGAGCCGGCTCAGATGGGCGATGTAGACCGGGGCGGGCTGGCCCATCTCCTGCCCGGCCAGCGTCTCCATCTGGCCGAAGAAGGCGCGGAAATCGCGCCGATACGTCGCGCCGCTATTCACGGGCGCCGGGTCGTTGATGTAGACGTTCTGGCCCGACAGCCCCGTGACGACCCGTATGTGCGGCGCCGGCGCCGCCGTCGCGACCCACAGCGGACCATACTGCTGAAGCATGCTCACCACGGGGCTCGTGTTGGCATAGCACTGGGCCGCGGCGACCGTGAACCCGTTTCGCTGGAGGATGTAGACGTCATTCGGGTTCAGGCTGTGGTGGAACTGGAACATGTAGCTCAGGCCGCCGTGGTTGGCGGCGATGCCCGCGGGGTCGTAGCTCATCTGTTCGTGCCACGAGCGAATCATGGCAATGCTGGCCGCCCAGCACGACATCGTCGTCGGCTGGGGGATCAGCGGCACGTCATACCTCATCTGGCTGCTTCTCCTGCGCGCCCTGCAATGCGGCCGCCGTCCGAGCGCCTGACAGCGGCCCGCGAACCGCACCCCGCTCACTCCGCCCAATGCTACCGCGCCGGGGCCAACGTGTCAAGACCCGACTTGCGGCCGCCGCCCGCGCCGCGGCATGCCCACCGGCGGCTCCTGCGGCGGGAACTCCGCCGGCCCGCCCACGAACTCCACCTCCACCCGCGCGGGAATCTCGCGGCTCGGCAGCCGATTCTCGCGGCGCCACTGGCCCGGCCACTTCCCCACGCGCTGGCGAAACGCCGCGCCGAGCGCGTCGGCCGACGCGAACCGACTCGTCCGCGCCACCATCTCGAGGCTCAGGTCCGTCGCCTGTAGCAGCCACTTGGCGAACTCGATGTCCTGGGGGTCGAACGGCGGTGGGGCAGGGCGCCCCCGTCGCCACGCCGTCGCCGTCATCCCGTGGTGCTTGCGGAACAGGGCATTCAAGTGCCCCGCCCTCCGAAACCCCACGGCCCGCGCCACCTCGCCCACCGGCAGCGTCGTCGCCTGAAGGATGTCCTGTGCATTCCGCAGTCGGGTCCGCGTCAGCTCCTGCACCACGCTGCGGTTGCGCACGGCTCGGAAGCGCCGCAGCAGTTGCCGCTGCATCAGCCCTACCGCCTCTGCCACGTGCGACACCAGCAACGCCTCGTGCGAGTGGTCCTCGATGAACGCCAACGCATCCGCCACCTTCGTGTCCGCCACGAGGCCGCTCCGCCCCGTCGAGACCCGCGGCACCAGCGTCGGCCGCACCAGCAGGTTCCCCGTCGGCCGCGCCTGCCCCTGCAACAGACGGTCCAGCAACGCCGCCGCCCTGTAGCCCACCATCTCCACCGCCATGTCCAGACTCGTCAGCGCCACGGGCGGAGCCAGGCAGATCGCCGGATCGTTCCCCACCCCCACGAGCCCCACGTCGTCGGGCATCCGCAGGCCCAGCTCCACGCACAGCTCTGCCAGGTGCCGCGCCAGGACGTCATTCGTCGCCACAATCCCGACCGGCTTCGGCAGCTCCGCGAGCCACTCGCGCAACACCTTCACCCGCTTCGCCCAGCGCCGAGCCGTCTCCCGCGAGTGCGACGGCACGTAGAGATAGCTTGCCCCCCTCGCCCGCTTCCGCAGCGCGCTGCGGAAGCCGCCCTCGATGAGGACCGACGCATAGCCGCCCAGGAGCCGCAGGAAGCCGAAGTTCGCGTAGTCGCGCTCCAGCAGATGGCCGGCGGCCAGCAGCCCCGCCACGTGCGCCCCCTCGCGCACCCGCGGGATGTCGAACGAGTGGCCGCTGCATCCCACGGCCACATACTTCACGCCCAGGCGCCGCGCCTCGGCCAGGATGATCCGCGACCCGCGCCCCAGCAGCCCCTGATAATCGCCCAGATGCTTGTGCGCATGCGCATCGTGAACCAACTCCCAGCGGCCTGGATGCTCCTCCGCCCAGCCATGAATCCCCGACAGAAACCCCCGTGTCCGGAAGTCCGCCCCGGCCATCTTGAACATCACCGCCACCCGCGGCAGCTTTGCCATAGCCTAATCCCCACCACAGAGGACACCGAGGACACAGAGACAAGCCACAGAGCGAACGGCAACCACGGATTTCACGGATGACACGGATAAGAGGGTTTTTGGGCTTGAAGCCCCGATCTTCATGGTCATTGGTCATTGGTCATTCGCGCATCCCTCTTCCCGCGCCGCGAAGAGCAGCAGCGACAGGGGAATGGGGGCAAGGCAATCAAACCATCAGTGCCGCCTAAAGGCCGAACTACGAACACGCCTCTTCCCCGTTTGTAGTTCCGCCTTCAGGCGGTCTTGCGTTTGCTCCCGCCTCGCGCCGAACACGATCCAAAGCGGCGTCGAGCCGCCGCACTCCGAAAGGCTCCCGCATCGCTCCCGACTGCTCCTCGTTGCGAGGCTGCTGCTTCGCAACGAAAAAGCAGACTACTCCTTCTTCCTCAGTTCATCAATGTACCGCCATTCCCCCGCCTGGTTCTTGTACTTCCATGCCTTCCAACCGTTGTATGCCGTCTTGCCCGCGGCCTTGCGTGCGGCCAACGATGGCGATGCGAATACCTCGCCGTTGAAGGTGATTGTGCCGTTCTTGGCCAGCAGCGCCTTGTGCTCTGTGCCGCGGTGGGTGAACCTGAGCTGTATCCAGCCGCCCTCGATGAGGCCGGCCATCGGCAGCTTCGACTTCGCTGGCCTGGCAGGAGCAGGCGTGGCTTGGCGTCGCTCCCGTTTCGCGTGCCCGAACATCTGGCTGAGATGGTCCTCATTGCGCGCTCGGATCCGCCCCTCGAGCTCCTTGCGGAGGTCAGCGGAACCTTGCAGTTTGCCCTTCACTTGATTCGCACGCGGCTCGGTTATCCGCACAACGAGTGCTTCAAGCTCCCTGATATGCTTGTCGCTGGAGGTCTCATACAAACTGAAACTATCCCATTTGCCGGCATGGCGGTCCCTCAGATGGGTGACAAGTCGCGAGGCCAGGTTCGACGCCAAGCCGACGTAGTATAGCCTGCGTCCCTTGTAGAGCGCGTAGATCCCGTTGGCCCTGCGGAACGACTCGCGCAGGATATCCCGGTATTGCTCCATCACCAAGCCCGACACCCGCTCAAGGTGTCGGCACACCAGCCTGCTCTCACGTGGCTTGCTCTTGGCCATTACGTTCTCCCTTCTCTCACACATAGGCGCTCCAGACTCTTGCCGCCAGAAGAAGCAGGAACCCAACGAAGAGGAACCTGTTGCGCGCGCGTGCCCAGCGACCTGCAGCATGAGAGGTCGCGTCGGCCTCTACCCCCAATCTGGGGATCGCCTCGCCCCAAGCGTCAATCAGCTCTTCGGCCCGCTCGCGCGAGAAGACCTCCCCTGAAAGTGGGTTCATGAGGGGCGCATCTGACAGGTTGCTAAGCAGCTTGCCTCTGCGCTCCGAGAGGCGGATCCTCTGATGGGCTATGGCGAATGTGTGGATGGCTTCTTGTGCGCGCCTGAACCCGGCATACACCGAGGCCGCGAGGAGCAATAGCGCGACGAGTTCGGCAGTGCTGGGCGAGACAGAGATTCTGCGAGGCACCCAGGACTGGGCGATGTACGCACACAACGCGCCCGTCATGCCCATCACGAAGTAGTCGAACCTCTGATTGGCATCGCGCCAGTGCTCGAAGGCTTGCAGACTCCTGACCTCATCCATTCGCACTCCTCCTGAATGGCTGAACTCCTCACACCAACTTCATCGCAATCTGCTCGTCCAGAATCTCCTTGACGGTGAGGGCGACGATGGCCTTGCCGGTTTGCTTGAAGAAGCGGCTGATTTCGTCCAGGGCGTCCTGAGAATAGTCGAAGGCGACGAAGAAGCCTTTGGTGCGCTCCTCGCGCATCATCACGGCCTCGAAGGCGTCAACGTCGGGACGGCCCACCTTGTCCTTCTGCTTCACCTGGATGGGATACCAGAGGTCCATGAAGCCGAGTTCGGCCTGGGTCGGTGTGGCCCCTGGCTGTGTGGCACAGCCGCCCGCGGCTGTGGCTGCCTGCTCCGGTGGCACAGGCATCTTGCCTGTGGCCGACACAGGCCGGAGGCCTGTGCCACCAGCCCTGCGGGGCATGGCGGCGACGGGATAGATGCGGCCGTCTATGCCCATGTCGCCGACCTGGGCTTTGTTGGGGATGCCGCCCAACGCGATGACCGCCCAGTTGTCAAAGGCGAATCCGGGTTCATGCCTCGTCAAGTTGAGCCGCAAACTCATCGAACTCAGCTCCTGATGCTGTGTCGCAGACGCAAGATGTCGGTCTGCCGACTTGGACTTGAAAGACGCCGACAGCATCATCGTTTTCGTTCATGTCCTTCCACAATTGACATTCGCGCCTCTTGGCTGACCGCCTGTCTCGGTAGGCTTCGGCGCAGGCTGGTATGCCACTCTCTACGATTACAACCAGCCAAAGGGGCTCATGCCTCTGCGTTGCCATGGCGTCACTCTCCAGTCTGAGTTCTCTGCAACTCGTGGTACCACCTGAAGACGCTTGCGTACTCCAGGAATGTGCACAGATCGACAAGCCCGCTGCTCTGAAAGGTGGGTCGCCTCAACTGCTCAACGAACACGGCGCGCCGTTGGTCGTTGGCGACCACGGAGAACTGAGGCCGCAGAGTCGGCGCCGTCAGGTGAATGTCATTGAATCGCAGGAGGGCAGAGTACACACTGGTCGTGTGCTCCACCTCAAAGAGCGCCCTGAGTTCACCGGACCCTCGCGGAATCCAGATCACGTCAACCTGCTCCAGTATCCTTTCCACGGACGCAAACCCCTGGGGCAGGTCCTCTCTCAGGCCAAAAGGCGCTGCAACCGACCAGTCGAGCCTTGCGCGGTCATTCCGCGGAACCCAGACGTCGTAGCTCTTGGAGGTGCCAATCGCTCCAAGCAGAGTCTGAACCTGCGAGTGCGTCAGCTCTGGAACTGGGGGGAGTTCCGCAGAGGATACCAGAGCATCGAGCCTGTCCCAGCCGTAGTACGCCTCCACATTGAAGCGCCCGGCCCTAACGATGCAGAGTTGTGTTCCTTCGTTCCTCAGGTAGATCTGGGCTTTGTATTGGCCGTCGCGGTTCGGCAGGGTTGATTGGAAGACGTCTTCATAGTCTGAGTACGGCAGGATCAGGGGCTGTGCTTGCTCTGGCCAGATGAAGCAGAGGGCGGCACGGCGCCCTTCGAGCCTGCGAAGATCGTCCTGTCGGAGGCCATTCCACGTTTCGTGACCCTCATGGAGCTTCGAATATCTGATGTAGACGATCGCTGCTGCGTCACCGAGTTCGTAGAGAGACTGACTTCCGGTCAGCTTGCGCAACGAGCCGTATCGCTCCTTTAGTTGCCTGAGGAACCCCGCCTTGGTTGGGTTCGGCATTATCTGTCCTCTCTGAGCAAGCCAGTCTCTCCGTCCGTGCTTCCGGACAAGAGCGTATCGTACAAGGACGGCGAGCGGTTTTCAAGACCCCGCCGGGCAGTTGCGGTTGGAGTTGAAGGGCGGGTCTATGTAGATGAGGTCCACGCAGGCGTCGGGGAGCTTGGAGAGCTGTTCGAGGTTGTCGCCGCAATAGACGACGCGGGTGTCCACGAGGCTGGAGGGTTTCTCAGTGGCCATGCAGTTGTCTCCTCTCCCGCGCGGGGACTCCTCGGGCCGACGAGGACGTGCGCGGAACCACCCTTGAAGATAGCGAAGTCCGACCGAAAAGTCCAGCGCGACTTCTCGCGCGAGACCGGGAGGGGAGCAAAGATGCGCCAGGCAGAATGATGGGGGCAAGATGATTCCGACCCAGATCCGGAATCGGCTTATCATTTTGCCTGAGTCGGCTTCATTCTGTTCTCCCGCCCCTCTGAGCATGTGACGGGCTTCACATGGTGTGCAGGTGTGCAGGAGCGGCAAATGTCCAAAACACAGCGCCCCAATGTCCAAAAAGAGTCACTCTGCGGAAGCCCGTGATGCGTGAGTCGGAGCAGAGAAGGGGGCATGGGAGGCTGGCTGAGACAGGCTGTGGCGGCGAAAGTACAGGAGCTTTCGGAGGGTGGGGTGCGGGGAGGGAAGCCCTTTCGCGAAAGGGTTCCCTCCCCGCATCCTCACAGCCGAGGGCGGCTGTGCCACATCCTAAGTGTCTGTACCCGAACACCTAACACCGACCACCGAACACCGTTTTCACAAGGCTGCGGTCCAGCCGCCGTCGGCGAAGAGGATTTGGCCGGTGATGATGCGGGCGGCGTCGGAGGCGAGGAAGACGGCGATGGGCGCGTAGTCCTCGGGCTCCTGCCAGCGGCCCTGGGGGATGCGGCTGGTGACCCAGGCGCGAAGCTGCGGATTGTCGTAAACCGCTGCGGCAAGGGAGGTTCGGACGTAGCCCGGGGCGATGGCGTTGGCCCGGATGCCGTGGGACGCCCACTCGACGGCGAGGCCACGGACAACGCCCGTCAGCGCCATCTTCGAGATGCCGTAGGGGAGGGTGGTCGGGCGGGCGCCGCGGGACATGAGCGATGCGATGAAGATGAGGGAGCCGGGCTTCTGCGCCGCAAGTAGCCTGCGGCCAATGGCTTGCGAGATCGCGAAGGCGCTTTTCGCATTCACGTCGAGGCACTCGTCGAGCTGGCGGAGTTGGACTTCGCTGGCCGGGGCGCGACGGGTGACGCCCGCGGCGTAGAGCAGGATGTCAATGGTGCCCAGGGCGGCCTCGCAGTCCGCCACGATGGCGTCGCAGACGGACGGGCGGGAGAGGTCGGCGACTCTCACAAAGGCTTTGCGGCCAAGGGCTTGCGTCTCGGCGGCCAGTGCGTCGAGGGCGGCCCTGTCGCGGGCGACGAGCGCCACGTCGGCCCCTGCCTGTGCGAGGCCGAGGGCGCAGGCGCGACCGATGCCGCGGCTGGCGCCCGTGATGAGGGCGCGCCGGCCTGTGAGAGCGAACTGGCTGAGGGCGTCCACGGGCAGTGCCCCTCACTGCTTCCAGGGCGGGGTGGAGGGGAGGTGCTTGTCGAACTCCTTGATCAGGGCGGCCTCGTAGTCGCCGGCGTAAGTCTCGGAGAGGAAGCGGTTTGCGGCTTCGTCGAGGAAGAGCTGCCAGGAGCGGTCCTCGGCGCCGGGGTTCACGGGGAAGAAGAGCGCGTTGTTGAGACGGGCGGCCTTGAGGTCGCCGGGGGCGTCGCCGATCATCAGGATGCGGTGGGGCGGGTATTTGCCCTTGGCGGCGAGGGCGAGGTGCGTCTCCTTCTTGCCCTGTTCCTGGCCACAAATCACGGCGGCGTGACGAGATATGCCGTGCTCCTCCCATTCGCGGGCGAGGGCCTCGTAGGGGGTGGCGGACACGCAGATGATGTCGGCCACGGGGGCGAGCTTCTCGAGGCTCTTGCGGCAGTGGGGGAAGGGCGGCACGTCGTAGACGTAGAGCCCCACGAGGCCGTTGACGACGTGAGTCCAATAGAGCAGGCGGAGCAGGCAGGCGTCGGGCGAGGTGTCGGCTTGGACGATGGCTCGGCCCATTGGGGAGGTGGACACGCCTACAGCGTCGGCGACGATGCCCTTGGCGAGGACCTGGGCAGCGGGGATGTGGAGCTTCAGTTCGGTGTAGAGCAGGAGCCCCTCGTTGCTAAGCTGGATGCGCTTGTCCTTCTCGGAGGTCGCGAGGAAGTCCTTGATCACGTCGAGGTGGGCGGCGAGGAAGGGCTTGAAGCGCTCGTAGGGCGTCAGCTCGACCAGGTGTTCCATCGTTGCGCGCAGCGCGTGCCAGCGATTGCAGCCCCGTGACCTCGACGACAGGTTCACGAAGTCCCACACGTCGCGCAGAGTCCGCGCCAGCGCGGCCAGGCCGAACGCCTGCATCACCGCGGTGACGAAGCAGAACTTGTGCTTGACTTCCATTGTGTCGAAGGCACAACCATCCGAATCAATGCCCACAAAAAACTCGTGCTTTGGGCGAAAAAGTTTCAGTTCCGCCTGCGGGTCGGCCATCGCTCTGTACTCCTGCCTGAGCAACTGGATGAGAGGAACTCAGACGCCGCTGAATGCAGAGAATCCGCCGTCAATGGGGACGACGATGCCGGTCACGAAGGATGATGCGGGGGACAGGAGCCACACGATGGTGCCGATGAGGTCGTCGGGCACGCCGAAGCGTCCCATCGGCGTGTGCTCGATGATCGTCTTGCCGCGAGGCGTGAGGTCGCCGGTCTTCTCGTCAATCAGGAGGTAGCGGTTCTGGTCGCCAAGGAAGAAGCCCGGGGCAATCGCGTTCACGCGGATGCGCGGCGAGTAGTTCTTCGCCATGTGGGTCGCCAGCCATTGGGTGAAGTTGCTCACGGCCGCCTTGGCGGCGGAGTAGGCGATGACCCTCGTGAGGGGCGTGAAGGCGCACATCGAGGAGGTGTTGAGGATGTTCCCCTCGCCGCGCTCGGCCATGTGCTTGCCGAAGACCTGCGACGGCAGGATGCTGCCGAGGCAGTTCAGCTCGAACACCCACCGCGTGGCCTCGGGCGGCAGGTCGAAGAACGGCACCTGGTCGGTCGCCGTAGCCTTGGGGTGGTTACCGCCGGCGCCGTTGATCAGGATGTCCACCTGGCCGAGCCGCGCCAGAATGGCGTCGCGTGCGGCCTCAATGCTCTCGCGCTTGAGGACGTCGCAGGCGAGCCCCATCGCCTGGCCGCCGGCCTTGGTGATTTCGTCGGCGACGCCTCGGGCGGCCTCCTCGCGGATGTCGAGAATTGCGAGCCGGACGCCCAGCTCGCCCAGAGCCTTCGAAATGCCGCTGTAGAGCACGCCCGCGGCGCCGGTGACCACGGCCACCTTGCCGTCCAGGGCGAAGAGACTGCGCAACTCGTCGCGGGTCATCCGCTCATCCTTTCCTGAAGGGGGCGACGTGTCGGCCCAGGTGCCGCTCGAGCATGCGGCTGTAGACCGCCTCGTTCTGCCGGATGGCCTCGAACAGCCCTTCGCGGAACCGCCAGGCTCCGTTGCGGGCCCGAGCGTTGAGCACGGAGCCGTAGGTCACGTGCAGCACCTCCCGGGCGTCGAATTGCTCCAGCACGGCGGGCAGCTCGGAGTCCTTGAGGTGAGCGACGCGCGGCACCTTCGCCACGTCGGCCGAGACGTGATACGACGCCCGGTCCTCCTCGTAATGCTCGCACGCGAAGTCGAGGATTGCCCGGAAGAGCTCGGGCGCCACGCTGGCTCCGGCGCGCAGCGCCTCGAGGTAGCTCGTGCCGGCGGTCTTGACGTGGATCAGCTCCCCCGCCAGCCGGGCCGCGATGGGGTAGATCGAGAACTTGTCGCTGCCCGAATGGATGCTGAGCTTGTAGGGCCCCAGCGCCCGCGCGATCGCTGCGTGCTGCGCGAACGACTGCTCGAAGGCCGCGAGATCGCCAATGTAGTCCACGCCCTTCTCAAACCGGCCGACGAATCGCGGCGCCAGGCTCACCCACGCCACCCCCAGCCGCCGCAGCTCCGCCGCCACGAAGTAGTGCTCGAAGGGCGAGGTGGCCGACGCCGTCTCGTCCACCGACATCTCCAGCTCGAAGGGCCGGCCCGCGCGAACCGTGGCCAGATGGCGATAGAGCCGCACGGTTTGGGCAATGGCCGCACCATACTTGGCCGCGGCGCGCAACACGTCGGTCTCGGTCGGCTCCAGGACCAGGCCGTCGGCCACGGCCAGCCGCTTGCCCGCGTAGGCCGCAAGGCGGTCGGCCGGGGCAGTCTCGAGGTCGTCCCACCGGAGTGCCCGGAACTTCTCCGCAAGCTCTGCGGCCGGGGCCGCGTCCGCCGCGTCGTCCACGTGCTGGCCGGGGTCAATGGTGAACAGCGTGAAGCCCGCGGCGGAGCACGCATCAATGTCCTTCGTCGTCTTCAGGTGGTCGGCATCGGCGCCGAAGCCCTCGCGAAAGCCCTCCTGGAACACCCCCCACATCGCGTCGTCGAGCACCTGCTGGGGCGTGCGGCCCGTCCGCGTCATCTCGCGGATCGACTGCTGGGCGAAGAACGCCCGCAGCCCCGAGCCGGCCACGGCGCGGACGTGTCCCGGCGTGGCCAGGCCCAGGCGGTCGCCGAGGCCGACCGACGTCGCCAGCCCCATGCACTGCGGCGCGAGGAACGGCAGCCGCGCCCGCAACGCCGCCGCGTTGGCCGTGCTGCGCGGGCACAGCTTCACCGTCACCCGCACGCCTTGGACCTCATAGGTCTCCGGCGTGCCCTCGAAGTCCTGGGCGGATGGCGGGACGGCGAGCGCGTCGTACACGAGTCCGAGGTGTTTATCGTAGCGGCTGCGGGCCAGGAAGTAGATCACCCGGTCGTGCCCGGCGACCGAGCGGGGGCACACCTCCATGTCGCACGCCAGCGACAGCTCGCCTGCGAGGCGCGACGGCGTCTTCAGCCGCGGCGCCAGGCCCTCCGTCACCAGCAGCAATTGGAGTTCGAGCATGGGTGCCTCGCACGCAGCCGCGGAATCGCGTCGCGCGGCTTCATTCTACCCGTTGCCTTCGCCGTGTCAAGCTGAGGTCGCGCCACAACAAGGCGGCGACGACGCGTCGCTACGTTCCTGAGCAAGGGAGAGCGCAGGAGATCCGGCATACCCTCTCAGTTGTCATGCTGAGCTTGTCGAAGCACCTTTCAGGGGAGAGCCCTCTGGCGACGCGGCGTGCTCCGTCATGTTGGCTTGCCCCTTGAAAGGTTCCTCGACACGCTCGGAATGACAAGGGGGTGCTCTGACCTCACTCAGGTTTGGCCCGATGGCGGGCTATTGCTCTTTCCTCTTCGCGGCCTCTTCCATCGCGCGATGGGGCGTTGTGATCACGAGCTTGCCGTCGCGCCACACGCAGGCCAAGCCGCTCACCCGGCAGCACCAGCGAATCGCCGCGTCCGCCGGCATGTCGCCCACCCGCAACGTGACCTTGGGTGTGTCATTCACGTCCACTTCCTCGGAGTCCATTGCGAGGGGAACCTTCATGAGCTCGCCCAGAAAGGCCACCACGTCCTGCCACGGCGTCTCGACGAAGTCGAACGAGACCTTCTGCGCAAGCTTCTCAGCCAGTTCCTTTGTGGGCGGTCGCATGGCGGCGCGCAGGGCTTCGTCCTCGCTCAAGGCGGCCTTGATGCGCGGCGGTGGAGCCAGGAAGAGCGCGCCGCCGGGCCATGCCTTGCCATGATGCTCTGTCATTGACAGCACGGGTTGCGTGGGATAGGATATGGGTATCGCGAGATTCGCTCGCGCAGTACCAGGCGACTCCGCCCGACTCGGGGCGCAGCCGCAAGGGTCTTGCATTCCCCGGGGTGCGGGTGGATCATCGGACGCAGAGAGGAGGCCAAGGCAAGATGGCAGCACCCGTCTCGATTGCCCACGTACTCAACCTCAGCGTGGCAGAGCGCATCCAACTCGTTGAGGACATCTGGGACAGCATTGCCGCGGTGCCGGAGGCCGTGCCGCTCACGGACGAGCAGCGCGAGGCCCTCGACCGCCGGCTGGACGCCTACCACCGCGACCCGGCCGCAGGGACGCCGTGGGAAGAGGTCCGCGACCGCATCCGAGCGCAACGATGAGCCATCGCATCATCGTTCGTCCGGAGGCGCAGGGGGACCTCCGCCTGGCCTATCGCTGGTACGAGGCCCAGAGGCAAGGCCTCGGCGATGAGTTCCTGCTCTGCGTGGATGCCTGTATGGCAGGCATCCTGCGGCACCCAAGGCTTGCCCCTGTCGCGCACCGCGACGCGCGCAGAGCCCTTCTCCGCCGTTTCCCGTACGGCGTCTTCTATGTTGTTGGCGAGGAAGCGATCTCGGTCATTGCGGTCATGGACCTGCGCCGCTCACCGCGGCTGTTGGAAGAACGCCTCGGATAGACACGATGGCCGCGGCAGAGGGGGCTTCACCGGCCCTTGTCCATCCAGTCCATCATGTCCATAATGTCCATTC